>DASXQR010000047.1:0-3596 GCA_036507075.1 Acidobacteriota bacterium | reverse complement strand
CGCTAACCGGTACATCGAGGGTCCGCTTGCTTACGCGCGCGGTTCGGGTGGTAATCGCCCTTCATCGCCCTTCATCCCCCCCTTCATAACCCTTTCTCCCCCTTCATAACCCTCCTTCCCCTTCATAACCCTTCGTAACCCCGGACCTGTGTTAAATTAGCTACGATGGGGGACCTGTTTTTTCGGACCGGCAAGCTTTTTCTTCTGACGATGATTGTAGTGGCCGTCGGATTCATCAGCTTTTTTACGGCCATGAAATTAGCCATCAGCGGCCAGGAAGTGATTATCCCCACTGTGCTCGGGCAGGACCTGAAGCGCGCAACCCAGATCCTCGACGACGTAAACCTCAAAATAAAGGTACGGGGCGAGCGCTACGAACCACGGGTCCAGCGCGGACGAATATCCACGCAACTGCCGGCGGCCGGCACGCGTATAAAGAAAGATAATGCTGTAAATGTGATTGTCAGCCTGGGGAAAATGGCAAACCCGACACCCGATGTGGAAGGCGCCACACTGCGGGCCGCGCAGCTACTGCTCGTGCAGCAGGGATATCAGCTTGGAAACCTCAGCGAAATTCACCTTGGCCAGGGGGAACCGGACAGGATTGTAACCCAGTTCCCGACGCCTCAGACCCGCGAGCTGGTCGGCAACAAAGTCGACGTGCTGGTAAATAAAGGCCTTCTCTCGCAGGTCTATGTCATGCCCGACGTGCTCGGATGGGACCTGAATCGCGCGCTTGCCTTCCTGGAGCAGAACAAAGTCAGGCTTCCGGAAATCTCCTATGCTGTATATCAGGATGTCCCGCTGTCGACTGTAGTAAAGCAGTATCCCGAGCCCGGATTTCCCTTTCGGCTCACCGATCCGGTCCGGCTGGAGGTCAGCAAGTAATGCCACGGATCCTTCCGTCCTTGTTGTCGGCGGATTTCGGAAACCTGCAGCAGGCTATCGCTGACGTTGAGCAGGCCGGCGCAGATGCGTTTCATTTTGATGTCATGGACGGCCGGTTTGTGCCGAACATCAGTATCGGGATTCCTGTTTTGAAGTCGCTGCGCAAAATTACGCGCGCGACCATCGATGTTCATCTTATGATTGTGGAGCCCGAAAAATTTGTGGACCGCTTTGCAGAAGCGGGAGCCGATTGGATCAGCTTTCATTTTGAAGCCACGCCGCATGTCGATCGGGTGGCGCAACAGATTCACAATACCGGGGCAAAGGCAGGTGTGGTGATCAATCCCGGTACTCCGGTCTCCGTGCTGGAGTCGATCCTGCCGGTGGTCGATTACACGCTGGTCATGTCGGTTAATCCCGGGTTCGGAGGACAGGAGTTTATCCGCTACAGTCTCGATAAGCTCCAGGCGCTGAGTGAATTAAGAGAAAAGACACGGTCCGGGGCATTGATAGAAATTGACGGAGGGATTGGTCCGGACAACATCCAGCTTGTGGTAGAATACGGGGCGGATCTAATTGTGGCGGGATCGTCGGTTTTCGGTCAAAAACAGCCTGCGGTAGCCTACCGGAATCTGCAAGAATTAGCCTCTCAGGGTATTGTATGAAATTGAAGTTCTGTTTTTACGCTCTCATTCTCTTGCTGACGATGGCAGGCTGCCATCGCCAGAAAAGTGCCAACCTGCAAAAGGGCGGCGTTCCTCCCGACCGGGTGCTCTATCAAAACGGCATGAAGTACCTGAGCAAGGGACAATATCTGAAGGCGCGCCTGGCATTTGAAACTTTGATCAGCACCTATCCCGACAGCGAGTTCACTCCCAAATCCGTGATGGCCATGGGGGACTCCTATTATGAAGAAGGCGGATCGGCTAACCTGCTGCAAGCGGAGGCACAATACCGGAATTACATCCTCTTTTATCCCAATTACGAGGACGCCGATGACGCGCAGATGAAAATCGCTGCCCTGGACTACAAGATGATGAAGGATGCCGGGCTGGACCAGACATACACTCGCAAGGCGGAAGTGGAGCTGAAGAAAATGATTCAAAACTTCCCCAACAGCGAGCTGCTCTCCACCGCCAGGGAGATGTTGCGCGATGTGCAGGAGGTGTTGGCCCGATCCGAGCAGGAAGTGGGCGACTTTTATCTGCAACGCCGGAACAATTACGTGGCCGCCGAAAGCCGCTACAAGGTGGTGCTCGAGAAATATCCTACGTTCAGCGAGATCGATCAGACTTACTTCAAGATGGGTGACGCGCTGCAGAAGAGGGGAAGCATCACCGAGGCAATCGTGTATTACAACAGGATCGTCGCGGGTTTTCCATTCAGCGATAAGTTTGAGGAAGCCAAGAAGCGGCTGATCCTTCTGGAGAAGCCTGTGCCTCCCGTCGATCCTGTGCTGGCGGCGGAAAATGAAAAGAATCGGATCGTGAAGGATTTCTCGATTTTTGATCCCGTGCGTTCGGTGTGGCAGGTGTTTGCCGGAAAAGAGGACCCATACGAACGGGCCAAGCGTAATGCGGCGGCAAAGACGGCCCAGCCGGAGCCAAAAAAGAACGGCAAGGATAAAAAGACCAAGACCAAGGGAGACGCGCTGGTAGCGGCTCCATCCAACGGCGCCTCCGTTGACCGGCCAGACGGCGCTCAGATACAGGACCGCACGATTGACACTCAGGTAAAGAGCGCGCTTAAGGTCCTGCCTTCAAAATCGGTAGATCTGAGTTTCAAAGTCAAGGACGGAATCGTCACCCTTCATGGTAAAGCAAGGGATAAAATTGCATTGGATCAAGCAGTCCGCACTATCAGCGCGATCGCAGGAGTGAGAAGAGTGGAAGTCAACGCGGTAAAAATCAAATAGAGATTGATAAGGTGAAGAGAAAAGTACTTTTGGCCGATGACAGTCCGACTACCGAGAAAGTGGTCCAGTTGTGTTTCAACAATGAGCCGTACGAAATACGGGCGGTGCAAAATGGAGACGAGGCGCTGGAACTGCTGGAGGCCTGGAAGCCGGATATTCTCCTGGCCGATGTCCTGATTCCCGGCCCGGACGGTTATCATCTTTGCCGGCGCGCCAAAGAGGAAAACAGCATCCCGGTGATTCTTCTGGTGGGGACGTTCGAACCGTTTGATTTCGGCCAGGCTGAAGAGGCGGGGTATGATGCTTACCTCACCAAGCCGTTTGATACCACACAGCTTTTTCAAATGGTGAAGGAACTGGCCGGCCCGATTGTGGAGGAACCGGCGACGCAGACTTCCGTTCTGGATTTTCAGGAACAGCGCCAGGCGCGCAAGCCAGGGCTTCTGATGGTTGAGGATTCCACTCTCGGCCTCTGGGATCGTCAGATCACTCCACAGCCGCAAGCAGCAGTCTCCGCCGTTCCGCAGTTTTTGCCCCTTCAGGGCTCTTCCTCCGAAGCAGTTTCGCCGGTAGCGGAAACGATCTCTGCAGCAGGCTCCGGAGCGGATTTGGAGCGCGAAGTCACCGAGGCGGTTGATCGGGTCGCGCCCCGGTTGATAGAGAGCTTTCGCAGGGAATTGCTGGAGCAGCTGAGGCGAGTGCAGTAAGTTGGTTGGACTGGGCCCGGCATTCAAGAAAACTTAACCGCCAAGACCGCAAAGAACTCCAAGAGGAGCGCAAAGGGCGGGGCCGA
>DASXQR010000046.1:0-28748 GCA_036507075.1 Acidobacteriota bacterium | reverse complement strand
GGTGACTATCTCGGCTCGACGGCAAAGAGCATTTCTGCTGAGTGATCGGGATATCTTTGGCGCAACGCCCGAGCTGATAAACAGCACCCAACCGGTGCGCCTCTGGCTGCAGGCCACCAGTCCGGTGAGCGGACTGACCGGGTTTTATCTGCAGGGAGACAACACGCTGCAGACGCTGGACGGTTCGGATCCTTCGGCCGGTCTAACTACTTTTGTATTTTTGCTGCTGGATGAAGGCGCGGGCATCAGCACTGATCTGAGGATCGTTAATCCTGGAGACGCGGTGGCCAACATCAGCGTGGAATTCCGCAGGGCCGATGGCACAGTGGCGGGGACTTCCAACTTGCCGCCGCTTGCCGCAAAGGCGGCGCTGCAGGGAACAGCGAGCGAACTTTTTCCCAATCGTTCTCCTGACACGGCGTATCTGAATCTAAAATCCGACACTGCTCTGGCAGCCGATGCCCTGGTACAGGACGCTCAGCGCCCTTCGCTGGCCGTTTTGGGCGCGCAACGGACGGTTGCCCAATCGCGCCTGTTGAATTTTCCACAACTGGTCGACGGAGGTGACTGGTCTTCGGAAATCACAGTGCTGAGCCTGAGTGATACGCCCCTGATCCTGACATTTCGGGCTTTCCAGGAGAATGGCGCGTTGTTTGTCCCTCCGGCTTTGACAAACAACACGGTGCAGCGCACATTATCACCCCGGGCTATTCTGAAAACCTCGGCGGCTGAAGTCTTTGGTTTTCGGCAGGATGTCACCCAGGCCGGCTGGCTCCAAGTAGAGGCAAATGATGCAGGGTTGACCGGATTTATCGCCTACGGCACCCGTTCCAATCCCACCCGCGCCGTCGTAGCGGCGCAGCACACGCCGGTGACTCGGGCCGTCTTCTCCCATCAGGCGGAAGCAGCAGGATTTTTTACCGGACTGGCGGTCCTGAATGCCAGCGCTCTTACCGCTAATGTTGAAGTCTTTTCACTCAACGCCGATGGTTCGCTGCGCGGCAGAACGAAACAGGCGCTCAAACCCAACCAGCGTCAAAGTAAAGTACTGCGCGAATGGGTGCCGGCGGCCGAAGGAGTGGCGGGTGGTTATATTCTTCTTCGATCGGATGTGCCCGTCATCGCCACTGAAGTGTTCGGCACGGCAAGCCTGACGGCACTGGCCAATGTGCCGCCTCAACCGATTCAGACGGACCTGAATCCTGCTGCCTCGATTCCCAACCTGAAAGTTCTTCCTCCGATGGCTGTGCTGGAGACGAAAACAACGCAGCAGTTCCAAGCCAGCGGAATCACCAATGTGACCTGGTCTGTGGACGCTGCTGCCGGAACGGGATCGCCCGGCGCAGTCAATGCGGCGACCGGGCTGTTCACTGCGCCTGACAGGCCGCCCGAATCACGCACCGTAAGTCTGGTGGCCACGGCCGCGGATGGCAGCCAAAAGACGGGGGCCACTGTAGACATCATCGAAAGGAACACTCTGGCCAGCGGCTTATCGGTAGTGCGGGCTGTCGCCTATCTTACGTCAAGCAAGCGATTCTTTTTAGCCGAACAACAAGGACTCAGCAAAGAAGTCACCAGCGGAGGATCAACAAGAATCTCGGAACTTAAGGGGACGGCTCAGCAACTCCTTATCAACGTCGACGAAACGGTGGAAAAAATCCTTCCGTTCGTTGATCGAACCGGGAAGGAAATCTTGCTGCTGGCGGGCTTTGACACAGGGAGAATCTACCGCTTGGATCCAAACGCTACCCCGCCGGCTCTGGTTCCGATCATTACCGGACTGCTGCAGCCGACTTCCATGGCGTTCACCGATACAGGGGACCTTGCCGTGGCCGAGCAAGGAGCAAATCAGATTCAGATCACTCCGCGATCTCAATTGGATTCGACAAAAACAAATGCCCCCGAGGTTCGCCGGATTGTAGCCGCCAGTGCTCCACAAGGAGTCGCGGTCGACACGTGCACCGGGGAGATTTTCTTTACCGACCCGAACGGGAATCTGATCGGCGTTTTGGCTGGACAAACTCGCGTCGTGGCATCGGGCCTGGTGAAGCCGACTGAGATTCTGATCCTGCGGCGCAGGGGAATGCGTTGTCCCAACGGCATCACCTTGTTTGTCGTAGAAGAAGGAGGTAATAGGGTGCTGTGCATTGCTCCACAGATCAGCCCGGCTCCACTGGTCTTCCTTTCCAATTTGAATGCTCCGAGGGACCTCGCTTTTCTGCCTCAGGGAAATAATCTTGCAGATGATCCAAATCAAGCATCGATTTCAGTGTCTGACCAAACCAGCATTCAGCAGACACAAGTCAGCAAATTGTACACCACACAAACCGAACCGATCGTGCCGGTCGTGGATCCGGACCTGACCGGCGGCAAGGTGACGATTACCATTTCCGGCAGTAGTAAGCTGGTGGTTAAGCATCTGGAAGGTTTTGATGTCGGTAAAACCGAAACAGCTTCGCTGACGATAAATCTTACCTTTGCCGGTACAACATTGATTAACGGCAAATTCCTCCCATTGGATCGTGTGTTCTTTGACATCGGAAGCATGGTTCCCAACTCCTTTGGAAGCCTGTCGGGAACCCTAAACTTTTCAAGCGTAATCAGCGGGGTCGCGACTGAGACGCGCAGCTTTACGTTCAATGGGCAACGCGTATTGGCCGCAGCAGACCGGCAAAAGGGAGTAGCAGTGTTGATGGACTTCGACTTCCCGGCCTTAAATGAGATCGCTTCCGCGAGCAACCCTAGAATCCGCGCGCTGGATTCCAATGCGCCCGCGCTTTTGCTAATCATCTTAACGGGAGCAGATTTTAAAACCGTCGACACCATTGCCGGCGGCGAAAACAAGCCTGAGGGCGACGAAATCAACCCGGTATTTCTCCGAAGTGGAGGCGTCATCGCTCCCTTCATCGAAGACCTGCAGATACTTAGTTCAGAATCGAGCTTTTCAGTGACCATTCGCTAGCGGCATCGAACGGGGGAAGCGAGCGACCTTGGGAACGGCAGCATTCCACTCTTCAAAGCCCGCCGCTTTTGGGCGGGCGTGAGCCTGTGGCCCACAGCGCAGCGAAGCGGAGCCGTGGGAACAGCAGCATTCCACTCGTTAAAGCCCGCCGTTTTTGGGCGGGCGACAGCAGTCGACTTTTGGGAGAACAGGAGCGGATAGGAATTAAGCCAATTTTCCGTGCCACCGGCTGTCGCCCGTCCCGAAAAGCGGTCGGGCTGAAGAGAGAACCGCAATTCCCACGGCTGCGCTTCGCTCCGCGTAGGCCACAGGCTGAACGCCTACCAAAAAGCGGCGGGCTGGGTGAGGCCCAGGCGGTGATGGCCGGGTCCTTCATCAGCTAACATTGGAGAGAAACTATGGAACAAGCCGCGCTGTCGCCGTTCGTCGCTTGGGAAAGCTTTTACGTTATCATCGGGTCCTCGGCCGGTGCGCTAACGGGTTTACAGTTTGTCGTGATTGTTCTGGGCGCCGAAGTGAAGGGGCTGGACGCCGCAACGACGCGCGCATTTGGCACTCCGACGGTGGTCCACTTCTGCGCCGTGCTGCTCACCTCGGCGATTCTGAGCGCACCGTGGCGCGCGCTCGCGGGCGCCGCGTTTTGTCTTGCCGCCTGCGGGATGGCGGGATTCGTCTACGCCGCGTTGGTTGTCAGGCGTGCGCGGCGGCAAACTGAATACGTGCCGGTGCTTGAGGACTGGCTATGGCACGGCGCTCTTCCGCTCATCGCTTACGCGGCTCTTCTGGCGGCTTCGGTCGCACTCGGGCGACAGCCCGTGCCATCCCTGTTCGTGATCGGCGCTGCTGCCGTCCTTCTTCTGTTCGTCGGAATCCACAATGCCTGGGATGCCGTCACCTACATTGCCCTCCAAGGACGACGAAGAGCGGAAGCACCCCGGGAACAGGCTTAGCTCGCGTATTAATGGGATGGCCGATCATCTCCCAACGAGCCCGGCCCGTTCTTGGGGCGGGCGACAGAATTTTTTGGCAGATCTGCGGAATTCTGTCTCCCGCCCCAAAAAACGGTCCGGGCTTCTGCTTGCTATCGGTGTGAAATCGCCCAAAATTGGTCAGATGCCGGAGAGGTGGGAAAGCAGCTCGCAGGCGGCGCGGCGGCCGGTGGCCAGGGCGGCATGGACGGTTCCCTGCTGGTGACTTGTGTCGGTGGCTTCACCGGCAAAGTAAAGCGTTTGGTCCAGCGGCTCGGCGAGTTTTTTCTGGGCTGTGAGGCCGCCGACGGGGACGTAGCTGTAGGCGCCGCGCGAGTAAGGGTCGGCGCGCCAGTCATGGAAGTACGCGGCCTGCAAAAGTTGGGCAACCTCGCTGCCGGAGACTTCCAGGATACCGGCCAGCGCGTTGACGGCTTCGCCTGTCAATGGTGCATGGGTCGATAAACGGGGATTCTCCACATAGTCACCCGGGCCGCAGAGATCTTTGAATGTTTCGGCCCAGTGGCCGCCGGCCCAGCCTGTGAGCACCGGCGCAATCAACGGAGAAAGGCCCCACCACGTGGGCATCACGTCGTTGTTGGAGAGGAGAAAGCCGAAGTCAGGGAATTTTCGATTTGCGATTTGCGATTTTCGACGCAAATCGTCTGGCAAAGGAGGACCCCAGAAACGGCGGCGGAAGCAGAGGATTACTTTGACTACATTGCCCATCGCCAGGCGCTTGATTGCATTCTTTTTCAGACCTAGACCGGGCGCGAACTCCACCGCTCCCGGTTCGCCCGGCGGCGCTTGGAGTACACCCAGGGGAAGCGTCACGACGGCGCGCGGCGCAGTGAAGATCTTACGCTGCCCGCCCGCGTCTTGTGCGGTCACCTCGACGCGATGTCTTCTCCAGCGGACCGCCAGCACGACTGTGTCCAAATGCAGCGCACACCGATGGCGATGCAGTGAAGCCACAAGCGAATCGGTGATCTGCGCATAACCATCGACGAGCCGGAAGGCGCGATCGCCTTGGATCTCTTCGCCCGCCTGTTCAGCCTGCGCGAAGGCACGTGCGCTCATGCGCTCCTTCAGGCCGGCATGAAAGCCCTCGACGTACCCGATAACGAGCGCGCGCTGCCAACCCTTCAATTTACGGCAGCCGGCCAGGTAATCGGCGACGCTCTTGTCGGCGCGCAGTTTCTTCATATCGTCCACGAGTTTGTCGACGGCCTTCCATGCGCTGTCGGCCCTGGCCCAGCGCGAGCCCGCGCGACGCCAGGCTTCGCCTTTCACCTCGCAAACTTTCAGCCGCGCCGCCTGAATGATTCGCCACAATTCAGAAGGCCTGCCGTGAATGAACTCGGCGCCGAGATCGATCTCCGCGGCAATCTCGGGATTGTGCACGCTCCAGATGCGGCCGCCGACGCGATTTCGCGCTTCAAGAATGCACACACTGCGTCCGGCAGCCGAAAGCTCAGCCGCGGCCGCCAAACCGGCTGCGCCGGCGCCAAGAACGAGGACATCGGGTTGCTCGGACATGCATGACTATGTTAGCGCAGCTGAGAAATTTCGCTTCAGGGACGGCTTTAGTGAAGAATCGTACTCACCACCGGGGCAAGAACGTGAGAAAAAATTGGTGACTCGAGTTGCGGCTTTGCCGCCCATCGTGGTAACGGCGATCCTGCCAACGATTCTCAGCGCTATGCTCGGATTATTTCAAGGAATTTTACGTTTAGCGCTCTTGGCTCCAGGAGAGCAGCGATACTTTCGTCAAACGTAGCCAGGACGCCGGTTTTGTGGATCGCCAGCCCAAGAAGGTAGGCATCAGTCGTTTGTTGGTGCCCTGCAAAACGACCGGCAAGAGGTGCGACTGCATCCGCGAAAGAGATGTCGTCCTTCCAAAAACGGTGTCTTGGATGGCGCAAGTTGGTCTCAAGGATTTCCAACGCCTTCAGGGGCGCCGGAGTGTCCGGAAATACTCGCGGATTGGAACTGATCCGAACGAAACCGGCCTGGGTCAACGGACACGTCGCCCAAACCGACTGCCGATGAGCCCGAAACCAATCAGCGGCTGCTTCGTGTTGCTCATGGTTCGCCCACAAGAGCGCCACCAGCAGGTTGATATCGAGCAAGTAAACCCTCATGGAAAGTCACTGAGAGCTTCCTTCACTTTCTTCATCGTGATTTTGGGTGCTCCCTTTGGCGGACTGATTACCACCAGGCCGTTTACTTCTTTCACCGGGATCGTGGATTCCAACCCGCGTCGCGCGAGATCCGATACCGCTTTGCCCAAAGAGATGTTCAAAGATCTCGCCCGCTTTGAAGCAGCCTCGATTACGTCATCATCCAGCGTCAACGTAGTCCTCATAGTCTAAATGATGCGCTAACCCAAGATTGATGTCAATTTGCCTCTTATCGCATCAGCCCCAACCGCTCGAACCGCTACCGCTTGCCTCTTATCGCATCAACCCGAACCGCTCGAACCGCTACCGCACTTGCCCATGGTCTCGGCCAGCCTGGGCCGCTTTTTGGCCGGGCGGAAGAATAAAGCCCAGGGCGGAGCTTGCACAGCCCTGGGACCCGAGCCGTTTCCCAGCCCATGAGCCCGACCTGTTTTTTTGGGGCGGGCGACAGAATAAAGCGAGCGGGAAACAGATTAAGGATTGAGTTTTCCGTCTGGACGCTGAAAGCGTCAAATAGAATAGCCGGGGGCAAGCGCGTTTTTTGCGCGCCGCCCCCGGTGAGCTTCTTCCAAATCACCGCACCCTGGAAGGGTGCCAGAATCGTTTGCAGGATCGCCGTCACCAGTACCGAATTGACAGTCTCGATATTGCGTTTGATTAAACCACTAACCTATAAACTTGAGAAAAATCGACGCCACCGGGCTTGCCCCGGTGGTGAGTACGATTCTTCACTAAAGCCGTCCCTGCCTCACCTTTTGGAATACCAAGGCATAGTAGGACCGGCGGTCTGGTGAAGAATCGCGTTCACCACCGGGACAAGCCCGGCGGCGTCTGATTTTTTCTCACGTTCTATGCAAGGAGATGAACCAATGAAGCGAATCCTGGTCATCACCGTGCTGGCGATTGCGGCTTCTTCCTTTGCTCTCAGTCAGGCCGAAGCTCAAACCACTGCGGCGCGGACGAGCAAGACCCAAGTCGTACTGCTGGGCACCGGCAATCCGCTGCCCGATCCGGACCGCTCCGGCCCGGCCACGGCAATCGTGGTCAATGGCAGCGCCTACCTGGTGGACTTCGGGCCGGGCGTGGTGCGGCGCGCCAAGGCCGCGGTGGTTGACAAGGGGATCGCAGCCCTTGAGCCCACGAGTCTGAGAGTTGCCTTTGTGACCCACTTGCATTCGGACCATACGGTCGGCTATCCCGATCTGATTTTCAGCACCTGGACTATGGGGCGCAGAGCACCGCTGGAGGTTTACGGCCCGAAGGGAATCAAGGCCATGACGGGGCACATCATTGAAGCCTACCGCGCTGACATCGAGACACGCACCAACGCCGACGGCAACCAGCGTGACTTCCCCGACGGATATAAAGTGAACGCGCACGAAATCAGCGCCGGCCTCATCTACAAAGACGCCAACGTGACCGTCACCGCCTTCCCGACCAAACATGCGATGGAGAGCTATGGCTACCGGTTCGACACGGCGGACCGCAGCATCGTCATCTCAGGCGACACGAACCCGACACAGGCGACCATCGATGCCTGCCGCGGCTGCGACGTTCTGATCCACGAAGCCAACACTCTGGCCTCGCTGGCAAAGCGTCCCGAGACTTTCCAAGCCTTTGCCGCGAAATATCACACGTCGACAGTCCAACTAGCCGAACTCGCCACCAAAGCCAAACCCCGCCTGCTGATCGTCTATCACGCCTCGATTGTTCTGCGCCCGGCCCTCAGCCCCACCGCGTCCACGCCTGAAGAATTGCTGAAAGAGCTGCAATCACGTTACCCGGGCAAAGTGGTGGTTGGGCGGGATCTGGATGTTTACTGAGTGAACAGTGGGCCCGTCAGCCTGACAGAAGCGCGAGTAAAACATCCGTTTGATTCGGCGGACAGCGGCTGGAGTTTGACGTCTGACGCCGCGCTCTAGTAGCTTGCCGACGGCATATCAAAGCGTCCAGCATATCGAGATTCCTAAATAGCGCCGATCACACTGTCCCAAACGGATGCCATTTACTTTGAAGTCACATCCAAGCTCGGTAAGCCGATTCGGGTCACAAGATCGAGGTGGGATCTTATCGTCAAGACGAAACATCCCGAAATTGAGGGCCAGGAATCCGAAGTCAAACGAACAGTGCGTGTGCCTGACGAAATCCGGCGCAGCAAGAGCGATAGTATTGGTTTTTCTTTACTACCGATGCCGCGGCAGGCTGTGGCTCACGGTCGTCGTCAAGCACCGTAACGGTGACGGATTTGTCATCACTGCGTATTTAACTGATAGAATCAAGGAAGGCGACAGAGTTGACCAGAGGCCGTAATGAAAAAGATCAGAGTGTTTTTTGACAAAGAAGGCAACACGCTCGACGTCTGGTTCGAGAAGCCGAGAAAGGTTGTGAGCGAGGAGACCGGGGGAGAGGTCATTCTGAAAAAGGATCCGCGCACAAAAAAAGTCATCGGCTTCGAGAAACTGAACTTCGTTTCAAAAAAATCAGAGCTGGACGAGCTTCCTGTCGACGTTGTCATGAGCTAACGGAAGAAACCGATCGAGCCACTCCGCGGTAAATTCCACCTGATGGCGCTCCAAGATCATACTTGGTCTGTTCAACCGAGGATGGGAGACCCATTAGTCTTTTCGGCTGTCAGTCCTCTCCTGGGATCGACGCCCATCCCTCGACCGCGATACCATCAGCGTTGTCCGCGTAAATCGGCGGCTAGTTCCTGCAGTTTGTGAATAATCCGCTTTGTGGACCTAAGGCCACAACCAATAAGAGCACGTCCCCAGTTGAAACGGCGCCCAAAGGATTGAGTTTTCGGTCTGGACGCTGAAGGCGTCAAATAGATTAGACACTGATTGGTAGTGTTCTCCATCGCTACGTTCATGGGGACTTGATAGATCGCGCTTTAACGGGCTCGACTAAACCCTCGCGCTCAGCACGCAACTGGGGACCAAGGCGCGGTACTGATCGATCACTCCGTCAAGCTGCAGTAGGAGCGTGGGGTGGGATGCGGCGATTAGGGCCGTTATTCTACGCAATTTATGCGTAGAATATTTGCGTTTGCGGCGAATGTTGGCTATAATCTACGCATAAAATGCGTAGATTATACATCCATGAGCTTCAGAATTGGCCCAGATTTCATTGGGACCGAGAGCGCCTTGCCGAACCTTTAGCCGGGGTCCGACATCGGCAGGGTTGGTTGACGGGTCATATGGAGGCCCTCGGGTTTAAGCTCCGCCAGGAGGCCGTTCTGCAAACCCTTACAGCCGATGTACTTAAGAGCAGTGAAATCGAAGGGGAAAAACTGAATGCTGGACAGGTCCGGTCCTCAATTGCGCGCCGGCTCGGTATGGATATCGGCGGTCTAAAGCCCGCAGATCGCCATGTTGAAGGCGTCGTGGAAATGATGCTCGACGCCACGCGTCATTATAATCAGTCGCTCACCAACGAAAGGCTCTTTTCGTGGCATGCAGCTCTGTTTCCCACCGGACGCAGTGGCATGAGCAAGATCAGGTCAGGGGCTTGGCGTGACGACAGCACTGGCCCTATGCAAGTAGTCTCCGGGCCGGTCGGCAAGGAGCATGTCCACTTTGAAGCGCCGGCGGCGCCACGCCTTGACCGGGAAATGGAGTCCTTCCTCGATTGGTTTAACAAGCCTGCTGATATCGACGCAGTCCTTAAAGCTGGACTGGCTCACCTCTGGTTCGTCACGATCCACCCTTTTGATGATGGCAACGGCCGAATTGCGCGCGCCATTGCTGATATGGCGCTCGCCCGTTCCGAAGACAGTTCGCAACGCTTCTACAGCATGTCGGCAGAGATTCGGCAGGAGCGCGCCGCCTACTACGACATTCTTGAGCGGACGCAGAAAGGAACGATGGACATCACCCCGTGGATGGAATGGTTCCTTGTCTGTCTGGGCCGCGCCATTGAAGGCGCACAAAGCGCTCTCGGCGCGGTCCTTGCCAAAGCACGTTTTTGGGAAAACGTGCAAGGAATCGCCCTCAATGAGCGGCAGACCCTCGTTCTTAACGCCCTGCTTGATCGCTTCGAAGGAAAGCTCACGACGTCAAAATATGGCAAGCTGGCGAAATGTTCCCACGATACGGCTCTGCGCGACATTTTGTCCCTTGTCGAGCGCGGCATTCTTGTTCGTAATCCGGAAGGCGGACGGAGCACGAGCTATGCACTGGCAAGTATTTCGCAAAAGAAGATGGGAGGCGCGCATGAGAGAGGATCTTGAGGCTGGGAAGGTGTTAGTCGCGCGCTGACAAAGTGCCCTCGGCGCTTGCCCCAAATGGCGCGGTCGCGGTCCGCATCCTCGCATCCGGTTCGAGCCCGTCAGAATTAGACAGTACTGTTGAAAGTAAATCTTCAACTGTGCCTGCTATTTTCACCGCCCATGGTGAGAGGCATCGTTTCCGCCCCCCTGATTGGTAGTGTTCTCCATCGCTACGTTCATGGAGAGTTGGTAGATCGGAAGTCGATCGATTTAGACCGGTTCATAAAGAGAGCTTCATAATGCCACCGGTTTCAGCCGCTCGGCTCTGCCTGCATCCAGCTTACTTTGTGCCCTTTGTGCCTTTGTGTCTAAAAAAATCTTTGTTTGAACTCACCCCCGAAGGCCGGTTCGACAGACCGGACCGCAGGATCGTCATCTCAGGCGACACCAACCCGACACAGGCGACCATCGATGCCTGCCGCGGCTACGACGTGCTGATCCACGAAGCCAACACCCTGGCCTCGCTGGCAAAACATCCCGAGACCTTCCAATCCTTTGCCGCCAAATACCACACGTCGACCGTGCAACTAGCCGAACTCGCCGCCAAAGCGAAACCCCGCCTGCTGATTGTCTATCACGCCTCAATTGTCCTGCGCCCAGCCCTGAGCCCCACCGCGTCCGCGCCTGAAGAATTGCTGAAAGAGCTGCAATCACGTTACCCGGGCAAAGTGGTAGTCGGCCGGGATCTGGATGTTTACTGAGTCGATGTCGAAGAGGACGCACCCGAAGGGCCCAGATGTCCGCGTGCCGATCGCCTCATCTGCCGCGCATCTACTCCGGACCTATGTACGCGACGGTCCGAAGAATCAGGCCTTCGACGATTCCATGTCCGCTCGCCACTGGTGACGAGCTCGGACCAATCGTGGAACCATTGAGGCCGCCTGGGCGAGCCTAGACGTGCTCGAGCCAGAGGACAGGGCGCGCCTTTCTCGTCTACCGGTTTGGCGCGCGCAAGGGCCAGTTCCGGCAGCCAAGACAGGCCCTTCCTAGTTGGCTCACCCGGAAAACAATAGTCGTTCGAGTCAAATTTCAAATCCGGCAGTCATTTAGCGTCCTTCTGGGTGACAGGCACTGGTCTTTTCTTTCTCGGCAAAACCAGCGAACATTTCCCTGGTCTGCCCCACCGGGAAAACAAGATTCGTTCAAGTCAAATTTCAAACCCGGCAGCCATTTAGCGTCCGTCTCGGTGTCAGGCTCTAGTCAGTCGTTCTAGGCAGTCGTTCCAAGGCGCCTCAGCGAGCGCTGCGGTACTGTTTCACGCGTGCCGTTTGCCGATGCTTCTCTCCCTGAATCGCGCGAATGGTGCGGTCTACATACTGTTGTGTTTTTCGATCAACCGATTGCATCCTGAGCATTTTTGTGAAGAGTGACTCGTAATAACTGCTGTCAAGCAGGTCAGTCTCTTTGATATTGAGGTCTCTCAGCAGCATCGAATCCACCCATGTTCCCTTATCCTGCTTGATTTTTCGAAGCACGTCGCAGAAATTGCGACCATGGGTGGTCAAGTGCTCCAGCGTTTCCTTCGCTAGCTGAATGCTTTCTTGAGAATCCGTCGCGGCGATTAGCGAAAGCAGCGGCACTGTGGCTTGTACAACTCGTTTATCGGGAAGGCTACGTAATAAGACGCGGAGAGGGAGTTTCGCGACATATGCCGCGCGTGGTACGGGAGCAAATCCCCAGTATGCATGAATGAGAGCCGGCGCAGTCCGCTGGCCAAATTCGTCACTGACGTCGCTCTCATACACGAGACGGACGTAATCACCTGTGGTAGTCAGCGACGAGTGCCGAGGAAATCTTTTTGATAGCGCCGTTACCATCGCAGCCGCACTCTTCTCGTATCGGCAATCAAGAAACCACGTGGCCCAATCCGCATGCATCCTGCGAACGTCTCTTGGCATTGCTGGCATGCTGCTACTGCCGTACCGACAGTAAATTTCGTCTGGGATCACAGTGCTAGCGGCTCCCTGAAACTTTTTTATTAAGGCGCACGGCCCCTCGTACTGGAGTGGAATCACGATGTACGGTGTCCGACGGTCGTCGAGGTAGAAATGGGCGTCAATAAAGACGTCACGGATATCGGTATATTCTTTAAGCAACGAATACAGTCTCTCGGATGAAGGGAATCCTTGGTCTGAGACGCCCACGTGAGTGAACGTGCCATTTTGCTTATTCTCACTGACGCCGCAAATTATGTATGCCTCGGTGCTCCTCGGGGTATTTCCAAACGCCAGGATGTGTTTTAGGAGTCTTGCGAGGTCCCGCGGTGTTGTACCGAGCGATACCTTGAAATCGGTGTGAATTCCTTCCCACCCACCTTGGGAATTTGCAAGTTGGATGCGCTGTGTGGCCTCTGCGCGATACGTCTCGATCGGGTCAGGCATATTGCGGTTCCGTTTGATATGAAGGCGAGGGTCCGAGATTTGGTTGACGTTGTCGACTCTCGCTGTACATATTATACGTTCTTTCTCGTTTTAGACGGATTAAGTTGTTCCATCAACTCAGTAAGGGCTCTGTACGCCCTCTGATAATTCTGAATGTTTTCTCATCCTCCAATAGTCGCGATACTGGGGAGTTCGAACCGCCATCCGTGAGCTACGTATTAAGGAGGTTCCACCTTCTCACCGGCCAAGTTCTCGTTCCCTCCTCGACGGACGGCGGCAGGTCACTCGTGTATTTGGATGGTCTTCAGCAGGCTACTTCGCCTCACCAATTGCCGCTTGTATGGATTTCATTCCTTCAGTGACGCTCTTTTCGCAACACCGGCTGACTGCTTCTGCTCGAAAGCACATTGAGATTCCAAACACCTGCGCACTGGCTGACCCTGGATTTAGTTCAACCCAGGGTTTTTGTCGCGGCTTAACACTCGGATGTTGCCAGATCCGCAGACTCGCGGGCGACAATAACCATTTATTTGTTACCGCGCACATTCGGGGCTATCAACCGCCCAACAAATCTTTGAGCCACCGCCACAACCTGATCGACAGAGCTCCTGGTACCAGAACGATCAATCCGTACACTAGGCACAGAATTGCCGCCACTCACACACTATCAACGAGTGAGACCACTACTGCCAGAACGACCAGGCTGAGGGCCGCACCCACTAGTGCGGCAGCAGGTTGAGGAACGCCGAGGAACTGAGTCTGGGCCAAGCGAAACTTGAGCCTGACGCCCTTATGCAAAATATCGAGCCAGAGCGACGGCTTGTCCGACGTCGGCGCATTTAGAAAAGTGAAACGCACGATCTGCCCACGATTCATAGTCGGAACCAAGTAATCACGCTGGCTCCTATACAGATTTTGCTGAGCTATAGTTGGCTGTGTGCCTGGCTGTACTACAAGCCGATTCGAAAACTCGTCGGTCCAGTTGAGGAAGTGGGTGGTTCCGACGATGTCTGTCCTTTCCGTAAGGAGAAACGTATCATTCGTGAACACACGGACGACGACATTGTCGTAGTCGTTGAAACTCTCATTCCGCAATTCGACGGTCGAAGAATACAGGTTCGCGACAGGATTGTCGTTCCACGTAACTCGCACAGATCCGAATATCGCATCGTCTGCGGAGACGCCAAGTCTGTTGTGCCACACGAAGTAGGTGAAGAGACCCCGCTTGCCGAGGATCCTCTGGGTCAGGAGCGCTAAGATGAAACCCAGGACGCCCGCAATCACGGCTACAACGAGTCGGCTGTCCAGCAAGGCGAGGTTCATGTCACGTGTGTGCTAATGGCTTAACGATGAGCCACGCCGAGCCGTGCGTTTTTTGCGCGGCGATGGAACCCTGAGCGGCTCCGTCCCCGGACATGAGACCTCTGAACCCGGTACTTGTAACGATCATCACTGCGCACCCCAGGAACTCGAGCCTGATTCCATCCAGATATTTTTCCTTAGTCATCGTTTATTCTTTTTCCTACGGCGGATTGCCGGCTTTGCCTTAGGACTCAGCTCATATCCCGTTATGACGAAAACAGAATGGGGAGTCAGGATCTGGAACGTAGACCCCCTTAAATATCGTCCCTCTTCAGTCTGGCCGATTGCAATTCGATAATCATCCCGTCCAAGAATGTCTTGTAACGGTCGCCAAGAATATCTTCAACTTCCCACTCCGAAACATCGTGTTGATAGAAGTATGGATAGTCCTGTTGTCGGATCATTACCATAGCGGATCTGCACGCGGTTATCTAGCTCGACCGCAGGACCGTGGCGGATTGGTTGTACGCATAATGTTTGGCGACGATCGGCGCCGGGCGGGACGCGAGAACGGCTACCCCGGCGTTGGGCCCATCGCCTTGTTAGACCGCCGGTGGCTTCGCTGCTCCGACAATTCTGACGTAGTTGACTATCGCATTGTCCAAGGCCTTTGGCGCGGTGACGCCATGCTGATTGCGCTCGTTGTCGAACAGCGCGCGGTCTACCCGATCAGCCAGGTGCTTGAACGCAATGCACGTCTCACAAAAGGTGCAGAATTGAGCTTCCAGTCCAGATGGCAAAGAGATCAGCCGGAACTTCCCTTTCGAATCCCGCCAACGATCGGGAGATTGGGTGAAGAATCGAATCGTGTACTGCCGATCAATCGGAGGAATGAACTCCGGCAGCACGTGGTGCAAGGCCTTCGAGTTCACGACAACGGTGGCTCCCGACGCAGACAACCGGAGGGACTCGTAGATGGGCCGGAGTCTCTTGAGTGCAGCGGAGTAATCGCCGTCGGAGATTTCCAGGATCTTGTACTCGCGGAAGTCGCCAAGCGCTGATGCATTCGCAAGAATGGATCCGTGAAACTGTTCCCAGTCAGTCAGCTTCGTCTTCGTTCTGTCTGCGTCGCCCATTCGGTGCATGCCCCACGCGGCGAGCGTTGCGTACAACATCTCAATATGGCGACGCGAGAGAAACGATCTATCTCGCTCGCGGAGGCATTCGCGATGGAAGTAAACGCATGGTCCACCGAATGAGACGAATTGATCGTACGATCCTAAAAAGTACCTCCTGTGACCTGCCAGAAAGTTGTCGGTATTCATGGCGTGCGGACGGTTCATCGGCGGTCTAACGCTCCGGTTCAGTGGCAGGCCGCGCAGCGCCAGCCGCTGGAACCGATTGTTATGCAGTGCCCAGGGTGGCTCAATACTTCCACTCCTCATGCGCCAAGGGTGCCCGATTCAGTTCCTCCCGGCATAGGCGCCATGTGGGCATCAGCGTGTCCATCAGCACGCGGAACCGTTCATTGTGGCACCGTTCAAGGATGTGGACCATCTCGTGCACTAGGATGTACTCCAGGCACGAAGGCGACTTCTTGGCCAGCTCGAGATTCAGCCAGATACGCCGTGCCGCGGCATTGCAGCTCCCCCAGCGCGTTTTCATCTTCTTAATGCGTGCTTCGGCAACCATTACGCCGACCCTGGTTTCCCACTTGGCGAGAAGTGGTGGAATATGCCCCCGAAGCCGTCGCCGATACCAGGCCTGAAGCAAGGCTTCCCGCTTCTGCCGGTTGGTCTCCGGAGGCACACGCAATTCCATGGTGGTGTTATTCGGCAGGCCCAGAGACGGCGGGCCCGCATGTTCGATCACACGGAGACGGTAGCGACGGCCCTCGAAGTAGTGGCTTTCGCCAGTCACGAACTCGCGCTCTGACTGGCGCACCTGCTGCACGAAGCCCGCCTGCTGCCGACGAATCCATCCCAGGCGTGAGATGACGGCGAGCCGCACGGCGTCATCATCAAGGCGCAGCGGTGCGGCTACTCGTACCCGTCCACCCGGGGGATACACGCCCACATGGAGATTCTTGATGTCCTTGCGGACCACCTCGATGGGCAGCCCTCGGACCTCGATTTGATGCCGTTTAGTACTCACGCTGATTCTTTACAATCTCAAAGATAGTGTCCACCAGACCCCTATTCGCACCGAGTACCGACTGGATAGCGTTGCGGACCTCGCGTTCCTTGAACTTGTTGCCGCGCCAGTCCGCCTTCTTTATCCGGCGGACGGCACGATCCAGCGCCAGAGCCTTTGCTTCTCTGGCTTCCGCGTCTGGAGCGGAGCCGTAAGGCGCCGATCGCTCCCGTACTGCCAGCACCCTGGCATCTTCCAGGTTGTCATACAGCGCGCGCAGTGCGGCGCTGTTGATGCTCGAGGGATAGGACGACTGGGTCTCTGGCTGGCTCACTTGTTTGGTAAGCGCGACGATCCTTGCCAGGTAGGCCTTGTAGTCCATCGTCTCCTGCTTGCGCTGCGCGATCAGAGCGTTGAGGAGCTCGGACATCTTCTCGAAGTACTTCGGGTTAACGGCCATCTCGTCGATGATCAGCCGGCGGACGTTGTTCTCGATTGTTTCCGCCACCGCCTCGCGGTTTTCGCGCAGGCCCCTGGGAAGCGCGTCAACGGCCGCTTCGCCGCGCTCCACGATCAGCTGCACCAGCGTCAGATCGTCGAAGCCCGAGAGCTTCTCGCTTTCTTCGGCCCGGATGTAGGTGTCCAGCAGGTGGCGCATGGCCGGCTCGTACATCTTCATGTCGATGTAGTCACCGCTGGCTAGCTTGACCTCTTCGCGCACTTTCTCGTAGTGGTCGACCTCGCCCTTGATTTCACGCGCCTCCGCCGCGGAGTACCCGGCCTCGAGCATTTCGTTGGCCAGATTGGCGTAAGCCCGCAGGAACGCGGCAGCGAGCTTGTAGAGCGCTACGCGCCTCGGCTCGTTGTCCTTCAACTGCTCGGCATTGCCGCTGTCGACTGCGCAGAAGTAGCGGAGATAAGCCGCCGTATCGCGCGGCGGCTCCACCGGTTCGCACAGCGCTTTGACCGCCTCGCGCGCCTCCTCCAGCCGGTCCCGGTCCTGCTGAAGCCGATCCTTTAATAAGCCCTCGATGTCGGCCTTATCGTAGCCAGCGAAGGCTTCTCCGGTGTAGTCCTTGATGGACTCCTCCAGCGACCGAAAGAGATCCTTGTAATCGATGATGTAGCCGTACTCCTTGTCCTCACCATCCAGGCGGTTGACCCGGCAAATCGCCTGAAACAGCCCGTGGTCCTGCATCTGTTTGTCGATGTAGAGGTAGGTGGCTGGCGGCGCGTCGAATCCGGTCAGCAGTTTGTCCACAACGATCAGCAGCTTCATCTGGCCGGGTTCGTCGACGAAGCGCTTCTTCACCTCCTTCTCGAACTGCTCGACCTTGTACATAGCCGTTTCTTCGGGCTCGTTGAAGTGCGCGGCGAGCATCTTCCGGTAGATGTCGTACTGCCGCAAATTCTCCGTCAGTCCCTCGCCTGTCTCCTCACCTTTGATGTCCGCCGGCGACGGCCTGTAGGACGTGACAATCGCGCACCTGCCCGCCAGATCCGTTTTCTGGAACATCTCAAAGAACCGACAGGCCGAGTAGATGCTGCCCGAGACCAGCAGTGCGTTTCCGTGGCCGCTCTTGAGCCGATCGCGCGTCTCCATGTCAAGCAGGATGTCGTTGACGATTTGGGTCAACCGGTCGCGGGCGCTCAACACCTTCTGCATCGTGCCCCAGCGCTGCTTGAGCTGCGCCTTCGCCACGTCGGTCAATCCCCGAGTCTTGAGCTCGAACCACTGATCGATCTTGGATTGCGACGTGATGTTCTGGTCGATGTCGCGCGCCTCGTAGCGCAGGTCGAGCACCACGCGGTCGCGCACCGCCTCGTCGTATTTGTAGGTGTGGATGTACGGCCCGAAGGTCTCGATGCTCCGCCGCTTGTCGTCCCTTAGCAGCGGCGTCCCGGTGAAGCCGATCAGCATCGCCCCCGGCAGCAGCGCCTTCATCGCGTCATGCAGCTTGCCGGATTGCGTGCGGTGGCACTCGTCCACGAAGACGAAGATGTCACCCTTGGCGTAGAACCCCTTGGGCAAGTGGCTTCGAATGTCCTCGAGGAAGAGATCGATGTCGCCTTCCTCCGACGCGCCGAACTTGTGGATCAGCGAGCAGATCAGCCACTCCTCGCCCACGTCGAGAACGCGTACGAGGTCTGCGCCGCTCTTCGTGCGATAGATGCCTTCGTTGACGCCCAGGAAGAACTTCTCTATCTGCTCGTCTAGCTCCGTGCGGTCGGTAATGATCAATACCCTGCTATTTGTCACGTGCTCGCGGATCCACTTTGCGAGCCAGATCATGATTAGGCTCTTGCCGCTGCCCTGGGTGTGCCAGAGGATGCCGCCCTCGCGCCGCTGCACGCGCGTCTGCGCTGCGCGTACGCCGAAGTACTGGTGGTGGCGGCAGGTCTTCTTTATGCCTGCGTCGAACACGATGAAATCATGCACGAGCTCGAGCAGACGCTCCTTCGCGCAGAGCTGGCCCAACTCGCGCAGCAGCGGGTTGTCGCCGGCAGCCGCCTGTGCGTCGCCTTCCTTCCAGCGCAGCCAGTACTTCTGCGGCGTCTCGATCACGCCGTAACGCAGTCCCTCGGTGTCGTTGCCCGCCATTACGAGTTGCACCGTGGCATAAAACGGCCGGATGAAGTCCTTTTTCTGGCTGTCCAGGTTCTGCCGGATACCTTCCGTTACCGATACGATGGAACGCTTCAGCTCCAGCACGCCGAGGGCGATGCCGTTGACGTAGAGCACGATGTCGGGCCGCTTGTTATTCTCCCCGGCCACGGTCACTTCCTCGGCGATGGCGAAGTCGTTATAGCCAGGGTTCTCCCAGTCGATCAGCCAGACCGTGACGTGCTGCTCGCCCACGTCCGGCCGGACCTTCACGCCGTAGCGGAGCAAGCTGTACACCTCGCGGTTCGCGTCGTAGAGTGTTTTGCTGCCGCCGAACGCGGTGGCCTTTCCCAGCTCGAACAGCACCTTTCCGATGATCTTCTCGCTATGGCTCTGGCGCTTAAGCCAATCGGTGAGTAGGGCCTCCTCGACGTTGCTGTTGTCGGGGCGGTCCTTCCAGTGGCCGAGGTAGGCATAGCCCAGCACGTCCTTGAGGAACGCAACCACGCTCTTCTGCGTGAGGAGTTCCCGCTGGCCGACGGCGTTCATCAGTCAGCTTCCCTCTTTGAGTTGGTTTCGTACAGTGTGTCGGTAATCGCTCCCAGGAAGAGCTCTTCATTCAGAAACTGCAATAGCTTCTTGGCCGCCGGCTTCTCCGCGGGAAAGACGATCTTGCCCTTTGAGATATGAACTTCCACGTCGTACCCCTTTGCCCGCTGTTGGATCTGCTTCGCGGAGTACTGGTCGAGGACACCTGAATCCCTGAGCATCGCAAACCGCTTACGAAACCATTGATTGGAATCCGTCGCCAAGGCGTCCGCGTCCTCCGCGGCCAGTCGCTCGTGAGCCAGCACGTCGCGAATCTGCTGCTCCGAGGCCTCCTCATAGAAGTCGGCTAGCGGCAGAAAACTATTGACAGTGCGGAAGTTGTGGAAGAGCAGCTTCCTGTCGACGGGCAGATACACAGCGCTCAATCTGCTGTCGAGGGTCAGCCCCGAGTGTTCCGTTGTCTTATAGGTATTGTTCTGCAGGAACAGAAAGCGTCCGGGCTGGATCACGTGGGAGCGGCTGAAATTCTGAAATAATACAAGTTCCGCTCCCTCGGCGTCGCGCGCGAAGGCCACGATGCCCTTGATCGAATCGACGAGCGCTTCGTTGTTATTGATTGGGTCGAGGTTCTGAATTGTCTGGCTGGTTTCGTTCGCCAACGAGTCGGGCAGGTCATAGTCTTGCAGACAGAAGCGTTCGTGCTGCTCCGGCTGGTAGCCGGGGTTGAAGTCGATCTCCTGTACGTCTCCGACAAATGCGTCGAACTGAACTTGCCAGCTCTCCGCAAGCTTCTGCTGCAAACTCTGATGAAGTGGAATCCGCAGCAGACGAATCTGGCCTTGCTTGACGACCGCCACAAGCTGGAAGTTCTCAAGCATCCGCACCCCCGGTGTGCAGATAGAGGTTGTGAGCGAGCCGCACTGTCGGAACGTCCTTGCCCGGCCGCCGCAACTCTTCCTTGCTGATCAGCAGATGGGAAATACCGTCGTCGTTCTTGACGGCATAGAAGTGATATCCGAGCAGCCCCATGACCGGGTTGAAGTGAAACGCGCCTGCATGAGCGATGACGAGAAAGATGATGGCGAGCACATATGCACCCGTTAGCCAGCTGCCGGTGAAGCCCATCTTGTCGGTGGATAGAAACGGCAGTAGATACGTGACTAGAAAAGCCAGCACTTCCTTGTCGTTGCGCTCGAACTCCTTGATGCGGAAAGCGTGCTGTTGCGCGTTCTTGGCCGAGTATCGCAAGAGAGCCCAGCAGAGGAACACCAGGAGCAGAGCTGCAACCAGCCAAGCACCCCAGCGCCCCATGGGCTCGCCACGGGCGAATTGGTTAACGGCTACCGCGCCCAACAGCGGGGACAAGGAAGTTGAGACCAGAAGAAACTTGGCGAAGGTGTTCAGCACGCCGCCTCCGGTTGCGATGCCGGCTTCACCAACCGCAGGCGGCCGGTGAGGAGCTGCTGCATCATGCCCTGCTTGATCGCGCGGGTCTTGTCGCGGCGGTGCTCCAGCGCGACGATCTCGGCATACATGTCCGAAAGGACTGTCGCGATAGCAGTCTGTTCATCTAATTGGGGAAGATAGATCTCGAAGTTTCGCATCACTCCCCAGTCTGCACGTGGCATGTGAGTGCCGTATGAAATGCTCGAAGCCTCGATGAACCGATCGGTTTGCACGACAGCATGAAGAAACCCGCCGACAGCCTGCTGAGGATCGACAACCAGTGGCCATATCTCTGTCGTGCAGATTCCGTCACGGTCGGCGAGCCAGAACTTGCGAAGATACGAACGAAGGCGGCCAAACAGCACATCGCCAGTTAGGAACTTGTACTTGATCGATGTTGAATTCTTTGCCGCTGAACACGCCAGCAGCCGCCCGTCGTTTTGACCAATATGCTCCAGTTCCACGCACGGGGTCTCTGGAGCCAGGTTGGCTGGAAGCAGCTTCTGATTGCGGATCGACGCGAAGTCCCCCAGCCGCTTCGCGTCCCACTCCCCGCTGAAGCCCGGCAGGCGGGTCTTGCCGGTGAGGAGTTGTTGCATGGCGCCCTGCTTGATGGCCCGTTTCTTGGCGATTAGCGTCTCCAACGCCCCGAGCAATCCAGCCACATCCGATAACACCTCGGCGATGGCGCGTTGTTCGGGGTGCGAAGGGAGGGCGACACGGTACTCAGCTAGTTCATCTCTGTTGATCTTCGGAATGCCACTGCGCGCAGAGACACCTTCAGCAAAGGTCGAGAAGTCGTGACCCAGTAGAACTGCCAGCATGAAGCCGGGTGAGACATCGGGTGTCGGTGACAGCGGATACATGTCCGCACTACAAAGACCGTCGAAGTCCGCAAGGATTGCTTTTCGCAGGTAAGGGCGAATCTTGCTGTAGACAATGTCTCCCGACCTGAACGGGTACTTGCCGCTGATAGCCTGCTGCTCAGCCGATGTCTCCCTCGTGAGTAGGCGACCTGTTGCCACTTCTACGTGATCAGGTGCAACCAGTACCATCGAGCGGTATGGCTCGCGACGCGGGTCAACCTGACCCGTCGGGAGCCGAAGCACGGTCAGAAGCGGCTCTGCGTTCCAATCTTGCGGAATCACTCCCGCCTCAGTACGTTTGTAGCCCGGCGGTACGTCGGCCACGTCGGCCTGGGCCAAGTTGCTGGCGGAAGGTTCCTTGACCTGTCTGGCCTCAGTGCTCATCCCCAAACCAGTCCCATCTTCTTAAAGTGTCCCTCGACCTTGGCGGTGAACGCCTCCACCCCCTGCTCCAGTTCCGGCAGCGGCCGGGCGTAGCGTCCTTCCAGTTCCTTCACCCGCTCGGCCAGTTGCTGGGTCAGCCGCTGCACCTCGCCCTCGATGCCGTCGCGGATGCTGGCGAACCACTTGTCCTCGACCACCAATGTCTTGATCTCGGCATCTGTGAGCGTGACGTACTTTGCCAGCACCTGCTCATCAAGTGCAGCCTGGGCGTCCTTGACGGCCTTGCTGGCGTCACTGTCCGCTTCGATCAGCTCCAGGCAACGCGTAAGGGCATCGCGCTCTTCGTCGTTTTCCGACTCACCTTCGACAGCCTTGATCCGGTCCTTCACGCCGCCCTTGGTGACCTTGCCCTTGTCGTTGGTGGCGTCCGTCAGCAAGCCCTCGTCGCCGGTGTGTTCCTCGACGAATTCCTCCAACTCGCGGGCAGCGATTTCCTGTTTGGTTTGTAACGCGTCGATGGAGGCTTGCTCCTTGGCGAAGTAGCGCGCGGCGATCAGTGTCGGCGGGACCAGGTCCATCTTGTACTTTTTGCGGCCGATGGTCAGGTCCGGCGTTTCCTTGATCTTTTTTTCCTTGTCGTCGATGATCCCGCGCGGTTTGGCGGCCTCGACCCAGCCGTCCGCGGCGATCAGGTACACATCGTCCTGCATCGTCTCCGCCCAGTAGTCCATCAAGCGCTGGTAGACGTCGTAGCGGCTTAGCAGCGGCAAGTCGCCGAGGCTTGCGAACAGGTCTTCCGACAGGGTGTGGATGACCTGTCTTGGAAGGTCATTGACCTTGAGGCCCTTGAGCTGCGGCTCGTGCGCCTTGCACCAGACATTGATGACGGCCCCGACGCTCCTCGCATAAGCGCTGAACTCAGAATGGCCGAGGATGGCGGGCTTCACCTGGTGCGTCTCGACGCGGGTCACGCTGTAGCCCGTCCGGCCATGATCCTTGAACAGCGCCTGGCGCAGCGAGGGGAAGACGGTCCAGTAGGCATCGAGCGCGTCGATGTCGCGATTGGGGATGCCGCCGTTCAGGTGCGCGTCGAGGTCGTGCAGATCCTCTGGCTCGCTCGAATCGATGTAGCGGGGGATGTTGAGGTTGTAGTCGTTAGAGGGGCTCGCGATCTCGCTCACCGGCACCATGCGCGCATAGCGCGGCAGCTCGACTTGCCGGTTGAATACGTCCACGATCTTATGGATGTCCTGGGCACGCAGGCGGTTTTTATTGCCGTCCTTGAGGAAACCCTTGCTGGCGTTGATCATGAAGATGCCAGTGCGGGCGTGGGCGTTCTCCTTATCAATAACCACGATGCAGGCCGGGATGCCGGTGCCGTAGAAGAGGTTCGCGGGCAGGCCGATGATGCCCTTGATGAGGCCACGCTGGATGAGGTTGCGGCGGATGTCGGCCTCCTTGTTGCCGCGGAAGAGCACGCCGTGTGGCAGGATGATCGCGCCTTTGCCGTTGCTCTTGAGCGAGGCGATCAGGTGCAGAAGGAAAGCGTAGTCCCCGTTCTTGGCAGGCGGGATGCCGTACTTGAAACGCCGGAACGCGTCGTTGGCCGGGTCGAGCCCGCTGGACCAGGCCTTAGCGGAGAAGGGCGGATTCGCCACCGCGAAGTCAAAGGTCTTGAGACTGTCGTCTTCATTCTTGAAATGCGGTGCGGCGAGCGTGTTGCCGCGCCAAAGATCGTGGGTCGGATGGGCATGCAGGAACATGTTCATTCGCGCTAGCGCCCATGTGGCAACGTCGTTTTCCTGACCGTAGATGGTGATGCCGTGCGGCGCCTGGTCTGCCGCCTTGAGCAGCAGCGATCCTGAGCCGCAGGTGGGGTCGTAGATGGTCTGGTCCTGCCGGGTGTCGGCGCCGATGCCAACCACTTGAGCCATGATGCGGGACACCTCAGCCGGGGTGTAGAACTGCCCCTTGCTCTTGCCACTCTCCGTGGCGAAGTGGCGCATCAGGTACTCGTAGGCGTCGCCCAGGAGGTCATCGCCTTCAGCGCGGTTGGCGCGGAAATCGAGGCCATCGAAGATCGCGACCAGCTTCGAGAGCCTATCCTGCATCTCCTTGCCCGCGCCGAGCTTGCTCTCGTCGTTGAAGTCGGCTTGATCGATCACGCCGCTGAGGTCGTTGGCCTCGGCGAGCCGGCCGATAATCTTGTTGATCTTGTCGCCGATCTCCTTGTCGCCCTTCAGCTTCACCATGTCGGCGAAGCCGCCTCCCTTGGGCACTTCGATGAGCGCGTCAGACTTGCCGGCGTGCTTGTCCGACACGTACTTCATAAACAGTAGTGTGAGGACGTAGTCCTTGTACTGCGATGCGTCCATGCCGCCGCGCAGTTCGTCGCAGCTTTGCCAGATCGAGCTGTAGAGCTGGGATTTCTTCAGAGCCACGGGTCAGCCTTCATTGGGCGACCGCAGCGGGTCGTCTGCTTCTGCATAACGTTTTACGTTCGGCCGCAAGCGGGGCAAGCAAACTGTTGCAAGGGTGGGTTACCGTCGCGCGCCTGGACGGCTGCAATGTTTTGCTACGCGTCTTCTTTGCACGAGCCTTCCTTCTCTTTGCAATTAATTGTCGGACCTCTGGAACGAGTGCACGGGGGACTTTCATCGTGGCGTTTTCAAAACCGGCTTCATTTCAGCAACGGCTTCTTCATTATTACCAGGATTGAATTCCTCGGTGAGAAAGTCCAGTTTTCAGTAAATTACATCATTTGATGGTGAGACGCATAAAAGAAAGTATCGCCTCTTGCGATACCTCTATGATTCGAATTATTGGCCCGGATCATGAAACCTTACCGGACGTCACGTCGTCAGTGTGTCAATTTGTCGCCGTTTGACGCCTCATAAAGTACGGCAACAGAGTGCTGCCTTCTAGTAATTGTTCGATTTCTCCAAGGTCTGTAAAAAACTCGTCATCTTCGACCTGCAGATACCGCCAACAACTGAATTCCGTACCAGAAACTCGTTTTTTGATCTCCCGTGATTTGTCTAAAGACTGTCTGGCCTCGGCAACGTTCCCGATTGCCCAAAAACTCACCGCCATGCATTGTTTGAAATTGCCAGTGTCAAACTGCTTACTGAAGGCTGCTGCCCGACGGAACAAATCGGCCGGAGGCACACCTGTATCTCCCCATTCCGCCATGGCGTAGTTAAATGCTTCGACGACATCAAAGCTCTCCGGATCTCTTATGAGGCTAATCGTCTGCATGGCCTCTCTGTAACGTCCCAAGCCGATAAGGCTAAGGACTATATCCGCTTTTATATTGCTGCTAATAGGTCCAATGCCAGATTCTATTCCAAAGAGCTTTAGCACTGCCTCATGACCAGCATATGAGCGCTGCAAATCCTTCACCAGGACATACCTTTGGCCTGCATCGAGCCCTGAGACACCGTTTAGAATTACAGCTTTCGGCAAAAGCTGGTCGTCGATCTGGCCAATCAAACGAATCGCCCTTAAAATGTGAGTTGACGAGCCACCGGTCGTCTGTAAAGCTTCAAAGAGGTCGTTCTTGGCACCATCCGCTGCTTCTAAAACCAATTTACTTTCTGCACGTTCAACAAATACCTCGGCTGTCTTTAGCCCCAGCTGCTCAACTCTATCGAAGAGATCAATTGCATCTTTGTGGAGGCCCTGCAGCTTTCGATACTTAGCAAGTGCAACTAACACCTGCTTGTCGGTTGAATGAAGCCGCTGAATTGAATCAAGACGTTTCGACAGATCTTGCTGGCGCCATGGCCGCCCTCTTAAACGCCCTGCACTGAGGTGTTCAATAAATGTGACTGCTCCCTCCGCATCTTCCGGATTCTGTTCGATAATAGTCTTGGCAAGCTGATGATATTGTCTAGCAAGACTAGTTCGGGGTCGCTCTTTGGTAAAAATGCTTTGGTTTAACAGAGTCAGGCTGTCGTACCTTTGGATAGTGGCGGCCAACTCCCGGTATTTCAGGCGCTCACGAAAGATCCTCAGGCGGTCGGCTAGAATCTCCTCTTCGTCATCAAGGTTTGGGACGTTCGACGCTACGAACATAAGCTGGATTTCCTTATTCTGTGGCGGTTTGCGTTCCGCACGTATTTCGCTAACTATCTGCTGAAGACCAATCAAATTCTGATCATTGGGAAAGAAGAAAACGACTACAGTATCCGGAAGCTGCCGAGTGCAAATTCCTCCTACGTCAGTGTGGCCAGTTCTAGAGTCGATTAGGACATAATCCGGTTTAAGGAGTTCTCTCCACTGAAGCCTAAGATCCTCAAACATAAGAAATCCATCCTGGCGCGCGTAGAGTTCCTGCCAATCAATAGAATTAAGTTGCTGAGCATATGACATATCCCGTCGACCGGCAGGCATAACCCACAAGCGGCCGCCGTCCTTTCCTATACCTACGGATTCGTATACATAATCCAGCAAATGCGGGGATGTAGACGTTTTCAAATATGTCGTTACATATTCAATTAAGCCAGCTGTAGGGCCCGATGGCTTAGGTATTCCGAAAGTATCGAGGCCTGGAGCTTCCAAATCAAAATCCGCAACCAAAACTCTGCGGCCTGTCTCAGCGAGACTGGCTGCAACATTCATCAGAGCCATACTTCGCCCCACGCCGCCTTTAAACGAATAAAACGTAAGTACGTACATTCAAGCTCCTAGCCGTCGCAATCTGAAACAGCGAGCCTTCGTCCAAAGATCAACATCAGGCTGAAGAAACTTAAATCGTTTACTTGTATCTTTCTGAAAACAACCTTTGCTCCGCTGTTTTAGACGTTCGAGATTCTCGGGGAATTTCAGCAGGCAAAGGAATTGATCGTTTGCAGCATTCTGAATGAGCGCTCCTCTCTCCCAACGTCCCAGCGTTGCCTCCCCGATTTTTGTAATTTCGCAAAATTCTGCTCGGCTTAGTTGATACTCCTGTCTGACCTCCATAATTTCAGCCGGCGTTAAAACGCCTAGATGCCGGCATATCGCTTCGTGCTTCAGTACCTCAGCAGCCTCATCTAAGAATTTTAAATTGCAACGTTTGCAAATTCTGACCGGGAGGTCTGCTACGAGTTCTGCTGCGTCGCTTCCGACTCCGTATTTGAATTGGTGCTCAACCGTTTGAGTTTCGATCAAGTTGCTATCGCAATTAGGACAACTCAAAATACTCGGAGAAATTTCGCCTAAACTATTGTTCGTTTTCATCTTTTCTTACTCCTCGGCCGTGCTCGCTGTAATGGAAACTGCGCCCAAGGACCTGGCCACTGCCTGCCTGAAGCTTTATGTACAGCCTCGGATACTCGTTTCCCATTTCCACCTTCATCACGAACGCCGTTCGACCCTGAGGTTTTGCAAGCTTCACGATTTCAATCGGATGGTCTGCTTCGAGTAGTTCTGCTATGAACTCCCAGGCGCCGACGTCGGTAAATACGAGGCCGTCGCAGGGGTTGACCACCTCACTAGGTTTCCATTCACATGGGAATTCATACGCTACCCGCCGAGTTTTTCTACTTCGAGCCAAACTGGCCAGTTGCTCTCGTAAGTTGCGTTCCAATAGGAATTCCTAGCAATAGAAAAAACAGCATTCGTGGATTCTGCCTCTTTTGATCATATGATCTTAACTTCAGAAAAACAATAGAATTTTTCAAGAGATTTAGATCATATGATCCATGCGTGGAAGGCATGAGTAACTGAAGGCAACTCCGGAAACTCGTGTCGGCGCCTAAGACTCAAACAGAACCCTCGAAAGTAAATCTTCAACTGTGCCCACTATTTACGTGTTTGAGTCTCTCAGCGACGGATGAACTTGTCCACTTCCGGGGCGTTACTGGCGCGCAGCTTTGCATAATCCCACTCAATCTTCTTTCCAGTCCGTAGGCCACGCTGCCGGGGTGGTTCGACTCGGTGGTCCAGCCGGAAAGTTCGAGACGGGCGCCGAGCCGAGGCATTTGCACGCCAGGATCCACTCGTTATAGTGGCCGGGCGAACGCGGGAGCGTTTCAGGCGGCGTCGGGTAGTCTTTGAACTGCTCTTCAGGCAGCAACCGTGGGCGCCGGGCCCGTCACTGAACAGCATCCCTTTGTCGCCGATGAACAACTGGGCGTGGTCTTTCTGAGAAGGACCAGTGCCTGTCACCCCGCAAATTTACCTCAGGATGTAGATTTTTTTTCCAGATGCTGATGTTTGCAGTGGCCAAGATTTCGCTTATCGCTGTCGGTTTCTCTAATTCGCAAGCGCGAAGTCCCGCGGATAATCGCAGCGGGCGGAGTTCAGCGGACATCTTCCCTGGTCTGCGCCGGGAAAACAGAAGGCGTTCAAGTCAAATTTCAAATCCGTCAGTCATTACGCGTCCGCCTGGGTGACAGGCCTTAGTCAGCCCGTCGAGAGGTTTTTGGTCAAGTTGAGGACCGCAGCCTTGGACGCGGCGTAGACGGAGGAGTTGAGCACCGCCTTATGGCCGTTGATCGAGGCATTCAACACGATGGCCGACCCGGACCTCATCAGCGGCAGCGGTTTCTGCACAGTGAACAGGACGCCTTTGACATTCACGTTGAATGTTTTCATCTAAGAATGCTTCAGTCACCTGGTCAAGGGACATGAACTTCCAGAGCAATCGACCCGGCAATGATTCCAAGCGTCATTAGCTGCGTGCGACAAGCTCCAACTTGTCCGCCCTTAGTT
>DASXQR010000045.1:0-34447 GCA_036507075.1 Acidobacteriota bacterium | reverse complement strand
ACCCGGTTGACCACAAACGCCTTCTTGGCCGCGTCGCCGGCGCTCTTGCGCTCAAAGTAATACCCGATGAGCAGGTAACTGCATAAGCCCACCCCTTCCCACCCCACAAACATCAGCAGGTAGTTGTCGGCCAGCACCAGCACCGACATCATAGAAATAAAAAGATTCAGGTAGGCAAAGAACCGGTAATAACCGCCGTCCCCGGCCATGTATCCGGTGGCGTAAACATGGATCAGAAATCCCACGCCGGTAACGATCAGAATCATGGTCGCCGACAATGGATCCAAAAGCAGGGAGAAACGAGATTGAAATGTACCGGCTGAAATCCATGTATACAGAGTTTGGACGAACGACCGCTCGGCCGGAGTCATTCCAAGCAGACTCCAAAAACTTCCCACCGCAATCAGAAAGCTCAGCGCCACCAGCCCGCACGAAACCAGGGAGATTATTCGGCCGGGCAGTCGTTTTCCCAGCAGACCGTTAACGGCCGCGCCGACCAGCGGGAAAATCGGAATAAGAAACAGCAGTCTCAACATTGTTACCACTTCATCGAGTTGGCGTCGTCGACGTTCAGTGTCTCGCGATTGCGATAGATTGCCACGATGATCGCCAGACCCACAGTCGCTTCGGCGGCAGCTACTGTCATCACGAAGAATACGAAGATCTGTCCATCGATTTTTCCCCAGTACCGGGCAAAGGCAATGAAGGTGAGATTCACCGCGTTCAGCATCAACTCGATGCACATGAACATGGTAATCATATTTCGCTTCACCAGAACGCCGATGGTCCCGATGGCGAACAGCGCCGCGGCTACAATCAAATAATGCTGCAGCGGAATCATGGATTTTTTTTGGCGAGTATCACCGCTCCCAGAACGGCCACCAGAATCAGGATGGAAGTAGCCTCAAAGGGGAGCAGATAGTTCGAAAACAGCTCGGTCCCGACTGCGGAAATATCGGAAGGAGCGGCCATTTCGGCGGTCGCAGTCTTATAGCTGAGCGCGGCCTGCCCGATCACGATCGCCAGCAGGATCCCCAATGGAATCGCCACGTAATTGACGTTTAACGCGCGTGGCAGTGACTCGGATTGAGTGCTGAGCAGCATGATCACGAACAGAAACAGGACCATGATGGCGCCCGCATAAATAATGATCTGGATGACAGCGATAAAAGTGGCGTCGAGCTGTATGTAAAGCATCGAGAGCGCGCACAGGCAGACGATCAATGAGAGCGCGCTGTTAACAGTCTTCTTCTGCAGCACGACGTTCAATCCGGAGAGCAGCGCCGTCGCGGCAAAAAAATAAAAAAGGAACGAGGCCAGCATCATGGGGTGTTCAAACGACGTTGTTGCTCCGAACCCGGAATGCTATCATAGATCCTTCTAAGATGAATTCAGCGAATGTCATGCAGGTGACGATCAACGGCGAAACTACATCCGTGCCGGATTCCGTCAGCATTGCCGAGCTCGTGGGAATCCTGGATCTCAAAAAAGAGCGCGTAGCGGTGGAGTTGAATCGCGGCATCGTGTCGCGCAAGGAATGGGAAGAGGTCCTTTTGAAATCGGGAGACAAGGTGGAAATCGTTCACTTTGTGGGAGGCGGTTAGAGTGATTGAAAACGACTTTCTGGAAATTGCCGGCCGGAAAATCCATTCCAGGCTGTTTGTGGGAACAGGAAAATACGCCAGCATCCAGCAGATGAAGGGCGCGTTCGAAGCCAGCGGCGCAGAGGTGGTAACGGTCGCCGTGCGCCGCATTAACATTTCGGACCGCTCGCGTGAATCGCTGCTGGATGCCATCGACCCCAAGAAGTTTATTCTGCTTCCCAATACCGCCGGCTGCTACAACGCCGAAGACGCCATTCGCTATGCGCGCCTGGCGCGCGAGGCTGGATTATCGGATTGGATAAAGTTGGAAGTGATCGGCGACGAGAAAACGCTTTATCCCGACAACGAAGCGCTGCTGGAAGCCACGCGGGTTTTGGTGAAGGAAGGGTTCGTGGTTCTTCCTTACACCAACGACGATCCCGTAACGGCGCGTAAGCTGGAAGATCTGGGCGCGGCGGCGGTCATGCCGCTGGGTGCTCCCATCGGGTCCGGACTGGGGATTCAGAATCCAAACAACATTCGAATCATAAAGGAAATGGCGCGAGTGCCGGTGATCGTCGATGCCGGAGTCGGCACCGCCTCCGATGCGGCGGTAGCTATGGAGCTGGGATGTGACGCCGTTTTAATGAATACCGGAATCGCTGGAGCTCAGGATCCTGTTCGCATGGCAGAGGCAATGGGCCTGGCTGTGAAAGCGGGCCGCCTGGCTTACCTGGCCGGACGCATCCCCAAAAAATCGTACGCCACCGCTTCCAGCCCGACTGAAGGGATGCTGGCAAAATAGGCACCGCCGTCATCCTGATGACCGATGACTGAAATCAAAGTCTCCCTGGGAGAGAGGTCCTATCCGGTATTGATCAAACCGGGACTCTCCTCCAACGTGCGTGAGCTGCTGATAAAGCTGGCGCCTTCCCCCCGCTATTACGTAATTACCGATGAGAATATCGCCGCCCTCTACCGGTCTCTGTTTCCCGCCGGCGACCCGATGTATCCCTGCTTTACCGTTCCGGCGGGAGAAGATTCCAAGAGCGTCGAAACACTGCGTGCGCTCTGGTCGTTTCTCCTCGAGAACAAGATTGAAAGGTCGCATGTGGTTGTGGCGCTCGGAGGAGGCGTGGTTGGCGATCTGGCGGGCTTTGGCGCCGCCTCGATTCTGCGCGGCGTGCGCCTGATTCAAATTCCCACCACGCTTCTGGCTCAGGTGGACGCGGCCATCGGAGGCAAGACGGGCATCAACCATCCGCTGGGAAAGAATTTGATTGGCGCCTTTCATCAGCCGGTCGCAGTTTTGATCGATACTGATTTCTTGAAAACTCTCCCTGAGCGCGAATACCGGTCCGGGATGTACGAGGTGATCAAGTATGCGCTGATTCAGGAGAACGGGCTTTACCGCCTGCTGGTTGATTCCGCCGGAAAGCCTGGCGACATCGCCTCGATAGTGGAGGCCTGTGTTCGATGCAAAGCGGACATTGTTTCCCGTGATGAAAGGGAGGGCGATCAGCGAATGATTCTCAACTTTGGCCACACGCTTGGACATGCCATCGAGGCCGCCGGAGGATTCCGCCGGCTTACGCATGGACAGTCGGTTGGCTGGGGAATGCTGTTTGCCGCTGATCTGGCCGCTGCCGAAGACATTTGTGACCAGGCCACAAGGCGCTCCATCCAACAATTGGTGCATCTTAATGGCGCTCTTCCTCCCGTTCAGTCGACCGCCGCATCGCTGGTGGATTTGATGCAACACGATAAGAAACTTCGTGACGGCAGATTTACTTTTGTTCTTCCCAAGCGCGTGGGCCAGGTAGAAATCCGGCGAGGTATTCCCCTGGAGGTAGTGCGCCGGCGGCTTGAGGCATTCCTTTCGTGACACCGGTAGACAAGAGCGCCGGTCGCATTCGAGACATGTTTGCCTCGATCGCGCCGCGATACGACCTGCTCAATCACCTGCTTTCTTTGAATACCGACGCGATATGGCGCCGTCGTTTGGTGCGGCAACTGACCCATGTCGGCAAAGGGGCGCTGGTCCTGGACGTCTGCAGCGGGACCGGCGATCTGGCGATTGCCTTGTCGCATTCATGGCGGGTAATCGGCGTTGACTTCTGCCATCCAATGCTGGTGATTGCCAACCGTAAAATACACCAGAGGGAATTGAGCCGGCGGGTTTTCATGGCCGAAGCCGACGCCCTGCAACTGCCATTTTGTGATTCCGTGTTTCAGGCCGTGACCGTCGCCTTTGGTATTCGCAACCTGGAGAATTTACGGTGCGGCATTCAGGAATTTGTGCGGGTTCTTCGCCCCGGAGGAACGCTGGCCATCCTGGAGTTTTCCCAACCGGCGCTTCCGGTCTTTCGCCAGGCATTTCAGTTTTATTTTTATCGTGTTTTGCCGCGGATCGGCGCCGCCGTTTCACGCTCCGGCGATGCCTATCGTTACCTCCCCGAATCGGTACGCGAGTTCCCCGACCAGCTCGCCCTGTGCCGCACGCTGGAATCTCTCGGTTTGGAGGACGTGCGCTACTCGAATTTTAGCGGCGGCATCGCCGCACTGCATATCGCGAGAAAATGTTAATTACTCTTTCGGAGAGACGTCCTGAGGGACGTCTCAGGGAATGTCGCTGGATTGCGCCGCCGTCGACTTCGCACGAGACGGCCATCGGGCCGTCTCTCCGAACTGTGCAGAGGCGCGATTTATCGCGTCTCTACGGTCAAACGTTGCACAAACGGAAGGCTGCTAGTAAGATGTCGACCTGCTGAATAGCAGGGGCTTTTCGGTTGCGGTGTTGGCATTGGTTTTAAGCAGGGGGCTGGTGAAAGAATGACCAAGATTCTGGTGGTGGACGATGAGCCGGTAATTGTGAATCTTCTCAGGAAATTTCTAGAGAAGAAGAGTTTTGAAGTGGTAACGGCTTCCAATGGCACCGAAGCGCTGGAAAAAGTCAAAACGGAGTCTCCCAAAGTCGTGCTTCTCGACATATATATGCCGGGGAAAAGCGGGTTGGAAGTCCTCAAGGAAGTAAAGCAATACAACAAAGACATCGGCGTCATCATGGTGACGGCGGTAACGGACGAGGCTGTGGGGCGAAGCGCCTTGAACATGGGCGCATTCGACTACATCGTCAAGCCCTTTGATCTTGACTATCTGGAAAAAGTGTTGTGGTGGAAACTGAAGTTGATGGATTGACGTTCACCACAAAGATACAAAGGACACAAAGTCAGACGAGGGGGCAGGCAGAGTCCGGTCAGGTCTCAAAGTGCTGTGGCAAGATGCTTTGAGCTGACCCGACTCTGCCTGCCCCCTCGTCCTGCTTTGTGCTCTTTGTGTCTTTGTGGTGAAAGAATTCTTACTGTGGCGGCTTCGGGGCAGGAGCGGCAGCCGGCTGCGCAGGAGTGGTGGCTACCGGCGGAACGGTTTCACCACGCATCCAGCCTGCCGGAACGTTCACTTTTTTCGCTGCTTCTTCGAGTTTTGCCAGTTCTTCCTCGGCCTTCTTGATCTCCAGCTTGTTGGCTTCCAGATCTTCCCGGCCTTTATTCATTTCCTGCTCGATTAAGTTTCGTGTGCTTCCGTCGCTCTCGGTAAAAAAACGATTGCGAAGATCATTAATCTTCAGCTCCAGCACCAGGCCGCGGTTCTGCGCCAGTTGCAGCTTCAAGCGCGCATCCCGAAAAGCCGCGCGCCAGTAGTTTTCATCCAGGGATCCGGCTTCCGGTGGTGCCACTGTGTCGGAAGGAGCGGGTGCTCCCGGTCCGGCAACTACGGCTTCCGTTCTGGGCGCTGCTGTCGAACTGTGGGTAACTTTCGCGCCCTGGATGTTCTTCAAGTCCTCGTTTCTGATGACACGAATAACCTTGCCTTCCTTTTCGCGCTTTTCGCGATCCTTTTTGGCCAGTTCCGCGACCGATTGAGCGTTAAGGCTCAAGAAGTTAACCAAAACCAAGCTGAAGATAATAAGTCTGAGTTTCATGTCCTCCAGTGTAGCACTTTGCCGACGTGACGGAAACCACAATACGGAAGGCGGAAAGCGGAAGGCAGGAGGCAGAAGGCAGGAGGCAGGAGGCAGGAAGTGGAAGGCAGGAGGCAGAAAGCAGGGGGCGGAAGGCGGAAAGCGGAGGCTTGGCGCTCTTTGCGTGCTTGGCGGTTCAAGTTTTTCCGGCCTTCGCGCTTATTGCATGCCGGGCAAAATATACCGAAAGCGGGTGCGTGAAAGCGGCAGCAGTTTTATTGCCTGCATAATCAAGCCGGGGGAATATTCGACCCGGGTCTGGCCGGTAAGCGTCAACCGAACTTGCCCATTGCCCACCACCACGATCCCTCCTCGAATTCGCGAATTGTGCTGCATTCCAACGGTGGCAGAATCCAGCAGGACCAGAAGACCCTCCAGCGTCGCAGAGCCGCTCAGAGTCACGCCTGCCGGCGAGAAAACAACCCCGCGAATCACCGAGTTTCCCGAAAGCTCCACTCCCGTCGGAAACCAGTAAGTCTGCAGCGATCCGTCGGCGACCGATTGAGCCGCGGCGTAATCGGAGATACGCAATCTCCAGTGCTCCACAAAAGCGGGATCGGCCAGCCAACGCATTCGTGAGTCGCTTTGGATGCGGTCTGAGAGGTCCATTTGCACCGGATTGCCACGCAACTGCTCGGGCGAATTCAGGCGTACGTCCGCCGCGTCGGCCCCTGTCGCTATGGCGGCTCCCGTGCTCACTTCCGATAAGCCGTCGACAACCCCGCCGGCGGAAAGATCAATTACCAGAGAACCTGTTGGAGCATAAATCGCGGCGGGTCCAAGAAATGTGCTGTTCCGCCTCAGTTGAACCTCAACGATTTCGGAAATGTTTCGGATCTTTCGAAACGAGAGAAAGCCGGCCGGCAGTGGAGTGACTCCGGCCACGCGAACCAGCACGCAGTCGTCCTTGTCCTGGAAGGGACCACCGGGATCATCAGAATTGTTGACAACTTTGAAAAACAGCCTGCATCCGTTCAGCTCCAGTCCATCCTGGTTTGCAATGGCGTCGTTGGCGTAAAAGAGACCGTCGTCAGCCCCCGAGTAGCCCAATCTGTTCCACTCGGATTCCATCATCCGCGCCCTTGAAATCGGATTGCGAAAATGAATGCTTCCGGCCGTCTCCAGATCCGCGTCGGGTAGATGATTCATCCCCTTGAGAACATCATCAAAATCGGCGGGACGGAGCTTTGATTCGGCATAGTCGATGCCCGAAATCACCGACGATCGCAGTCTGGCAGTGGATACGGATTCCGTTGTCAGGCTGGCCGTGTTTTGGGAGATGGACAGCACCGAGGCAAAGGCGAGTATGGAAATCATCACGAACAGCAGAACCATCAGCAAGGCGAATCCGGATTGGTCATCAGTTCTGTTCAACGTCGTATCGAAACCACTGCTCACGATTTTTCTCCAATGGGAAGTCGAAGACAAAAGAACGACCCGGCACGGCGCCGCGCCTTAGTCCCGTAAACCTTCCACGCATGCGCAGCGTGGTGGATATGGAACGTGTTCCGGACCGGCCGCGTATCAGCCGGTGTTGTATGCCGGTCAAGTGAGTGACGAAAGGCTGAAAATTTCCAGCTCCGGATTTCCATTGCAGGTTGGCAGCCTGGTCAAAGGCTGCTCCCGACATCTGCGGTGCGAAGTCGGGATCGAGGCGAAAGCTCTGCCTCTCGAATTCCTGCTCCAGGCTGTTGTCGGGATCTCCCGCCGGTCCATTCAGGTCACTGGCAATGGATAAAACGCCCGACTCGCTGAGTTCAACAGACGAGCGCGGCTGGTTCTGTCCTGCCTGGCAGATGGAAAGCCAGAGCGCGCGATGCGCCACCCGAACTCCCGTCTGGATGCGACTGGCTTCCACAGCGGCAATACATGCCGACTGTATGGATTGCAACAGCTCCCCCCAGGCCAGGACCAGTAGACAACAAAGAAACGCGGCGATCATTGTTTCCAGCAGCGTGCCGCCATGCTCAGTTGTCATTCGGGTCATCTTGAAAGCCACCTTTCTTCGGAATAGGCTCCGTCAGCAGTGAAGAGCTTCCATCGAAGCAGGGGCCCGTCCGCCTGCATCTTCTGGATGATTACGGTTACGGTTCTGTCTTCCCCCACGCGGCAGTCCTTCTCCAACATGGCAGGGAATGCGCCGGGGCGCTCGGAGATTTGCTGCCAGACCTGTTCAAGGGCGATCTGGCGGTCAAAGGAGTTTCGATCCTGATGGACGAGCTTTAGTGAAAGACTGAGCACAGGGGCCCCCACCAGCATGGCACTCATGGAAAGCAGCACTGCCATAAGGACTTCGAGAAGAGTGAGGCCTTGAAATTGACCTTGGCGCTTTGTCTGTTTTTGATTCATTGACCTCTCCCTTATTCAGACTTGTTTGCATCCCCGGCATGCGCTGCCTGCGTCAGTACTACGGACGTCAGCCCGCAGTCTCAAAATCAGAAAACCTGTGCAAATCTGACGCCGCTGGGGCGGATTGGGGATCGATTCTCCCGGCGCGGGCTAACGCCCGCGGTACTGACTTTGGCTCCCGCGTTCGAACTCTCCCACTCTCCCACTCTCCCACTCTCCCACCCCTCCCACCTCTCCCACTCTTTTTAGTTTCACGGCCGCGGTTCGGCAAGCCGAACCCTGCCTGCCGGGGAGACGATCACGCAAACCCTTCCTGATCTGTAAGAAAGCGTGAGGGTTACTCCCGGCGTAGCGGTGCCGTGGGGCGTGAAGAGCACGGTTTTGGGCGACCCCGCGAAGGAAAGACCGGAACCCAGTGGAATAAGCCGGCTCTCCAGGTCCGACTGCTCAATGGAATACTGGTTGGCGCCGGTCTTTACCCGGATTTCCATGTTGGCCAGCACGGCACGCACGCGAACGCGCTCCAGTTCGGCCGCCAATTCATTGGCCGCGCCATAGAGCTTCCACTGATGGTGAACGGAGACCAACCCGGGAACCGTCGAGATGAACATCAGTCCCAGGATCGTAAGAACGATCAATGATTCGACTAGGGTGAATCCATGTTGTGTCATGCCGGACATAACCGGCATGAGTCAAAATCTGCGAAACTTTTTTCGTGTGGGATGAAAAAACTTTGCAAGCTGTGGACGTTGAGTATTTTCCGCCGTAGAGACGCGGCATGCCGCGTCTGAGTTGGACGCGACATGTCGCGTCCAAAGCGCCGCAAAGCGGCGCGGGCGCGATTTATCGCGCCCTTCCCAGACGCCATGTATCGCGTGTCCACGGTCCTGGAGTGGAGCGTAATCCCTTAACGCGTGAGCTTCAAATACCAGAGGATTATGTCGTTTCCCCAAAGAGTGCTGGCAATGGCGGCCAGTCCCAGGAAGGTGCCGAAGGGGAGCTCGTAGCGGGCACCCTTTCCAGTCCAGGCAATGTAAGCGGTGCTGATGACGGCTCCAAAAAGGGAGCCGAGGAAGATTGTCAGCATCGCATAGCTCCAGCCGACGAAGGCGCCCACTGCCGCCATCAGCTTTACGTCACCCATGCCCATGCCTTCAATGTTGCGGTACTTCAGGTACAAAAACGCGACCAGCCAGAGCGATCCGCCCCCGAGAAGAATTCCGAGGAGACTCTGCGTGGCGTGGACAGCGATCCGCTGCCAGGGCATCTGCAGGGAGAATAATCGCTCCAACAGCGTTGACTTCATAATGGCGGGATCCTGAAAGTAGGAAAAAAGCAAGCCTCCCAGAATCATCGGAAGCGTGATGACGTCGGGCAGGAGTCGGTGCTCCAGATCGATGAATACCAAGGCCACCAGCGCCGCGAAGAAAGCGGAGTTGAGAACAAAGGAGGCGGTCATGCCGAATTTCAGGAAGGCGGCGAGAAAACAGGCACCCGTCAAAAGCTCCACAATCGGGTAGACGGCGGAAATGGGTGCCTTGCAGTGCCGGCATCTTCCGACCAATAACGCGTAGCTGAGCAATGGAATATTGTCATAAAAGGCGATCGGAGTGGAGCACTGGGGGCAGCGGCTTCGAGGTGTGACAACGGACTGCTCAACCGGTACCCGCGAGATCACCACGTTCAGGAAGCTTCCAATGATCAGGCCCAGCAGGAAGATAGCGACAGGGGTGAACATATTGTGGCTGCGCATTATGCCACGAATTACGGAAAGCGGAAGGCTGAAAGCGGAAAGCGGAAAGCGGGAGGCAGGGGGCAGGAGGCAGGGGGCAGGGGGCAGGGGGCAGGAAGCAGGAAGCAGGAGGCAGGAGGCAGTCCATCACCAGCCGAGCCGCACGGGTCAGAGCGTGTTGTCCAAATGAAAGCCGGCCGAGACGGACACTTTACATTTACCGCAGAGCCGCAAAGAACGCCGCGTTTCCGCAGAGTTTCATCACGCCCTCAGCGAAACTTTGCGTTCTTGCGGCTCTGCGGTAAACATAATGTAGCCGTCTCCACTCTGTCTCCGGTTTGGGCAACATTCCCGTCAGCAACCGCACCGTTCCCGGTAACCCACGTACCGCCTCTGCTCCCGCTTTCTGCATCTTGCCTCCTGCCTCCTGCCTCCTGCCTCCTGCTTCCTGCTTTCTGCCTCCTGCCTCCTGCTTTCTGCCTTCTGCTTTCCGCCTTCCGCTTTCCGGAGTTACCTGTTGTTCTTCTTATCCGGCGGCGCGGATGTGCCGCTGGGTTTCTTTTCCGCCGGTCCTTCTACCTTGTTTGCGTTTGCCTGCTTGGCGGCGATCACATCATTGCTTGAGAGAATCGTATAGGTCGCCTTCTCAAGCGCGGTAATCGCCTTTCGATAGTCAATCAGCGCTCGCAATTCGCGTAATTGGCCCTCGGCAAGATCGCGCTGGTATTGGAGCACCACAAAGTTCGTGCTCAGTCCGGCTTGAAAACGCTTGGTCTCTCCCTCGAGCTGTTCTTCGGACAGTTCGCGCGCCAGTGTTGCGGTCTCAACACGCTTGCGGTTTGTTTCAATCGATTCGGCGGCATTGCGCACGTCGACCATGATCAACTGCTCGACGTTCTTTACGCTCGAGACGAGCTGCTTTTCCTGCAGGTAAAGCTGGGCCAACTGCATCTCGTTCTCCCGGTTGCGTAGAGGAATCTCGACGCGCACGCTGGTCGTGTAGGTTCGATAATCATTGCCGAAGATCTGACCATAGAGCGGGCCGAGAGCTCCAAAGAAAGGTGAATTCGGGTCCGGCTCGCGGCCGACAACGGTGTCCGGGACGCCATCTCCGTTGGTGTCTATTCGACGATCTCGGAATGCCGCGCCGGAAAGTCCGGTAGTGCCGTAGCTGGCGATCAGATCGACTTTCCACTTGCCTTCCTGGCGATAAAACTTCTCGTCGACATCATTGCGCTTTATCTGCAACTTCATCTGATCGATTTCGGGCCTGTTCTGGATAGCCTTTTGGATCGATTCGTCCAGATTTACCTTGTAATTGATGAAGGTGGGCTCGTCTGTGGGGAGCAGAGTCACGTTCCACACGCTGGATTTTGGATCTTCTGCCAGCAGTCTCTTCAGGCTGTTCTGCGAGTTGCTGATGCCTTCCTCGGACGCAATCATCGTCTGCTCGCGCGTGGCCACTTCGGCGCGTGCGATGGTGATTTCAATAGGAGCCAGCGTTCCGATTTCAACGCGTTTCCGGTTGTTCTCATACTGGATCCGCGCCAGTTCCATGGATTGTCGCTGTATGTCGTGGTTCCGGATCGCGTACACCAGTTCCCAGTAAACATCGTGCACCTGCTTCACTACGTCGGCCACTTTCTGTTCGAACTGGCTTTGGTTCAACTGAGTGTCCAGGTTGGTGAGTTCAAGCAGGCGGCGAGTCTGGGTTCTTTCAAACCCGCGCAACAGAGGCTGGGTGAAGTTCAACGTAAAATTCGAGTTGTACTGGGGATTGATGGTGGAGAACTGGCTGTTGGTCCTGGTCCTGCTGGAGTTCCAAACGACACTGTAAGCAGCTCCCCACGGCAAATTCTGTAAGATCGACGTGTCCCAGAAGAAGTTCTTTCGCGAGAATGTACTTTGTCCTAATCCGGCAGTCAGCACCGAACCGGTGGGATTGGTGCTCTTCACCCATCCACCCTCGAGCGAGAGCTTTGGATCATAGAAGCCCTTGATGCCGATGTAGCGCTTCTCGTTGATGTTCTCGTTAAAGTCTTGAATGGCGATTTCCAGGTTGTTGGTAAGGGCCATCTTGATGGCGTCTTTGAGGCTCAGTTCCAGCACCGCTCCTGACTTGCGCGCACGCTCGACGTAGGATTGCGTTGTCACAATCGGCAGTTCCGACTTGCTCGAGACGGCAGGAGTCGGAGTTTGCTGAGGTTTTTCAGACTGTGCCAGCATTCCTGGAATCGAAAAGGCCGACAGGAGCACAAGGTAGATAGTCATTTTCCGTAGCATATTCCTTTCCTCTAAAAGACTTTTCCAAAGCAAACAAAACCAAGTTCCAGCGAAGCGTTGGTTAACAATACGGAAGCAGGGACGCAAATGTTTCATTCACCAGCTATTTAGACTCGACCGGCGTGATGTTGGTCGTCGCTTAAATCGAAACCAGACCATGTTTATCCCGGTTCCATGGAAAAGCAACTATTATGCCACAGAGGGCTGGAGCTAAAGTACTGTCAAAGATAAACTATTTGGTTTAAGAATAGCGGACATGTGTCCGGATGTCCGCTTTTGACATCGGAGATTTTCGAAACCGGACAGTTGGAGGGCGGAAGGCAGGAAGCGGAAGGCGGAAGGCAGAAGGCGGAAGGCGGAAGGCAGGAGGCAGGAGGCAGTAGGCGGAAGGCAGGAAGCAGGAATCGGTGCCAGCCGAACCGCGCGCGTCAGCAAGCGGACACTCCAAAGTAACACTACTGGCTGTGCATGCCGAAAGTTTGGCCTGGAAGGCCGAGAGTTTACAAGTAACACCGTTACCTGGGAGGGTCCGCTCGCGCGCGGTTCGGCTGGTGTGCCCACTGCCTAACTGCCTTCCGCCTACTGCCTTCCGCCTTATTGGGGCGGCGGAGAACTTGGAGGATTCTTGTCCGGCTCGTCGGGTGGCGTGTCCTTTTTAAGCGTGGGCTTACGCTTCAAAGTGGGCTTGTCGTCCGGTTCGCCTGTCTGAGTCTTGCGCTTTAACTGCGGTTTGCCGGTGCTTGATTTGCCGCCTCCGCTCGGCAGAAGCTGCTTGTTGTCGATAGCAATCAACCGCGCCTTGACCCGATCATAGTCCGATGAAGTGACCATGTACTCGGGCTTTCCGGGAAGCTGCCTGGCCTCCTCCTGTGAGAATTGGATGCGGTTGTCAAGCGGCGGATGCGTTCTCAGGAAGCTGGCGAAGGCACCGGGTTTTTTCTTTTCCTTGGCAAGAAGCTTTTCAAAGAAGCTGGTAAAGGCGGCCGTGTCATATCCCGAATTCCAGAGATACTGCACCCCCAGTTGGTCGGCCTCCTCTTCGCTCTTGCGGGTGATTCCAAGGATTGCCAGGTCGATGGAAAGACCCAGTCCGTTCTGCAGCGCCACAGAACCGAGCGTTCCGTAAGCCGGTCCAAACAGGATCATGGCGGGCAGGGCGACCATCTGCAGGTACTGTCCCTTGGAAAGCCTCTCGGTTGCATGTCTGGCTGCCACATGCGAAATCTCATGCGCCATGACGCCCGCCAGCTCAGCTTCGCTCTCCGATTCCAGGATCAGTCCTTTGTTCACATAAAAATAACCGCCGGGAAGAGCAAACGCGTTGACTTCATCGGTATCGACCACTTTGATATGAAAAGGAACCTTCGCGTCGGATTTCTTGACAAGGTTCTGACCCACGCGATCCACATATTCCGTTATCACCGGATCCTCAATCAGGCGGGCGGTCTGCTCAAACTGCATTGCCAGCTGCGATCCGATCGCCACTTCTTTTTCGAGCGAAATCATATTGGGGAGGATTCCCATGATGCGCCCATTGATGTTTCGATTGCCTATCTTATCGACGTCACCATGGCGGCGGTCCGACGCCAGGCTGGCTGCCGAGAAGAGAAGAAAGGAGGCGAGGACTGCCGGAACGGCAACGAATCGAATGCGCATTTTTATACCCCCACTGACTGGCTTCCTTGTCTTGTCCAAAACCATCTGTTAGATTGAGCTTCTCTCCTCCTGTTGGACTGAAAGAAAGGGTTTGTGTTTCAAAAAACATTGTAGACCCGATGTTTTCCGCCCGTCAAAAAGAAAAGATCGGCGCTCCACAGATCGACGAGATTCGTCGCTGCTTTCCCGTCACGGAAAACTTTGTTTATTTCAATCACGCAGCCGTTTCTCCTTTGCCTGTAGACGTTTCCAACGCGATAACCCGGCTGGTCGAGGAGGTGCAAAACCAGGGGGCCTACCGTTGGTTTGAGTGGGAAAAAATGTATGCGGAGACCCGCCGTCTGGCGGCCGAGCTCATCGGCGCGCAATCGGATGAGATTTCGCTGCTGAAGAACACCTCAGAAGGCGTCTCGGTGGTGGCTTCCGGCCTACCCTGGGAGGAGGGTGACCGGGTCCTTGTTCCCCGTGTGGAGTTCCCGTCCAATGTCTACCCCTGGTTGCAGCTCCAGGACCGGGGTGTGGCCGTGGATTTCGTCCCGGAAAACGCAGGCCGGATCCCAATTGATGAAATTGAATCTCGGATCACCTCCAGAACGCGATTGCTGGCTATAAGCTATGTCCAGTTTTTGAGCGGATTCCGCTGCAATCTGGAAGCCCTGGGAGAACTCTGCCGCGCGAGGAACATTTATTTTTTTGTCGACGCGATCCAGGGTGCGGGAGTATTCCCGCTGGATGTTGGCGCGGCCAAAATAGATTTTCTTTCGGGCGACGGACACAAGTGGCTCATGGGTCCGGAGGGCTGCGCCATTTTTTATTGCCGTTCCGGGTTGAGGGATCGGCTCAGGCCGCCGGTGGTTGGATGGCGATCGGTGAAAGACCGTGCAGACTTTCTCGATTACAAGCTGGAATACATCGAGGACGGCACTCGCTTCGAAGCGGGAACTCCCAACACACCCGGGGTCGCCGGATTACGGGCGGCGCTGCAGTTCATCCGGCGCTGGAGTCGGGAATTGATTGAGCGGCGGGTTTTGCAGATTACTGACTATCTGGTTGAGAAGCTCAGGTCGCGAGGTCTGGAGGTTCTTTCACCAAGGGACTTTGACTCGGAAAAATCGGGGATCGTCTCTTTTCGCTGGAGCGGGAATCCGAACACGTTGTGGCGATCTCTCTGGGAAAAAAGAATTGTGGTCGCCAGCAGGGAAGGCTGGGTCCGGGTTTCTCCTCATTTTTACAACAGTGAAGAGGAGATCGACCGGTTTTTGTCTGAACTGAAATGAGAATCCTCACCGCCACACAAATGAATGAGGTCGATCGGCTGACGACCGAACAGTACGGGATTTCTCAAATCCAGTTGATGGAGAATGCGGCGCGCCGAGTTCTGGAGATCCTGGACGAACGCTATGGTCCGATCAAAAACAAGTTGATCGCCATTGTGTGCGGAAAAGGGAACAATGGCGGAGACGGTCTGGAACTGGCGCGGCAACTGCAAGCCATGGGCGCAAATCCGCAGGTCTGCCTGGTAGCTTCTCCGGCGGACCTGTCCGGGCTGGCTCGGGTGAATTCGGATCTGCTGCGAGACTTGTGTGCCCTTCAGGAGATCCACTCGGAATCCGACTGGGACGACCTCCAGCCGGTGCTTAAGAATTCTGTTTGTGTGGTGGACGCGATTTTGGGAACCGGAGTCATCCGCCCACTCGAGGGTCTCTTGCTTTACGTCGTGCAATCAATGAACTCTCTCGATGTTCCTATTATCTCCATGGACATTCCGTCCGGCATATTCTCCGACGATATCGCCACAGAAACTCCCTGCGTTCGGGCTGACATCACTGCCACCTTCACCGCTCCCAAGGTGGGCATGATTCTGGGAAGAAATGCGGACGCAGTGGGCGAATTGATTATTGCGTCCATCGGGACTCCTCCGGAACTGTTGGAGAAGTCGGGTTCGCGCCTGTCGCTCTCCACCGAAGAATTATTAGTTCCATTTCGGCGGCCGCGCCCGCCCTATTCGCACAAAGGAGATTTCGGAAAGATCCTGATCGTTGCCGGCTCGCGCGGCAAACTAGGGGCGGCAATTTTGGCCGGCACGGCGGCGCTGAGAGCAGGCGCGGGAGCGGTCACACTAGCCGTGCCGGCACATCTCCAGGATGACCTGATGGCTGCCGCTCCGCCCGAGTTGATGACCGAGGGGCTGGTCGACGCCGGAAAGGGCAACCTCGATTCGACGGCGGGAAAACAGATTTTACTTATGTTGAAAGATTTCGACACGCTGGCTATTGGTCCCGGCCTGGGAACGACTTCGGGTGCAGTGGCCGCGATCCTTGAGGTGGTGGAACGGTCTCCCATTCCGATCGTGGCTGACGCGGACGCCCTCAACGCTCTGGCACAGAAGAAGAGTCTGTGGAAATCGCGCGCGCCTTTGATTCTGACGCCGCACATGGGAGAGATGGCGCGGCTCCTGAAGAAAAGCACGGAGCGGGTCTTCGCCGATCGTATCGAGCTCGCCGCCAGGTTCGCCAAAGAAAGAGAATGCCATGTCGTCTTGAAAGGATTCCGCAGCCTGGTCTGCGATCCCGATGGGGAAATCTGGGTGAATATTACCGGCAATCCGGGAATGGCGACGGCCGGAAGCGGCGATGTCTTAACAGGCATTACCGCGTCCTTTGTGGCGCGCTCCACCACACAGAAATCTGTCTCGGTCCACAACGCGGTAGCCGCGGCCGTTTATTTGCACGGGGCCGCTGGAGATGCCGCGCGCGATGAACTGGGCGAACACTCATTGACGGCGGGGGATATCATTCGTTACCTGCCAAAAATACTCAACTGCCGCGCACGATTGCATGAGGCGGCCAATGGTCCGGTGTAGGGGGGAAGGCAGGAGGCAGGTGGCAGGTGGCAGAGGGCAGGAGGAAGGAAGCAGGAAGCAGGATGCAGGGCCTATGGATTCTGCGGGCTGTTCCGGCGTTAATGAGCAGTGCCACATTTCGCCGCCGCTTGCTTCCGCAAGAGGTTCTGTTGGCATAGACGTTTAGGCTCTGCCTCCTGCCTCCCGCCCCTGCCACCTGCCTCCCCCTGGCGTTAAAGAATGGCGCAGGCAGCATGGGATTCCGGGGTTTTTGAGACCTCATCCGAGGCCGAAACACTGCAACTGGCGCGCAGGTTCGGTCAAACACTGCGGCGACCCTGCTTTGTGATGCTCAGTGGCGACCTGGGCACGGGCAAAACGACTTTCGTTCGCGGGCTGGTTGACGGCCTGGATGTTCCAGAATCCGTCACGGTGCGCAGTCCGTCCTTTACGCTGGTGAATCAATACTCCGGCCGCCTTCCGATTTACCACATTGACCTTTATCGTCTTGAAACGGCGCACGACCTGGAGTCGATCGGCATGGACGAGATTGCCTCCCAGGAGGCCGTGGTGGTGGTGGAGTGGGCTGACAAGCTTCAGTTGCCGCCGGTCTCGGGATGGTGGGTGGAGATTTCCGATCGTGGGGAAGATAAGCGAGAGTTAAGATTTCGAATTCTGCCTGCTGAAACCTGATTGATGACGGTTGAAGACTGGTTGGGCGGTACTCACCACAAAGACACAAAGATCACAAAGCTTTTGTGTTCTTCGTGCCTCTGTGGTGCAGTTTTGCGCATTAAAGCGTGATGTGGCTCTTCAGCTTGAGAAACTTCTTTTCGCCGATGCCTTTGACAGCCATCAGATCCTCCACACGCTTGAACGGGCCGTTCTTGGACCGAAATTCAACGATCCGCCGGGCCGTCGAGTCGCCCACCCCGGGGAGTTTGGCCAGTTGATCGGGGCCCCCGGAATTGATGCTGACGGCAGCGGCGGGCGCCGCCTTCTTCTCCACGTGCCGGGTCGCTTTGGCGGCTGGCGCGGAAGATTTCTGAGCCTGCAGGGCAGGGCTCAAAACAGTGGTTGTCAAGGCCACTGACAAAGCTAAAGCAAGGAAACGGATTGTGTTTTTCATTTTTCCTCCTTTTGGAAAGTTGTTTTCCGTTCAGTACACATAACTGGCCGACTTTAAAATCTGCGAAAAAATTTTTGGTTTGGTTAGAATCTAAGCGCATGCAGCTCAACTGCCGGGTGCAAACCTTTGTGTACTTTGTATCTTCGTGGTTTAAGAAGCGCACCACCACAAAGACACAAAGAGCGCAAAATCCAGAAGGAGTCTGATGAAGGCTTCGCTGATTGACTACGCCCGACTCCCGGAACAGTCGAGGCTCTTTTTGGAGTTCCTGCGATTTGAAGGCGTGCAGCAGTTTTACAACTCTTACCATCGTGGCTGCGCCGCCCTTAAAGAGCTTGCCGATCACAGGCTGACAGCCGATTTTCCGCGCCGGGAGATTGCTCACGCCCTTCAGAACTTCAACCGGCGGGTAGAAAATGATTTGACGGCTCTCTCCAATGCTGCTCGCATTGTCAAGCCGCAGACGCTTGTCGTGGTCACCGGCCAGCAAGCGGGGCTGTTTGGCGGCCCGGCGCTTACCTTCTACAAGGCAATCACCGCCATCCTGATCGCAAATAAACTGAACGCGGAAGGTTTCTCGGCAGTTCCACTTTTCTGGGTCGCCTCTGAAGATCACGACTTTGAGGAGATACGCGGCACGTCATTTCTAGATCCCCGCGGCAGGCAATTGGACCTGCAGATCAATTCGGAATCTGCGCTGCCGCTGACGGCGGCGCAACGACATACTGGCGATACGGCGCCGATGATTCAACAGTGTGCAGAGTTTCTCAGCCAGACCGATCACTCGGCGGTTGTAATCGACTGGCTGCGCAACTCCTATCGCAGCGACACTACGATCGCGGAGGCGTTCACGCGGTTGCTGGCGAAGGTCTTCGGTCCAGCCGGTCTGGTTTTCATCGATGCCAGCGACCCGGCTGTACGCAAGCTGGCTCAAAATCACTTTCGCACCGCCGTGGAAGAGGCGGAAAAGATCAATGAAGTTTTAAAGCAGCGAGTGAAGCAACTGAAAGAGTCTGGTTTTGAGCCACAAGCCCACTGGGAAGAGGACTACACGCTGCTTTTCCATGTCACGGAAAGGGGGCGGCGGGCGATCCGTCGATCGAATGGAAATTTTGTTTCCGAGGAACAGAAGTGGTCGACGCGCGACCTGCTGGGCGAGATTTCCCAGTCTCCTGAGCGGTTCAGCCCATCCGCTCTTTTGAGGCCCATTATTCAGGATGCCATTCTGCCTTCGGTTCTCTACATCGGCGGCGCCGCGGAGATCGCTTACTTTGCGCAAGTGCACGCGCTGGCGAAAATCTTCGGTTGGGCTCCGGTGATCCAGCCGCGACTGGCCGTCACATTGCTTGACTCGCGCGCGGCCCGCTACCTGGAGCGAAACGATTTGCAGGCGCCCGACGCGTTCTGCACGCTGGAAGAGTTGCAGGAAAAAATGGCGCGTTCCAGGCTGGGCGAAGGCGTGCTGGATCACTGGAAACAGCACGTCAGTAATGCCGCCCGCGAATTGGACTCGCTTACGGATCTGGCTTCACGCATCGACGCTACACTGGGAAAGGCGTGGCAGCTTTCACGCAGGAAAATCGACTACCAGATTCAGAAGACCGAGCGCAAGCTGTTGCGCGCATCGGCGCAAAAAAGCGAACGCATCCAGGAACAGGCCGCGTTTCTACACAGCATGTTGTATCCTTGCGGTACGCTGCAGGAACGCCGCATTAACTTTCTCAGCTTCTATGCGCGTTACGGCCCCCGGTTGATGAACAACCTGGGCTCGTTGTCGCCGTGCGAAAAGTCCCACTACGTCGTGACCCTGGAATGACGGTAGATATCCTTGCCATTGGAGCCCACCCCGACGACGTGGAAATCGGCATGGCCGGTTCCATGCTTGTGTTCGCGCGCCACAAAATGAAGACGGCCATTGTGGACTTGACGCGTGGCGAACTCGGCACCCGTGGCACCGCTGAAATCAGAGAGCGGGAGGCGGCCCAGGCTGCCGAGCGGATGCGTCTTAGTGCGCGCGAGAATCTGGGCCTGCCAGACGGCCATGTTCGCGACGACGACGCGACGCGCATGGCCCTGCTGCAGTTGATAAGAAAATATCGACCGGCGGTTGTATTTACCCACCACTCCGAAGATATTTCCGGCCATCCGGACCACCATGCATGTAACCAACTGGTGCGGCATGTCTGCTATCTTTCCGGTCTGGCGAAAATCACCAGCGGGCAGGAGCGCCACCGTCCCGCCGCCATCGTCTATTTCAACCTTGCACGTCGCGTCTTTCCATCTTTTGTGGTCGATGTGACCGACGTTTATCCGGAATCCCGGAAGGTTTTGGCGTCCTACGCCTCCCAGTTTCACAATCCTGATTCCAAGGAGCCTGAAACATACTTGAGCCGCGCCAATTTTCTACCGCACGTGGAAGCAATGCAGCGCTACTATGGAAGCCTGATAGGTGTTGAATTTGGCGAAGCTTTCTGGTGTGATCGCCCGCTGCAGCTTTCCAACCCTTTGGCGGCGTTGGTTCCCGGCCGGTGATGACAGCGGACAAGTCAGGCTCTTCATCTGATCATTTCAATGCGGTACTCGCCAGCTTTTTGGGCTGGACGCTGGATGCCTTTGATTTCTTTGTGCTGGTTTTTGTGGTGCCAAGCGTCGCCAAAGAATTCGGAAAGGGCATTCCTGCCATCGCCGCTGCCATTTCGCTGACCTTGGCGATGCGGCCCGTGGGTGCTTTCATTTTCGGGCTGATGGCGGACCGTTACGGCCGTCGTCTTCCGCTGATGATCGACCTGGTGTTTTTTTCAATCGTCGAAGTGCTTTCCGGCCTGGCGCCGAACTACACGGTTTTCATGATACTGCGCGCCCTGTTCGGTGTGGGCATGGGTGGAGAATGGGGCGTAGGCGCTTCGCTAGCGATGGAAAAGGTGCCGCCTCGCCTGCGCGGTGTGCTTTCCGGTCTGCTGCAGGAAGGGTATGCCGCAGGCTATCTTCTGGCCGCGTGCTGCTACTTCTTTGTGTTCCCTCACTGGGGCTGGCGCCCCATGTTTTTCATCGGAGGACTGCCCGCTCTGCTGGCGCTGTTTATCCGGTTCAAGGTGAAAGAATCGGAAGTCTGGAAGACCACCCGCCATGAAAAGTGGAGTCATCTGGGACGCGCCATCGTTTCCCACTGGAGGCTGTTTCTATATTTGACGGCCATGATGACCATGATGAATTTCGTTTCCCACGGCACGCAGGACATGTATCCCACGTTCTTGAAGGAACAGCGCGGCTTTTTGCCAAAGCAGGTGGCTGTCATTGCCATCATCTACAATGTCGGCGCGATTCTGGGTGGGCTGGTGATGGGATTTTTTTCAGATCACTACGGGAGGCGGCGGGGAATGGTGCTCGCGCTCTGCCTAGCAATTTTCGCCATTCCTTTGTGGGCCTATGCGCCCAACACACCGCTGCTTGTCCTGGGAGCTTTCGTGATGCAGTTTATGGTGCAGGGAGCGTGGGGGGTGATTCCCGCGCATATCACCGAGCTCTCGCCCGATTCAGTGCGCGGTTTTCTGCCGGGGTTTGCCTACCAGTGCGGCGTGTTGATTGCGGGCACGGTCGCCTACATCGAGGCTGTCTTTGCAAAGCATTTCAGCTATTCCAGCGCGATGGCTCTGACGGCTTTGACCGTTTTCTCGGTGGCGGCAATCGTGGTGGCTTCGGGTTGGGAGAACCGCGGAATTACGTTTGGTATTATCGAGCCCCGGTGACCGTTTCGGGTTTTCGGGTTCCGGGATGCGAGTTCCCCCATCTACGAATTGGACCCTTCAACATAGGAAGAGTTTCGAATCCTGGCTTGGTGCCTTGGTGGTTCAAATTTCTTACCACCAAGACGCCAAGCTCTCTAAAATAGGGACAGACCCCCATCAGGACAAACAAATGGGGGACAGACCCCAATTAATTTAAAATGGGGGACAGACCCCAATTTAAGTCGACCCCCATCAGGGCTGTTTCTGTTTTTGCTCCTATGATTTATCGCCTGCTTGTTATTTTTCTTCTGACGACGACTGTTGTTTTTCCGCAGTCAGCCGATGAATACACCCGCCATGCCTCGCAACTGATCAAGAGCTACCAGTGGCTGGAGGCAATCTCCTTGCTTCGGAAAGGGCTTGAAAGCCATCCGGAGAGCAGCGCCATGCTGGTACAGCTTGGAAACCTGCTGGTGCGAACCGGTCGAACCGTGGAGGGGGCGGAATTGCTCCGCAAAGCGCTCCGCACAGACTCAGAGAATCCGGAAATCTTCAAGAGTTTGGCCGACGCGGAAGTCAGCCTTGGTAGATTTTCTTCCGCCATTGACCTGCTCAAAAACTCGCTGCGCTACGACCCGGCAGATGCTGAATTGTTCCACCGCATGGCGATCAGCTTATTTTTTGCTGATGACTGCAAACAGGCGCTCCGATGGGCGGCGCGTGCAGTCGAACTGGATCCGCTGAACGCCGAATACCGCAGGTTTTGTGCGACTCTACTTGATCAGGAAGGACAATCCGAAGAATCGTACAAGCAATTACGGGCGGCGCAGAAAATCACTCCCAGGGATCCCACGCTGCTGCTGCGGCTGGGAGAGAAGAAGAGAGCCGATGGTCGCTGGTCGCAGGCTCTCGAGTATTTCCAGCGTGCCGCCGAACTGGACCCGGAAAATCCCTTGTACCATCGGGAACTTTCTCGAGCTTACGCCAGGCTGGGCCAGATGCAGCAGGCCGTCAAAGAACAGACATCGGCGGCTGAGCTGGCGCAGGCTTTCGAGCAGTATGCCCAGGCTGTGATGCTTCATTCCCGGGGTCGAACTTCCGCCTCGATCAGCTTGCTGGAGCCGGTGGTGAAGCGCAATCCGGAGTTTTCCACGGGTATGATGTTTCTTGCCTTTTTGTACCGCAGCAGTGGGCAGGAGGCACGGGCGTTGGATCTTTACCTCAAAGTTATGGACCTCAACCCGCTGGCGACGGCTGCAATCGAAGAGGGGGCTTGGATTCAGTTGCGGCAAGGTTTTCCGGGTGCCGCAATTGAGTTGCTTAAGAAGCTGAATTCCGAAAATCCGAACCTGGCGCTCACGGAAGGTTTCCGCGCCATGATTGAAAGCGATTGGGGAAAGGCGCTGGAAAATTTTCGGAAAGTGGAGGCGCTGCTGCCGCTCAACTCCGAACTGCTGCAATTGATGGCCTTCTGCTTGAAGGCCCAGGGCGCGTGGAAAGAGGCGATGGACTATCTTGATCGCGCCCTGCGACTTGAGCCAAAGAATACTGGCATTGAATCACAATTAAAGCGGACCCGAGGGGAAGCCGCCTTCCAGTTGATGAAAGAGCAGCGGTGGCGTGAGGCGCTCGCGGCTTTTCGTGAATTGATTGCGCAGGATATTGATGCGGATTATTTCCTCAATTCCGCTTATTGCCATCAGCAGTTGGGCGAGCTGCCGCAGGCGGTCAGCGACTACAGAACAGGCCTGCGCGGTAATGCCGCCGCTGTCTGGGCGCGCATGAACCTGGCGCTTGTTCTTTATCGGCTTTTGCGCTACCAGGAATCCGCCGCCGAATGGGAAACCTGCATCAACTCATTCCGCAAGTCAGACGCCGCGGCTCCAATTGCCCCTGCTGAAGCCTATTACAACCTTGGCCTGTGCTACAGCCGTCTGGAGCTGTTGCAGAAAGCACAGGACGCTTTTCAGCGGGCGATCCAGAATGGAAAGGAAACGCCGGAGGTGCTTTATCAGTTGGGCGTCATCCGGTTGCGTCTTCAGAATCCCGCCGAAGCGCTGATTCTGATCCGTCGCTCTGCCCAGGCAGGCTACGAGCCGGCAAAGCGGCTGCTGGGCAGTAGGCAGTAGGCAGAAGGCAGAAGGCAGGAGGCAGGGGGCAGGGGGCAGGAGGCAGTAAGCGTCATTGGTCATTCGTCATTGGACAAGAGTCATAGGTCATCGGTCATCAATAACAGTCCCAAGTTTGCCTATGACGTCTGACCTACAACTGACCTACCACTGGTCGTTGAGTTCTATCAAAGACCCATAACCACAAAGGACCAATGAACAAATGACCAATGACGAATGACCAATGTCTTCTGCCTCCCGCCTCCTTCCTCCTGCTTCCTGCCTCCTGCCCCCTGCCTCCTGCACCCGTGCCCGGAACGCTCCCGAAATCTGTACTTTGTGCGGCCCCGCACAGTTTTACAGGACACTTTAAGCGAGTATGTGCAGCTGGAGTTCGGCCTTTAGCCCGAGTAGAGCTTTGCCCGGCTTTTGCGGGACCTAAACGGCCACTTTAGAGTCACGCAACCCGAGCGAGCTGTGGCATGGTCTCTCGACGGTCAACTGGATGGCGATTCCTAAAACTCTGAAAAAAAACAAATTGAAGAACTCGAGAACCCTTCTGTCCACCTCTGCGGTTCACTCCGGAGCTGAGTCCTATTTCGGTTCAACCCCGTTCGGGGTTGTCGTCTGTCTTGCAATCATCCTGATTTTGTCGTCTTTTTCGGCACTGATGGCCAGTACGGTCACACTTCTTACTCCCGAGGACCTGGTGAGCTCGGCCGACGCCATTGTCCGCGGACGGGTCGCCGCCATTCAAAGCAGTCTGGATGAGAGCGGCGCCATCAGCACTTATATTTCAGTTTCCGTTCAGCGAGATTATCTCTCGGGGGTTGCCGCCGAATCCACCATCCATCTAAAAGAACTCGGCGGCCGACTCCATGGCAAATCCGGCTGGGTTTTTGGGTCTCCTCAGTTCGAAGTCGATGAAGAGGTGCTTCTCTTCGTGAAACTGCTTCCTAATGGATACTTTCGAACTGTCCATTTTTTCCAGGGCAAATTCTCGGTTCGTGAGAATGGTGATTTGGATAGTCCGGTCCCGGCAGACGTTTCGATCCTGGGAGGCGCGAGCACCCGGTTCACAAGGCTGAGGCAAATTGAAGAGGCCACTCGCGGCGCCCAACCCCGCGAGCTGGGCGATTATGTGCCCGAACTTAAGCTTCAGGAATCCGAAGCCATTCGCACGTTCTCCCTGGGCGGCCTGATCGAGGAAGAAAGTCGCCAGCTCAAAGACGGAACTTCCGGATCCCGGCAGTTCAATTTGACCGGAGGAGGAATTCGCTGGAATGAATTCGACGGCGGAAAAGATGTCGCCATGCAGGTAAACCCGAAGAGCTCACCGGTCGATGCGGCGCTGACCATGGCTATTGTCAATCGCGGTCTGCAGGCCTGGAACACTGTCGACAAAACCCGGATACGTCTGGTCAACGGCGGCGAAACCACGTTACAGGGTTTTAGTAACATCGACAACGTAAACGTGATCAGCTTTGGCGATCCCCAGGGCATCATTCAGGACCTTGTTAACTGCCGGGGCGCGCTCGCCGTCACCTATACGGGCTGGGACGGAACGCCCAATCGTACGATTAACGGAACCAACTTCCGGCCTTTGCAGCACACCGACATTATTTTTAACAACGGCGTCGAGTGTTCGCTGGCAGAAGAAAAGTCCCTGGAAGAGGTCATGGGGCACGAACTGGGTCACGCCATTGGCCTTTCGCATTCGTCCGAAAACCTGCAGGAAACCGATCCGGTCTTGAAGGACGCGTTGATGTTTTTCGCGCTTCGCGGCGACGGACGAGGCGCGTCCGTCCGCACGGATGATATTCGAGCGGTGCAGTTTGTCTATCCCGACGGTTGTACCTTCCTGCTTTCCGCGGCCAGTGCTTCCCACGGCCGGTCGGCGGAGTCCGGCAGCGTGAATGTAACGGCGGAATCCGGGTGTCTCTGGTCCGCCCAATCCTACGACAACTGGATCAGCATCACTTCCGGAGCGAAGGGAAACGGCATCGGCCAGGTTAACTACTCGGTAGCCGCCAATCGAACCAATTCGCCCCGAACCGGACGATTGAGCGTTGCAGGACAGTTCTTCTCAATCACCCAGGCCACCTGCGGCTATGAACTGTCGCCGAAGAACCGCGATCACGGCGCGGGCGCCGAGACCGGCTCGGTGGACGTCACCGCCGCATCCGGATGCGGCTGGTCGGCAAACAGCACCGCGTCGTGGATAACCATTACTTCGACCGCGACAGGCTCAGGAGGGGGAAGCGTCACTTATTCGCTGACCCCTAACAAATCCAACACGCCGCGCACCGGTAGCATCATCATTGCCGAACAGACCTTCAGCGTTAAGCAGGAATCGCTTTGTCCCATCACGCTCGATCCGGCCAACTTCACCCATGGTGCAGGCGCCGAAAACGGCAAATTTTCAGTGAAAGTGCCGGAAGGATGCAAGTGGACCGCGGCCAGCGACGTCAGTTGGATTACGATCACGGCGGGCAGCACCGGTTCCGGCGACGGCACTGTGGAATATTCAATCCGCCCGAACGATGGAACGGCGCCGCGCAACGGCTCGATTTTTATCGGCGACAAGACTTTCAGCGTCAAACAGGACCCGCGCTGCCCATTCAAGCTAAATCCCTCGAACAAGAATCACGATGCCGGAGAGGAATTCGGCAGCTTCGCGGTTTCTGTTCCGGGCGGCTGCAGTTGGGCGGCCGCAGCCAATGTCAGCTGGATTACCGTTGTTTCCGGCAACACCGGCAGCGGCGACGGCACAATCGCTTACCAGATCGCGCCCAACTCCGGATCGACCCCGCGCACCGGACAGATCATCGTGGACGGCCAGAGCTTCAGCATTACCCAGGCGACTCGTTGTCCCTACAAGCTGACTCCGAGTTCGGTAACCCATGAAGCCGGTCCCCAGACCGCTACCGTGTCTGTGCTCGTGCCGGGTGGTTGTCCCTGGACTGCCAAGCCGAGCGCCAGCTGGATCAAGATCACCGCGGGAGGAAGCGGCAGCGGAAACGGAATCGTCACATACTCCCTGACCGCAAACTTTACCCCGCTCACGCGCACTGGAACCATTACCATCGGCGATCAGGCCCTGAACATCAGCCAGAAGACAGATTGCCTTTACACGCTGAATCCGACTTACAAAGTGCACAGTCCGGCCAGGCAGTCGTCGACCATACAGGTCAAGACCAACCTGGGCCCTTGTACCTGGACGGCGGTGAGCAACGACGGGTGGATCACGGTGGTTTCGGGCAAAAGCGGAACCGGCAATGGAATCGTCGGCTATTTTGTTGACCAGAATACCTCACCCGAGTTTCGCCACGGCACCATTACGATCGGTCCGGAGAAGTATCACGTTTATCAGGATGGCGTCGGCTGTCCCTACACATGGAGCCCGGGATTCCGGGACCATAACCCGTCGGCGGGAAGCGGCAACTTTACTATCTCGATGGTCGGGATCTGCCCTTACACCGCTTCCAGCAGCGCTTCCTGGCTGACCATCACGTCCAAGCTTCCGCTGAAGGGAAGCAGCATCATCAGCTACATCATCACGGCAAACACGACTCCCAAAATACGAGAAGGGCTCATCACCTTTGCGGCCAGATCGGAGTTTCCCGTGACCCAGGCGACTCCCTGTCCGGAATTTGCCATTGATCCTGGAAGCCGGGCGCACGGTCCCGGAAACGAGACCGGAAGCGTTACCGTGGCCAATGCCAAAGGGTGCAACTGGACTGCGGCTGCCAGCGTCAAGTGGATCACTATTGCCGCGGGGAAGACCGGTTCAAACGACGGCGTTGTCAAATATACACTGGCTCCCAACAAGGAACCCGCTCCCCGCGAATCCAGCATCGTAATCGGAGGGGACAAGACTTTCACCCTCAGGCAGGAGACAAGCTGTCCTTTGACCATTGCGCCCTCGGGACGCTCTCATGAAGGAGGAGCTGAGACAGGCAACATTCTGGTGACGATTCCCGATGGCTGTGTGTGGAACGCCACAGCCAGTGCGGGCTGGATTACCATCACCGAGGGAAAAACCGGCAGCGGCGACGGAGTGGTGAAGTATTCAATTTCGCCCAACACGACGGCATTGGCGCGCATCGGCCAAATCAATCTACTGGGGAAGTTATTCAACATCACGCAGGCTCCGAACTGTCCTTTTGCCTTAATTCCTACGACACGCGCTCACGGTCCCAGCGTGGAAAGCGGAATTGTTTACGTGAGCGGCGGCAGCACCTGCAAATGGACGGCTGCAAGCAATGTCCCCTGGATCAAGATCACGTCGGACAAGACGGGAACAGGCGATGGAAGCATCACCTATCAGATAACCGCCAACACTGCTAAAGCTGCGCGCAGCGGAACACTCACCATCGGAGGTCAGACATTTACGGTGAACCAGAGCTCCGGCGGCCCTGACTTGTCGATCGGCGTCACGCACGCGTCTGCCTTCGTCTCCGGCGGACAGGGGACCTATGTATTGACGGTGCAGAATGTGGGACCGACCAACATGGCTGGAAGCACGACGGTCACCGATACTCTGCCTCCCGGTCTGACGTTCGTGTCCGCTGATGGCAATGGGTGGAGTTGTTCCGCCTCGGGCCAGACGGTGACGTGCTCTTCTTCCGCATCGGTAGCCACGGGTCTGGCCAGCACCATCAAGCTGGTAGTCGGCATCGGCCTCGGACCGGGCACGACGGTCGTCAATACCGCGCAACTTGCCAATGCCACCGATACGAATTTTTACAACGACATTGCCAGCGATACTGCAACCGTTGTGGCCGGCGGCGCTGAAGCGGAAGAAGGTTCCAACAAGGTCAGCGGCTTTGCGTCGCTTATAACCAATGGCGGCTCGGATACCCCTGTCATCGGTTACGCCCGCATTCAGGGGGTGCCCGGCCAGGGCACGCCTTCCGGCCTGGCTCTTTTCAATTTCCGTCAGAACGGCGTCATCGTTACGGAAGCCAGTGTGCCCGCATCGCCGATGATTTCTTCCGGGCGCATTTACGCGCAGGTCGACGAGAAGGTCAACACCGGGCTGGCGATCGCGAATCCTGGCGATGAAGACGCGCTGATTTCGTTCCATTTTACCGATGAGGATGGCAAGGACTTTGGAGCGGGCAGTTTTGTGGTCACCGCGCACAGCCAGATCGCTGCCTTCCTTGATCAGCCTCCGTTTGGCGCGGGTGCTCTCGTAAACGCGACCATGACGTTCCGTGCGAGCATTCCGGTCGGCGCCGTTGCGCTTCGAGGTCATCTCAATGAGCGCTCCGAATTCCTGCTCACCACATTGCCGGTTGCCGACATGGGCTCGCTTAGCTCAGAAACTTTGATTTTGCCTCATTTCGCCGAAGGTGGCGGCTGGAACACGGACCTTGTCCTGGTCAATCCGACGGATCAATCTTTGCGCGGCTCGGTTCAGTTCTTCGATCAAGGAAGCACAGATACTCCGGCGCAGGCGCAAACGCTCGAGGCGAACGGTGAAAACAAGAACAGCTTTGAGTACTCGATTCCGGCGCGCGGCGCATACCGGTTGGCCACTGCCGGAAAGGCAATCGAGACCCGTGCTGGATCGATCCGCGTCACACCTGCGGCGGGTGATTCCACACCTGTCGGACTCGGCTTGTTCTCGTTCCGAAGCAATGGCGTACTTGTGACGGAGGCTGGCGTTCCGGCGCTGCGGCCGGCATCCGCCTTCAGGCTTTATGCCGAAACCTCAGGCGCCGGTGGCCCGGTTCAGACCGGTTTTGCGATCGCCAACCCGCTCTCTACTCCGGTTGATGTAAACGTGGAGTTGCTTACACTGGCGGGCACGCCTACAGGAGTGCAGGGAAGCCTTTCGATTCCGGCGAATGGCCAGGTGGCGACATACCTGGTTCAGGTTCCCGGGTTCGAATTCCTGCAGGGTCCGTTCCAGGGGCTGCTGAGAGTGTCAGCAGAGCCCGGAAGGATTTCCGCCATTGGCCTGCGCGCGCGAGTAAACGAACGGGACGATTTCCTCATCACGACGACATCGCCCGTAAGTGAGGATCTGCCTGCCTGGATGGCGCCGCTGATTCTGCCGCATTTCGCCGATGGTGGCGGCTACACGACTCAGTTCGTTCTTTACAGCGGATCGCCGTCGCAGTCCTACTCGGGAATAATCGAGTTCTTCACACAGTCCGGCCGCTCCTTGCGCCTGCCGCTCCGGTAACCCACTTTATCGCCACGAAGCCACGAAGACACAAAGGCCGGCTTTTGGCCCGGCGTGACACTTCGCGCACGGTTCGTGCGATCAAGGCTGCAGTGTCACTTTTGGATAACGGTTAGATCTTTGTGTCTTCGTGTCTTCGTGGCAATTGTCGGCACAGTCCGCCGTCCACTTAGATTTCTGTTTTCACGCGCACAGGCTCTTTTGACTGAGCAAGCCGGCGGACGAAGTTCACCAAGGGAGGGCCCATGCCTTCAAACTGCATCGCGACAATGTCGCCATCATCAAGAGGGGGGCAATTACCGAAGGAAAGTTTGCTGGTGCCGAAGAAATGGATATGCATGTCGCCCGGATGGCAAAACTGCTTGTATTTGAAGAAATGATCCTCCAGGTTTGCCAGTGAGTGGCTCATATTCTCTTCACCCGTGAGGATCTCGCCCGAATCATAAATCGATTGTCCTTTTCTGAGGACGCGGGCGCGCCCGCGCAGATTCCTAAACTGCTCTGTCAGCACCAGTTCCGGACCAATGGAACAGGTGCGCAGCTTGGAAGGGGCCAGCCAAAGGTAGTTTTGTTTTTCCATTGCATGATCGGACCATTCGTTGGCCACCACGAACCCGAGTCGGTGCGGAACGCCGTCATGATCGATGATGTAGCAGCCGGCAATCTCGGGTTCTTCGCCGCATTCCTCGCCGAACTCCGGGATGTCTAAAAGATCGCCCGGACCTCGCAGGATCAGTCCCGTTCCCTTATAGAACCACTCCGGCTGTACGCCCCGGCCGCTGAAAGGCTTGCCGCCTTTGACGCCCATTTCGAACATCTTTTGCGAATCGGTGAGTGACTCAGGTTTTGCATGGGCGTGCATGGAATCGCGCTGGCGCGCGCTTCCCAGGTGGGTCAAACCGGTCCCCGTTATCAGGCAGTGGGCCGGATCGGGATGATCGATGGGAGGCAGAAGACGGATTCTTACCTCCGCGGTCGATTTTCGAGATTCCGGCTGGCCGATTCCGGCTGGCGGTTTATGTCCCCAGGAAACATACGCGAATTGCCGCAAGGATTTCGTGTCAATCGACCGAAGGAATGAAGCAAGTTTGGCGCCTTGTTGGAAGGCGTGAAAGAACAAATCGTAAGTGGACCGAATATCAGGGAATCCGTCTGTTAGATCCGCGATGAAGTCCCCGCAAACGATGCCTGCCCGCCGCCCTTTGCCGGGAATTTCAAACTGCACCAGGCGAAGATCAGGATCGTTCATGAAGAAAACTATGCCATAGTCAGTGTACAAACGGTAGACATGCCGCCTCAAACGTCGATCCCTATCCACCCGCATCAGATCCACCCGCATCAGTACCGCGGGCGTCAGCCCGCGCCAGGAGAATCGAACCCGCTCCACCTGCATCAGTATCGCGGGCTGACGCCCGCGGTACTGACGTGAGTGGAGATTGTCTGATTCTCGATACTGACTGGGGCGGAGATTACCGCGCTTGACACGGCCTGGTCGTGGAGTTGAAGATAATTCGTCAACTTCTGAGCAAATTCTAATGCTGCCTACAAGGGAAGTTACTATGGGAGAAATTCCTGAGATGCTTTCAAAACAGAAATCCTTGATGTCTGGGCGAAAATCGCTTGGCGCCTTGCTGCTGCTGGTTCTTATCGGGTCTGTTTCTGGCGCGAAATTCCAGTATCCGGAAACGCGAAAGACAGACCATGTTGATGTTTATCACGACGTCAGGGTGCCGGATCCCTACCGCTGGCTGGAAGATACGAATTCCCAAGAAACGGCAAGGTGGGTGGAAGCTCAAAACAATTTGACCATGCCTTACCTGCACGGCTTGCCGCAGCGTGAGCCGCTGCGCCAGAGGCTCACCACACTTTGGGATTATCCCAAATACGGCGCACCCTTTAAAGACGGCGGTCAATATTTCTTTTCGAAAAACAGCGGCCTTCAGAATCAATCGGTGCTGTACGTGCAAAGGACCTTGAAGAGCGAGCCGCGCGTGCTGCTGGATCCCAATACACTCTCTGCCGACGGCACGGTGGCGCTCTCAGGTCTGAACGTTTCCGACGATGGGAAATATCTGGGGTATGGCCTGGCGCGAGCCGGTTCCGACTGGCAGGAGTTTCGAGTGCGGGACGTTGCCACCGGAAAAGATCTTGACGACGTGATCAACTGGGCAAAGTTCACTTCTATCTCATGGACAAACGATAACCGCGGATTCTTCTATTCCCGTTATCCCGAGCCTGATCCGAAGGTTCGCCTCCAGCAGGCCAATCGCAATCACACGATCTACTACCACGTTGTGGGTACGCGCCAATCCGAAGATCGCCTGGTATACGAGCGCCCGGATGAACCGAAGTGGCTCATGGGCGCCGCGGTAAGTGATGACGGTCGTTACGCGGTTATCGCGCTTTCAGAAGCAGGACCGAAGAACCGCGTTTATTACATTGACCTGAAGGACCCAAAGCATCCTGACACCACCGCCAACGTTGTGAGACTGATCGACACATTTGAAGCATCATTTGATGAGATTGACAATGACGGTCCGGTGTTCTACTTCCAGACTGATCTGGACGCGCCGCGCGGGCGTGTGATCGCAATCGATACTCGAAAACCGGAACGCGCAAACTGGAAGACCATTATTCCGGAAAGCAAGGAGGCCCTGCAAAACGTGACGATGGCGGGCAATCAGTTTATTGCCCGCTATTTACATAATGCCTACAGTCAGGTCCGTTTTTACGATTTGAGCGGCAAGCATCTGAAGGATCTCGATCAACCCGGAATCGGATCGGTGTCAGGACTCGGAGGGAAACGGAGCGAGAAGGAGAGATTTTACGTTTTTGAGTCTTACCTTTATCCTCCGACGATCTATCGTTATGAGACTGAAAGGGGAAAGAGCGAGCTTTTCCGCAAACCAGAAATCGATTTTGACCCCTCCGGATACGAGACCAAACAGGTGTGGTACTCGAGCAAATACGGAACAAAGATTCCCATGTTTGTCACCCACCGCAAAGGGCTCAAGTTGGACGGAAACAATCCGACCTATCTGACCGGTTACGGCGGCTTCAGCATAGCAAGCAGGCCTGGGTTCAGCACTTCCTCGCTGGTGTGGCTGGAAAATGGCGGAATCTATGCGGTGCCGAATTTGCGGGGGGGCGGAGAGTTCGGCGAGGAGTGGCATCTGGCCGGAACAAAAGAGCGCAAGCAGAATGTATTTGACGATTTTATTGCGGCCGCTGAGTACCTGATCAAGGAAGGCTACACGTCTCCCAAAAAACTCGCAATTGCCGGCGGCTCTAATGGAGGCTTGCTGATTGGAGCGGTGTTAAACCAGCGTCCCGATCTGTTCGGCGTGGCCCTGCCTGCAGTGGGCGTGATGGATATGCTCCGGTTCCATAAGTTCACCATCGGTTCGGCCTGGGTATTCGATTACGGATCCAGCGACGATCCCGCGCAGTTCAAAGCACTGTATGCGTATTCGCCGCTGCACAACATCAAACCAGGTGTCCGTTATCCGGCCACGCTAATAACCACGGCGGATCACGATGACCGTGTCGTGCCCGGCCACTCCTTCAAGTATGCGGCAACACTCCAGTCAGCCCAGGCGGGGCCGACGCCCATTTTGATCCGCATTGAGACCAAAGCGGGCCACGGGGCGGGCAAGCCGACCTCAAAAATTATCGAAGAGCAGGCCGACCGGTGGGCATTTATCATGGAAAACATGGGAGTACGCCCCGGCGCCGCGCCGGCAGCCGGCAGGTAGAAGTGTCGAGTGACGAGTGCCGCCACTCGTCACACTCGTCACTCGTCATTCGTCACTCGTCATTCGTCACTCGACAATCGTCACTCGCCAGCCCTTGCTTCATTCAGGTAACTCCGGCAGGCGGGTCCGAGCAGACCATCCATCACAATCGTGATATACCGCGCCCCTTTGTCGCGCCACTGGCGGGCCATGGCGGCGTTCCCCACCATGATGCCGAGCAGCCTGCCGGCCCGCGCGACTTCGCCCGCGATGTGTTCAATTGTTTCCTGTACCTTGGGATGCTGCGTCTGGCCGGGAAAACCAAGCGAGTTGGAGAGATCGTTCGGTCCCACAAAAATGACGTCAATGTCCTCAACGCGCAGAATACTCGACAGGTTCTCCACCGCTTCCACCGTTTCGATGTGAATTGCGATCAGCGTTTCATTGTTCGCCTGCGCCACGTATTCTCCCAGCGGGATTTTCTGGCCGAAGTCTGATGCTCTCACGCCGGCCAGTCCCCGCGCGCCCCGGGGCAGATATTTCACGGAGCGCACGGCGTTTTCGGCCTCGTTTCCTGAATTGATCATTGGAATGTGAAGGCCTTGAGCTCCCGTGTCCATAAAGCGAAGAATAACCGGCGCCGAATTTGTCGGCACGCGAATGATGGGCGTAATTCCCTGAATCTCTGCCGCGCGCACCATATTCTCGCAGTCCCGCGGTTCGATGGTTCCGTGCTCGCCGTCAAATACGATGAAGTCCCACGGCTGATAGCCGAGTACTTCGACCAGCGTTGCATCGGGGTAACGAATAAAGCACCCGAAGACGGTCCCTCCGCTTTTCAGCTTCGCCTTTGTTCTGTTCTTTTGCAAAAGAGTTTCTCCTGAAGTTGAACGTCCCTTTTTGGCGCTGAAGTTATATCACGAAGCGGTTATGCGGGGTTGGTTTGGCTGGCTTGGTGCCTCGGTGCTTGATTTTTTTGAACCACCAAGACACCAAGCCAGCAGCCGCAATTTAAGGTAAAATTCGCATCCATGTGGATCATCACAATTCTTTGGCTATGGCTTTTGGCTTCCCCGGCTCCGCCCATGC
>DASXQR010000044.1:0-7207 GCA_036507075.1 Acidobacteriota bacterium | reverse complement strand
CCGCCTTGCGCACGCCCTCGGATCCGCCGCCGGCATCCAGCACATCCATACCTCCGACCTTGCCGAGGCTGAGATGCGCGATGCGCCGAATGTCTTCTTCGTCGTCGATAATCAAAACCTTCATACTTGGCTCCCTGATTCGATGGATCTGTGAAGAAGCTTGAACACCAGGTCCTGAAACTCTTGGTCTGTCGCTTCCGACTTGGTGAGGAACCGCGTGGCCCCGAGGGTCAACTGTCCCCGCTGCTCAGCGGTCAAATCTCGTCCTGTGTATACCAGCAATGGGATCTTCTTAAGGTGAGAGTCATGTCGCAGCGCGTCCACCACATCAAACCCGTCCCCTTCCGGAAGGCCCACATCCAGCACCATCAAGCCCGGAAATTTTTCCTGCGCCAGTCGAATTGCTTCTTTACCGGTGACCGCAGTACGCACCGATATGCCGTCTCTGCCTAGCTGCCTGACCATGATTTCGAGCAGATTCTCGTCGTCTTCCACCAACAGCACATCACTGCGGCCTGCTTTCTTCAGGGTTTCTCTGATCGCAGCGAGCAGCTCGGCTTCATTCAGCGGCTTTGGAAGGAACACCGCCAGATTGTCGGAAAACCTCTCGGGCGAAAGCAGCACATTTTCGCCGACCACAATGATCGGTATGCGTTTCAATTTCGGGTCATTCTGCAACTTTTCCACCAATTCCGATTCGGAGTGGTTGAGCAGCACCGTGTCCAGAATGGCCATCGAGATAACGTTCTGCTTCAGAATGCTCCAGGTTTCGCTGGCTGACGAACCAACCACTACTCCCAGGCCTTCGCGCCTGACAATCTGCTCGAGATAGCGGCGCATTTCAGGATCGCTGTCGCCGATCAGGATGGGAAGCTTATCGTGGCCGTCGGATCCGGTTTTCGGCGCGATTTCCTTGCGCTTCACAATGGACGGGATTCGAAACCAGAAGCGGCTTCCTTTTCCCTCTTCGCTTTCCACACCGATAGTGCCGCCATGTTGCTCGATGATCGCCTTGCAGATAGCCAGGCCGAGCCCTGTGCCGCCCTTCTGCCGGGAATCCCCGGCTTCCACCTGGCGGAATCTTTCGAAGATGACGCGCCGGTGAGTGGCAGGGATGCCGCGACCGTGGTCGATAACGCTGACCTCAACCCACCCGGAAGTCTCCTGGGCTGTAATGTCAACCACGCTTCCTCGGGGCGAGAACTTGACGGCATTGGAAAGCAGGTTGACCAGCACCTGTACCAGTCGATCTCCATCGGCGAAGACCTTAGTGGCCGCCGCTTTCGTCTGGATGGTAATCCCTTCCTGGCCCCCGAAAGCGTGCACTGCTTCCACGGATCTCTTCAAGATTGACTCGATCGCGAGCGTTTCGAAATGCATCTCCAGCTTGCCGCTCTCCAGCCGTTCCAGGTCAAGGATGTCGTTGATCAGTGTGATCAGGCGAATAGTGTTGCGTTCCGCCAGGGCCACTACCTCGTTGGCCTCGTCCGGCAACTGTCCCAGGGCGCCCCCGGCGAGCAGGCTCAGAGAGCCGCGGATCGAGGTAAGCGGAGTGCGCAGCTCGTGGCTCACCGTGGAAACAAACTCGCGCTTTAGTCGATCCACTTCACGGCGCTCCGACACGTCGCGGATATTGGCGACGAAACGGCGTCCTTCCCGAATATGGAATTCGCTCAGAACCAGCTCGATGGGGAAGGTCTGCTGGTTCTTGCGGCGGGCCTCCCATTCGCTGATGCGGCCCAGAGCCTTTTGCATTACATTCTTGATAAACTCCTGTGATTCCACACCGGGCGGCAGCACGATCAGCCGGCTTAACTGCTGGCCCACCAGTTCCTGCTGCCGGTAGCCGAACATTTGCTCGGAAGCAGGGTTGACGGATTCTATGATTCCGGATTCATTCACGGTGATCAGGCTCTCGAGCATATTCTCAATGATCGAGCGGGTCCGGGCTTCGCTCGACTTGAGCGCTTCTTCTGCGCTTTTGCGCTGCGTGATGTCGCTAAACAACCCAAGCACTCCCATGACCTCGGAGTTGTCGCGCACCACTGGAGCCTTGATCACTTCCACAAAACGCTCCGTTCCCTGGCTGACGTTTTTCTCTTCAATTGTTTCGGAACGCCGCGTGTTCATTACACGCATGTCGTCGGCCCGGTACTTGTCCGCCAACTCGCGGGGGGCAAAATCGTAGTCTGTCTTTCCGATGATGTCTGCCGGGCTCATGCCGAGATCCCGGGCGAAAGCATCGTTGACGGAAACAAACCTGGAATTCCGGTCCTTGAAGAAAATGCGCTGGGGAAGGCTTGCAAGCAGCGTTCTGTTGCGTTCCTCGCTTTCTCTCAGCGCTCCCTCCGCTCTCTTGCTGGCGGTAATATCGCGGCTCAGGCCGAACGTACCGATGATTCGGCCGTCCTGATCGCGCATCGCCATCCTGGTGGTCATCGCCCAGGTCACCTGGCCGTTGGCCCAGATTTCTCTTTCTGTGACGCCGATCATGGGCCGGCCGGTCTTGATGATTTCCTGCTCGTTCCGGAACACGGCGTGCGCGTACTCGACGGCAAAGAAGTCGTAGTCGGTCTTGCCCAGAGCTTCGGAGGGGTGCTTCAGTCCGAACGCGTTTGCCAGCGCCTTGCTGACCCGGAGGAAGCGGCTTTCGCTGTCCTTGAAGTAGATCTTATCGGGAGCATTTTCCATCAAGGTGTCCATTAGATACCGCTGCTCGGCGAGCTCGGCCTCCTGTCCCTTGCGCTCCGTAATGTCAGTGTAAAGCCCCAGAACGCCCAGCACCTCGCCGTCGTCGCTGATAACCGGAGCCTTGACAATCTCCAGGTAGCGCGACTGGCCTTGAAAAACGCTGCTTTCTTCGATTGTCTCGGGGCGACGGGTGCTCATGATTCTCAGGTCGTCGGACCGATATCTCTCGGCAACATCGGTTCTGAACAGATCGAAATCGGTTTTCCCTATCACCTCTTCGGGTTTCTTTCCAAGATCCCTGGCGAAGGCCTCGTTAGCCGACACAAACACGGACTGCTTATCCTTGAAGAAAACTCTCTGGGGAAGACTGGCCAGCAGGGTTCGATTTCTTTCCTCGCTCTCGCGCAGCAGGTCCTCAGCATGTTTCCGCTGTGTTATGTCGCGCACGATCGCGATAAAAGTATTCCGGTGGTCGTGGCGCATCTGGCTGACCGTCACGTCGGCCACGAATGCTGAGCCGTCGGCTCGATTTCCGTAATACTCGCTGGGAGTCCCTTTTGCCGGTTGGGCGCTGAAACCGACCAAAAGCGAGCTCACTTTCTTCCCCACAATTTCATGGGCCGGCCAGCCGAAAATATGCTCCGCGCTTTTGTTAGCCGTTTCTACCGTCCCCTTCTGGTCGTACGTGATGATGCCGTTTGACACGTGATCCATCACGGCCCGAGTGCGCTCTTCACTTTCGCGGAAGGCACGGGTCATTTCGTCGGCCGAAGCCAGCGCGCGGGCCTGCGTGGTTGTCAGGGACCACACGATGCCGAAGATGAGAACACTCATCATTGCGCCGATGATTAAAACAACCACCGGCTGCCGGTTACGGTTAATCGCATCGAATTGAGGGCGCGTTGTGCAGTAAATGATCCAGCTGCGGCCGAAGACATTCAAAAGGGCTGTGGCTTTGAGCGTCGGCTTGTAATCGGAATCAATGGCGTGCAGAACCGTATCGGAGTCGTAGAGGAGGTGATCGCGGCTGATCACCGGCTGGTCGAATATCTCAAAATCGACTTCCGGCTGGCCGTCTTGAATCAGGGTTTCCATCAAGTCATTGGCCTTAATGGCGACGTACGCCCAGCCTTCCAGGGCGGCGCGGCGTTCCATCACGTTGGAATGAGGCGCATCCTTCCGGTAAATCGGATAAAACATCAAAAAAGCGCGAGCACGCTGAGGGTCCTGCACCAGGTTGATTCCCCCGCTGATGATCGGAGAACCGGCATCGCGGGCTCGTTCGGCGGCCGCGCGCCGCGTCGGTTCGGAGGCGATATCAAATCCCAGAAGTATTTTGTTGGCGGTGAAAGGCTCCACGTACTTGATGGGGAAGTACTCGGCCCGGTTCCCTTTGGGACGCACTGTAAAGTCGGGTGAGACGCCGCTTCGGTCGGGATTCCTCGCGGCTTTTTCGAACGCCTGCAGCTCCCTTTCCGGAACCCGGGAGACAAATCCGACTTCTGCAAGACCGGGATACCGCTGGTTCAGACCCAGGACGTTCAAATACTGGGCCCACTCGTCCCGCTCCACAGAGTTGCTTGCGGCAAAGAGGCCCTGCGCGCCTCTGAGGATTTCGGCGTAGACCATCAGTCGCTGGTCGATTGACTGCTTCAACTCGGCAACCAGCTTTTCAAATCGAAACTGTTTGCTCCTCTGAACATCCGAGTGCGCGCCGTAAGTGAACCAGGCGGTAACCAGCAGCGAGAGCACGAGAGACAGCAGCGGCAGCCTCATGGTGGGGCCGGGGCTAATTCTGAAATAGGTCACCCGTTTTTTTAACCCAGTAATCTCAGTCATTTCGCGCTTTCGCGGTTCTGGCTTAGTCGCCGTACTTCCACTCATCGAGACGAGTCACATGACCCAGCGGCGCCGCCTTTCGAAAATAGTCCTGGTCCGCCGTTATGAATGTGCCTTCGTGCTTCATTGCCGTTGCATGATAGGCCGCGTCGTAAAAACTCACATCGGCCTGGGACATTAACTTGAAGATCGAACCGTAAAGATCGGAAATCATCTCCTCTTCAAGTTTGTAGCCGACGAGAATTCCGAGCAGTTGCCGCGCGAGCGCCGGCTGCTTCAAACCAAGAATGTTTCCCACCTCGTAGATCCAAAAGGACGGAACGACGATTCTGCACTTGCCCGCCAGCCAGGACTGCATCAGTTCCAGGGCTTTTTTGGAATCCGCCTCATCGCCTGACTCCAGGGTCCACTTCAACAGGACCGAGGCATCGGGTACGAAGGTAGGGAGCTTCATGGGCGGCTCCGATCACGCCTGAGAAGCGAAATGATTTCCTGGGTGGAGACAGGCGTCGTTTTCTTTCGCAATCTGGCGAGTTTTTCCGACAGTTGCTGCCGCCGAATCTGGAGCAATTCCTTGCGCACGGCGCGGTTTATCAGGTGACTTCGCGATCCACTCTCCACCAGCGTATCCAGATCACTCTTCACGTCATCGTCGAGAACGATGTTTACTTTCACCGGCATATGAGTTCTTCTTTACCGTTTGGGGATAATCTGGTTCCTCACCAGTTGGGGAGATCTTACTGAAGTCAGCAACGGCAACGCGTGAGGACACGCACAAAAAGCTCTGTATTTCTAATGACTTGTGGCGACAGTAAGTTGACGGTTTACGTCAAACCATTGGCATTTCTTGTCATCCGGGACTCGGAAAGCTGGGAGAACCAGGGGGGATAAGGGAGACAGCGAAGGCGCGAAAGCGCGAAATGAGAGAGATCGCCTGGTTACTCAAATTGGATGAAAGCACTGGAAAAGCTGCCGTTCTGGCCGCCCAGGGAGACTGAAGAAATTCTTGTTTCGCGCATTCGCGCCTTCGCGGTGGATTTTTTCACAGCTTCAGCACTGCTATAATGCCCCTTTTGTCTTCTCTGAGAACACTTAGCGCGTCAGCCGCAGAATGATTCATCGGGTCAAGGGAACGCAGGACTTACTGGCAGGGGAAATCGAGAAATGGCAGTTTCTCGAGGAAAAGGCGCGTAACCTTTTGGCGCGCTATGGTTATTCGGAGATCAGGACGCCCATCTTTGAAGAAACCGAGCTCTTTGCGCGCAGCATTGGTGCCGATACGGACATTGTGCAGAAGGAGATGTACACTTTTCCGGACCGGAACGCGAAATCTCTCACCCTTCGGCCGGAAGGCACAGCGCCGGTAGTACGAGCCTCTGCGGAAAACAATCTTTTTGCGGCCGGGGGGACTCTGAAGCTGTTTTACATTGGACCCATGTTTCGGTACGAGCGGCCGCAGAAGGGAAGATACAGGCAATTTCACCAGATCGGAGCGGAGGTTCTGGGGTCGGATCACCCGGCAGTGGACGCCGAGGTGATGGAGATGATGGTGCGCTTTCTGGAAGAGCTGGAAATACGAAATTCACAGTTGCACCTGAACTCGATTGGCTGCCCGCGCTGCCGGCCGGCATATTTGGAGGCGTTGAACCGCGCAATCGCCGCCATACTCCCGAATCTCTGTGCTGACTGCAAGCGACGGGCAGTGACAAATCCGCTGCGAGTTCTCGATTGCAAAGTCGAGGCCGACCAGCCTTACATCAACAGTTTGCCTTCGTCGGCCGCATACTTGTGCGAGGAATGCCGCTCTCATTTCTCGGAAGTCCAGCGGCTGCTTGGAAAGCAGGGCGTACATTTTCAACAGAATCCCAGGCTGGTGCGCGGTCTGGATTACTACGAAAAGACGACCTTTGAGATCACCAGCAGCAGCCTGGGCGCCCAGAATGCTCTTCTCGGCGGCGGCAGGTATGACGGCTTGTCCCAGAGTATCGGAGGGCCCCCGGTCAGCGGCTTCGGCTTTGCGCTGGGACAGGAGCGGTTTATTCTGGCTCTTCCCGAGTCTCCGCAGCATCGCGCCCGCCCTCAGGTTTATCTTGCTCCGCTCGGACCCGAGAGCTTTGATTTTGCCGTGGAGCTGGCGTCCCAACTCCGAAGGAACCAGGTAGTCACTATCCTGGAATTTGAGGATCGCAGCTTGAAATCGCAGCTGCGCCAGGCCGACAAATTAAAGGCGGAATTCGCGCTGATCTTCGGAAAAAACGAGCTGGAAAATCGGGCGCTGCAGTGCAAGAACATGTCCACGGGACATCAATTGACGATACCGGCAAAGATTGAAGCAATTCTGGCGGCGATTTCGGGTGTGGCTGATTAGTAGTCCGTTGTCCGTTGCCCGCAGTCCGTTGTCGGTGGTCTGTTGTCGTCTGCAAGTCGAAGGTCGAAGGTCGAAAGTCAAGAGTCAAACGAATTAGAAGTCAGGCGATCCTGACCTTAGACCTTCGACTTTTAGGCCTTGGACTTCGACGGCAACTGACCACGGACTTGAACACCTCAGGACATCGTTGACACTTTGACCTCACAACATCGTTGACACTTTTTTTGGTTTTTAACAACAAAGAAATGAAGACCGTACCAGTAGTAGGGCCTGTGGGAAAGTGGGAAGGCGCGTTTTTTGCGGCTTTCC
>DASXQR010000043.1:0-10978 GCA_036507075.1 Acidobacteriota bacterium | reverse complement strand
TAGGCAGCAGCGAGCTGATGGTAGCACATATTCGAAGAATCGAGCATCAAGGCGATTGTGTCGCTTGTTTCACAGCAGGCCCGGCCTTAACCAATAATGAACCGGAAATTTAGAGATGCTAAAGGCTTCGCCTAAAAACTCGGAAAGACTCACCCGAGAACAACTCATCGATAAAGGGCTTACCGATGCCGGTTGGCGCATCGTTCCCGAAAACAAATTCGATTCCTCGAAACCCCTCCGCGCTTACGACCGTTGCGCGATCGAAGAGTATCCGACTGAAAACGGGCCCTCCGACTATGCTCTCTGCGTTGACGGCAAGATCCTCGGTGTCGTCGAAGCCAAGAAACTCACCCTCGGCCCGCAGAACGTGCTCTCGCAAGCCGAACGCTACGCCAAGGGACTGACGGGCAAATCCTTCAACTTCCGCGGCTACGGAGTGCCATTCCTTTATTCGACAAATGGCGAAGTGATCTGGCACGACGACTGCTCGACCGAAACTTTTGAGTGAAAGGCGGGAACCGGATCGGAAAGGACGATTTCAAGCTTTTCTTCGGCGGCAAATTCTTATTTTTTCGCCTCGTTCTTTTTCATTCGCGCCCTCACGAGCTTCCTTATGAGCGCGATAGGAAGTTTTTTGTCGAGAGGAAAGCGAACGGTTGCTCTGGCGGTTTCATAATCTTTTAGTTCGCTTTTGTGCTCCTCTATCACTGGAGGGGGCACATAAAGTCCAATGTGTTTTTTGAAAGCCGCAAAATAAGCGAGTCGGCCCTTGTATCCGTAATAAGGCATCCCGTAACTGATGCGCTCCTCAGCATCTGGAGCCGTTTTTCTGATTGTTGCCCGAAGCTCTTTAAGTTTTCTCTGCACTTCTTTCGGAGCCGCTGCAATGTAAGCGTCTACACTTTTTGGTTTTAGCATTTTTTTCATAATTTTCTTTGGCGGCAATAAATACTTAAATTATTTTCCGCTGTACGCTCGCTTGAGAGCTTCAATGTCAAACTTTTTCATTCTGAATTCAAAACGGGCTTGATTTTTTGGCGAAAAACGGCCAGCGAGACCCGTAGCGGGGATCCTACTTCAAATAGAGCTTGCAGGCATTTCATCCCAAATTCTTCTGTCAAGAGTGCGACCCGTTTTACTTTTGTGAACACCACCCCATTGTTTGAAGAAGAACGGAATCTTGGCTCTAGTGCACTGCTCGCGGATGTCTCTCACCCACTGGGGATTCATTGGACGCGCTCCAGGCCCAGACTCACCACCTACGATGACCCAATGAATCCCTTTTAGATTGAGCTCCAGCGGCCCCAGGAGCGGCTCGCAGCTTAAAAATCGAACGTGCGCGTTTACTTTTCTGAGGTAGTCAATTCGCCAAGTATATTTTTGATTCTCCACTGACACTCCAATCCACACATTCGTCGGAACGTCACCGATGTAAGCATCGCAAAAGTCACGAAGGCGTTCCGGGCGCTTGGTAAGCACTTGGAAGGTGTGATGACTGGCCCGACGCATCACCTGAAAGACTTGACAGACGTATTCAGTTGGAATGTCTTCGTGGAAGAGGTCGCTCATAGAATTGACGAAGATAATTCGGGGCCGTTTCCAATGCAGCGGTTGATTCAGGCGCTCCGGGTGGAGCTTCAAGTCAAAGCCCTGCTCGAATGGATGCCCTGGAACCCCTCGAAATCGCTCAGAAAACCGCTCTGCATAGCAGAACTTACAGCCTGGGCTGATCTTGGTGCACCCAGTCACGGGATTCCACGTGCTTTCAGTCCACTCGATGGCGGAGGCGTAGGCCATTATTTCACCTTTTGTTCACCTTATGCGATCATAACTCAGAATTGACGATATTTTGTAAAAATATCCTTAACGATCTGAGCCGCCACCGGCTTCTGGGAGGCAAAGAAGAGATAATAAACCACGGCCCCTCGGGAGTTTTTCATAGGTATCGGCTCTGGTACCCATCCAAAACCCGCCACCTTTCGTAGCCGTTTCTGGAAGGCCTCAGCAATTGCTTCGTTACTCTCTTTCTCCAGATATTCGCCAAACAAGTTTCGCTTCTTAGAATATGCGATGGTTCGCCAAGAGTCGTCTCCCCAGTAGGCATTCATGCGCCTAATGTGCTCTGGCTTTGCGGCGTCCGGATCGCGGAGCAGCGCGTTTCTGTTTATGTCGGCTATTGGGAAATTCAGAAATATTTCCAGACTCTTCATTCTTCCAGCCGCCTCGATGACTTTCCAATGAAGGTGAAGACCGTAAGGATCTAGCAAACATAGGCCACGGCGATAATCTTCATATTTGATTTTTGGGAAGACCTCGTTCAACAAGATAGGATTGCAGTCGCCCTCGTAGATCTTAACGTCCTGCCGTCCAGCCGTGACTTTTCTCAATGACGCAACCTTATCGGTCTCAATATCGATCAGGTGGTATGCGCGGAATGGAGGTTCGATAAGGAGAGCATTTAGGGGGCTGCCGCGGACAAAACTTCCTGAGGTTCTGGAAACGTGAACGCCAGCGCCAGCAAATGCGTCAATGTAAACGTGAAACAGTCTGGGGGATTTCTGAGCGGCCAGGATTCTTGAGTAGGCCGAGGCATACTCTCGGATGATCTCAAGTTTGATTTCAGACCACGGTCCAATTTCATCCAGTTCCGACTTCCTCGTCATCCTCACTAATTCTCACCCGAGTCTGGTTGCGAAGCCAGCCTGGATATCTGCAAAACTCTTGCGTCGAAGATGGAGAGCGACGTCTGAAGCCAGTTGCGGTTGGTAAGTAATTTTCAAACGAATCCGTCGACCGGTATTCCTGCCACTGCCGACAGTGAACTTGAATGGCGGAGGAGGTAGGATTCGAACCCACGGTGGCCTTTCGGCCACAGCGGTTTTCAAGACCGCCCGTTTCAACCACTCACGCACTCCTCCGCACAAGTGGCAAGTTAGCAGGGGCAAGTTAACAGGGAAAGAATACAGGGAAGCTGCGGTGGCGTGCAACCGACGGACTGAGGGACTGAGGGACTGAGAGACTGAGGGACTGAGAGACTGAGAGACTGAGAGACTGAGAGACTGAGAGACTGAGGGACTGAGAGACTGAGAGACTGAGAGACTGAGGGACTGAGGGACTGAGGGACTGAGGGACTGAGAGACCCGCCGTTCAGCGCGTCACAGTGGCCTTTCTTTCAAGACTTCCCCAGGTGACGGAAATCCCGGTGAGGGCGCGGGCGATGGAGCGGAATAGGACGATGTACATCAGTTGCCGGTAGATCAACCGCTGGAGGAAGGTCAACAGCAACAGCTTCTTGTCTTCCTTTTCGAGAAGGAAGGCAATCAGGCTGTAAATCCAGTCAACCAGGGCAAAGATCGCATAGTAAAAGCCGACCCGGACCATGTCTTCATTCCAGAAAGGAATGTCGTGCTGCAGCTTGTCGTAAAGCGCAGAACCGATGTTCCATAACAGGACGATATCCATGAACGGGGAGAGAATCGGTATCAGCACCTGGAACAAAAGCACGTTTGGAATCGAATACTTCCCCAGACCGCTGGTCTTCTCAAACACGGCACGACGGTGCTTCCAGACGCACTGCAGTGTTCCATAACACCAGCGGAACCGCTGCCGTATCAAGCCGGACAGAGTATCGGGCGCTTCTGTATATGCAATTGCGTCCGGCTCAAAGACAATGTCTTTTCCTTTGCGCAGCACCTTCATCGTGAGGTCCTGATCTTCGGCCAGAGTGTCCCCTTCAAAACCGCCCATCTCCATGATCAGGGATCGGCGCCAGGCGCCCACCGCCCCCGGAACGACCGTGATGCCGTTGAGCAGATCGAACGCGCGTCGATCCAGGTTCTGGCTGGTGATGTACTCGAGCGCCTGGCACGCGGTCAGCAGGTTGACGCGATTGCCAACCTTTGCGTTGCCCGCGACGGCGCCGGTGATCGGTTTCTCAAAATGCCTGACCATCAACTCGATTGTCCCGGGCAGGAACTGAGTGTCTCCGTCGAGCGCGATGATGATTTCACCGGAACAATGGGACAGCCCGTGATTCAGAGCCGCTGCCTTTCCTGAATTCTCCTGGCGCAGCAGCTTGACCTGCTTCACATCCTGGAATTTTTCCTTAACGGTATCGGCTGTTCCGTCTCCAGATCCGTCATCGATTACGATTACCTCAAAACTCGGATATGTCGACTGCAGGACAGATGCAATGGTGCCGGAGATTACTTTAGATTCGTTGAAACAGGGAATGAGGACAGACACGGGCGGCCGGTATTGACCGGAGAATGTCTCTTTACGACGCCGCAAGAACTGTGCCGGCGCAAGCGAACCGACTACCGCGATGCGCCCCAGGCCCAGAACAATCACGGTCAGGTAAGCCCAGTGTCCAAATCTTCCCAGCCAACCCAGCGTCAGAAACAGGTACTGATCCACGTCTACCAGATAGTGCTCTTCTTCGGAAAACGCGGGCATCAGATCCTCACGTCGAAGGCCGAGCAGGTCAGAAAGAGGCACCAGTTGAAAACCGCGCTCTCTGAGCTGATCAATGATCTGCGGCAATGCTTCCACCGTTTCCGAACGATCCCCCCCGCCGTCATGAAGCAGGATATTATTTCCGGGGTTGGTCGTCAGAGTTGCCCGCTGGTGCAATTGCGCCTGGCGGATCGTCTGGCTCACGATCTGCTCTGCTCCCAATTTTTTCCAATCGTCGGAAACAATTTCCTGAGCGACGGTGATGTAACCCAGCCGATCGGCCACCATAATCGGTTGAACTTCATTGGCGGTCTCCGGCGTCGAGTCGATGCCGTAGGGAGGTCGGAAGAGAATGGTCGAGCGGTGCAGCAGGCTTTGGATCAGGCGCTGCGTGGTGTTCAGTTCCAGCCGCGCGACCAGTTCCGAAGCGGCGCCGAGGTTGGGATGAGTAAAAGTATGATTCCCGACTTCGTGGCCTTCTGCATAAATCCTGCGCAGCAGCGCGGGATAAAGTTCCGCGTTGCGCCCCACGATGAAAAAGCACGCCTTTACGTTTTTCTGCTTCAAAATGTCCAGGATCGCGGGGGTGTATTGCGGATCCGGTCCGTCATCGAAGGTGAGCACCAGCCGCTTCGGCAGGAACCCGCGGCGTCGAAGCAGAAAACTGCCGGGCGTCCTGGTATAGGTTTCATTGTCGATGAGGCCGATCTTTGAATCGAATCGCAGGGTCCGCGATCCCGGCTCTGAGGATCGCAGGACATCCAGCAGTTCGCCCCGCCCTTCGAAATCCAATTCCAGAGACGGCGGAATCTCGGAGAGTTTGCCCGCATTTTCCCGCGTGCCGGTAAAGTCGGGCAGCAGCTTCCAAATGGACGGATCTTCCGTGCCCAGGCGCCAAAAGCCATAACCACCCAGCGGGTACACCTCCGCCGCAGAAAGCTGATTAAAGAGAGTGACCGCGTCCAGGAACCACACGTTGTGATGGCTGCCATCCTGCTCGTCGTATTCAAAAGTAGGATTGAATGTGATGCGATCCCAGGACACCTCCACGCTGGATTCTGAAGCAGTGCGAAGCGCTTGTTGAAAACTGATCTCCTCAGCGGACGCCTCCTGGTTGCTCCAGTTGTAGCCATAAGCGCCCACGACCAGAATGAGTTTTTGAGGGCTTACCTCCCGGGTACGCGTCAAAAGGTTTTCTTCCAGCCAGTTTTGCGATGCGATTGGCCCGGGCTTCGCGGTGGGCCAGTGCTCATCGTAGGCCATCAGTACCAGGTAATCCGCGACCTTTGAGAACGCGACATAGTCAAAATCCGGATCGGCGAACGGCAGCGCCACGGAACAAATCAATTTTCGCGCCGCAAGATCCTTTGTTATTTCCGGGAGGAAGGCGATCAGCATGTTTTGTGATTCCCGGGAGAGATCTTCGAAATCGAAAAACAGGCCTGCGTATTTCCCTTGCACAACAAAATCGAGCACCTGACTGCGCAGTTTTTCCCGCCTGGTTGAGTCGGAAAGCACCTGCCGCAACAGCTCATCGTTCCACTTTCCGAGCGCCGGATCGAAATCGTTGATCAGAGCGAAAATCTTTGCGCTCGGATTCTGTTTGTGAACAGCCTCCACGGAAAAACGTTCGTCCCTGATTTCAGCCACCGGATCTTCTCCGGGCCGCAAACGCAACAGCTCGGCCACCACCCAGTCCAACTGGGTGACGTGCTTTTGAAGTGATGCGTAACTGGAATCGTCCCAGCTCACATAGAAACCGATAACGGGCTGAGCCTGCGTGCGCGCCGAGGCGGCGCGGCGCCAGCGGCGTTCCTGATCCTTCTCTGCGCGCCGCAGGCGCGTCAGGGTGTTGTAAAACGCCCGTTCCTGGCGGGTACGAAGAATGGGAGGCTTTCGTAGTTGGGGAGCTCGCAGCCGGTCCGCCGGTCGCGTGAGCAAAGGCTTGGTCAGGAGTGAGATGACAAAGCACACGGCCAAAGTGGTGGAAACAGCGCCTGCCAGCAAAACCAGCGTTCCGGTGACCCTGCGCTTGCGGCCCCTGGGATCGTGAAATACAGCCTTTTTTCCGATCAAACTTCCTGCGTTCCTTTCCTGAAAACCATCCAGACTCCTGCTCCTGCCAGTGCCAGCAGCAACGGGAATATTTCCAGCACGTAGCGGTACTCGGTGTTGGGAAGCATTGCCATCGCCGCCGTTCTAATCAGAATCGAGCCTGCGCCCCACAGAGAAACCCACCGGTCTGAAAACAGCAGCGCCAGAACGGCGAATACAGCCACCAGCGCCTTGAACAAGAAAAGCACATCAATCCAGATGGACTCTCTCGGATCGTCGATCAGATTCGACAACGGCAGCAGTTCTTCTGTGAGAGGAAAAATACCATAATGCGGTGTGAACCACAGAATCAGAGCCCTTTTCAACGGCAACCCTAAAAAAAACTTCACCGGATGGCGCGCAATTCTGGCAGCGGCAATACTTGAGAATTGCCGGTCCAGTTCCGGGCTCATGTCCAGTGTCTCATTGTACCTCGTGATCAACTGTCGCACCCGGTTTCTTTCCTGGTTGCTGTCGAATGCAGAGCCAGGCAGCGCAGCGAAATCGATGGGACGTTCATCGACACGCCACAGCAGAGTGTCCAGGAAGCGATCGTCGGCGAGCCACGTTTGTGTCCAGCGCAGGAAGCCCCGTGGGGAAAACTCTCCCGGTTCGGCCGCATAGAAATTAGCCAGAGGCTGGAATTCCCGGAGTGAAATCAAATTCCTGACAATCCAAGGCGCCCAGAGAAGCAGCAACCCGGCGGAGAAGTAAAGCGCGGGGCGGCCTGACCGGATGCGCCTGACAACAAGCGCCAGGATCAGGATCCCGGCGCCGGCAAGCAATAGAACACAATCGGGACGGCACAGAATCGCTGCCCCTGCCGCAAGGCCCGACAGAGCCCAGTTGCGCTCCTTGTTGCGCCTGTAAGCGTCCAGCATGAAAGCCAGAGCTGCAGTGCTGAAAAAAATGGCGCAGGTCTCAGTCAGAATGGATGCCGTGTATTCGGCAGTGAAGGGCTGCAAAGCCGCCGCAAAGATCACGAGCCGCGTCGCCTGGGGTGAGAGCTGCCAGGCGATCCATCCGGTGAGCAGGATGGTCGTCGCATCCAGGAACCCCTGGATGATGCGGACGGCCGTCTGCTGTTCTTTTCCAAAAATCGCATAAACCAGCGCCAGAAAGATCGGATAACCCGGCATCCGGGCGTCCGTGGGAGGAAGATCCGGGGCCTGGCCGATGCTGTAAGCGTGATGCGCCGTCATGTTTTCGGCTAGCTTCTCGTATCCGGGGCTATCGCCGCCGTAATGGGCAAAATGGAGGCAGATCCAAAGACGCAAAGCAAGTCCGCAGAGCAGCGCGACGCCCAAGCTGACCTTGTGTGTGCGTATCCATGCCGGATAACTCAAGGTGGACGCGGCGGCTTTCATGGAATTAAGGGACATCAAGCTTCGGCTGGCTGCCGACATCCGGGGGCTTCCGCCTTCGGGCCCGATGCCGGCAGTCCCGGCATGCGTTGCAACTGGATGGAGGGACTCAGGATTGTGGTCCCGCGCACTGGACCGATACGCCTGGGAAGGAAGAAGGCGCTAATAAGAAAAAACACCAGCAACGCCAGGACGATGAGCATCAGAACGATTCGAAACATCGTGGATCGATTTTAGCCCAAGTCTTAGCCTAAGCCGTTGGTGGTTTAGCCTTTTCCAAAAAAAGTTTCGCAGATTTGACGTGTGGCCGGTTTAGTCAACCAGCGAAGGCAAAACCACGGCCGTGGACCCCGTTGCAGGAGGCAGGGGGCAGGAGGCAGGAGGCGGAAGGCAGGGGGCAGGAGGCAGGAGGCAGGGGGCAGGAGACAGGAGCAGGAGGCAGAGGGGGCGGGAGGCGGAGGTATGTCAATTGGGTTTCTTGATCATGATTTCAATGGTGTTTTTTGATAGCCGTTACTACCTTGCAACGCTGTTGTGCGCGGACTACGTCAGGCGGATCTGCCAATCAAGTCTGCCCGCCACGATTGTCGGGATGGAGGTTCTGTTGCAGGAACGCGGGTTGTTTCGGGAGCTGTGGACGAACGCCCGTATATCAGCGTTTGGCGGGGAAGCAGATCCGATGATCGCGCTCGATCTGAACCGGCGCACGGCGGCTTACCGTTCAGTGGAGCAGCCATTTGAATTCCATTATCAAGTCGGAGAATCCCGTTCGGTTTTTCGAACCGTGCCTTTTGAAGAAATGCGGAGCGAATTTGAGAGTTATCCGCGGGTGAATTATCTGAGTTGAGCACGAATTTTGGGTCACGAATTTTCACGAATTCACACGAATTTCACCCAAAATTCGTGCTCAACCCTCCGATTTTAGCAGCAAGACCGGCACAGCTACACTGTGGCGAACCGAGCGCGCGACACTTCCCAGAAGCAGATCCTTCAGCAATCCATGACCGTGAGTACTCATGGCAATCAAATCAATCTTATGATCCTTGACCAGTCGTATGATCTCGTCCGCCGGTTCGCCGTGAGCTAGATAATAATCGGCTTGAAAACCCTTCTTTTGCAGCTCTTCGCAAAGCCCTTGAAGATAGGCCCGATCTTTCTTCATCTCCTCTGACTCGCGAAGCACCAGGCGATCATAGTTTCGCGCCGCCCAGCCGTCGGCAACATGCATCAGCAGCAGACTCGATCCGTGCAGTCGTGCCAACTGCTCGATATGATTCAGAATAGTGCGATCGCTTGCGGAGTTTTCCAGAGGAAGGAGGATATTTTTATACATCGTACACCCGTCCACCACTTTCCGAACCCTCACTTTCAAATGCGGATTTCGGAATGCGGAATGCGGAATAAAAGCTGTCAGTGGCCTGTAGTCGGTGGTCCGTTGTTCGTGGTCTATTATTCGTTAGGTGATCCCGTAGCCATGCACACAACTGACAACGGACCACCGACCACGGACAATTATTCCGCATTCCGCATTCCAAAATCCGCATTTGAAAGTACGGGTCCGATTTTTTGCAGGCCTCTGATCTGCGGTGCTCCATGAGAACAATTTTAGTGCATGATCTGCCACAACAAAAAACCGTTGAAGCCGGTGATAATGACGGCCATGATCCATGCCACAGTCTTCAACCAAAGAGGCGCCGCCAGCTCCCCCATCTTTCCCTTCTCTCCGGTGAACTTGACGAGCGGCACGACGGCAAATGAAAGTTGAAGGCTGAGAATCACCTGGCTGAGGATAAGAAGTTTGCCGGTCCCTCTCTCGCCGTAAAGCACGGCAACGATCACTGCAGGAATTATCGCGATCAGCCGCGTGATCAGGCGCCGCAGCCACGGACGAAGGCGAATATTCAGAAATCCTTCCATCACGATCTGACCCGCCAGCGTTCCGGTCAGTGTGGAGTTCTGGCCGGAGGCGAGCAGCGCGACAGCAAATAGAACACTTGCGGCCGGCGGACCGAGTACCGGCGAAAGCAGGCGGTGCGCATCCTCAATATCCGCGACCTGCTGATATCCGGTGTTGTGGAAAGTGGCCGCGGCAACCACCAGGATGGCGGCGTTGATAAAGAGCGCGAACCCGAGCGCCACGGTCGAATCAATGGTGGCAAATCTAAGCGCTTCCCGTTTTCCTTCAAAGGTCTCCTCATATTTGCGCGTCTGCACGATGGATGAGTGAAGGTATAAGTTGTGGGGCATGACCGTCGCTCCCAGGATCCCGATGGCGATGTAGAGCATCTCGGGGTTGCGCAGGATTTCCGTGGAAGGGATAAACCCCAAAAAGAGCGCCTTCCAATTGGGCTGCGACCAGAGGATCTCAGCGGTAAAGCAGATCGCGATTACTCCAATCATCGAAACCACGATCGCTTCAAGGAACCTGAATCCCCGGTGCTGCAGATAAAGAACCATCAGCACGTCGAGCGCAGTGATGCAGACTCCCCACACAATAGGAATATGGAAGAGGAGCTTGAGGGCGATCGCCGAACCGATGACCTCGGCCAGGTCGCAAGCTGCTATTGCCACTTCGCAAAGGATCCAGAGCACAAAGCTTACGGGCGGAGAAAAATGATCGCGGCAGGCCTGGGCCAGGTCTCTGCCGGCTCCGATTCCGAGGCGGGCTGAAAGCGACTGCAGCACCATCGCCATCACGTTGGAAATCAGGATGACCGACAGCAGCGTATAGTAGAATCGCGATCCGCCGGCCAGATCCGTGGCCCAGTTGCCCGGATCCATGTATCCGACCGCGACCAGGTAGCCCGGTCCGGAAAATACAGCCAGTTTCCGCCAGAAGTTGGCTTGGGGAGGAACGGGAACCGACCCATGAACTTCGGGGAGGCTTCGGGAAGCGGGCGTTGTGCGCCATTTGCTTTCTCGCATGGTTTGAGTCGATTGTCCGAGCTGAATCGACTAAGTGAACTGTAACATTAGAATCGGATGTACCTGCAATCCGTCTCTTGGCATTTTCAGACGTAGAGACGCGGCATGCCGCGTCTGAGCTCTGACGCGGCATGCCGCGT
>DASXQR010000042.1:0-34100 GCA_036507075.1 Acidobacteriota bacterium | reverse complement strand
CGCGGCGAAGCCGCAACCAAAAGTCAAGGAGAGACGGCCTGAGGGCCGTCTCTCTGCGGTGTCCTGCCAAGCTGAGACGGCCCTCAGGCCGTCTCTCCGCTCCCGAATAATTTGCGCAGGCCGCGAAAATTCTCATGGTTAGTAGTGCAGCGCGGCCGAAGGACGCATCCCAAAGCCGAGTTAGCGCTGCCTCTTGCAGTACCGCGGTGCGTCAGCCCGCGGCGCGCTCATCGCCGGAATCTGACCCGGCATTGCGACGCATAAAGCCTCAGGCCCTTTGATATGCGCGCCGCGGGCTGACGCCACCGCCGTACTGAGCACGAGGAAACCGGGGCGATTCGCCGTGCGCGGGCTGACGCCCCCGGTACTGTCGTAAGTGATAACTCGAGTCTCCTGCCAGGTCCCAAAAAATCTTTCAAATTCAAAATTCGCCAGTTTTCAGTGAAAATCATGTGACGGCACCGAGAGTTTGGTGACATCCAGAGGCTCTGCTCTTTCCGCTTTCACGGAAATGACGCCATCCACATTCTGCAGCACGCCTTCTATCAGAAGACAAGGTGAAGAAACCAGCAGCGATCTCTGCTCTTCGAACATCTGCGGTCGGAAGATGGCATTGGACACGCCGGTTTCATCTTCCAGCGTTACAAAGAAAAATCCTTTAGCAGTTCCGGGGCGCTGGCGCACAATCACGGAACCCGCAATTCGCACCCATTTTCCGTTCTTCAACGTATGCAGCAGGCGGGCAGGAACAACTCCCTTCTGTTCCAGCGCCCTGCGGTACAGGGAAATCGGATGGGGGCCGACGGTAACGCCGGTGCCGCGGTAATCGGAACGAATCCGTTCTTCCAGTGTCATGTCGGGCAGAGGATTGGAATCAGATTCCTGCAGGTTTTCAAAAAGCTCTCCCGCCGGGCGCGCTGTCTTTTCGATCTGCCACAGGGCGCCGCGCCGCCGCAGGCCCAGGCTGTTGAGAGCGCCGATTTCTGCCAGCGTGGCCAACTCGCTCCGATTCACCGGCGTGCGCTTTTTCAGATCATCCAGGGAAGTAAACGGCTTTGCCTTGCGTTCCTGCGCGATGCGTCTGCCTGTTTCCGCTTTCATGCCCGCGACCATGCGCAGTCCCAGCCGCATGGATTTGTCTTCCTCAATGGCACAGTCATAATCGGAACACAGCACATCCACCGGACGGACGCGCACGCCGCGCCGCTGCGCGTCCTTGATCAGAGTTGCGGGATGATAAAAGCCCATCGGCTGATTATTCAAAAGCCCGGTATAAAAAGCCGCCGGATAATAAACCTTCAGGTAAGCGCTGGCATATGCCAGCAGCGCGAAACTGGCGGAATGTGATTCAGGGAAACCGTACAGCGCAAAAGCGGTAATGGAATGGATGATCTGCTCGGCGGTGTCGCCTGTGATTCCATTCTCCTCCATTCCGCGCCGCAGTTTCACTTCGATCGTTTTCATGCGCGCCTCGGAGCGCTTGAAGCCGAAAGCGCGCCTCAGCTCTTCGGCCTCCCCGCCGGAAAAATTCGCCGCCACCATCGCGATGCGCAGGAGCTGCTCCTGGAACAGGGGCACTCCCAGGGTGCGCTTCAAAATGGGTTCCAGACAGGGATGCGGGTACTGCACCGGCTCGCGCCCGGCGCGACGATTTAAGTAAGGATGCACCATATTGCCCACGATCGGACCGGGACGGATGATGGCGATTTCCACAACCAGATCGTAAAAACATTCGGGCTTCAGGCGGGGAAGCGTTGCCATTTGCGCCCGGCTTTCCACCTGGAACAATCCGATGGTGTCGGCCCGCTGCAGCATTCGATACACCCTGGGATCATCCGCCGGAAGGTGGGCCAGATCAATCTTGTCTCCATAGGCGTCGGAAATCAGACCAATGGAGTCCTGAAGCACGGACATCATTCCCAGCCCCAGCAGATCCACCTTCACAATTCCCATATCGGCGCAGTCTTCCTTGTCCCACTGCACTACCACGCGCCCCGGCATGGCGGCATTCTCCAGAGGGACCACCGAATCCAACGCGCCCTGACAGATCACCATCCCGCCGGAATGCTGCCCCAGGTGGCGCGGCAGGTCTTGAATGGATTCCCACAAGCGCGCAAAGTGCGCCACGCGGCGATCATCCAAATGAAAACCCGCCTGAGAAAGTCGTTCCGCCAGATTGGGAGCTTCCCCGTGATAACCCCAGGTGCTGATTAATTTCGAAAGACGGTCGATCTGCTCCAGGCCGAACCCGAGCGCCTTGCCCACTTCCCTGGAAGCGCTCTTGTCCCGGTAAGTAATAACGTTGGCTGTCATGGCGGCGCCATGTTTTCCGTAACGCTCGTAAACGTATTGAATGGCGCGCTCGCGGCGGTCCCCGCTGGGAAAATCCAGATCGATATCCGGCCACTCGCCGCGCTCTTCGGAAAGGAACCGCTCAAACAGCAGGTCCATTCGAATGGGATCCACCGCCGTAATGCCCAGGCTGTAACAGACCGCGCTGTTTGCCGCCGATCCCCTTCCCTGCACCATGATGTTTGCCTCGCGGCAGAAGCGGACAATATCCCACACAATCAGGAAATAGCCGGCCAGATCGAGCTTTTCAATCAAGTCCAGCTCCCGTCCGATTTGCTTCCAGGCGCGCGTGTCCTTGACTCCGTAATGTTTCAATCCGCCCATATGCGTGAGGCAGCGCAGGTAGGCCGACATGCTTTCGCCGGCAGGCACGGGATAGGCGGGAAATTTATATCCCAGATCCTGGAGCGTGAAATTCAAGCGCGCCGCCAGTTCCACGGTGTGTGCGATGGCGGCCGGGCAATCGGCGAAAATCTTCTCCATTTTTCCGGGAGCTTTCAGATACCGTTCCGCGTTTTGCTGCAGCAGGGTCCCGGCCTCATCCAGGTTGGTCTTATGGCGGATGCATGTAAGCACATCCAGCAGCGCGCGGCTGCAAGCCTGGTCGTAGAGCACGCCGTTGGTTGCCAGCAGCGGCAGCCGCAAGCGGCCCGCCAGCGAAATAAGAGTCTGATTTTCTTCCTCCTGGCGGCGAATGAAATGCCGCTGCAACTCCACGTAAACATTCCGGCTGCCGAAAATGGAAACCAACTGCTCCAGAAATTTCTGTGCTTCGGAAACTCCATGCTCGCGCAGCAACGCGCGCAGAGGGCCGTTGTCGCCTCCGGTGAGACAAACCAGCCCCTGGTAAAACTCTTGCAGCTCTGCAATGCTTGTCTGGCCTTCTCCTTTGGGGGCGCGCAGCTTCACGCGCGTGACCAGACGGCAGAGATTGCGATATCCGGTTTGATTTTCCACCAGCACCGGCAGCCTGCAAAGACCGCCGGTATCGGGCCTGGAAAGCATCAGGGTAATTTCGCTTCCCACCAGAGGACGAACTCCCACTTTTTGCGCTTCCTTGTAAAAACGGGGAGCGCCGTAGACACCATCCCGATCCAGCAGCGCCAGGGAGGGATATCCAAGCTGGGCCGCCCGACTCACAAGTTGTTCCGGCAAAGCGCTCCCTTCGAGAAAACTGAAGGCGCTGCAGGCATGAAGTTCGATGTACATTTTCAGTTTGCGGGTTGCGGGTTGACGAGTTACGGGTTGACAAGTCAATTTTGAATTTTTCAATTCGTCAACTCGTAACCCGTCAACTCGTAAACTCGGAAACCCGTAGCCTAGTCATATGCTCCGAAAACAAACCACTGCTCCGTGCTCAGATCGCGATAAAGTCGGTACAACTGTCCGTTGTTTAAGAGCACATCCCATTCATCCCATGCCCAGCGCTGATCTTTCTTCCACCACTCCCCCGAAGTTCGCCAGGGACCGCCGCACTCGATGATGTTTCCGCTGGCAACGGGGGATTCCAGGGAAACAGGCCGCACTCGTTCGATCTTTACCCGCGCCTGCAGGGAAGGTCGGAAAATACGCAACGCCATCACGACTTCCGATTGCGGAATGGGGAATGCGGAATGCGGAATGAGAGAAGAGTTGTTTCCATTGAGAGTGAATCTGTTTTCTTTATTCCGCATTCCGCATTCCGCATTCCGCAATGGTAAGTTTGTTTGGCGACCGCCCCGCCTGTGAAGTCTCTGTGGTGGATTTAAATCGAAAGGTCTCATCTCAAACGCATCGGGGCGATAAGTATCCAGCAAAGCCGGAGAGCCCACGTTTTGGTCTCCCACCAGGGCGCACAACCGCGCCAGAGTACGGGCCAGCTTTTCGGGAGGAATCATGGGCGGCTCAACCAGCGAGAATTGCACCGGCCGGGGAGGCGCAGGATAAAGCCGCAGCAAAAGCGACTCAATGGCGGCTTGCGGGGGCCGGGCTTCCAGATCCAGCCGCACCAGGGAGAGGATGGTAGCGGCATCGTTTAAGGGGAACCCAAAACGGATATGGCGCGCGTTTTCGCTTCCATCGGCCAGATTCATCGAAAGGCTGACCGCTTCCGCCACCAGAGAGCGGGAGTCGAGCCGGCGGCACAATCGATCGAGTAGATGATTTAAAGTGAACGCCAGAGATTCGCTGTTTTCCAGCGGCCAGTCGAAGGCATAAAAAACCTCGAATGTTTCAATCGGAGTGTGGGGCAGCAGAGGGGTAGCATCCTCTCCGCAAGCCTGCCGGTAGAGCTCCATGCCTTTTTCATCCAGGCGTTGCGCCAGAGCTTTTTCGGGGAGATTTGCCAGATCACCCAGCGTTCTTAATCCCCAGCGATCAAAAACTTCCCCTATTTCCAGCGGAGCTTCGAGCAGCGCCAACGGCAGGGGAGCGAGAAATTCTTTTTCCTGGCCCGGAAGAATGATGGAGGTGCCCGCAGTCCCGGAAGCAACCAGACGGGCTGTGGCGCGATTGGAAGAAATGGCAATTTGAGCGAGCAGATTTTTGTCCTGAAATTTTTGAACAATCGTGCGGGCCAGGACTTTTTCATCGGGCCATTGCCGGGACAAGCCGCTTAAATCCATCACCACCAGGTTCATGCCGGCCTGCTCGACCCAGGGCGAGAAATCGCCGGCAATCTGAAGCGCCAGTTCCTGCGATTCCAATGGGCCAGAAGAGCCGACTTGCGCGTGAAAATAAACGGCTCCGTAACGTTGCATGTTTAAAAAAATCAAAAACCACCAAGACACAAGAACAAAGCTTGGTGTCTTTGGTGGTTAATTTTTATTCGCGTTTTCGCGCCTTCGCGGTTTATGCAGTTTTACGGGATTGCCGGCTTACGAGCACCTTGGTCATGTCCCGCTTTCCGCGGGCGCAGTTGACTTCCATGGAAAATCCCTGCAGCAATTTCCAAGTTGATTGCCTGCCCTCCCAGTACAGATCTTTCTTTTTCAAGCTCAGCGTGAGGCGCGAGGCAGTTCGGGCCTGGGGATGAACAGACAATACCAGCAGTACGGTTTTAGTCCCTTCCACGATACGCTGTAATCGAAACCAGACGTCCGGCCCGTATAGCCCGGCACGCTTAAGGTTGATCATGTCCAATGCAATCACTCCAAAATTTCCGGCATTACAGAGAATGTCGGCGGCTTTCAAAAGTTGATAACTTTGCGAGCATCTCACCCAGAGTAATTTTTTTAAATCCAATCCGCTTCGATACGCCGACCAGGGATCGAATTGGTTGCAATCCACACAGGCGACGACTTCCCTCTGGCGGGTGGCCTGCGCCAGAACGGAATACAGCAAACTGCTTTTGCCGGAAGAGATCGGTCCGGTAATTTCGGAAATTTGCCCCCGGGGTAAGCCGCCAGAGAGGAGATCATTTAAGGCCGGAAGTGACGTGCCGAGCTTCTCCTGAAAGTCGGAGGAAAATGATGAGAAATTTGGAAAAAGATGCTTTTCTTTAAGAAGAGACTCCAGTTCGATTTTCCGCAGCGCCAGCACTTTTCACCTTTTTTTCACCTATAATAGCAAGGTTTTTTAGGTTTTGCCAAGGGGGAAATAGAAATTTGTCAGTGGTCCGTTGTCCGTAGTGCCGCGGGCGTCAGCGCGCGTAAGCCAGGTCAAAACAGCTAGACTCTGGCGGGAATTGGGCGCTGCATCAATTGCTTGCGTCCGAATAACGGCGCCGGCTGACGCCGGCGGTACTGACATTGGTGGAACCGTCCAGAGTCACCCCGCGCGGGCTCACGCCCGCGGTACTGACATTCGTGGAGCCGCCTGGACTGGCCCCGTGTGGCCTGGCGGCGCGGTACCCAGGTTCCCTTGGTGCGCGAATCAGAAGAAGAAAATCAGGATAACCAAAATCAGCAGTATCACTATCATCCATTCCAGCATATCCGTCTCCCAACTTGAAGGTTTACTCTAGCACAGGGGATCACAATAATGACCCAAAGTTGTTTTTATTCTGACTATTAGACGGGGTAATCCGACATTTATTAACGTGGCGCTAAAAAAATTTACGCCCAGCGACTTAACAATCAGGCAAAGGCTCGCGAGTTTGCGCGCAGTGATCCCCACTCCCGACTTTGTTTTGCCCCAGCTTCGTGTGCACTACTGACGGGTGGCTTAGCGGGGTTACGGGTTTTCAGATTTTAGGCTTCGGGGGCGGAAGGGTGGTGGCTGTGACGACCGATTGGAAGCCCACTGTTTTATGGCTGCCGTCACAGAAAGGTTTGTTGGCGGAGTGACCACAACGGCAAAGAGAGATGGTGGTGCGGCCCGCCAGATCGTAAACATTTCCCCGGGCATCTTTCAGGATGATCTTCTCGCCTGTGACACGCAATGGTCCATTGTCATTCACTATGATTTCGTCGCTCATCGAATAGCTCCTTTTCCGCTGATTCCACCACAGGCAAAATTGAAAATTCAAGAAATCTTGGCCAGGTCAAAAACTTCACCGCAAAGAACGCCAAGAGCGCAAAGATAGCGACCCCGCTATTCTTGGCGCTCTTGGCGCTCTTCGCGGTTAAAGTTTTTCAAAACCGTTCAAGTCAACGATCACAGTTTGACTTTCGTATTTCGCCGGACGTAACCTGAATGTTTCTCAGGGGTGCATGCATCAATGCCTGAACGACAACAACAACTGGAACAACAGATACTGGAAGCTCTCGCAACCGTCAGGGACCCGGACCTCGGCAGGGATATCGTGTCGCTCGGGTTTGTAAAGGACGTCACAGTCGCGGAAGGTATTGCCGATGTGACAATCGAACTTACCACCCCCGCCTGTCCTGTAAAAGATCAGATGAAGGAGCAGGCACGCCAGCTTATCTCGGCTCTTCCCGGAATTAAACAGGCCAATGTCAACATGACCGCCCAGGTCCGCTCAACGGCCGCTTCCGGCGCCTCGCCCTTTCTCGAGGGTGTGAAAAATACCATCGCCGTGGCAAGCGGAAAAGGCGGGGTGGGAAAGTCAACGGTCAGCGCTAATATTGCGCTGGCCCTGCAACGCTCCGGCGCGAGCGTCGGGTTGCTGGACGCAGACATCTATGGTCCAAGCATCCCGGTGATCCTGGGGATCAAGGCGCGTCCCGCAGTCACGGAAAAGAATCTTCTGATACCGGTAGAACAATACGGGCTGAAGGTTATTTCCGCCGGATTCTTCATCAGTGAAGAGGACGCCGTAATCTGGCGGGGACCGATGCTTAACAAGTTGCTCGATCAGTTCCTGGGCATGGTGCAATGGGGCGAACTGGATTACATGATTGTCGACCTGCCTCCCGGAACCGGAGACATTCAGCTCAGTCTCTGTCAAAAAATTTCGCTGGCCGGAGCGGTGATCGTTTCCACGCCGCAGGACGTTGCCATCAAGGTTGCCCAGAAGGCAATTACCATGTTTCGAAAACTGAATACTCCAATCCTGGGCATGATTGAGAATATGAGTTATTTTGTCTGCGGGCACTGCGGCAAAAGAGAAGAGGTTTTTGGCACAGGAGGCGCCGAACGGGCGGCGGAACGACTCGACATTCCCTTCCTGGGGAAGATCCCGCTGGCTACTTCTATTCGATCCACATCGGACAGCGGACGCCCCGAGATCATCGATCACCCTGAATCTCCTATGGCGCAAGCCTTCATTCATGTGGCGGAGAATCTGGCCGCGCAGATCAGTATTGCGGCGCTCAAGGGAGAAATCCACCAGGGGATCAAGGTGAGCTTTTAGTGAAGTTGCGGGTTGATGAGTTGCGAGTTGACGAGTTGACGGTTACGGGTTTACGGGTTACGAGTTGACGAGTTACGGGTTGACGAGTTACGGGTTACGGGCTGACCAGTAAACTCTGATACGAAAGCCCGTAACCGGTTAACCCGTAACCTGAAAACCCGTAACTCGTCAACTCGTAACCCGTAAACCCTAACCCGAAAACTCGCAACCCGTAACCTTATGTCGACACACTCTGCGATCATTCCGAAGGAAATCACGCGCGCCGGTAAACATGACGTGAAGATTGTCTGGAGTGATGGTCATGAAAGCGTGTATGAGGCGCGCGGCCTGAGACTGGCTTGCTCGTGCGCCGGATGCGTGGAGGAAATGACCGGAAGAAAAACCTTGCGACCCGAATCAGTTGCTCAAGACGTGCACCCGCTCAGCATTCAACTGGTGGGACGCTATGGAATCCAGATCCAGTGGAGCGACGGCCACGGCACCGGGATCTACACTTTTCAACACCTGCGCGACTTATGTTCCTGCACCCGGTGCAAGCCGGCTTGAATCACCCCAAAGGCACAAAGCACACCAACTTCTTGTTTTTGGCAAAGTTTTTCAAAGCCGTCGACGTTCGCGAACACGTGCACGTCAACGTCCACGATTACGTTTACGACTTCGCTCGGTTCGTCACAGATCGCGCAGAACTGAGGGCTGTTGTATGTGGTCGTGTTCGTAGACCTAAGACGTGATCGTTGACGTGCTCGTGCTCGTGAACGTCGACGGCTTTTTGGTTGCGGCCGGGCTGCACCTTTGTGGTGATCGTTCTTGCAGCGGGCTCATGTATCGCATCCTCCCCTTGCCATTGGAAAATCCTGTCCTGATTTACATTAGCATCTCCATGCTATCCTCAAATTAGAGGCGAAAGAGGAGATGCATCTCGTGAAGAAAAACGAAACAGCAGAAATCGAAAGCCTCGGCAAAACACGGTCGGAAGGAAGAATCGGGTACATTCTCCTGTGGCTGCTGGGCGTTCCAATTCCGATATTGCTGATCCTTTTTTTACTGAGAGGCTGCACCTAGACTGAAGCGCAATGAAGACTGCGCGGGCTTTCGTGCTCAGGCACAGTTCGCTGATCTGGAAATCACAGCGTCTAATTTTCCGGGAGGACAACGATGGGATTGTTATTGCTGATTCTACTGATCCTTCTGTTGGCGGGCGCCGTTCCGGCATGGCCCCACAGCAGAAGTTGGGGTTATGGTCCCAGTGGAGTTTTGGGGCTGGTTCTGATAATCGTGCTTGTACTTGCCCTGATGGGACGTCTCTGATTTGGATCACGAATTAACACGAATTTCACGAATTTCACAAAGCTTTTGATTACTTCGTGGAATTCGCGTTAATTAAATTCGTGAAATTCGTGCTCAACTTGGAATTTCGATCCCCCCTCGCTGACCATCACCGATTCACCACCGACGCGCGAACCGCCACAATCGAATTTCCCTTGTGTAGAAGCGGTAGCGCATTGCCAGATTATAGGCGAGGCGTTAACCTTATGCGGTCCACCAAAGGATTCTGCGCCATGAAAACAATCGGGAAGTCAACTCTGGTTGTGCTGTGCTGTCTCTCCGTTTCTCTTTTCACGCAGCGAGCCGAATCGCGCCAGTCCACAGGGGTAGTGACGCGTCCCAATATCATTTACATCATGTCGGACGATCATGCCGCGCACGCGCTGAGCTGTTACGGAAGCAGAATCAACAAGACTCCCAATCTGGACCGGATCGCAAACGACGGTATGCGCTTTACGCGCTGCTTTGTGACTAACTCGATCTGCACGCCGAGCCGCGCTGCCATCCTTACCGGGAAGTACAGCCACTTGAACGGGGTGCCCGTCTTCAACCGCTTCGATGGGAACCAGCCCACCCTTTCCAAATATCTGCAGCAGGCCGGTTACCATACGGGAATCGTGGGCAAGTGGCATCTTTTCAGCGATCCCACCGGATTCGACTATTGGAACATTCTTCCGGGCCAAGGCAAGTATCACGACCCGGAACTGATCGAAATGGGAGTCAAGAAGACCATTCCCGGTTACGCAACCGATATCATCACCGACCTTGCGCTGGATTTCCTGAAGAATCGTCCCCGGGACAAACCCTTCTTCCTGATGTATCACCACAAGGCGCCTCACCGGCCCTGGCAGCCTGATGCCAAACACGCCGGTATGTACGAAGAATCGGATATTCCGGAGCCGGCCACTTTCAACGACGATTACAGGACCCGGTCCAGCGCCGCAACCGAAGCAACGATGCGAATCGATCGCGATCTGACCCCTTCGGACTTGAAGCAGGATCCGCCGGCTGGGCTGGCAGGCGAGGCCCTCAAGAAATGGAAATATCAGCGCTACATTAAAGATTATTTGCGCTGCGTCGCATCGGTGGATGACAACGTCGGCAGATTGCTCGATTATCTGGAACAGTCCGGGCTGAAAGAAAACACCATCGTCGTCTACACTTCCGATCAGGGTTTCTTTCTGGGAGACCACAACTGGTTTGACAAGCGCTTCATGTACGAAGAGTCGCTCCGGATGCCGCTGCTGGTGCGTTATCCGGGCCGCATCAAAGCAGGCGTGGTAAACAACGAGATGGTGCTGAATCTCGATTTTGCGCCGACATTTTTAGAGTATGCAGGCCTGCCAGTACCGGCTGACATGCAGGGCCGCAGCATGGTTCCTCTTCTCAGCGGCAAGACCCCCCGCGACTGGCGCAAGTCAATGTACTACCGCTACTATCACTATCCCCAGGATCATCGCGTGCAGCCGCACTATGGCATACGCACGGAACGTTACAAGCTGATCTACTTCAACAAGATCAACCAGTGGGAACTGTTCGATCTTAAAAAAGATCCGCATGAGCTGAACAGCGTCTATGCCTCACCTGATTACGCACGGACCCTCGCCAAACTGAAAACCGAGCTCTACCGACTGAAAAAGGAAGCAAGGGACGACGACCAGTTTGCCGACCGGTTGCCCGAGCCTGGTCGAGATTGATGTAACCGCGAAGGCGCGCAGGCGCGAATCTCGCTATCACAGCGCTGATTCCGCATTCTGCCTTCCGCATTCCGATGTAATGGAGGCGGCGGGAATTGAACCCGCGTCCGAAAGTGTTCCGCCTGGGAATCTACATACTTAGCCTGCTTTATACATTCGCCGCGACGGATCAAAAGCGGGCAAAACAGCCGCCGCAACTAACCCCTTGGTCTCGCCGATTCCACGGGGTGCGGAAACCGGCCAGCCTGCTGTTCGACGCCTTGGCCCCGCCTCGCAGGCAAGACGGGCAAAGCGGCCGCTTAATTAATTAAGCAGCTAAAGCTAACTGATTGTCAGCAGTTGTGTTTATTTCCACTTGTTTAACGAGGTGAGCGGACACCTCGGTATGCATCCTCGGCCTCATCGACTCCCGTCGAACCCAATTCGCCCCCGTTGGTGAATTGGCAGAAAGCCTGACAAGTATTCAGGATAACACCTGAGGTGGATAGTTTCAAACGGAGCGTAGTTTGGTTACGGGTTGGCGGGTTCCGGGTTGGCGGGTTGAGCTGGCTTGGTGCCTTGGTGCCTTGGTGGTAAACAATTAATGAACCACCAAGGCACCAAGCCAGCTCAACTCGTAACCCGGAACCCGAAAACCTGAGACCGGCCTACACGCCCCGCAGCTTCTTGCCCAACGATGCTTCCTGATAGTTCATCTTGGGGGTTGCCAGCGTTACCTTGGTGAATGCAGGAACAGACTGCGTGACCCAGACGTTTCCCCCGATGACGGATCCCCGGCCGATGACCGTGTCGCCGCCTAGAATCGTCGCGCCGGCGTAAATAACAACATCGTCTTCAATGGTCGGGTGCCGCTTGACTCCGCGGATGACCCTGCCCCTTTCGTCCTTCGGGAAACTCAGCGCGCCCAGAGTGACGCCCTGGTAGAGCTTGACGTTGTTGCCAATAATGGTTGTTTCGCCCACGACCACGCCGGTTCCATGATCGATAAAAAAACTGTCCCCGACGTGGGCTCCCGGATGGATATCAATCCCCGTCACGCTGTGGGCATACTCGGTCATCATGCGAGGCACCAGTGGAACCCCCAATCGATGCAACTCGTGCGCCACACGGTAAATCGTGATTCCGTGAAATCCGGGATACGATGAAATGATTTCGTCGAAGCTCTTGGCCGCCGGATCGCCGTCCCAGGCCGCCTGGACGTCCAGGCTCAATCGCCGCCGCAAATCCGGGAGGCAGGCCAGAAAATCGATTGCCGCCTTCTCGGCCCTGTCCTGGCAGTGGTTGCAAGTGGGAAAATCCGCGCGATCGCAGGTATGCCGGAAACTGCGGTAAATCTGTTCTCTCAGGCGTTCGTACAGCAGGTACACGCTGTCGGCCAGGTGGAACCGGACATTATCCTTATCCATCCTGTGCTGGCCAAAATAACCGGCGTACAACACTGCACGTAACGTCTTGAGCAGCTCGATCACGTCGCTGTCTGTGGGCAGCCCCGCGTCGAAGCACCGGTTTACCGGAGCGTCATCGTTATAGCTGGCGACAATCTCCTGAATTATATTGGGAAGCTGAATTCTTTCCTTGGCGTCAGGCATAGCCAAGATTATACGCGTAATCACAAGGCATGGTCGACCTTCGCGCTCAGATCCTGAACACGATCCGCAGGCACAAATTGCTGAAACCAGGAGATCGCGTACTGCTGGCAGTCTCCGGAGGAGCCGACAGCGTTGCGCTGTTGCGCGTTATGTGCGATCTTCGAAGGGACCTCGGCCTGGTTCTGTCAGTGGCCCACCTTGATCATAAGATCCGCCCCCGTTCGAACGAGGACGCTGAGTTCGTGCGCGATTTATCCTCCAGCCGCGAGCTTCCTTTTTTTTCGGCAGAGGCGGATATTCCCGCAATCCTGGCACGGAGCGGTGGAAATCTTGAGCAGGTCGCGCGGCGGCGGCGGATCGCTTTTCTTCAGGCCACCGCCCGAAAGGGTCGGTTCCAGCGCATTGCCACCGGCCACACGCTGGACGACCAGGCGGAAACAGTGCTGATGAAGCTGTTGCGCGGCAGCGGAGCCACTGGGTTGGGCGGGATTGCCCCGCGCAAGGGACGCTGGATCCGCCCACTGATTGAAACAGCGCGATCCGACATCCTTGATTATCTCGGCGGGCTTGCCCAGGGTTTCTGCGATGATGCCACCAACCGGGATTCCAATTACATGCGCAATCGAATCCGTCACGAACTCCTTCCCCTGCTGCGCAGTCGCTATTCTTCGGCGGTGGTGAAAAGGCTCTCCACGCTGGCCGATATCGAACGTGAAACGGAGCGTTTCTGGCAGCATTATTGCCGCCGGTGGGTGTGCCAGGATGAAGGCGGGGCTTTCCTGCCGCTGGATCTGAGGAACTGTCCCGTCGCCGAGCAGCGCGAAGCGATTCGACTCTTTCTTTCCACGGTTCGCGGGAACCTTCGGCGCCTCGCTTTTGTCCATATAGAGGCAGTGCGAAGACTCCTGGCGCCCGACGCGGGCGGGAAAAAAGTGCTGCTTCCAGGCGGTTGGGAGATCGAGCAGCGATTCGGGGCTGTACGATCCAAAAAATTGTAGGGGAGGGCCGGGTTATGAAGGGTTATGAAAGAAGGGGAAGGAAGGGGGAGTAAGGGTTTGGATCCATCAGCCGAACCGCGCGCGTAAGCAAGCGGACCCTCGATTTAGCACTTTCTAATCAATTTGAGGTGGTAATTGTTCCTGGCAGGGTGCGCTTGCTTACGCGCGCGGCTCGGCTGTTGATTCTAAACCCTTCCCCTGCTCATGCGACAAATTCTTGGCTCTTCCAAAGAATCCCGGCAATGAAACTTTTCCCAGGCTGCTGGAATCTAAGAAATAGATGTTGTGAGGCCCATTACTAGCTTGGGAATGAGCGTCCGGTAACCTATAATTGAATTGCGAGTTAGTAGAGTTTTTGGAGGTTCTTTTTGAACGCAACCGCAAAAAACATTTTTCTTTGGATCGTCATCATCGTAGCCGTCGTGGTGCTGTGGAATTTCCTCAACAGTGTGCGTAGCGGCAATGCTCAGTCTCTGGCCTACACCGATTTTATGGCCGCCGCGCGGGGCAAACAGATCAAAGAAGTCAGCATTACCGGGAACAAGGTAGAGGGAGAGTTCAAGGACACAGGCAAGAAATTCAAAACGCTGCTGCCCAACAACCCGGCTGACGTAGCCGGTATCCTGGAGGCCAACGGGGCCAAGGTGACAGTCAACGACACCGATCAGGGAATCTGGGTTTACGCGCTCAGTTCCTGGTTCCCGATCATTCTCTTCATCGGCTTCTGGATTTTTCTGATGCGGCAGATGCAGAGCGGCGGCAATAAAGCCCTTTCATTCGGCAAGAGCCGCGCCAAACTTTCGTCCAACCAGCAGAAGCGCGTCACCTTCAAGGACGTCGCCGGAATTGAAGAAGCCAAGGAAGAGCTGCAGGAAATCGTCGAATTTCTCAAGGAGCCCCAGAAGTTTCAAAAGCTGGGCGGGCGCATTCCCAAAGGTGTTTTGCTGATGGGACCCCCGGGCACCGGCAAGACGCTGCTGGCGCGCGCCATCGCCGGTGAAGCCAACGTTCCGTTCTTCTCCATCTCCGGTTCTGATTTCGTGGAGATGTTTGTCGGCGTGGGCGCCTCCCGCGTCCGCGACCTGTTCGAACAGGGAAAAAAGAATGCTCCCTGCATCATCTTTATCGATGAGATTGACGCAGTGGGCCGCCACCGCGGCGCCGGTCTGGGCGGCGGTCACGACGAGCGCGAACAGACTTTGAACCAGTTGCTGGTGGAGATGGATGGTTTCGAATCCAATGACGGAGTGATTTTGATTGCCGCCACAAACCGTCCCGATGTCCTGGATCCCGCGCTGCTGCGGCCGGGGCGCTTCGATCGCCAGGTGGTTGTGAATCTGCCCGACATCAAGGGACGCGAAGGCATCCTGAAAGTCCACACTCGGAAGATTCCGCTGGCCGAAGACGTGCAGCTCGAAGTGCTGGCGCGCGGTACTCCCGGTTTTTCCGGCGCCCAGCTCGCCAACCTGGTCAATGAGGCTGCGCTGAACGCGGCGCGTTACAACAAGAAGTCGGTCAACATGACTGATTTTGAGGAAGCCAAAGACAAGGTCCTCATGGGTAAGGAGAGAAAATCTCTGATCCTCACGGAAAAGGAGAAGCGCATCACCGCGTACCACGAAGCAGGGCACGCTCTGGTGGCACATCTGCTCCCCCACGCGGATCCGCTCCACAAAGTGACCATCATCCCCCGCGGCCGCGCGCTGGGCGTGACCATGCAGCTTCCCGAGGACGAAAAGTACAACTACTCGAAGGAATATATGGAGGCTTCAGTTGCCATCCTGCTGGCAGGACGCGCTGCCGAAGAAATCTTCCTGGGGAGCTGCACCACCGGAGCCGCCAATGATCTGGAGCGCGTCACCGAGCGCGCCCGGAGAATGGTATGCGAATGGGGCATGAGCGAGGCCATGGGCCCTCTCACCTTCGGTAAGAAGGAAGAACAGATCTTCCTGGGACGCGAGATCGCGCAGCATCAGGATTACAGCGAAGAAACGGCAATCAAGATCGATGAAGAGGTCAAACGCATTGTGATGACCGGTTACCAGCTGGCCAAGGAACTACTCGGCCAGCACCGCGATGAACTGGTCCGTCTGGCGGAGGCCCTGATCGAGTTTGAATCGCTCGATTCGGAAGAGATTCGAATGGTTCTCAAAGGCGAGAGCATCGCAGCCAGACGCGACGCCGCACAGCCGGGCAGAGAAGAACCGCGCGAGAAGATCGAAGGCAAGAAATCGACGCTGCCCCAGCTTATCAAGCCCAAGGAGAAGCCGTCACCGGCGTAAATTGAAATACGGAGGCACCGCGATCGTGCCCCGTTGCCTTTCCAGGCACCTGGAATTCCCCGGCCCTCCGTGGTGACGGAGGGCCTTTTCGTTTATGCGGAAGCGATACACGGTCCCAACGCGAGGGCGTGTCATGGAACTCGGTGATCGAACCTGGATTATGGCGGTCTTGAACGTAACGCCGGACTCATTTTATCCGGGCTCAAGAGCACGCGACGTCGGAGACGCCGCCAGCCGCGCCGCCAGCATGATTCAACAGGGAGCTGACATCCTGGACATCGGTGGAGAATCGACTCGTCCGGGTGCCGCGCCGGTTCCGGAATCGGAAGAAATGGATCGCGTTCTCCCCGTCATAGAAGCAGTGAGAAAGAGCTCCAATATTTTTCTTTCTGTAGATACCTGCAAGGCATCTGTCGCCTGCGAAGCATTGCGAGCCGGTGCTGATCTGGTGAACGACATTACCGGCTTCCACGATCCCGGAATGCCCGGCACCGTCGCGGACTCGGATGCAGCCGCCGTGGTGATGCACATCCGGGGCACACCCGAAAACATGCAGCAAATCCCTCCCAGCGAGGACATCCTCGGCGACACGCTTTATCAGCTTCGGGAAAGCGTTGAGAAAGGCTCCAGGGCCGGTCTGGCGCGTGATAAAATCATCATTGATCCGGGCATCGGATTTGGCAAAACGGTTGAGGACAATCTTAATCTCCTCCGGAGACTGGACTTCTTCCAACCTCTGGACCGCCCCCTTCTTGTGGGTCCTTCCAGAAAGTCTTTTATCGGAAAAATTCTGGAGCAGGATGTAGAAGACCGGCTCTGGGGAACCGCGGCCGCAGTCACGTGCGGCATTCTCTCCGGTGCGCACATCATCCGGGTACACGATGTAACCGAAATGAAAGCTGTGGCCAGAATGGCCGACGCTCTTGCCGAGATGGAACATGATTAGCTGGGAACTGCTGCAACCTGGACAAATCGGCATCGTCGATGTGATAGACATTGGGGTGGTCGCTCTGATCATCTACCGGATCCTGCTGCTGATTCGGGGAACTCGCGGGATGCAGATGACCATGGGCATCATCGTTCTCGCCCTGCTCTATTACACAAGCCGCTTCCTCCAGTTGAAAACCGTTCAATGGATGCTGGCGAATTTTCTCACCTATATTGTCTTCGCCATTGTGGTCATTTATCAGGCCGAGATCCGCCGCGGCTTGGCCAGCATCGGACGCAGCCAAATGCTGCGGCGCTTCTCGCATGCCGTCAAGAAGGAAGCCTTTGAGGAAATCGTGCTGGCCGCCACCACTCTTGCCAGCCGCCATATCGGCGGATTGCTGGTGCTCGAGGGAGAGATCGGCTTGAAAAACTATGTGGACAGCGGGATCAAGCTGGATGCGGCGCTTACCTACGACTTGCTGGTTACCGTTTTCAGTCCCCAGACGCCATTGCATGACGGCGCTGTCATCATCCAGCAGGACCGTGTGGCGGCAGCCGCCTGCTTTTTGCCGCTGACGCTGGATCCTTATCTTTCCAAAGAGTTGGGAACACGGCATCGTGCCGCCATCGGAATTACCGAGGAAACCGACGCCATCGCCATCGTCATTTCCGAGGAAAGCGGAAAGATTTCTGCCGTCATGGGAGGCAAGATCACGCGTAATCTGGATGGGCCTTCTCTTCTGAAATTCCTGCGCCAGGCTGTGGAAACACGTCACCTTCTGCCCTTCCAACCACAGGAGCGCCAGCAAGTAGCGTCGTAAAACCGAATGCCGAAAGTCCAAAGGTCGAAGGTCGAAGGTCGAAGGTCGAAAGTCGAAAGTCAAAAGTCGAAGGTCGAAGGTCGAAGGTCGAAAACGTTGAATAACGAGCGTCGAGTGACGGATGAGGATTGGGGATTGGGAGAGTGAGAGATTGGAGATTTGCCGATGGGGTTTGCGGATTAATGGAATGTGACTGCCGGAAAGTCGGGTATTCGGTGACGGAAGCTTCCGGCTAATAGACACGAGCCATTTACAAATTGCCCCCTCATTACGTATTTCGCCTTCGACTCTCGACCTTCGACTTTCGACTTTTGACTTTTGACCTTCGACTTTCGGCTTTCGACTTTTGGCCTTTGACTTTTGAATTTAGACATGGCGACGATAGATGACCTCCGGAAAATATTTTTCGAGAATGTTTCTTTGAAGGCGGTAAGCCTGTTGCTGGCTTTCCTGCTCTGGTTCAACGTTTCCAGCGAGCAGGTCATCGACCGCACCCTTTCTATTCCGGTAGAATTCCTCAATACGCCTGCGGACCTGGAGATCTCCAATGACTATGCAAAGATGCTCGACGTACACGTGCGGACGCGGCGGGGATTTCTCAATTCCACAAACAATTCCGGCATTTCCGCCGTGGTGAATCTGCAGGGAGCGACCAGGGGGGAACGCATCATCCCTATCACTGAGGCCAACATCCGCAAGCCGGACGGCGTCACCATCTCCAACGTCAGCCCGTCCCGCATCACCCTCGTCCTGGAACGCACCGTGCACAAGCTGGTGCCGATTGAACCGGTGATCGCCGGAACCCCCCTGCCCGGCTATCAGATCAGCCGCGTCTGGGCGGACCCCGGCGAGATTCAGATCACCGGGCCGGAATCCCGGGTTAACCGGGCTTTCAAGGCCATTACCGAAGTGGTCCACGTGTCCGGCGCCAAACGCTCGATTCAGCGAGACGTCAACGTCGACATCAGCGATTCCAAGCTTCGCATCGAGCGCGTCAATCCGGTGAGAGTTGAAGTGCTCATCGAGGAAGAGCGCGCCATCGAGAAGATTACCATTCCGCTGTCGCTGGGGAAGGGGCTGCGTGCCGCCATAAAATCGGTCCAGTTACAGGTGAGCTATCCCAAGAATTACCGGAAGACGCTCAAGCCTTCCATGTTCATCGCCAAGGTAGATCGTTCAGCGCTGGGAAGCAGCAAAGAAAGAGAGGTCGTTCCCACGATTGCCATCACCGGCCTGGTAGATCGGTCTGTGCGCATTGATAAGGTAAATCCGGAGCGAGTGAAAGTTCGGATGGGCTCTTAATCGTGGGAAAATTATTCGGCACTGATGGAATTCGAGGCGTAGCAGGAGAGTATCCACTCGACGGGAAAACTTTATTCCGCATCGGATCAGAACTGGGGCAGTTCCTGGTTGAAAATCATACAACAGCCCATGTTGTGATCGGCCGCGATACGCGCGCCTCCGGAGTCTGGATCGAAGAAATCATCCGCCAAAGCCTGGCCCAGGCAGGCGTGAAATCGGACCTGGCCGGAGTATTTACCACTCCGGGGGTGAGCTTTCTTGCCCGCACCAGCAACTACCAGGCGGGCGTGGTCATTTCCGCTTCCCATAATCCGTTCCGCGACAATGGCATCAAAATGTTCGCGCATACCGGGATGAAAATCTCCGATGAGGCGGAAAATGAAATCGAAGAGCGCGTTTTCCGCAGCAGGGCCGCCGCGGAAAACTCTCCCTCAGAGCCGCTAATCACCAGGCTGCTCACGGTGAATGAGCCGCTGATGCATTCCTATCTTGATTTCTTGAGAACGGCTGCGGATCACCCGAGCCGCCGGTTCAAGATCGTGCTTGACTGCGCAAACGGCGCTTCTTTCCGGCTGGCGCCCAAATTATTCCAATCGCTCGGTCATGAGGTCGTGATCCTTTACAACCAGCCGGACGGAACCAATATCAACGCGAAATGCGGCGCGCTGCACCCGCAGGCCCTGTGCCGGGCCGTGGTGGAACATGGCGCCGATCTGGGTGTTGCGTTTGACGGCGATGCCGACCGCTCAATTTTCTCAGATGAGAGAGGGCAAGTGGTCGACGGTGACCATATCCTGTACATCTTCGCCCGCTTCTTGAAAGAGCGTGAGGGGCTCAGGAATGACACTGTCGTTGCCACGCTCATGTCCAACATTGGATTGGAAATCGCGCTCAGTAAGCTTTCCATTCGTCTGGATCGCGCAAAAGTGGGGGACCGTTATGTCCTGGAGCGAATGCTCGAGCTGGGAGCCAATCTGGGGGGAGAACAATCGGGCCACATTCTGCTGCTCGACCAGTCAGTAGCGGGCGACGGGCTGCTCACCACCGTTCAGTTGTTGCGCGTAATGCAGCAAACCGGTTTGGCGTTGAGCGCGCTGGCGACCCCGGTTCCAAAATTCCCTCAGATTTTGATTAATGTCTCGGTCAGCAGCAAACCGGAATTGTCCACCGTGCCCGCCATTCACAGCGCCGTCACTGAAGTGAGGAGTCGGCTGGGAGACGACGGCCGGGTACTGGTGCGTTATTCCGGAACGGAGTCAATTGCGCGGGTGATGATCGAAGGCAGAGAGGAAGAGATGGTTCGCGATTGTGCCAGACAGATTGCCAGCGTGATCCAGAATGAAATCGGCTAAGGACAAAGTGGTGGCGCGCGCCGAGGCCGGCCGGCGGGTGAAAGAATGGAAGAGTGCCGGTCTGAAGATCGTCTTCACCAACGGATGCTTCGACCTGCTGCATCCCGGGCACGTGCGCTATTTGCAGAAAGCGCGCTCGCTGGGAGATCGGCTGGTGGTCGCCGTTAACAGCGATCACTCTGTCAGGTCGATCAAAGGCGCCGGGCGTCCCATCCAGCCGGAACTGGAGAGAGCCGAAGTGCTGGCGGCTCTCGCCGCTGTAAACCTGGTGACTGTATTCGATGAGCCCGACCCCGACGGCATAATCCGGGAAGTCCTGCCCGACGTTCTGGTAAAAGGCGCCGATTGGCCTACCGATCAAATCATCGGCAAAGATGTGGTAGAAGCGGCCGGAGGGCAGGTGCGGCAAATTGAATTTGCGCCCGGATATTCGACATCCGGGATTATCGACAAGATTCGAAAGAACCCCTGACAGATTTCTCCCAATCATGCCTGTAAAGATACCATTCGAGGACCGCGCCGAATGCGGATTTCGGAATGCGGAATGCGGAATATCTTCGGGCCTCGCAACTGAAAGCAAATCCCTTCCCTATTCCGCATTCCGCATTCCGAAATCCGCATTCTCAGCAGGATAAAGACAATCAGCATCACTGTCGGCAAGCCAGGGTGTGTAAAATTGTAGATCGCCTTTCCAAACAAGGAGTTTGATTGAAAGAAGTTTTACAGGGAACCCTGTTGGCAGCACTCGAAAGCCATCCGGGTTTCAAACAGCTTTCCCAATCCATCTCCCAACCGCACCTGAGTGTGTCGGGACTGAACTCGAGCTCCGCGGCGCTTTTTCTGACGCTGCTCAGGAAGCAGACCGGCCGGCGTTTTGTCTGGGTTACTCAGGACAACCGCGGCGCGGAATCCCTGCAACGTGAATTGAATTTCTTCAAACATCTTTTCGCCACTGAAGGCGAGATCGCGATCCTCCCCGCCTCCGAGACCGATCCGTACCGGGGCATTTCCACGCACCCGGAAATCGCCGAGCAGCGGGTAGTGGCTCTATGGCGCGCGCTTCAGCGCCAGGCCGACTTCCTGATCGTCCCCCTTCGGTCATGGATTCAAAAGCTTAACGCGCCGCATCATTTCCAGGAGAGTTGGATCCGGCTGGAAGCCGGAATGAGCGTCGCCCTTGAAGAACTGACGGCCGGCCTCCGACGGATGGGATACGTGGATGAAGACCCGGTCAGCAGCTACGGCGACTTCGCGCATCGCGGCGGCATTGTGGACCTTTATTCTCCTCAGGAACAAAATCCGGTCCGTCTGGAGTTCTTCGGTGACACGATTGAATCGCTGCGTTACTTCGATCCTGTGACGCAGCGAAGCATAAGCTACGCTTCGCAGTTCACTATTCTTCCGATGCGTGAAGACAGCCCCGGTGTGGAGCAGATGCAGCAGTGGAACGAAACCGCCTTGCGACGCTGGGGCGGTGGAGAATACGGTTACGCTTTCGATGAGCGGCTCTTGTTCGCTGAACACGGGCAGTCCTTTCAAGGGATCGAGTTTCTTCTTCCATTGACCATCCCCAGAAACGCCTCTGTGTTTGATTACGCCGCAGACGCGGTGCTGGTGCTGCCGGAACCGGAATGGCTGGAGGAACAGCGCGTCAAGGCATGGCAGCAGCTTCAAGAGCAGTTCGAGATCAGAAATCAGGCGCGCGATCTGGTGCTTTCCCCCACGGAACTTTTCTTCAGCCGGCAGCCGGCCGGTTTTTCGACCACCCTGGAAATTTCGGAACTGGAAGTTCGGCGATCCGGGCCCATCCAGCCGACACACTTCGCGGCTCCCGCCGTGCGCGGCTTCGCTGGAGCGATTCGCGATTTGGTGGAAGAAGTGCAGCAAGCCATCGATCAGGGAAACCGCATCGTTTTTGCCATGGAAACGCTGGGAACGGCCGAGCGGCTGCGGGACATCTTTCGTGACTACGGCCTGGCGGCACAGATCGGACAGGCTGCCGCAGAGGCGGACTCCCCGTTATTCGTCAGCACCGGAGCGCTGTCGCACGGTTTCAGCCTGCCCGACTCCCACCTCTCCTTCTATCGCGAGCGGGATGTTTTCGGCGAGGAGAAGAAGCAGGCCCACCGCGACGTGCAGCGTGATCACAAGGGAGTTTTCATTTCCGATCTGCGCGACCTTAAAGAAGGGGATTACGTGGTCCATGTGGATCATGGCATTGGAGTATTCCACGGATTGACTCGCATCGGAGTCGCCGACACAACCAGGGAATTCGTTCTGCTCACCTATCGGGACGACGCGAAGCTCTACGTGCCCGTCGAGCGCGTCGATCTAATTCAAAAATACTCGGGCGCCGGCAGCGCGCGGCCCGCGCTGGACAAACTCGGCGGGGTTACCTGGGAGAAGACAAAGTCGCGGGTAAAGAAGGCCATGCGCGACATGGCCGAAGAACTATTGCGGTTGTATGCCCAGCGGGAAACGGTGTCCGGTTTTGCATTCAACACAGACGACGGCCTGCAGCGCGAGTTCGAAGACAGCTTCGAGTTCAAAGAAACTCCCGATCAGGAATCGGCCATTCGCGAAATGAAGCGCGATATGGAGTCCCCGCGTCCCATGGACCGGCTGATTTGCGGGGACGTGGGATACGGCAAGACGGAAGTGGCCATGCGGGGAGCTTTCAAAGCGATGCTGGACAAAAAGCAGGTGGCGGTACTTGCTCCCACCACTGTGCTTGCGTTCCAGCACTACACCACTTTTCGGGAGCGCTTCAAAGCTTTCCCGGTAACCGTGGAGATGATCAGCCGTTTCCGCAACAAGGTCGAGCAGAAGGAACTCGTCAAGCGTACCGAGGAAGGAAAGATTGACATTCTGATTGGAACGCATCGGATTCTCTCCAGGGATGTCAGGTTTTTCGATCTCGGGCTGGTTATAGTGGATGAAGAACAGCGGTTCGGCGTGGCGCAGAAAGAATGGCTCAAGAAAATGAAGACCAAGGTAGACGTCCTCACCCTGTCGGCAACGCCCATTCCGCGCACGCTGCACATGTCGCTTCTTGGATTGCGTGACTTGTCGATTATTGAGACGCCGCCGCAGGATCGAATGTCGATCCAGACCAGCGTGCTGAAGTTCAGCCAGGATATTATCCGGTCCGGCATCGAACTGGAACTGCAGCGTGAAGGCCAGGTCTTCTTTGTCCACAATCGGGTGGAGAGCATTTATTCGATGGCCAATCTGGTGCAGCGAATTTGTCCCCAGGCGCGCGTCGCGGTGGGCCACGGGCAAATGTCGGAGAAGGAGCTGGAAGAAGTGATGCTCAGGTTCGTTCAGCACCAATCCGACGTGCTGGTCTGCACCACCATTATCGAGAATGGTCTGGATATCCCTCGCGCCAACACGATTCTGATTAATCGAGCAGACCGTTACGGCCTCTCCCAGCTTTATCAATTGCGCGGGCGCGTCGGACGCTCAGACCGGCGCGCTTACGCTTATCTTCTGATTCCGCCGGGTGACTTGATTTCAGCGGTTGCCCGAAAGCGCCTTGCTGCCATTCGCGAATTCAGCGAATTGGGCGCCGGATTTCGAGTTGCGGCCCTGGACCTTGAAATCCGCGGTGCCGGTAATCTGCTCGGCGGCGAGCAGCACGGCCAGATCAACGCGATTGGATTTGAGCTTTACACCCAGCTTCTGGAGCGCACCGTGCGCGAGCTTCGCGGAGAGCAGGTGGAGGAGGATTTCCGAACCAGCATCGATCTGCAGTTTGACATCCGTATTCCCGAGCACTACATCGAAGAAACCAACCAGCGACTGCGCCTCTACAAACGAATATCCAGCGCCCGCGACGCGCAAGACTTGCAGAAGATGCGCGAGGAAATCCTGGATCGATACGGTCAGTTCCCGAAGCCGGTGGAGAACTTGTTTTATTACGCGCGACTCCGCTTGATAGCGGAACAACTCCACATTATTTCCCTCGATCGGAAGGGCGGCGAGATCTTATTAAAGTTTGCCAGTGACGCCAGGATTGACTCAGAAAAGCTGATCGAGATGGTCAAGCACAGCCGGATGCTGACGCTCAGTCCGGGCGGCGTGCTGCGGCTGCGGACGCAGCACACCAGGCTTGACGACATCACCGCGGAGATCGTCGAGCTGCTGGGCGAGATACAGCGCCGTTCCAATGCGGATTTCGGAATGCGGAATGTGGAATAAAGAAAGATCTGTACCTGCAGGAGCCATGCTACAAGCAAAGGCAAAGCCGTCTACGTTCACGTGCACGTCAACGACCACGTCCACGACTAACGGTAAGCGTGTACGTGTCGTGGACGTATACGGTTCTTCCTCTATTCCGCATTCCGCATTCCGAAATCTGCATTCGTCAGCGTGCTCGGGAAATGTTACTAGGAGACACAGGGTGAGATCATTTCCACGGATGCAGCCAGGAGTCCGCCTGCTCTGCCTGATGCTCCTGGCGGCGCCTGCGTGTCAATCGCGTCACGCGGGCTCGCCAGCGAAAGGCGCACTTCCGGTGGTTAAGATCGAGGACCGCGTAATTACCACAACCGATTGGCAGCGGTTTCGTTCCGCCAAGCTCAGGCTGGACGAACACCAGGACGAATCTGAGCTGTTTAATCTTTTCGTGGACCACGAGATCCTTCTCCATGTGGCCGAGCGGGACAGAACTTACGTGGATGACGAGGACGTGCGCGAGAACCTGTTGAAGCTGGGAATGACAACTTCGACCGATCTGGCTAATCCGGAGCTGATCCGTGCCGTGCGCGACGACCTCCGTGTTCAGAAATGGATCAAATCCAACATTTCTGCTGCAGTTCAGGTCCGCCTGGATGAGGCTGAGACCTACTTTGAGCTCAACCAGCTTCAGTTTCTGCAACCCGAGACCGTCCACGTACGTGAAATCCTGGTGGCGGATGAAGTGCTGGCCCAGAGGCTCCATCGCCAGTTGCAGCGCCAGCCTGTGGAAGCCTTCATCCAGGCGGCGCGAAAGTTTTCCCGGGCGCCGAGCGCCTCGCGCAATGGCGAGGTGGGCACTTTCAAGCAGGGAGACCTGCCGGAAGCCTTTGAGAGCGCCGTTTTCAGGCTGCGAGCTGGGCAAATTAGTGCGCCCGTGAAAAGCGATTTGGGATATCATCTTTTTCTGGTGGATGAGCGGATTCGCAGCCACCGGCAGAAGTTTTTCGAGGTGAAGGATCAGATTTTTGAGAAGCTTCTGGCGGACAAGGAAAGTTCCGCGATCCAGACCCGCATTGGGGACCTGAAGAAAAGGCTCAATGTCAGGGTTTACCCGGAAAATCTAAAAATGGGTGTTTAAAATTTTCACCGGAGAGACGGCCTGCGGGCCGTCTCAGCTTGCCAGTACACCGCAGAGAGACGGCCCTCAGGCCGTCTCTCCTTGACTTTTGGTTGCGGCTTCGCCGCGCTAAGCCTCTGTGGTGAAAATTTCTTACTCGGGAGTTTTACAGATGTTTCGTACAAAGACTTTTTGGATCTTGATTGTGATCGGCACAATCCGTCCTCCGCTCAACGCCCAGACCAGGGTGATTGAAGAGATAGTGGCGAAAGTGAACACCGAAATTGTTACTCTGAGCGATTTGAACAACGAACTGGAATCGATCCAGGAGCAGTTGATGGCGCAGTACAAGGACAAGGCGATCGTTGACAAGGAATTTGCCCGGGTTTCAAAGCAGGCGTTGAAAAACCTGATTGAAAACAAACTGATGCTGCAAAAGGCCGAAGAAGCCGGGCTGACACAGAATATTGATGTCGAGGTGGCGGGAACGATCGAGGGGATCCGCAAGGAATCAGGAATTCCCGACATGAAAACCTTCGAACAAGCTTTGCAGCAGCAGGGCCTCACCATGGCCGAGTATAAGGATTCGCTCCGGAAGCGTTTGTTATATGACCGACTGATCGGCCGTTACGTCCAATCGAAGATCCTGGTGACAACCGCCGAAGTAAATGAGTTCTATCAGAAGAACCTCGACAAGTTCACCAAGCCGGCCGAAGTGGATGTAAGCGAAGTGGTGGTGCTCTTTGAAGGCAAGGAACCGTCCGATGCGCGCAAAAAGGCCGAACAGGCTCTGGCCGAGATCAGCGCCGGCAAGGATTTTGCCGAAGTTGCAAGGAAATATTCCGAAGGCGCCACGGCCGGAAAAGGCGGCAGTGTAGGCGCGTTTAAAGCCGGCATGATGGCCCCTGCTCTGGAAAAGGCGGTATTCGCGCTGAAGCCGGATGATCATACCGGCATCGTGCAAACCGACTACGGGTTGGTGATACTCCGGTTAAACAAGAAGATCAATCCCACACCCGTGGCGCTGGATCAGGTCCGCAATGATATCCAGCGGGAAATCTATTACGGTAAGATGCAGCCTGAGCTGGCTCGTTTTGCCGAGCAACTGCGGCAGCAGAGCTACGTTTACGTTTCGCCCAAGTACAAGGACCAGTATCCGATAGAGTGAGGCGCCGGGCCTCCTCAGAGATCCTGCTCGACTGAGCCTGCGCTCAATGTCCAAGTTGCAACACCTCGCCTGGTGTCTTGGTGGTCCGTTCTTTCTTTACCACCAATGCGCCTGGCTCGCTGACTTCAAAACATGAAGCTCACACCCGTCGAGTTTGAGATCATGGAGATCATATGGGAGCGCGGAAGTGCTCTTGTTAAGGATGTCCACAGTCAACTGGCTCGCCGTAAGGGACTGGCCTATACGACGGTGATGACGGAAATGGATCACATGTACAAGAAGGGCCTGCTGGCACATGCCAAGAAAGGTCGCGCCTATCTTTACACGCCGCGTGTGACGCGCGCGCAGGCGCTGTCGGACACGCTGGAAAATTTTGTGGACGATTTTTTCCACGGGTCGCGCGAAGAACTGATGCGTTTTATCAGCGGTCGAGCAGCTTCTTCGGAGGCGGTCTCCGGGCTCAAGAAAACGGAGCGCGAGATTTCGAGTCCTCCGACTGTTTCGGCTGTGCGCACGGCGGAGTCTTCCCTGGCGGCAGGGGAGGGAAGGGCGGCAGTGGCGGACGAAGAAGAGGACGTTACCCTGCTGTGACTATCGCGTTGTCCGTTGTCCGTTGTCAGTTGTCAGTTGTTGCACCACGAATTTTGAATTCGTGAAATTCGTGTAATTCGTGTAATTCGTGACCAACCTGTTGAAATTCGTGTTCCACATCGGCAACATTGAAATCAGATCACCCTTCGTGCTCGCTCCCATGGCGGCAGTGACCGACACTCACTTTCGCCGCACCATCAAGCGGCTGGGAGGCTGCGGGTTTGTCTATTCACAACTGATCAGCGTCGAAGGCATCGTGCGCGAGAATCAGAAGACGCTCAAAATGATGCGCTATTCGGAAGAAGAACGCCCGGTCGGTATCCAGCTTTTCGGCGCGGACCCGGAAACCATGGCTCGGGCGGCGCGGATGGCAGAAGCCGCCGGCGTGGACATGATCGATATCAACGTGGGTTGCCCGGCGAAAAAGATTGTCAAAGGCGGCGGCGGATGCGGACTGATGCGCGAGCCCGAACTGCTGCGCGACATCGTTCAGGCTGTCAAGGAGGCCTTGACGATTCCGCTGACGATCAAAATCCGGGCGGGCTGGGATGATAATTCCAGGAACTTCCTTGAAATTGCGCGCATGGCGCGCCAGGTCGGCGTTGCCGCGGTGACGTTGCATCCGCGCACCCGTGTGGCCGAATTCTCTGGAGGCGCGGACTGGTCGCTGATTGCGCTGCTGAAAAAGGAGATGGATATTCCGGTGATCGGCAGCGGCGATGTCAAAACAGCCCAGGATGCGCTTCGAATGCTGCAAGAGACCGGTTGCGACGCGGTGATGATCGGACGCGGGGCGACCGCCAATCCCTGGATCTTCCGGCAGAGCCTCCAGTTGCTGCGAACCGGCAGCTTCGAAATTCCCGATCGCCGGCTCACCTACCGGATCTTATTCGAGCTATTCGAAAGCATCATCTCGGATTCCACACCGGAAGCGGCCCTCGGAAAGATCAAGAACCTGGTAGGCCGCTTCACCAAAGGTCTTCCCGATTCCGCCGAATTTCGCAGCGCCGTCTTTTACGCCCAGGATATAGAAGGCGCGCGCAGGGTCCTTGCCGAGTTCCTGTTGGATCACGAATTTCACGAATTTCACGAATTTCACGAATTCAAAGATGTCGGTGCCACGACCAACCACTGACAACTGACAACGGACCACTGACAACGGTCCGCCTCCGCATTCGGCATTTCGCATTCAGCATTCCGCATTCAGATTATCCACCCCAATACTCCCCGATGATCTTTGCCACGCCGTCATCATCATTGCGCGGCGCAATGCGAAAACCGTAGCGCTTCAGCTCGCCGGCCGCGTTGTCCATCAGGAATGAGTGGCCGGCCACCTGCAGCATTTCCAGGTCATTGTGATTGTCGCCAAAAGCCATCACCTGGGACGGAAGCAGACTTTCGCGATTCATCAGCCACTGCAGCGCCTTTCCTTTCGAGCAATTCGCGTGAATCACGTCGATGAAAACATGATCTCGTTCCGGATAGCAGGTTTCGAGAATCGTGGCGCGTTCTGAAAAGTTTTCCAGCAAACACTGCCTGCAGGCCTGCAGAGGCGCGATGGAATGCGTAAACATCATCTGAATCAGGCGCGACTCATCCAGAGCGTCGCAAAGGTTGTCGACCGGCACCATATCGGGACTGTTGCGCGCTATGTACTCGCCGCGGGCGCGATTTTCTTCCGCACGGCGCTCGAAATAAATTCGCGTCTCGCTTGGATTCACATGCAGGAATGGAAATTGCCCGCATCCGCGTCCCGCTTCGATTACGTCGCGACAGAGAGCCGACTCGATCTCCTCAAAATAGAGCAGCGCGCCGTCAATGCAGCTTCGAATCAAAGCGCCGTTATGCACGATGGCCAGGTCGCCCAATCCGTACTGCTGCGCGATTCTGGCAACGTTCCGAAAGCGCCGGCCGGTAACCAGCACCGTCGGCACGCCGTGCTGCTTCAGTACCCGGACTGCGCGCGCGTTGGCCGGAGAAACCTGGTGATTGGCGTCCAGAAACGTCCCGTCCAGATCAAGCGCAACCAGACGGATCTGCCGGCCCAGCATGAAATCAGAGGCCCCGCTCGCGCTTCTTCCGCAGTTTTGCAAACACGAAAGAAACACCGATGCCGACCAGATACAGGACAACGAGAGGGACGGAATAGATCATCAGATTGAACGGATCACCGGTGGGAGAGATCACGGCGCCCAGAACAAAGGCGAGCAGGAAGGCGTATTTAAAATTATGGATCAGAAACCGCGGCGTGACGATTCCGAAAATCGAGAGGAATGCAATCAGCACAGGCAACTGAAAAATTCCTCCCATGCCCAGCATGATCCAGGTAACAATGCCGAAGTACTCCGAAGCCTTCGGCAAATAAGTCATGCCCGGATTGAAGTAGATCAGGAACTTCAGTGTGCCTGGCAGCAGGATGTAATAACCAAAGGCGCCGCCGGACAAAAACAGCACTGTCGAGCTCAGCAGAAAAGGGAGAACGTACTTTTTCTCTTTGCGGTAGAGGCCGGGCGAGATAAACAGCCAGAGCTGCCAGATCAGAAAGGGCGACGCCAGAAATATCGCCGCCACGAACGCAACCTTCATCGACAGCCCGAAGCCCTCCGTCGGTGCAATAAAATAAAGCTTGTCCTGCCCCGGAGGCATAACCTTCCTCAGTGGCGCTTCCATAAAGTAGAAGATGGGAGCGTAGTAATAAAACGTGACAACGAAGGCCACTGCGATGGAAATGATCGAATAGATCAACCGCGTACGGAGCTCGTCCAGATGCTCCAGAAAAGACATCTTATCGGAGAGTTCTCCCTCATCTGGAAGCTCCTCTTCCGGGTCGCGCTCCTGCGGGTCGATCATGAATCAATCAGGAATTCAGGTCGTCCGGATGCGTGGGGGGCGGTTCTGAAAGATTGGTAAGCTGGCGGAGTTTCTCATCTTCGGCCTTTACCTCGTCTTCCCAGGTTCGCTTCAAGTCGTTGCTGGCCTTCTTGAATTCAGAAAGTCCTCTGCCGAGAGACTTCCCCAGCTCGGGCAGCTTTCGCGGACCGAAAACGATGAGAGCAATCACGAAAATAATGAGAATCTCGCTAAAACCCAGAGAACCAAACATAGTATTCTTCGACCTCTTATGGATCTCAAGTTTAGAGCAGTTGCGCAGCGACAGTCAAATGATCACTGCTGGTCACTCGTCCGTTGCCCGCAGTCAGTGGTCTGTTGTCCGTAGCCGGCGGTCGCTTGCCGGTATTCCGCAGTCCCCGGGTGGGAAAAATCACAGTTCGCGGGAAGCCTTTTGTTATTTTGTTTCAACTATTTAGTAGCCGAAGGCATCAACCTTACCGGCAACATTCGCGGCTGCCGGCGACTGACAACGGACCACGGACAACGGACAACAGATAATGGTATACTGCCTCTGACTTTAACCAAGGACACGAGGTGCCTGTGAAGCACAAGCTTTCCCTATTCGGCTTTCTGACAATTCTTCTGGCAGCGGCATTCGGCGGTTTTTTGGGCGACAAGGTGAGCGCGGGTGGACCGCTGGGAGATTCATCTGAACAGCAGCAGATGAAGAACTTCACCCGTGTGCTGCAGCTTGTCTCGGAGAACTATGTTTACCCGGTCGACACCGAAGAACTGGTAGAGAGCGGAATCCGCGGCATGCTCCACACGCTCGATCCTCATTCTTCGTTTTTTGATACGCGTGACTACAGCCGCCTGCAGGAAGAGCAGCAGGGCAAGTACTACGGCCTCGGCATCACCATCCGCCCCATCAGCCCCGGCTCGGGCCGCGTCGTGGTCGTCGAGCCACCGGCGCCCGGCACACCGGCTTACAAGGCACAGTTGCGGGCCGGCGACATCATCACACACATACGGAATGAACCGATTGATGACTGGGAAACCGAAGATGTAATCAGTCACTTGAAAGGACCCAAAGGCACCAAAGTCGATATCACCATTGAGAGGCCGGGCGTGCAGAACGCCATCCCCGTGACGGTGGAACGGGATGAGATTTCAATGTATGCCATCCACGATGCCTTCCTGATTCGGCCGCGCATCGGCTACATCAAAATTAATCGCTTTTCCGACACCACATCTGATGAGCTGGAGGCGGCGCTCGAGAAAATGGACCAGCCCACGCTCGAGGGCCTGATCCTTGACCTGCGCGGAAACCCCGGCGGAGCCCTCAATCAGGCGATACGCGTCACCAACCAGTTCCTGAAAAAGGGTCAGGTGATTGTCAGCACGCGCAACCGGCACGGCAAGGAAAATGAGTACAAGGCGCCCAACGGGTCCAACCATCGATATCCAATGGTGGTGCTGATTGATCGCTACAGCGCATCGGCTTCTGAGATTGTGTCGGGAGCGCTGCAGGACCACGATCGCGCGTTGATTATCGGTGAGACCTCGTTTGGCAAAGCGCTGGTACAGACAATTTACACGTTGAGCGACCGCAAGGGACTGGCGCTGACAACCGGCCGTTATTACACTCCCAGCGACCGCTTGATTCAGCGCGATTACTCGGGCGGATTTTACGAGTATTACTACAATCGTAAGGACAGTCCCGATACCAAGCCCGGCGGCGAAGTAAAACTCACCGACTCCGGTCGAAAGGTTTACGGCGGGGGCGGCATCGCTCCGGATTTCAAAATGAGCATCGAAGCGAACAAAATCCAGGCGATGCTCAACGCCCGCGACGTATTTTTCAGCTACGCGCATAAGCTGATCGCCGGAGATATACCGGTAGCCCGCAATTTCAGGCTTCCCGCCAAGAGTTCGGACCTTTCGGAGGCGGAACAAAAAAAGCTGATGGATTCGCTGGTGATCACGGACGCCATTCTGGAGGATTTTAAGAATTATCTGAAGGAAAGGTCCGTCATTATTTCTGATGAAGATTTTCAGAAGAATACGGATTTCATCAAGCGACGCGTGAGGAAGGAAGTGTTCGACTCTTTCTTCGGCTCCCGGGAAGGTTACAAGGTGGCCATTGAAGGCGACGAAGTCGTTCAAAAGGCAATTCAGCTCCTTCCGGAAGCGAAAGCTCTGTTACAGCGATCCGAGAAGCCTGACAAGAATATGGTTGCAACCTCGAGCCGATCTCAATAGAATCTCCCGCCAGTTGAAGGGCAATTAAAAAACCTTTGGTATTTTTAGTTGTCCTTCTTTTTTTTGACTCAACAGAATGAGAAGAGACTTCCAGCGTCTGGCGCTGCTGGGCGTGGTTTTGTCCGGGTGCGCTTCGTCGAAGACCCAGGTTTCTGTCCTCCGATTCCTGCCCACGCCGCCTGTCAGCCGGCCGTCGGAACCATCGACAGCCGTTCCGTTGGCCGAGAGTGCGGCGATCATCGCGACGCAGCCTCTCATTGATCCCAATCTGAAAAAGATCCTGGAGCTGATGGATCGCGCTTCGCTCATGTTCGATCAGGGAGAGCGCCTGCTGCGCGAGGGTAAAATCGAAGCAGGAAAACAGCGCCTCCATGATTCTGTAGAGCTGGTGAAGAACGCCCCCTTTGCCATCCCTCAATACCCGTTCCTGGAGCGCTTCTATCTCAACCTCAGAAACGACGCGGCCTCGCTGGAGCGCTTCCTGACTGAAGAGCAGGAGAAGAACCCAGCAGTCGCAGAAGACAGGCCTGAGCAAATTCTGGAACCGGCCGCCGTCGATGCCCTGCCGAATATCAACTTGTATCAGATCACCCTCGATCCGGCCCTGGTCTCGATGGTGAGCGAGGACATAAAAAAGATGCGCTTCAGCATTCCCATCGCGCTCAACGACCGCGTGTTGCGGATGCTGGAGTACTATCAGAATCGGTCCCGTGATTTGATGGAGCGCGGGTTGGCTCAATCCGGAAAGTACATGCCGCTGTTTCGGAGAATTTTTGAAGAAGAGTCGGTGCCGCTGGAGCTCATCCACGCGGCACAGGTGGAAAGCATGTACAAACCGCTGGCGTATTCACGCGCTCATGCCAAAGGCATCTGGCAGTTCACGCGGGCAGCCGCACAGGACTACTCGCTCAGAGTCACACCCTGGGTGGACGAGAGATCGGACATTGAAAAATCCACGCGCGCTGCGGCGCGCTACTTGAAGGAGCTTTATCGGCGCTTCGGAGACTGGCAGATCGCGCTGGGCGCCTACAACTGTGGTCCGGCTCGTTTTGAGCGTATCCTCGCCCGGCATGGAGACATTTCCTACTGGGAAATGGCGGAGATGGGCCTGATCCCGAGCGAGACGATCAATCATGTGCCCAGCGTCCTGGCGACAATAATCATCGCCAGCAATCCGGAGCGCTATGGTTTCCGCGTCACTTGCGCCAAGCCGCTGGAATTTGAGAGATTCAGCGTAACCCGCTCCGTCCGGTTGTCCGATATCGCGGAAGCATGCAATCTTTCGCTGGAAACATTGAAGGAACTGAATCCGGAACTGACTCATCTGGCTACGCCTCGGGACTATCCCGAATATCATCTAAAGCTGCCTCCGGGAGCATCGATGGAGCTGGTTGATCGGATGGCGGAGCTTCCCGATGCGCCCATGATTCGCCTGCGGCGCTATCGCGTGCGCCGCGGCGATACCATTGGCGGCATCGCGCGCCGTTTCGGACTTTCGCCCATGGAACTCGCCCGGATCAATCATCTTTCGATGAGATCAAAGCTGCGCCGCGGACAAGGGCTGG
>DASXQR010000041.1:0-38000 GCA_036507075.1 Acidobacteriota bacterium | reverse complement strand
GCCAAGCGGCACAACGAGGCCGTGCAGCGCCTGCAGCAGTGGGTGCGACAGCCGTCCATTGCCGCCGAGAACAAAGGCATGACCGAGGGCTGCGAGCTGATGATGCGCATGCTCCGTGAGGCGGGATTCAGCCGCGTAACCAGGATGCCTACCGACGGCCAACCGGGCGTCTTCGCGACACTGGATGCCGGCGCCCCGCGCACACTTGGCCTCTATTTCATGTATGACGTAAAGCAGGTCGATCCGGCCGAGTGGACTTCGCCGCCGTTCGACGCCTATCTGGTCGAAAAGCCCGGGCTCGGAAAGGTCCTTGTGGGCCGCGGCGCGGTGAACCAGAAGGGACCGGAGGCCGCCTTCCTGGCCGCCTTGCATGCCATCCGCGGCGCGGGGAAAAAGCTCCCGCTGAACCTGGTTTTTGTGGCCGAAGGAGAAGAAGAGATCGGCTCGCCGCACTTTCCGCAAATTGTGCGACGGCCGGAGGTGCAGGCCGCGCTGAAGAAATGCGTTGGAATCATCATGCCCTCGGCATCGCAGGGGCCGGATGGCGAAGTGACGATGACGTTTGGCGCGAAGGGGGTTATTGAGGTCGAACTGACTTCGAGCGGGCAGCGCTGGGGCCGCGGACCGCGTCGCGATGTCCACTCCAGCAACAAAGCCCGGCTGGACAGCCCTGCATGGCACCTTGTGGGAGCTCTGGCAGCGCTTGTTTCACCGGATGGCAACGAACCCGCAATCGAAGGCTTTACCAATAGAGTGCGCCCGCTTTCCGACGCCGAAAAGAAAATGATCGCCGAAGCAGCACGGCGGCTGGACGAAGGTGCTGCCAAGAAATCACTTGGCGTGGAGCACTGGGTGCACGATGTAAGCTGGCGAGAAGCGCTCGAGCTGTTGATGTCGCGCCCTACGGTGAATATTGAGGGTCTCGTAGGTGGTTACACCGGACCCGGTGGGAAAACCATTCTTCCCGGCAAGGCCGTAGCGAAGCTCGACCTGCGGCTGGTGCCGGACATGAAGGCGGCCGAAGCGCTCGCCGCGCTTAAAGCGCATCTTGCCAAGAAGGGCTTCGGCGATATTGAGGTTCGTATGACCGGCGGCTACGATCCCACCACCACGCCAGCCGACGCGGCCATTATCCGCGCGGAAACAGCCGTGTACCGCCGCGGCGGGATCGATCCGGTCCTGCTGCCTCGCAACGCCGGTTCCTGGCCGGGATATGTATTCACCGGCGAGCCACTGCGCCTGCCCGCGGGTCATTTCGGCCTGGGCCATGGAAGTGGCGCGCACGCTCCCGACGAGTATTACGTAATCGAATCGAAGAACCCGAAGATTCAAGGCATGGATGGCGCAGTGCGCTCCCACGCCGAATATTTATACGAGCTGGCACTCACAAGCTGAGCTGGATATTTCCTGCTAACCGCTATTGATTCCTGCGCCGGTCAGCAGTTATACTTTTGGTATGAAAACGGCAATATCGATTCCCGACGATGTCTTTGAAAAGGGGGAACGACTGGCGCGCCGCATGAAGAAGTCACGCAGCCACCTTTACAGTCAAGCCATCGCCGAGTATGTAGCGCGCCACGCGCCCGACCATGTTACCGAAGCCATGGACCGTGTCTGTGCCGACATCGGCGGAGAACCTGATCAATTCGTGTCGGCCGCTTCGCGGCGCGTTCTGGGGCGCAGCGAGTGGTAATTTCACAGGGTGAAATCTGGTGGGTGGATCTGCCGGCCCCGGCCGACTCAGGTCCTGGCTTTCGAAGGCCGGTAATCGTTGTTCAGGGCGACGCACTCAACCGCAGCCGGATTGCCACGGTCATCTGTGTTCCGCTGACAAGCAACATCCGCTGGGCAGAAGCTCCAGGAAACGTTCTACTCTCTCCTCGTTCCACTGGACTGCCAAAAGAATCGGTGGCGAATGTCTCACAAATAGTGACTCTGGATAAATCTCTCCTTACTGACCGCACCGGAAAACTTGCAAAACAGACAATCGCCCTGGTCCTTTCAGGAATTGACGTCGTCCTCGGCCGCTGATTCCACGGACACGAATTTCACGAATTTCACGAATTACACTCGCATCGAACCGCTTATTCTTTCTCGGACCGTCAATCTGATCAGCATATAATTCAACCTCCACTACAGTTGGAATTCGACTTCCCGCGCAACCTCGCAGTCGATTCCACCGGGGCGATCTATGTTGCCGAGATTAAGAACTGGCGAGTGCAGAAATTCGCTCCGAAAAAGGAGAGCAAACTTATCCGGTATTTTGACGGCGCTTGTGACGCTGCTGGTCGCTGCTTCCCCGTTCGCCCATCCTGAATTTGCCGCCGCTAAGCTTTCGCCGAATGCCTGGACCGAGCTTCACCAGAGCATGACTGGAGGAAGGCGCGGCTGTGCCGTCCGTTACGCACCCGACGATGGCGGCGGCTTCCTGCTTTGGGGCTTCATGAATTCAGATCCCGATCTGCTGCAGGAACAACCGCTGATGGAGATTCCCGAATACGACATGGTCAGGTTCGATCCCGACCGCAGCGTTTGGTCCAATCACCTTCCGCCGGAGTGGGAGCAGCAGTGGAACCGAAAACTGCCGCTGGCATACGTGCCCCGCACATATTCCGGAATCACCACCGGGAGCGAGCGCACGGTTCTTCGCGGCCCTACCGCAGAACAGGAAGGAGCGCCACGGCCGGACCTCAACATCGTTTTTGACCAGGTCACTTACGTGCCTTCGAGAAAATCACTCGTCTACTTCACCGGCGGGTTGACGGCCGCCTACGACGTCGCGCATCGTCGCTGGTCGGATCTGGCGCCGAGCACCAGCCCGCCGCCGGTAGTGGGTGGTTCGCTGGCCTTCAATCCGCTTCAGAACGAAGTTCTGCTTTTTGGGGGCGGCCACGTTGCCGAACCAGGTCCTCGGGGTGGACTGGTCGGCTACACCGGAATGTGGGCCTACCGCTTTCAGGACTCCAACTGGCATCGATTGAATCTCTCGGCGCAACCTGAGCCGCGCATGAATACCCGCATGGTGCTGGACTCCCGGAATCACTGCCTGGTTTTGTTCGGCGGCGATGCCCAAAGCCACTACCTTACCGACACATGGATTTACGATCTGCGCCGTGGAGAGTGGCGGGCTTCTCGCGCCTCGTCCGGACCGGAAGCGCGTGCGGGCCATTTCACCGTGTACGATCCCGCGACAGGCTGGGTCATTGTGGGCGGCGGCTACAACCGCCGCGACCTGGAAGACATGTGGGCGTACGACGTCGCGGGTGACCGTTGGCTTTCTTTGCAGGGCCGCGTGCCGACCGGCTTTTACATCACCGCCGACATCGATCCCGAAAGGCATCTGATCGTCTTACTAACCAACACGCGCACACCGGGGGACAGAACCACTTGCAACGTGCTTTATCCGGTGCGCACTACTTACGGGTACCGCATCGATCCTGCGGGGATTCTCTCTGCGGCAGGCAGAGCTCTGCCACCTGAAAATATTCCCAAAGCCGAGACGGCGCCGCAAACGGCAGGCCTCGATGCAGCGCTGCAGATTCAGCAACAATCGCAGCGACTGCAGGCGCTGCCGGTAAATCAGTGGACGCCGCTCTCTAATCCCGCGAGGAATGCTCCCACTCGCACCTGGGGCTCGGCGACCTTCGACAGTGATCGCGGGCTGATTCTGTACTGGGGAGGCGGTCACTGCGGCTACGGCGGCAGCGACGTCGATGCCTATAGCGTGCGTGAGCATACGTGGCTGAGACGCGATCCGGCGCCCGAATATCCGGAGCGTGCCTGGGATCACGGTGTGCGCCTGGCAGGGGTAACTTTCCAGGGCAAGCCGTGGACCGATCACGGGCGGCGCATTTACACCTACGACCCGGTGAGCCGCAAGATGATCATGGTTCGTCCCATTCGGCTGACGGAAGGTTACGACCCGCCGCTTCCGAAAATGAAGGAGATCCCGGCGCTGCGATGGGCGGCGGCGGACGCGCTGGTCAAATCTCCTGGCTCATATGTGAAGTACACAACCTGGACATACGACCCGGACACTGCGCAGTGGCGCTGGATCGGCGCCGCTCCGGAAGGACTGGACACATTGCTCAGCACGCCGCACGGTGCGGTGGGCGTCGACGTTTTTTGGCCGGGACGTCTGAACGATGCCGGCTATATGCTGCCATGGAACACATCGCAGCCGGAGAATAAGGCCATTTTTCTGCTGGATGCCGGTACCGGAAACTGGACACGCCTGAGCAAAGGTTCACCTGCGCCCCAGCATCTTTACGAGATGACCAGCCTGGCCTATGATACGCGGCGCGATCAGGTGCTCCTTCATGGCGCCGGAGAACAGCGCAACGAGTTGTGGGCCTTTTCATTTCAGACGCGCTCCTGGAGAAAACTGGTTCCAAAGGTCGAACCGCCTTCCCGCAGCGTGCCCTCCTGCAGTCGTGAAGCGGTGTACATTCCGCGGCAGGACGTATTCCTGACTTATGGTCCTGACCCGGAGAAGAAGTCAGCGCCGGCGATGTGGGAGTATTCGGTCGGGGAGAACACATGGCGCAGGATTGATATTCCGTTTGCAGGCGACACCGGCATTGACAGGGTAGGCCAGAACCGCGCCATGGTTTACGACCCGCGCAATGATGTGGTATTGCTGGTCCTGGGACCGGGAGGCGACAAAGGCCAGGCCTCCGTATGTGCGCTGCGTTATCGGAAAGAGAAGTGATCGAGTTGGGCTGCCCATTGCAGTACCGCGATCCGTAAGGTCGCAGCGCGTCAGTCACGCGGTCGCTTCGGAGAACCGTCTATCCGGCTCGCCGCGACCTTACGGATCGCGGTACTGCAATGGCAGCCAACTGAATCACTACCGGCTTTGGAGAACAGATTTTTCTTGACCGTCGAACGTTCCGAGATCACAATCGCTTCAGTTCGCCACAACGGCTAAATTCATTATTCACCGCATTTGTGTCAGGAGGCAGTTATGCATCCTCAAGGCACGTCGAATCGACACATCGTCGGTTTCGGTCTTCTTCTGATCGCCCTTTCGTCCGTTCCCGTCCCGGCCCAGTTGGTGACTGGGGTCATTCACGGCAGGATCGCCGATGCCACGCAGGGGGTGATCCCGGGAGTCGTCGTAAAAGCCAGCAATGTAGAGACTGGCCTGGAAAGGGAAGTGGTTTCCGATGACGGCGGCTTCTACCACTTTGAAGCGCTCCCCCCGGGGATTTACACTATCTCTGCAGAGCTGACCGGTTTCAAGAAAGCGGTTCGGCCCAATATTAAGCTTGCCGTCGGCGAGCCGGTGCGCGTAGATCTGCAGTTGGAAGTGGGAGAGGTTTCCCAGTCGGTAACCGTGCAGGCCGATGCATTGATGGTCAACACCCGCACGGCAGAGATGTCAGGCCTGGTGGACGATAAGCGCATCACCGACCTGCCGCTGGCGGGCCGCAATGTGATTTCGCTGGCATCTTTGATTCCGGGTGTTTCCACCGTGTCGGCGCCCCAGGTGCAGACCGGCTCGCGCAGCGGCCCGAAACTGACGGTGCACGGCAGCCGCTCCAATCAGAATTACTTCTCGCTGAACGGGGCGTACTTCAACCACTCCTCCCGCAACACGGGGATGAATCCGCCGCCGCCCGACGCGGTGCGGGAGTTCCGCATTAAGACTAATAATTTCTCAGCGGCGGAAGGCCGCAACGCAGGTTCGATCGTGAGCATCGCCACGCGGTCGGGCACCAACACCTTGCACGGCTCAATCTGGGAATTTCATCGCAACAGCAGCTTGAATGCGCGCAGTTTCTTCCAGACGGTGAAGCCCCACCGCATTCAAAACCAGTTCGGCGCCGCCGCCGGAGGTCCGATTATCAAAGACAAGATTTTCGTCTTCGGAACCTATGAAGGTTTTCGGGATCGGCCCCAGGCATCTGCCACCAATGCATTCCCTCCTACCGCAGCGGAGCGTGCCGGAGATTTTTCCAGCCGCAGCAGGCAACTGAGGAATCCATTCTCCGGCCAGTCGTTCGCCAACAACCAGGTCCCAACCACGCTGTTTGACCCCGTGAGCGTAAAGATCCTGCAACTGATCCCGCCGCCCAATACGCCTGACGGGCGTCTGGTGACGAACAATCCATCACCCAACAACAACGCGCTGGTGATGATTCGCAGTGATTTTCAGATCAGCGACAAGCAGAACTTCTTCGTTCATTATTATTACAACAGGAACGAGCTTCCTCCACGCATTCAGGGAAATATTCCCGGCTGGATGGAATCGAGCACGCAGTCCCTCTTCCACAACGTCGGATTCTCCCATACATACGTCTTCTCGCATAATCTGCTGAACAGTTTTACATTTGGAACGAATCCCGCCAGACAGCAGGTGAAGAACTCGCGTTTTCGCTCCACAGAGTCGCTCGGGATGGATTATCCGAATTACACCGATTACGGAGCGCCGCAGTTCAACGTGTCCGGACGCTTTTCTCTGCGTGCCAGCGCCAACGACGAGTTTAAGCAGGACGCCTACAACTTCCATGAGGCAATGAGCTTGACCAGGGGCAATCACACATTCAAGTACGGAGGTGAATTCTTCCGCCTGGCGTTCCGGCAGTCATGGCTCAGCCCGCCCACGTTCAGCTTCAACGGCGCCCGCTCGGGTGACGTGATGCTTGACTTCCTGCTCGGGGCATGGCGCTCGAACTCGGTCGGCTACGGGCGGCGCCTGAATGACACGCTTCAGCCCTGGTATTGGAGCCTCTACTTCGCGGACGAGTGGAAGGTTACTCCCCGTCTTACACTGAATCTTGGCATGCGCTATGAGCTTCCTTCACCCTGGAATGACCGCCGCGAAATTGGGCTTTCCTCGGTCGTATTCCCTATCGACAAGACGAATGTAACCAAGGCGCCGCTCAAGAACGCTCCTCCCGGTTACTTGTTCGCCAATTTTGATTTGCCCGCGGGCCTGGTGCGCGCAGATAAAAACAATTTTGCTCCGCGCCTGGGAATCGTCTATGACGTAACGGGCGACGGGCGAACCAGTATCCGCACCGGTTTCGGCATGTTCTACGACACCGCCAATGCCGACACGCTGGCGCAGGTGAATCCGCCGTTTGCGGGCACGCAGGGCTTTTCCAACGGCAGGCTGTCGGCTCCCAAAGCCGGAGTTACGCAACCGCTGCCCAACGTGAACCCTCGCCCTGAAGAAGGCGGCTTCGACCTTCCCATGAATCCGTTCTCGACCGACATGGGGCTGCGCAACAGCTACATGATGCACTGGAACCTCGGATTCCAGCGGCAGATAAATCCGGATCTGCTGCTGTCGATGGATTATGTGGGAAAGATCGGCCGCAAGCTGCTGTCGTTCTGGCCCTGGAACCCGGCGGTTTTCATCCCGGGCAATGATGCGCAGGGAAATCCGCGCTCCACGCTGGAGAATGTGGACGAGCGCGTGCGCTACGGCAAAGGGATCTATGGCGCGTATTACAACCTGATGCTGAGCGGCATGTTCGATTCCTGGTATCACGGCCTCGATGTGGAAGTGAACAAGCGCCTGTCGGACGGATTCTCAGTCCTGACTTCTTACACTCTCTCGAAGGCCATCGACGAGAATTCAACGGACAATCTGGGCGGCGATACGCCAAACCCGTTCAATCCCAAGCGATCCGAGCGCGGCCTGGCGGAGTTCGATCGGCGGCACGTGGTGGCCGTCTCTGCTCTGCTTTCTCCCTACGCCGGGAGGACGCTCGGCGGTCCCTTGGGACGCCTGGCTTCCGGCTGGACGTTCAGCCCGATTTTCCGTTACAGCAGCGGTCCACCGCTGGAGTTTTTTATTGGAGAAGACCGGGCGCTGAATGGAACCTCCGATGGCTCGGAGCAGCACCCTGTGGCAGTAACCAACCCGAAGAAAAGCCATGACTCCAACAACTCGAAAGTGAGCAGCTGGTTTAACGTCGATGCTTTCGCGCTGCCGGGGATAGGGACTTACGGGAATGCAGCGAAAGGCCTGAGCCGCGGACCTTCCTTCGTAAATTGGGACGTGGCAATCTTAAGGGACTTCCATATGCCGATAACGGAGGAGAGCCGGATGCAATTCCGCGCGGAATTTTTCAATCTGTTCAACAACACCAACTTTCGCTCTCCCGATACACTGATGCTCTCGGACAGCTTTGGGCGAATCACCAGCGCCGGAGCCGGAAGGGAGATCCAGTTCGGGCTGAAAGTCCTCTGGTAGGCTGCAACGCCGTAATGGCACTGAGCAGCAGGGCCGCTGCAAATGCGGATTTCGGAATGCGGAATAGGGAATAGGCCAGCACTGTGTGGCAAGGTGGGCGGCGTGCGCCGCGCTGTCATCTCATTCGAGACTTAAGTTGACCCGATTCCGCATTCCGCATTCCCCATTCCGCATTCGGATTCACGGTGCAGCCACACTGAACGTCTCGCCCGTCGTAAGCTTCTCTCCTTTGATCCGGTCCTGCACTGTCACATCCAGCCGATAAATACCCGCTGCCAGATCGGCCACCGGCAGTTCCCGAATGATGACGATCCGTCGATCGGAGTAAAACCGCACCGAGTCGCCGGACTGATCCGACAGCCCCCACAAGGCCTTGTTTCCTTTTGAAATCCTGTATTCGATGCTCAGCGAGGGCGACTGCGTCAGCGGGTCGGCAGCGGCGTTATAGACCTGCAGGTAAGCGCCCATCGGCTTGCGTGGAGAGAAGATGTTATTCAGGCTGGGATGGATCCAGACATTCCCCAGCAGGAACATTTGATTTTCCTTTCCGGTTTCATCCACCTGTTCAATAAAGTCTGAGAGAAGCAGCGAACTTGCGGCAAGCTTGCCGGGATCGAACGCAGGGGGGGCGACGAGCTGGTGGACCACGCCCACCCGATTTCCATTCAGATCTTTTACTATCAGGTCCAGTTTGCATCGTGAAGGACGATCGAGAACCACTACCTTCTGATAAATCGATTTTTCCGTGGCTGCCCGGCCGAATTCGGAGGGAGAATACAAAGTATCCAATTCATCTTCGAACTCTTCGACGATCCGGTTATTGATGGTGCTGAGCACTCCATATACCGCAACGTTAGCCGTGCGGCCCGCTTCAGCATCCTTAAAAGTAAGGTCCTTGTTTTCGATCTCCACTGTGATGGGTACAAGCACCTGTTCTTCGTTGAGCCTGAAGTAATCAGGCCGAACTTTGAGAGGGAAATTCTGATAGCTGATGTTCACCTTCACCAGCTCGCGCAGATCCGGGAACTTCAGTTTCGGCGCCTGCTGGAGTCTGACAAACGTCGCATAGCGCTCAAACGGCGTGTCCTGCATCCGCTGGAAGCGGTCACCCGAGTTGATCGGTGAAAAATATGGACGATCACCCTTGCGCTCGCGCCGCAGCATTTCGGCCAGCGTCGGCCCGGAACGGCCGACCTGCAGCAGCGCATCCTTCTGCTCAGGGCTGGTGGCAATTTGATACTGCCCGGTCAACCTTCGGTCCACAAACTCGACCTCCACATCCGAGCCGATGCCCTCGATGTAGCGGTAGCGCCAGACCTCGAAAGGGTATGTCTGTGTGAATCCCCCGCCTCGCCAGCTCGGGCGCGAGTAATGGCCGCCTGCCGGATGCGATTCGATCTGCGCGGGCGGTCCGTGGATGACATAGATTCGGCCGCGGTCACTCATCCAGCCGGGTTGCCCGACCGAGAACCTCTCGTTGGCATAGGCGATGCGTCGATAATGCTCCTCTTTGAATTCATTCACGGCCGTGTTCGGATCGGGGTCGCGACGGAACCAGAACTGCTCGATGAATTTTTCCTTCTCCTCGACCGTGGTGAGTTTCTCAAAAACTTTTTTTTCTTCTTCTGCGATGATGTAGACGACGTCCTGAGTCAACCACTTCCGGTAGTAATCGGCGGTCGTTTCGGATCGTTGTTTCTGCCCGGCCGATGCCGGGACCTCCGCTGCCGGTAAAAGGGGGAGCAGTCCGTACAAGGCCGAAAACAAAATTGCGCCCGCCGCGAACCATCCAGCGCCGGTATTCGCCCTGGCGGCCTGACGAACCCGAGCCGCGAGCGGCGAGCGACAAAACATTCCCCCACCGTCCGGAGTTGCACGGCCGACGCGCTCCTTGCCATTCCCGGAACAGATCATTTCTTCAGTTGCTCACGTATTTTTGGATCAAGCCTGACCGCGGTCTGATACTCGCGACGCGCCAGTTCGTTGTGTCCCTGCAGCGCGTAAATGCCTGCCAGGTGAAAATGAGCCATGGCGTTTTCCGGCTCCAGCACAGTGACTCTGCGAAAAGTCTCTGCCGCCTTGTCCAGCATCTTCTCTTTCGCATAAAGCATGCCAAGCATCTGCAGCGACCGCGTATTTTCTTCAAGTCGCACGGCGCTGGAAAGCGCGTCAATTGCTTTTGACGTCTGCCCCAGGTCGCTGTAAATAAGTCCGAGATAATTGTAAGCAGGGAAAAATCGCGGATCGAGCCGGGCCACGTTCTCGAACAGCGACGCCGCGCGATCGTACTGCCTCCGATAGAAGTGAGACAGTCCAAGGTAGTACAGCGGATAAACCCGATCCGGCTGCTCTCGCACCACCTGTTCGAAGGCCGTTTGCGCCTGATCATAATCCTGCAGTTGAAGGTGGCACTGTCCGGCCAGAGAATGAGCCGTGAGCAGGGAAGGATCTTTTTGCAACAGAACTCGCAGCGACACCAGCGCTTCGCGGAAACGACTCTGGGCGATTAAGGTTGTGGCCTTTGAAATCAGGAGATACTCTGCGATTTTTTGCTTGGGGTCGGGACGAAGCAGAGCCGTGCTGCCGGATCGTGGCGCCTCGCCGCCGCCGCTGATGTAACCGAGCGCCCGGAATCTCTCCAGATCCTGTGCCGACAATTGTGTCTGGGCGCTGTGCGTTGCTTTCAGGTCGGTGTATCTGGCCTCAAACGCGCGCAGCGCAGCCTTATATTTTTCAGCCAGTGCAGAGTTGGACTTGGCCAGATTGCGGCTCTCACTGGGGTCTGATTTCAGGTCGTATAGTTCGGGATCGGGTCCCAACACAAACTTGAAATCTTTAGTCCGCCAGGAACGCAGTTCGCTCCAACCAAATTCGTTCGGATAGTAAGTCTCCGAATATGCGGGTGTGGCGGCAGTCGATTCAGCCCTGCCCAGAATTGCGCTCCACCGGCCGTGGCCCTGCATGTGCGAGGGCCGCGGGATACCCACTGCCTGAAGCACGGTAGGAGCGAGATCCACCAGTTGAACGGGATCGTCCACGGTTCGCGATGTGCCCGGTTCGCCCGGCAATTTGAAAATCAGTGGGACCAAAAGAGTGGAATCATAAAGGAATAACCCGTGATTGGGTTCCTGATGCTCTCCCAGGCTCTCGCCATGATCACCTGTGAGAACAATCAGGGTGCTCTTGTATTTTCCGCTTCGCTTCAGAGAATCCAGCAACCGGCCGACCGTATAGTCTGCATAAGCGACTTCCGCGCCGTAGGGGTCATCACGATAACGCGACCTGAACGGTTCAGGCGCATCATACGGGTCATGCGGGTCAAAGAAGTGCACCCAACAAAAGAAAGGAGCGCTGGTGGAGTTTTCCAGCCACTGCTGCGCGGCTCGCGCCGTTGCGTCTCCCTTGCGTTCCACAGACCACTCCGAAGATGTACGCTCGTTGCCGCGCTTGAAGACATCGTCATAAAGTTCAAACCCCTGGGCTATTCCCCACTTGGAATGAAGCACGTAAGCGGAGACAAAAGCCGCGGTGCGGTAACCCTGCCTTCGAAAAATTTCCGCCAGCGTAAGATGATCGGGCGTCAAGGCATAGCCCAGATTGTCGCGCACGCCAGTGGACAGCGGGTACATACCGGTGAACAGCGAGCAGTGCGAAGGCAGTGTCAAAGGCGCTTGAGATATGGCTGTGCGGAAGCGAACGCCGCCTGCCGCCATGGCGTCCATGTTGGGCGTCGCGATCTTTTGGCCGCCATAACATCCCAGGTAGTCGGACCGCAGCGTGTCGACGGTAATGATCAGTACATTGGTCGGCGCGGGTGGCAACGCAGCGGCGCGATACTGCAGCGGCGCGGCAGCCCAGATGAGCAGCAATACCACTAACTGCGACAGAGTGCAGACACTCGCGCGAGGCACTTTTGTCGTTCGAACAAACCGGGACAAAATGCACATGGAAAGAGGAACACTAATCTTAGCACAGCTCTGGAAGCAGGATACTGGCTGCGGGTGAACAAACTGGCCCGGCGGGCGAGAGACTATTTGGAGATGGTCATTCAGGGCCTGCAAAGTTCGGACCAAATGAAGGGTAAACGGCACGCGAAGCACAGAGCCACGTTCCCGCAAGGGCGTGGCGGGGGCTACCTCGGGGCCAACTTCAATGGGTTCTGCCACGCCCTTGCGGGACGTGGCTCTGTGCTTCGCGTGCCGTTAGCTTTTTTTGAAGCTCAGGAAATCGGACTGGCCTCTCCTCCCCCTCACGTATTTTAACAATCTGATCCATCTTGATGTGTCTGAAGGTCTGAACTTTTCCGGTCCTGGGCCACGTGATTTCTATGGACCGGATCGAAGTTGCCTCCCCTAAGCCAATTTCCTGTTGCAGCGTGGATGCGCCGAAACTTCCCCCACTCGACACCATCGCATAAATATCTCTGATTTTGTTCCCTGTATTTATGCTTACTTTTATGCGTGCCCCTATTGCAGAACGATTGGATTGGACGCCTTCCAGTCTCAACGTAATCCAACGATTCGCAGATCCCGGGTTTAGGAAAAGGGCCCTTTGAAAGGCATCACCGGGTAATTCGCCGCCGATCACGGCATAGATATCCTGACTTCCATCATTATTTATGTCACCAAAAGCGATCCCTCCTCCTTTCTGCAGATGTCCAACTCCACCGGATGTTGTAACATCTTGAAAGACTCTGGCTGCCGCGTTGCGAAACATGCGGTTGGGCATCAACGCCCGGTAGTCTGGACCCCCGGTTCCCAGATACAAATCGGACCAACCGTCGTTATCAAGATCTCCAAAGTTGCCCCCCATTCCATAAAGCACCCTGTTGAGTCTGACTTCGCGGCTCACATCAAGAAAGCTTCCGTCCCCGTTGTTTCGGTACAGCCGAGGCAATTCGGCCGTGAATGGCAAGCCCAAATAATCGGCAGCGACCTGACCGGCAGAGTAAGCAATGCCGCGAAGGGAATACCCGGAAACAAATATGTCCAACCAGCCATCATTGTTGTAGTCCCAGAACCAGGTCACAAAGCTCTGCGAGGGCTCCATTGCAGCAACATTAGTGAACTTCCACTTGCCATCCCTGTCCTTTCCATCATTCCTGAACAGGAGGTTGGGTCCATACATACGTGAAACAAACAGGTCGGGGAGGCCGTCGTTGTTGTAATCTCCCCATGCCACTCCTTTCACATAGCCAAGTACTGCCACGCCCGCTTGACCGGCAACATCCGTGAAGGTGCCGTCGCCATTGTTATGGTACAGTTTGCATGGCTGTTCTTTTCGCTCGGGTAAATCCTGGTACAGCGGCAACTGGAAGTAAGGGACGGCACTCGATTCGACACCCATAAAGAGATCCAGCCAACCATCATTGTCATAATCAGCCCAGGCCGCAGTCTGGGTCGGCTGCAAAGAGAGCAGTCCGACCGCCTCTGAGACATCGTCAAAAGTGCCATCGCCGTTGTTGCGCAGCAGGGAAGGGGGCTGTTGCGCCAGGGTGCCAAGCAATCCGCCGCCCCGCAAAACCAAGACATCCGGAAATCCGTCGTTGTTATAGTCCGCCTGAACCAGGTTCATCCCGCCTATGATGCCCGCCAATCCTGCCTCTGCTGTCTGATCGGCAAATGTCCCATTTCCATTATTATGGAAGTAGCGGAGCTGGTCGCGCTCCTTATCAAGGCCGGAAGAGGACACCATAATATCGATATCGCCATCGCCATCGAAATCTTCCAAAATGCACCCGCCCGCCAGCCCTGCAGTATCCACACCCGATTGCGAGGCCACATCACGAAAGCGCTTAATCTCATAATCAGATTTGAAAACGTCTGGTGAAATCAGCCAGTTTTTTGGCATGTCGCCCGGATATCTCCCCAGCGTCATATAGGCGATATTGAGCAGCCACCGGGCAGTCAGATTTCCGGGATTGTCCTTCAGAATCTCCGCATACTCCTCAATTGCGGCGCGAGATCCATTTTTGACACTGTGGACGCCTGAGCCCCTAATCGGGAACAGACAGGAGTCAGAACTATGACGGTGAATGCAGTTGTCCTGTTCTCCCATCCGAAGGTACGAAATGGCGAGATAGTCTCGGACAACCCTGAAGAAATTGTCATCAAAGAGGCCTTTATTCTGTATAACGGTTTCCTTTACACGCCGAAACAGGTCCACTGCTGTTCTACTGTGACCCAACAGCAACTGGTCATACCCTTCTTTGGCTTCTAATAACGTTCGGCTTCGAAGATCCAAAGGCTTCCTGATGTTTCGGACGTACCTGGCCAGATTCGAATCCGGTCGTTGTTCAATCAGTCGTTGATCATAGTTCTTGCCAAGGTCTGCCAATAGCTGAGCCATCCGGCGCGTGCCTTCCGATCGGTAGAGACGGCGCGGTTTGCTGGTTTGTTGTTTTTGCTGTTGGCTTGCAACATCGCCCGGCTGGCGGTCAGTCCCGGGACCTCTCCTCGGACTTCCGTGCTGCAGAGAGAAAGAGGCCAACATCACCACCGTGACCGTTGCTGCTACGATTGCGCCATGAAATATGAAAGCTGCCGGTCTATTTCTATTTGTTCTCATGAACTGTAGTGAAAACTTGTTACGACTATGTTCGTCATTAAGTCGCAGTGCTTAATTGCAAAAATTCGCGCAACAATTCTTCACCACCAAGGCACCAAGACACCAGGTAGTCGAGGGGCAGGGAGAGGCCGGTCAGACCTGATAAACGCCGGTCTTGCAAAATGTTCATCTGACCGGTCTCTCCCTGCCCCTCGGCTCATTTGGTGTCTTGGTGCCTTGGTGGTGAAAAACTATTACGCGAATTTCTGCAAAATAAGTACTAAGGACGCAGTCGACTCCTCTTGCCTTCCGAAGGCAACACTTCGAATTGGGCCATCATGGCATGGTCTTCGTGCTCAAGCTTGTGGCAGTGAAAAACGTAGATACCGGTAAGGTCGGTAAATTTACCGATAACACGTGTTCGCCCTAAAGCAGGAACTTGAAAAACGTCCTTCCAACCATCATCTCCGGCAGGCGGCCTCTGGCCGTTTATATCCAGGATCTGCCACTGAATATCATGGATATGCATCGGGTGCGTGTCATAGGAATTACTGGTAAATTCCCAGATCTCCACATCATTCAAGCGAGGCGCAGCGTCAATTCGCCCGGGATCGAAAAGGTTTCCATTGATGGTCCACAGTTGACGGCCATTGATGGATGCTTCCCGCAAAGAAAAGCTTCTTGTTCTGACTGCTAAAGATTCTGGTATAGGTTCCACCGTGCGCAAGGTAGAGGGAATAAAACTGTCATCCGGCTCCTCTCGCACAACCCTGAACTGAATAACATCACTCAAGCCAGGTTCCACGCCCAATAGATTTTGCAGAATGACATTGGCGCCCGGGGGATAGCCTGAGAAGTCGATGATTACATCGAGTCGCTCTGCAGGAATGATATTGATAGAGAGTCGTGGAACCGGCCGCGATAGGAGGCCTCCGTCTGACCCGATTTGTATCAGAGGCTGGCCGGAACTCAGGGCCAGCCTATAGGAACGCGTGTTCGATCCATTGACTATCCGGAAGCGCATCTTTCTTCTCCCCACTTCGAAGTGGGGTTGAATAACGCCATTTACGAGAAGTCTGTCTCCTAAAACACCATCGACAATGGTTTGATCATTCAACGGATAGTTCAACGATCCATCGGCGTTGAAGATTCGATCCTGAATTATGAGAGGGATATCGTGGTCGCCCGTCGGCAATCGCAGGCTCTCTTCAAAATCATCCGTCATGATGTAAAATCCGGCCAGTCCCATATAGACGTGGCGGCCCGTGAGATCCACTGCGTGGTCGTGATACCAGAGTGTCGCCGGGATTTGGTTGTTGGGATAGTAGTAATCCTTGCTGCTGCCAGGGGCAATGAGATCATAAGGATGACCATCCGAGCCCGGAGGGGTATGGCCGCCATGCAAGTGTATGGACATGGTTTCTGGAAGGTTATTAATCTGGCGGACAATAATCTCCCGGCCGCTCCTTGCTTTGATAGTGGGTCCTGGATAAAGACCGTTATACCCCCAGATGGTCGTCAATGTTCCAGGAATGATCTCAGCTCGAGCCTCGCCCATTGTAATCTCATAGTAATCCCGGAATTTATCCGAAGCCACAGGCGTTAACACCGGAGGAATGACAAGGGGCCTCGTAAATGGCGTAACAGAAGGACTGCCCAAATTCTCATCGAGCGGCCGTGCGGTTTTTGAACGAGGAAACATGATCGATGGATCATGTGCCGAATTAGGTAGTAAAAGCGCAGAACCACCCATCAGGCCGACTTTGAACATTTGTCGTCTGGTTAACAACATCAACTAATTTATTCCTCCTGCCATGCCTGTGTCTGGAAGTTGGCACGTGTGGAAAAATTCACACGGGACACAGGGTTCACAGAGAGACCTTTAGCTTCAACTTGCCAGCTCTATTGCAAGTATTTGATTCTGCTAGCACAACATCGGAACTGACCAGTAGAAACTAAGAGTTCCCCTGTGTGCCCTGTGCCTCTGTGGTGAATGTTTTCACACCTTCTTCGCGCCGTGGGGGCTATGGGCCGGCACTTACCACCGCGTTACGGTTGTTGGGAGCGAAATCCGAGATCTGTGGATCACTCATTGGTATACCGCCCCAACGCGGCCATAGATTCCACACGTAATTCTGGGGCGTGAATCCCTTCGACGGCAGCAGCGACAATGGAACCCGTACCAGAATACTCTTGCCGTTGATGGTGATGTTTGCTGCCGCTAAGGCAACGCGGATTCCGGCATCAAGATCATTGATAACGCTGTCCCCTCCAGGGCGGACGACGACGACCAGGTCAAACACGATGTCTGGTAATCCCAGTTGAGCAAAGTTTGACGTGCGGGATCCTATTCCTCGATCTACTCCCCACACGTAGAAAGCCGGGGGCGTAGTCCCAATGGGCGCGTCCATCGTTGCGGAGAACAAAAATTCGGTGCCGGTAAATATCGTCTGCGCGCTGACCACGTCGAGATCTCCCGCCCGGGGTCCGACATAGGTAGGCAGGAAATCTCCCACTGGATCAACCACCTCATCGGTACGGACCGTGGCATTGCGGTTATTGGGAGCGAAATCTGAGATCTGAGGGTCGCCGAATGGTACGCCGCCCCACCGCGGCCAGAGATTCCACTTGTAATTCTGGGGCGTGAATCCCTTCGACGGCAGCAGCGACACTGGCACACGTACCAAAATGTTCCTACCGTTGACAATGATATTCTCTGGCGGCAAGGGCGTGCGTATCCCGGCATCCAGGTCATTCACAACCATGGGCCCGCCTGGGGTGATGCTGACGACCAGGTCAAACACGATGTCCGGCAATCCGAGTTGCGTAAAGTTTGCGGTGCGTGATCCTGCACCACGATCTACCCCCCACACGTAAAATCCCTGGGGAGTAGTTCCAATCGGGGCGTCCATCGTCCCGGAGAACAGAAACTCGGTGCCGGTGAATATCGCCTGCGCGCTGACTACATCCAGGTCTCCTCCACGGGGTCCAACGTAAGTAGGCACGAAATCTCCGACCGGATCAACTATCTTATCTGTACGTACCGTGGCATTACGGTTATTGGGAGCGAAATCCGAGACCTGAGGGTCGCTGAATGGTATACCGCCCCAGCGCGGCCATAGATTCCACGTATAGTTTTGGGGCGTGAATCCCTTCGACGGCAGCAGCGACAACGGAACCCGTACCAGAATGTTCCTGCCGTTGACCGTAATGTTCTCTGGCGGCAAGGGCGTGCGTATGCCGGCATCCAGGTCATTCACAAGCATGGGCCCGCCTGGGGTGATGCTGACTACCAGGTCAAATACGATGTCCGGCAGTCCCAGTTGGGCAAAGTTTGCCCTTTGGGATCCTAAACCACGATCGATTCCCCACACATAGAAACCCCGGGGAGTGGTTCCAATGGGCGCGTCCATCGTCCCGGAAAACAGGAACTCGGCGCCGGTAAATGTCGCCTGCGCGCTGACGACGTCCAGGTCTCCCGCCTTGGGTCCAATGTAGGTAGGCAGGAAATCTCCCACTGGATCAAATATCTCATCCGTGGATTGTATCGGGACCGTTTTGACGGCCCCGCCGCCGAATTGAACAATCGTGACGGCAAGGCTCTGGGACGGCAGCGGCGATAACGCTTCGATGACCAGCGTGCCAGTGAACTTCTCCGGAAGGGCGGCTAACAGCTCCAGCAGGCTTCGGCTGAACTGTTCCCCGGGCCCAAGCGTAATGGACGTCGTCAGAGAACGCAACCGCCTTCCGCTGCTGTCTCGGGTACTCAATGCCACTCGAACCGGCGTATTAGAAACGTTGGCGACGGCCACGCCGACTTCTACTCCTCTCGATAAGTCCCTTGACACAGGAGCGTTGAAGACGAAAGCGTTTGAAGCTGACGGCTCTACGACAAGCGCCGGTAGCCCGGGAATAGTGTAGCGGGCGAAGGCCATCACGGTGTCGCTGGTGGAAATGCACGCATAACCGGCCGTAGCCGCGGCTTGCGCATTGGTCTGCACGGCGAAAGTACCTGATGGCGCTATTTGAAACGGAACAACAGGATTACTGACAATAGACCCGAGTGGGCCACCGCCAGCCCCAAAAAACGAGACCGTCCCGGCGGCTGCGCGGGTGGGCGACGGGTTTACTAATGTAATGGTCGTTGATGTGCCGCCGCCCCCTCCTGCCTGGGCAAAATAAAACGGACCGGTCCGAGCCTGCAGATTGAGACGTGTTATTTCGTAGAGATCGAAGTCGCCAATGGAGCCGGGCCGGTTTGAAAAGAAAACGATGCGGCTGCCGTCCGAAGAGATGACTGCGCCCTGGTCATTGGCTGGACTGTTGACGGCCGCCCCAAGGTTTACTGGAACAGACCACGGATCTGACACACTTGCGCGAGTCGACGTCCAGAGGTCCAAGCCTCCCACGCCTCCCGGCCGATCGGATACGAAGAATAATTCGAGTCCATCCGGTCGAACAGAGGGGAACGTTTCATTGCTGGCGGTGTTGAGTTGGGGTACCACCACCGGCGGACTGAAATTCCCGTCAGCGCCGAGTGTGCTGGTGTAAATGTCATAACCGCCCGAGCCGCCGGGTCGGTTTGAGTTGAAATACAGGGTGAATACTCCCGTGGCCTGGTTTTGAAATCCCCAGGGGCCGAATTCATCAAATGCAGTGTTGAGTGCGGTGAGGATTTGCGGCGCTTGCCAACCGAAATCGTCCTGTTTGTTGCTGCGAAAAGAGATATAAAGATCGCCTGCTCCGGGTCCGCTCGGCCGATTACTTACAAAAATCAGTTTGTCTTCGTCGGGAGTTAGGAACGCACATTGCTCGCTGCGCGTAGAGTTAATCGTGGGTCCCAGATTTTGTGGAGGTCCCCATGGATCGTTCACGCTGGCTCGGCGCGAAACATAAATGTCCAAAGCTCCAAGTCCGCCCGGCCGGTTTGAGGCAAAGTAAAGACTGAGACCCGTCTTTGAGACGAACGGACAACCCTCAAAAAATCCCGTGTTCACAGTTGACCCGAGGTTGGCAGGACCTGACCAATCCGAGAATTTCTGCGCCACACCGAAACTTGTGAGAAAACCGCAGGCAAAGAAAAAGACGACGAACCGCTGTACCCATTTGAATAACATTTGGAACCCCCCGAGTAGTCTTACTGCATTTCAGCCCTGGTGAGCGGCATCCCCTGTGCCGGGCAGACGACCCAGAATGGCTGAAGGAACCTAACGCCGCCGTAACATAGCCTTCGGGTATTCAGGAAGTCCTTACAGGCAACTGAGATTTTTCTGAGAGATTTCTGAGAAGCTCTTGCCGCGATCTTTCTGAGAGATTTCTGAGAAGCTCTAATCGATGATAATGACACAGGCCGGATGCGACTTCAAGGCCCTTTCTGAGAAATTACCTGGGTTTACCCGTTGATACCTTTCGTGTTATACGGCTCAGGATGTCTTTCTCCCGGTTGGCCCTTACGGCGCTCATCTCGCTCATCCTCTGCACTTGTAGTATGGGGCAAATTAAGGGCGACGCAGGCTCGGTAAGTGGCAGTGTTGCTGACCCGTCTGGACGCCCGCTGGTGGATGCAACAGTCGCTCTTCTCAGTGCGCAGCGACATCCTTTGCGGGTCGCCCGCACCGATGCGCGGGGCGCCTTTAGATTCGAATCCGTCGCCGCTGGTTCTTACGTCGTTTCCGTCAGCCGGAAGGATTTCAGCACTCGCAATGTACCGATTGCAGTTCAGGATGCGGTTGTAACGCCTGTCTCTGTGATCGTGCCGAATCGCGCGGGAACATCGCTTCCTTTTTCAATAACGGAGCGCGGGTGCGGGGCTTGATAGGGAACGGGTCTGATAGCCGGCCCGGAACAGCCGACGATCTCCTCATCCCGACGGGCGAAACTCTTTCACAAGTGCAGAATCGAGTGCTGGGTGCCGCTGTATCTGCGCCGCTCTTCACCTACTTTCCCGGCTATGGCCTGATTCATGCGCGGGGCGGTTATCGTGTCCGAGAAGGCTCTGATTTGTACTTTGCATTCGAAAACATCGCCGACCATCCGTATCGTGGAATCAGTTGGGGAATTGATGGCCCGGGCAGAAGTGTGAGCATCAATTATCGAATGCGCTTCTAGAATCTTTCACCACGGTTTGTTCGTGGTCCGTTGTCAGTGGTCAGTTGTCCGTGGTCAGTGGTGGTCGGCTGTCCGTAGTTCGTGGTCCCTGGTTCGTGGAACAGAATCGGTGGTGATTGGTCCCACGGACCACGGACAACTGACCACGGACCACGGACAAAAGTTATTGCTTGTGGTCCGCCCCCTCGGTTGGGGCAACGCCTGGCCGGGAAGCAGCGGTGGTTCCCAGCGTTATTTGCGCTCCTGTTCGTATCAGGTTTGTCTCGCCTGGACCTTGAAAAAAGCTGAATCCCTTTCGGTTCTTCCAAGCCAGCGGTCCGCCGACCTTCAGCCCGGCATTCAAGGTAGCATCATGGATTTTGGTGACAAGCGCTTCGTATTGCGGGTCACCCTGTCGATACCCCGAAAAGCTCCCGAGGTCCGTGCTTGCGACAAATACTACGTCGACTCCGGGAAGGGCGGCTATCTTATCCGCGATCGCGACCCCTGCCGGTGACTCAATCATGGCGACAATCATGACGTTGTCGTTGGCAGTCTGGCGGTAGTCACCGCCCCAGAGCGCGCCATATTGGCCACCGCCCTGGCTGCGGCTTCCCAGGGGCGGATATTTAGCGAACTTGACCGCCGCCTGGACCTTTTCAAGAGTCTCAACCATGGGAATGATGATGCCCAGCGCTCCGATGTCCGTCGCTTTCTGAATATCGCCTTCTGTCGCGTCCGGCACGCGAATAAAAGGAATCGCAGGGGCGCCCTTACATGCCCGGATCATTCTGGCCACTTCCTGGTAGTTCAGCGGGCTGTGCTGCATCTCGATCCAGAGGTAATCGAACCCCGCGTTGGCCATGGCGCAATAGATTTCCGGGTCTGACGACGACACGGTGCCCCCGACAACCTGTTTGCCCTCCTTCAATTTCTGCTTCACCGTATTGTAGATACGCGCCGCAGGGTTCGCCGGCGTCTGTTGCGTCTGAGCCAGGCACGGAGTCAAACAGGGGATCGTACAGACAAGGATGGAAAACACAATTCGCTTCATAGTCATTGCGCCTCCTTTTGTTGAAAGCATCGCTTCGGGCTTCGATGAGATTGTATATTCTATCAGGACATTTGTAGTGGTCTAGTTTGGTGGCGCCCCCCGAGGCGGCGCTTCACCGCAGAGGCACAGCCCAGCAGAGCCGGAACCGAACGCGTCATCGGTCATTAGGGTAAATACAGAAACCTTCGTGTCTTCGTGCCTTCGTGGCAGAATACAGCACTGCAGCCCGCTCCGAAGAATGACTTTCGGTCATCGAAGCCATTAGGGGCCGGGGTGTAAATCACAAGCAAGACTCCTTGACCGACTGCAAGGCTGACCGCGATCGGTCGCCACTGAGGTATCTATATGCGCTCTCTCTTCTTTGTTGTTCTTTTAACGACCGCGTTGCTGTTTGGGCGGAGAATTGATCCACAAGGGCCTCGCTCTGAAAAGAGCGATCCTCAGCAAACGCCGATGCGCCCCAATATGACGGGAATATACGGACCGTGGCTCGCAGATAAGGTTCTGGGAAGTGGTCCATCCTCGCTCTCCTTCCGAACAGGAAAGTGGAAGAACCTTGACAGTTGGAGATCCGTGGCCCGCCGGCGCGTGCTGGAGCGTATCGCTCCAGTCGATCTTGGCGGAGCACCGCAGGTCCGGGTTGAATTTCAAGGCACTTATGACGGCCTGCATGTCGAACGGCTCTCCTGGCAGTTGCCTGCCGGACCCAGGACCGAAGCGGTCTTCCTGAAGCCGGCCGGCTCCACTGAACGCCTGCCGGCAATACTGGGCCTGCATGACCATGCCGGGAATAAATTTCTCGGTTGGCGAAAGATAGCAAGGATCGACGGGAACTCCTGGAAAATACAACTGCAGCACCAGGAGCACTATTACGAAGGGGTTGCCTGGGCAAATGAAATTGCAAAGCGCGGCTATGCCGTGCTCGTTCATGACACCTTTCCGTTCGCCAGCCGGCGAGTCTTGGCAGCCGATGTGCCCGAGCGCATCCGGCAGGGCGCAGGGGATCCTGAACCGGACGACGTGGAAGGCGTAAACAAATACAACGCCTTCGCCGGGGCACATGAACACATTATGGAAAAGAGCCTCTTGAGTGCCGGAACAACCTGGCCCGGCGTTTACGTCCCGGAAGACCAGCGAGCGCTGGATGTGCTGGCGAAACGTAACGACGTGGACGCTTCGCGCATTGGTTGCGCAGGTCTGTCCGGCGGGGGGATGCGAACCGTTTTCCTCGGCGGCCTCGACAATCGCATTCGCTGCGCGATCGCTGTCGGCTTTATGACAACCTGGCGTGACTTTCTTCTGGACAAATGTTTCACACACACCTGGATGACCTATGTGCCTCTGCTCCCGCGAGAGCTGGATTTTCCGGAGATTCTGGCCCTGCGCGCGCCGGCGGCAACGATGGTCCTTAACTGTACCGAGGACCCGCTTTACACCGTGGCGGAGATGAAACGGGCCGACGAGATGTTGCATGAAACCTTCCGGCGCGGCGGTGCGCCTGACATGTACCGATCGAAATTTTATCCGGGCGGACACAAATTCGATCGGCAAATGCAGGCCGACGCCTTCGACTGGTTTGACCGGCACGTGAAGACACGCAAGCGGTAAGTAAACAATTGAACATTTGCTTCGAAGGCCTCCAAGGTCCGATAATGTAGCTACAAATGTAGGTACATAAAACTATGAAGACGATAGGCGTGCGGCAATTGAAAAATGAGACCAGCCGCGTCATCCGGAAGCTCCGGGAGGCTGGAAAACCGATTGGCATTACTTATCGCGGGGAAGTTGTCGCTCAGCTCACGCCCGTAAGACCGGCTCATGTGGTATTAAGGAGAGAAAAAGCGGTGTGGGCAAATCTGGACCAGCTCGCCGCCGAAATCGGCAGGCATTGGCCCAGAAAAATCAACGCGGCAAAGGCGGTGCGGCAGGGGCGACGATAGTCAATGGTCGTTGTGGATGCGAGTGTGTGGGTCAGCCGCTTCGTCGCAGGTGATGTGCACCACGCAGTCTGTACCAGGTGGCTGGGTGAACGAGTTTCACACGGACAACCGATCGTCGCTCCAGCGATCGTGCTGATGGAAGTGGCGGGGGCTGTCTCCAGGCAAACCGGAAAGCCCGGCCTGGCGCACCAGGCAGTCGAGGGTATGCTGCAGCTTGGCTCGCTGCGTCTCGTGGCATTGGATGCATCGTTTGCAGAGCTTGCAGCTCGGCTGGCAGCGGATTTAATGTTGCGCGGCGCCGATGCCGCTTACGTTGCCGTGGCATATCAACTCGGCATTCCGCTTGTGACTCTGGATAGTGAGCAGCGCAAGAGGGCCGGTCGGTCCATCAAGGTCGATACTCCACGTCTATGATGAGAAGAAGAGAGCTGGGTAAAAAGCTGCTCGGTGGAATTATCAGCGCCGGCGTGGCCGGCGCTGCAACCTCGAAGACAGCTTCAGTGCAGGCAGCGCGCGCTCCAAGGAAAAATACTCTGATGCATGTTGGCGGCGACTACCATAGCGTGGCAGGAGGTCCCCGGGCCGGTATCACGTCCAAGGAGAACCTGGAGTACAACCTGCGCTACGGAGTCAGGCATCTAACGGTGCAGATGCCAAAACGTGCCCCCGACGGAGGATGGGATCTTGATGAACTGAGAATGATGAAGGATAACTGCGATAAGTATGGCGTATCTCTCGAAGCCATAAGAATGGATGCTGACTATATTACTTTGAGAAAGGGGTTGGAGCGGGATCGAAAACTAGACGACATAATCGGCAATATTCAAAAGGCTGCCCAAGTGGGCGTAAAGATCATAACTTATCACTGGACCGTAATACCGATACGGCGAAACGGGCAAACACCAGGGCGAGGCGGAGCTGTCTACGCCGCCTTTAAGCTTGAGGACAATTGGGAAAGCCTGCCTGTTGGACCTTCGGGGAGGGTTAGCTCCGAAGATTACTGGGAACGCATCGCCTATTTCCTGGAAAAGGTAATACCGGCGGCCAGACAATACGACGTACGAATGGCCTGCCATCCTTATGATCCACCCGGACTTCCGCCCGGCTATCAGGGCGCGGATAACTGGGACTCTCCATCCGTGTTTGAAGCAATCAAACGATATGAATCAATTGTGAACAGCCCGCACAATGGATTCCAATTGTGTCTGGGAACAACCGGTGAGGGGTTAAGGAACCCGAACGCAGAGATTTTACCGATTGTCCAATATTTGTGCGAAAAGGGAAAAATCCATCAGATTCACATGCGCAACATCCGCGGAGGGCTTCACAATTTTGCCGAAGTGTTCCCCGATGAAGGCGACATGGATTTTTTCAAGATCATGCGAATTCTAAGAGACGGGCAATTTCCGGGCGCGATCTGTCCGGATCATATGCCCCAACATGCTGACGACCCCGGGAGACTCCAGTCCTTTGCTTTTGGGTACGGCTATATCAAAGCACTGATTCAGGCCGTCAATTCGGAAGTATGAGATCGGGAGTTGACTTTGCGCGGTTTTCTCCATCAGCATGGGCGCATCCGGTTAATGAAAAGACAATTGAAGGAGTTCTGAATGAACAAAACAAATCGACGGAGTTTTATCGGGCGGGGAGTGACTGTGGCTGCGGCTGCCACGGCTGCGGCGGTTCCCGCGGCGGCTCAGGACAAGCCTGCGACCCAGGATAAGCCGGTCAAGAAAGTCCACTACAGAGATGGCCGAAAACCGGAGAAGCCGCCTTTGTTCAGCCGCATTGTTTCCAACGGCAACCTGCTGTTTATCGCGGGCATCGGCGCTCATTTTGAAGGCGATATCAAAGCGCACACCAAGCACGTGCTCGATCAGATCCAGCAGCGTCTCGAGAGTGTCGGCTCGTCTATGGACAAGGTCCTGAAGTGCAACGTCTATCTAAACGACTTGAAGGACTACGATGGCATGAACGAGATGTTCCGGGGCCGCTTTGGGTCCGAGCCTCCCGTGCACACGACCATTGCGGCGGCCGGCGGGATTCCCGGAAACTTTGTGTCTTTGTGGTGAATTTTCCCGAAGCGCCGTTGATTGTCCGTCCTTGCAAGAAGGGAGAAGATCATGCCCAACCGCCCGAAGTTCTTCTGCTTGTTCTCAGTTCTGTCATTGTTAATCCTGTCATTCCCGGTCCCGTCATGGGCTCAGTCTTATACGGGATCGATCCAGGGAACGATTACCGATTCCAGTGGAGCGGCAGTGCCGGGCGCCACCGTCACCGTCACCGACGCTGATCGCAATGTTGAATATTCCACGTTGTCCGATTCGGCCGGCCGGTATGTATTCCCGACCTTGCCCCCGGCACGCTATACCCTCACGGTGGAAGTGCCCGGATTCAAGAAAGCCTCGCAGGGTCCCTTCCGGCTCGAAGTGTCACAGCAGGCCAAAGTCGATGTCGAGCTATCGGTCGGTGAAGTGACCAGCAGCGTGCAGGTCACGGCGTCCGAGCCTCTGCTCAATACGACTTCGCCAACGCTGGGCCAGGTGGTGGAAAACAAGATCATCAGCTCCGTGCCGAACCAGGGTCGCAACCCGCTTTCACTGGTGACTCTGGCGCCCGGCGTTACCGGAGCGACCGGCGGCGTTGCCTTCATTTCCAACGGAGTTCGCAACAACGCTTCGGAGGTGATGCTGGACGGCGGGGCGCTGACCGGCATCGAGCAGAACGGGGGCATCACGGACGTGAAGTACACGCCCACAATAGACGTCATCGAGGAATTCAAGATTCAGACGAACTACTTCAGCGCCGAATATGGAAACACGGGCGGCACGATCATCAACATGGTTTCCAAGAGCGGAACCAACGAGATCCACGGTGTCGGCTACTACTTCCGTCGCGATAACAAATTGAACGCCAACAACTGGTTCTCCAACAGGAACGGGGTTAGGTTGGCCAACGGCAAGCGCGACAACCTGGGCGGAACCATCGGCGGCCCTTTCTCTATCCCCGGGTTGTACAACGGGAAGAACCGGACCTTTTTCTTTGCGACTTTTGACTATTTCAAGAATTTTGCCGCCACCACAACCACGACCACTGTTCCCACGGCCAAGGAGTTGGCAGGTGACTTTTCCGATACGCGTCTTGCCAATGGCAATCTGTCGCCGGTCTACGATCCCGACAGTCTTGTTGTGAATGCGAGCGGTGTAAGGGTGCGGACCCAGTTCCCGGGAAACATTGTTCCGCTGCAGCGACAAGATCCGATCACGCTGAGATTTCTCAAGTTGTATCCTGCGCCCACTTCGAACGGCAATGCCTTTACGCACGTGAACAATTTCTTCGCCCAAGGGGTCAATGAGAGCGTCGGCCACAAGATGGATGCCAAGATTGATCACAACGTTTCCGAGAAGCAGCGGTTTACTGTCCGGTACAGCGTGGACTGGGGCTCCAGTAATCCGGCCAACCTGATTGGCAACATCGCCGCCAACATCAATCCGGGAAGAAACCGAAACCAGAACTTCATCGTCGACTACACGAGGACCCACAGCCCGACCACGATCATCACCGGGCGTGCCGGCGCCCTGCGGGTAAAGTCGATACGGGACCCGCTCAGCATGGGTTTCGACCAGACCACGTTGGGCCTGCCCAAAATCATTCAGACCGCCGGAGTTTTGGCATTCCCAAGATTCAACCCCACTGGCTATTTGGCGCTCGGCGCAGGCGGATTTGCGATCATTCACCGCTTCGAGGACGTCTACCAGACATCGGGCGCGATCACGAAAATCGTTCGGGGTCACACACTCAAGACCGGCGCCGAGTACCGCAAGCTTCATGAGAATTATTTCCAGCCGAACACACCGCAGGGTGGATTTAACTTCACCCGCAATCAGACAGCGCTGAACCCGATCGTGAGCAGCTCGAGCCAGGGCAATGCCATCGCCTCAGCGCTGCTTGGCTGGGGCAGCGGCGGAGTCTTGACCATCGACTATCCAACCTGCCAGGCTTCCGGTTATTTCGGGACATTCATCAATGATGAATGGAGAGTTACTCGGAAGCTGACGTTGAATGGCGGCGTTCGCTATGACTTCGACATTCCCCGAACCGATCGCTTCAATCGTCTGAACTGGTTTGACACCGAAGCGCCGTCTCCGATCGCCGATAAGATGAAGGCGGTGTATCCCAATCTGAAAGGCGCGATGAAGTTCGTGGACGACGACACCAGGAGCCCGTTCGACGGCGACTATAACAACGTCCAGCCGCGAATCGGCTTCGCGTATGCTTTCAATGACAAAACATCGATCCGCAGCGGGTACGGTATCTTCTACACCACCTCCCGCCACACGATCAAAGGGGAGGTGGGATCGGCCTTCGGGTTGATTGACACCCCGATCCAGTGGAGCCGTGACCGGAACTTCACCCGGTACGCCACATTTTCCAACCCGTGGCCGAACGGTTTGATTCTTCCTCCCGGCCGCGATCCGGCTGCGTTCCTCGGTCTCGACGCCGGCGCCAATTTCCGCAAGGATGACAACCCGCAGTACCAGATGTGGAATTTATCGATCCAGCGGGAGGTCCCGGGCAGCGGCGTGGTGGAATTCAATTATGTCGGCACCAAGGGCACACACCTGTACTTCGGGACAGGGGACTACCTGTCAGATCTCAACAACCTTGATCCGAAGTACTGGCCTATCGGGCAGGATGACCTCAGCAAACAGGTGCCGAATCCGTTCTTTGGGGTCATCACCGATCCGAGATCGATCCTGAGCGCTCCGACGGTGACGCGGGATCGGCTGCTTCGGCCCTTCCCGCAGTACTCGGGCTCGGTGGGCGGTTATCGGGCGACTCCCAATAACGGTAATTCGATCTATCACGCGTTGCAGATGAAGTATGAGAAGCGGTTTTCTCATGACCTGAGCGTGATCGCGCACTACACGATTTCTAAGATGATCAGCGATTCCGACGTAGCCGGTACCGATGTGGACTTTATCGCCGGGCAGTCGAGCCTCCAGGACCTGACGCATCTGCGCAACGAGCGTTCTTTGTCGATATTCGACGTGCCGCAGCGATTCGTCCTCAGCTTCGATTATCACGTGCCGGTGGGCCGGAGCCGGACGTTTGGAAAGAACATGAACAGAATCCTTGACGCTGTGATCGGCGGATGGGAGTTGAGCTCGATCATTACGGCCAGTTCGCGCACGCCGCTGGCAATCGTCCAAGACGAAAACAACTTGTGGCAGGGCGACCAGCGTCCCAACCTGATCGGCGATCCGAGATTGCCCGGGTCGGTAAAGAGCAAGATTAACGGATACTTCAACCTGAAAGCATTTGAGGAGGTCGGGCCTGACGAGCTCGGAACGGCGCCGCGGACGCTGTCTAGTTACCGGGGACCGAGCATCATAAACGAGGACGTGACGCTTTCAAAGAACTTCCAGTTCGCGGAACAGAGACGCCTGCAATTGAGGTTGGAGGCCTACAGCGTGACAAACAGTCCGCAGTTTGGCAACCCGAACACCGCCTTCGGCGGCAGCAACTTCGGCCGAATCACCACCGCCGCTGGCGCCCGCGCGCTCCAACTCGCGGCAAAGTTTTATTATTAGAGAGCTGTAACAGTTGCTTGTAAGGCTGTAGTCCCGGGCTGCTTAACGTGAACCAGAGCTTTCACCGCCGAGACGCCGAGACCGCCGAGCACACGCAGAGTCTGGAACCCAGCCCTCCGCGAAATCTCAGCGTGCTCAGCGCCTCTGCGGTAAACACAACGCCGCGGTCTGCACAAACTCTCCACTCCAGCTTTACTGGGAAAATGGCTGCTTGATCGGAATTCTTGGGCCGTACACGGGGAGCGGCTTGCCGGTCTCCAGAGCTCCCAGGTCGGGCGCCTGCCCGGTGAAGTCGTCGTTTACATTGGGTAGGCGCACGCCCTTGTCCACGGCCTTGCTGCCGGGCTTGAGGCGGAAATCGCAGTCGGCCGGATTGTAGACCGCGTTCGGCTTGGTCGCATCGGGCGGGCGACGTCATCTGATGGCAAACCGGGAAGCAGCAGAAGAGCGAAGGCAAGCAGGATTTTGGTCATAAGGGTCTCCTGGTTTCCTTTCTATTTATCATTTGCGGCCGGACACACGCACGTTGCATTCACCGCCTCTGCGGTGATCGGGACGTTCCGATATGATTTCCAGGTTGCCTTGTGTCACAATACTCCCCTTTCCAAACAGGAGGTGTAACCATGCGTCGCTGGTTGCCATTTTTGGCATCGCTGATTGCAATTTGCAGCTTCACTTCCTCCGGTCAGACGGGCGTCCCGAAATCCCAGGCCCCGAGGTTTCCTTCGCATCCCGACTTTCAACCTTCGCCAGAAGTGCCGACCATGCCCAAGGCACTGATGAAATTCCCCAGGACCCACATTTCACGGGCTAAGTTTCCGGCGATCGATTTCCACTTCCATGGCGGGCGAGTCAGGACTGCCGAAGATTATAAAAAAATGATCAAGCTGATGGACGATACCGGTATCGGCGTGATCTGCAACATGGACGGTGGATTTGGCAAGACCTTCGACCAGAATATGAAGGTGGGCGAGCCGTTCCGGGACCGCATCATTCATTTCGCAAGGCTGAACTTTGAAGGGATCAATACGCCGGGCTGGCCGGCAAGGACCGCCGCGGAACTGGAGCGCTGTTTTCTGGCGGGCGCTGCGGGGCTGAAAATCAACAAGGTGCTGGGGCTCGATCTGAAGAATCCCGACGGCACCTACATCCAGGCCGATGACCCGCGATTCGATCCTGTCTGGGAAATGTGTGCCAGGCACAGCAAGCCCGTCATGATCCATATAAGCGACTCGTATGGCCGCTTTCTACCTATCGGCCCCGAGAATGAACGGTATGAAGCCGGCCTTTGGCGCAGCAACCCGGAAGGGAACTACTACAAGACCGGCCAGCCGACTCCCGACGTGATCGAAAAGGCGCGCGAGAACATGCACGCCAGGCATCCCAGGACTCGCTTTGTCAACGCGCACATGGCCATGCTGTACTACGACATGGATAAAGTGGCCGCGCTGCTGGACAAGTATCCTAATGCCGACGTTGAAATCTCGGCGACCGTTCAGGACCTGGGCCGGGCTCCCCGAATGATTCGCGCGTTCTTCCTCAAGTATCAGGACCGGATCCTCTTCGGCTCCGACGGCAATCCCGGCCGTGGGATCGAAGAGTTCTGGGTGCCTCATTGGAGGTTCCTGGAAACCTATGACGAGCATTTCGATCATCCGGCCCAGCTTCGCTCGGCGACTGGCGCGCCGCTGCACGGCCGCTGGAGAATCTACGGTATCGGCCTGCCCGACGATGTGCTTCGCAAGGTTTACTATGCCAATGCTCTGCGATACCTGCCATCGGTTCGCGCTTCGATCCAGAGGCAGCTCGCCGCTCGCCGCTAATGGGGTCAGGTCTTCATAATTCATTTTTGGGTGGATTTTGAATGGACGTCCGATTTAGACGAGCAAAAATGAATTATGAAGACCTGACCCCATTAGCGCCGCTTTGTGTCCTTTGTGTCTTTGTGGTGACACTTTCTCTTGCGCAGTCTCCATCGCCCCGGGGCCTGCCGGTCACTTATGAAAGGCTGCTCAAAGCACCCGAGGAGCCCGCCAACTGGCTGACGTACGGCGGCGATTATCGCAGCCATCATTACAGCAGTTTGAACCAGATCACGGCCGAGAACGTCCACGGGCTGCGCGCCAGGTGGATTTATCAGATGCATCGCCCCAAGGTCGAGACCACTCCCATTGTCGTGGATGGTCTCATGTATGTCACGCGTCCTCCGAGCGACGTGATCGCGCTTGACGCAGAAACCGGACGCGCACTCTGGACCTTCGAATACAAAGTTCCCGCCGGCCTCTACACATGCTGTGGGCAGGTCAACCGGGGACTCGCGATCCTTGGCACGACGCTTTTCATCACAACGCTGGATGCAAAGCTGATCGCGCTCGATGCCCGTTCCGGCCGCATGCTCTGGAAGAAGGAGATTGCGGATCCCGCGCTCAACTACACGGCCACCGCAGCGCCGCTGGTGGTCAAGGACAAGGTGATCGCGGGGATCGCGGGCGCTGAAGGGGGCATTCGCGGCTTCCTCGATGCGTACGACGCGAAAACGGGCGAGCGCGCCTGGCGCTTCTGGACCATACCGGCGCCGGGCGAACCGGGCTCGGAGACCTGGGGAGGTGATTCATGGCGGCACGGCGGAGGGTCGACGTGGATCACCGGCTCCTACGATCCGGAATTGAACCTGCTCTATTGGGGAACGGGCAATCCCGGACCGGACTACAACGGCGATGTTCGCCCCGGAGACAACTTGTACTCCTGCTCGCTGCTCGCGCTGGATCCGGACACAGGAAAGTTGAAATGGTATTTCCAATTCACTCCGCACGACACGCACGATTGGGACGCCACGCAGGTTCCGGTTCTGCTCGATTCGACGTTCGACGGGCGCCTGCGCAAACTGGTCGTCGTGCCCAGCCGCAACGGCTTCTATTATGTCCTCGACCGTCAAACGGGTGAATTCCTGCTGGCCAAACCCTATGTGAAGCAGACCTGGGCAAAGGAGATAGATAAGAAGGGCCGTCCGGTTGTGAATCCCGGTCAGGAGCCGACGCAGGAAGGCAACGATTCGATCTGGCCCGGCGTGGACGGCGGGAACAACTGGATGTCGCCCAGCTACAATCCCAACACGAAGCTCCTCTATGTCAGTGCGCGCGAGGAGCGGCGTCGTTTCTTCAAGACTGACGCGCTCGAGTTCCAACCGGGCGAGGCCTACTTCGGCGGTGGCGGCGGCGGGGGAGCACGTTTTCGGCCCGAGGAGAGCTGGGGCAAACTTATCGCCATGACTCCGGAGACGGGGAAAATTCAGTGGGAGCACCGCATCCTGTCGCCACCGTGGGCGGGCGTGCTGTCCACGGCGGGGAACTTGGTTTTCTCGGCCACGCCAAGCGGGAACTTTTATGCCCTGGATGCTCGTACCGGCAAGGAGCTCTGGCATTTCAACGGCGGCGATCGAGTGTATGCCAGCCCGATTACATTTCTAAGCCGGGGCAAGCAGTTGATCACGATCCCGATTGGAGACGTGCTGATCGCTTTCGGACTCGAGTGAACAGATCTTTGGATGCGAAAGACATTTCTGATTGCGTGGTGCTGGATGAATTTCGTGCTGCCAACGCCTGCGCAAAGAGCGGCAGTCCAGCCTCGATCCTCCCTGCCTGAGGCAAACCCATATTCCTCAGCGGCGGACTTGGAATCCGGGCGCAGACTGTTTACCGGGCGCTGCGGCCATTGTCATGGCCAGAACGGCGAGGGGGGCCGCGGTGCCGCCTTGAACACAGGCCGGTTTCGACACGGCAGCTCGGACCGTGAAATATTCCTCATCATACGAAACGGCATTCCCAACACGGAAATGCCGGGCACATTCAATTCGCCGGAAGCCGACGTTTGGCGCATGGTGGCGTACGTGCAGCAATTGGGCCGTCAAGGTTTGCCCGAGCCCGTCACCGGCGACGCCGTCGCAGGTGCGCTCGTCTACCGGGACAACGGCTGCGCCCTCTGTCATAGTATCGACGGGAAAGGCGGCTTCTCGGGACCGGACCTTTCCGACATTGGAGCGAAGCGCGCGGTACGGCATTTGCGCCAATCTCTTTTGGAGCCGAGCGCTGATATTCCGCTGGACTATCGGACAGTGGAGGTGATCAGCGTAACGGGGAAGAGCAGCAAGGGGATTCATCTTAACGAAGACGAATACTCGGTCCATATGCGCGATGTGAACGGCAATCTGATGTCTTTCATGAAGAGTGAGCTCAACGAGATCAAGCTGCCCAGGAAATCGCTAATGCCGGCATACGCGGAGCTTCCCAAAGACGAACTGGAAAACCTGGTCGGGTATCTCAGTTCTTTGCGACCAAAGCGGAGGGCACAATGACGTTGGAAACAATTCTCCGCGACTCGGTGGTGGCACTGGCCATTCTGGCCGCATTGCAGAGCGGTTCTAAGAGCGGCGCACTTTCGGGTCAACCTGCCGAGAGCGCCGTGTGGATCTTCGACCGGCTGGAGAACATTGGCGGCCACAGGACCACAGTACTCGGGCAACCCGAAGTCATCGATTCGCCCGTCGGCAAGGCTGTCAGGTTCGATGGTGTGGATGATGCGCTGTTCATTGACAACCACCCTCTGGCGGGCGCCAAGACTTTCACATGGGAAGCCATCTTTCGTCCCGACGGAGGCCAGACAGAGCAGCGGTGGTTTCACTTGAGTGAGCAGGATCCTCAGACCGGCGCTGACACAGGCAACCGGATGCTGTTTGAAATCCGCGTGGTCGGCGATCAATGGTTTCTGGACAGCTATAACCAATCAGGAACCGAGAGCAAAGCGCTGATGAACCGGAAGGCGCTGCATCCGCTCGGAGCCTGGTACCACGTCGCCTCGGTATATGACGGTCAGGAATTCAGAAACTATGTAGACGGCGTTCAGGAAGGCTCGGCCCAACTTTACCTTGCTCCTCATGGATCGGGGCATACCTCGGTTGGAATGCGGATCAACAAAGTTTTTTATTTTCAGGGAGCCATCCGCATGGCGAGGTTTACACGCCGGGCGCTGCCGCCGTCGGAGTTCCTCAGGCCGCCGGCACAGCAGCGGTGACGTCGCCTCGGCATGGCGCTCTGATCCTGCACCGGGGTTGGCGCCCTTTTGCCACGAAGCCACGAAGCCACGAAGGTCTAAAATCAATCTAGAAGTGGCACTTCTCGGAACATTATCGAGGATTTCGAGAAGTTTCCTCTTCGAGATAAATATGAAAGCTTCGTGTCTTCGTGGCTTCGTGGCAAAAAACCGGCTCACTTCTTACCGCGGGCTTCGGCGGATCGGCGCGGGTGTAACGGCGTCCCACCTGGCATCGCCGGTTTGTCTATAATCGCGCGGCAGCTTGTCCCAGTCCGGGCGCGTAATTCCATTGAGATCGTAGACCACTTTTCCATCTCGAAGCGTCAACTCGCAAGTGAGCTTCTGCGTTCCTCGCAACCGGGCTCCATAAATATCTACAAAGCCGAAATTGCCTTTTTCGAGCCGAAGTACTGCGATATCCGCCAAAGCACCGGGAGAAAGCTGCCCCAGTTCTTCTTGCTTGATCTCACGGGCAGGATTCCAGGTGGAGCGAAGAACCACATCTTCGATCGACAGCCCCATCGCCAGAAATTTGTCCATCACGTTGAGCATGTCCTTCATGCCGGCATTCATGCTGCCGATGTGGAGATCGGTAGAAATGGAATCAGGAAGGAACCCCGCTTTCACGGCCGGCGCTGCAATCCGCCAGGCAAAGCTGCCTCCTCCATGGCCTACATCAAAAATCACTCCCCGTTTTCTGCCTTCCCAAAGCGCGGGGTTCACACGGCCGGACTCATCCTGTTCATTGCGAAGCCCGGAATAACAATGAGTGTAAATATCTCCCGGCCTGAGCTTGCGGGTTACCAGTTCGCTCATGGGGCGCTCCGGTCGATTGACCCCAAAGTCCACCATCACGGGAATATTCGCCAGCGTACCCGCTTCAACGGCGCGCTCAACCGGTGCCCATTCCGGGCCGGCGTAGTGGGCTGTTTTGACACCCACAATCAAGCCCTTGTAGCGAAGCGCCATTTCCGCCGTCGGCTTGGATTCCATGTCTGCCAGATCCTGCTCAAACCTTTCGCCCCGCATGCCGTTGCCGACAATATTGAGGAGCGCCAGTACCCGAGTTTTGGACCGATCGATAATGCGCTGCTTGAACTCCTCAAAATTTCTCCAGCCTGCACATCCTGCGTCGGCAACCGTGGTGACTCCTGCGCGGAAAGTAAAGCCGTCCGGATAAACGCTGTTATCACCGGCATAGGAGCCTCGTTCGCCGGTCGCTGCAAAGACATGAACGTGAATATCTACGAGGCCGGGCGTTACATAAAATCCCAAAACGTTAACCACCTTGAAGGCCTCAGCAGGATCGATTCTGGCTGCCACGGCCGCGATCTTTCCGTTCGCAATAGCAACATCACGAACGGCACTGATCTTGTTCTTCGGATCAATGACATGGCCGCCCTTCAAGAGGAGATCGTATTTTTGCTGCGCGTAAAGATTGTTCGTCCAGCAAAAAACAAGAAATAACACTGCCGCACGCGAGGCTTTCGGTCTCATAGCATTAACCCTCCTGGAAGCCGGCCACATTGAAATGCAATGTGACGAATCGACAGTCGCTAGATATAACCATCACGCTATTGTCCCTAGACACGCTCAGCTTGCCCGTAGCGGTGCCTCTTGGCGCTCCAACGCGCTTTCAGGTATTCGCCCATATCAAGTCCGCCTGACATGGTTTCACCCTCGATTTTCCCCGTGAAAGTAAACGAAAGGGCATTTCCGATCGCGCGTTCCGGCAGACTGCTGCGCAATTGAACCGCGTCGCCATCGATGGTGCCGGTAAGATCGCGAGCCACGAACTCGCCGCGATGGATCCCCTCTATCCGCCCTTCCTGCTGCCGCAGCGACAGGGAGTGCTCACCGGTGCTTGCCGCAAATTCTATGTGAACGTCCCACATGCCCGTCAGGTCAGCAACCGGTGGCTTGGGCTCCTGGGACTTCAGGTCGCGCGTCGCCGAAAGGACGGCATAGAGACGGTCCGCCACCACTTTTTCGTCTCCGGGCGCGACGTTGAAAGCCGTGATCGAGATTCCATTTTGCGCGCCTCGCGAACTTCCCACCAGGATACGGGGATCGGTGGCATCGAGAATTTGCGATACCTGCTGGCCGGTGATGCCGAGCCTGGCTGCATCCCAGCGGACACTCAGCACCGGACTTCGGTTGGAAAGCCCGGGCGGCTCTCGCGCCTCCGTTGTGACGCCGGGAACGGAAGAAACCCGCTTGGCAATATGGTCCATCGCGTCCAGCATTTTCTGCCATGCGGCCTTGTGGTCCCGTTTCACCCAGGACTCTACAGCGGCAAGCGCTCCGATGATCTCTTCCTTGCCGACTTTCATGTTTCGCGCGAATCCATGATGCGGCGCGCTGTGTATCCACGCGGCTTTCACCAGATCCTTGCGTCCCAGCAACAAACCGGAACACTGCGGGCCGCGAAGTTGTTTGCCGCCGCTGTAACACACCAGAGTGGAGCCACGCTGCAGATGAACATTTGGTATCGTCAGCACTTCGGCTGCGGCGTCTGTCAGCACCGCAATGTTCTTCTGCCGCGCGATGCGGATGATTTCCTCAAAGGACGGAGGTCCGGCATCGGCGCGAGGGCCCGCAAAGATATAAATCATTGCCGTCCTCGGCCCGATGGCAGCCTCCAGTTCCTGTGCGTTGTCCACCTCAATGATCCGGACTCCCACCGCGCGGATCGCCGCATCGTAGTTGTTGCGAGAGTGTTTGGGAATGATCACTTCGTCTTTGCCGAGCCCCTCGGTGTTCGGCAATCGAATATGCTTGTCCGGATTACCGCCAGCCACACAGGCAGAGGTCGCATGGGTCATAGCCGCGGCGCACCCGGCAGTAACGATTCCCCATTCCGCGCCCGTCAGTTCAGCCAGGCGTTTCCCAACCGCCTCCATCAGCTCGTCCAATTGAACCATATGCCGGGCGGCTGCATCCATGGCCGCCCGCACTTCAGGCAGTTCGAGTGATCCGCTGTTGACCGTCAACGTACCGGTGCCGCTGATAAAGGGGCGAACGCCAATCGACTGGTAAATATCCGGCCCTATCCGCAGCGCTCCTGAAGGCGGCTCGGGAACCGCCGTTGCCGTCTTGCCAAATAACGCCGGAAACGCCAGCAAGCTTCCGCCCCTGAAGAAATCGCGCCGGGTGAGTCTTCCCGTATGTTGCCTGAACGATCCCTTCAACGAACGAGACATATTCCCTCCTCTTTTTTCATTGATCTTCCGAAAAACTCACCGCGAAGGCGCGAAGGCAATTGATTCATTTACTGTGGCAGGTATCGTGATTATCGATGATCATTGGAAAGGCTTCCAATTATAGTTCGCGCCTTCGCAGTGAATTCTTTTAGCAATCGAATCTACACCCTTTTCCGTTTCGCAACAAACGTGAGACAGATAAACTAAAAGGAGATGTATAAATTAGTGCACGGTAACATTTGGATCGATACCGTAGAGACGCGGCATGCCGCGTCTGAG
>DASXQR010000040.1:0-13827 GCA_036507075.1 Acidobacteriota bacterium | reverse complement strand
TTTTTTGGCAAAGTTTTTCAAAGCCGTCCACGTCTACGACACGTAGACGTGGACGGCTTTTTCTTTGGTTGCGGCCTACGGCCGCGCTGTGTCTTTGTGGTGAAAAAATTATTACTCGGATTTTTGCTGGGATGTGGCACTCTCTTGTCCAGCTATGCCTCAATACTCTATTGCGGTCATTGCCGGAGATGGGATCGGGCCTGAAGTGATCCCGCTCGGCATTGAAGTTCTCGACTGCGCCGCCCGGGCTTTTGGCTTTTCCTGCAACTGGACTTGTTTTCCGTGGGGTTCAGAATACTACTTTCAGAATGGCAGGATGATGCCCGCCGACGCCTTGGACCAGTTGCGCCGTTTTGATGCGATTTATCTGGGAGCTGTCGGGCATCCCCGAATCCAGGACAACATCACACTGAATGGACTGCTGCTCCCCATTCGAAGAGGTTTTGACCAATACGCCTGCGTTCGACCGGCAGTGCTCTACGATGGCATACGCTCGCCGTTGGACGGAAGAAAAGCGGGCGAGATCGATATGGTGATCGTCCGCGAAAACACCGAGGGAGAGTATTCGCAGATCGGCGGCAATCTTTATCCTCAAACTCCCGATGAGGTGGCAATTCAGTCCGCCGTCTTCACGCGCAAGGGAACGGAAAGAATCATCCGGTTTGCATTTGATCTGGCGCGCAAAAGAAACGGAAAAGGACGCGTTACGTCCGTTACGAAATCCAACGCGCAGGGATACAGCATGGAATTCTGGGACCGCGTTTACCGGCGCGTGGCGGATGACTACCCTGATATTGAAACGGAATCGCTGCTGGTGGATGCCGCTGCCATGGATTTGATTCGCAGACCTGACATGTTTGATGTGATCGTGGCGTCCAACTTGTTCGGCGATATTCTTTCAGACATCGGTGCCATAATCACGGGCAGCCTCGGCCTGGCTCCCAGCGCCAATCTGAATCCGCAGCGCACCGCCCCATCCATGTTCGAGCCGGTTCACGGATCCGCGCCTGATATCGCCGGACAGGAGCGCGCCGACCCGCTGGCCGCAATTCTGGCAGGCGGCATGATGCTGGAGTTTTTGGGCGAGACGCAAGCTTCCCAAAAAGTGGAAGAGGCTGTTCGAGCTGTCCTCAAGGAGGGCAAGACGCTGACCCCTGATCTGAAGGGCGCCGCCAAAAGCAGGGAAGTTTCCCGCGCCGTGGCCGAACGGCTATAGGATTTGAACTTCGTGGCATCGTGTCTTCGTGGCATTGCGGCAGTTTTTAAATTGCCACGAAGTCACGATGACACGAAGAGGATAAATTAAGGAGAAAATCATGAACAGAAAATCGGTATTTGTATGTACCTTGATTGTCGTTTCGTTTTTTGCCGGTCTGGCCGTCGGCCGGGTCACGCCGGCTCGGGCCGAAGGAGGCACGCGCGTTTTCGAACTGCGCACCTATACCGCCAACGAAGGAAAGCTGGAAGCTCTTCAGGCCCGTTTCCGCAATCACACCACCAGGCTTTTTGAAAAACACGGGATGTCAAATATCGGTTACTGGGTGCCCAAAGATGCGCCGCTTTCACAGAACACGTTGATTTACCTGCTGTCCTACCCGAACCGTGAAGCGGCGCAGAAGTCCTGGAATGCCTTCAGGAACGATCCGGATTGGAAAAAGGTGCAGACGGAATCCGAAGTCAACGGCAAGCTGGTTAGCAAAGTGGATTCGGTCTATTTAGATCCGACCGATTATTCGCCAATGCGTTGAATGGGCCGCTGATTTACACGAAGTATAGAAGCAGGCCGCTGATTTACACGAAGTAACACGGATATAATCAGGCCGCTGATTTACACGAAGTAACACGGATATAATCAGGCCGCTGATTTTCACGAAGTAACACGGATATAATCAGGCCGCTGATTTTCACGAAGTAACACGGATAGAAGCAGGCCGCCGATTTACACGAATTAACACCGATATTAATCGGCGTAATTTTGCGTAAATCGGCGGCCTGCTTCTATTCGTGTCAATCAGCGGCTAGTTCTATCGGCCCGCGCCCCCGAAAGTCAGCCGGATCCCGGTGGTCAGTAGGATGTCGTTCTTTTTTATTCCGGGTATAGGATTACTCTGGTACCGATCACTGAACGTCACCTGCCACCCAAGCTGCCTGCCAAGTTGCGTGACTGCTGACGCATCAAAGGCAAGACGATACTCTCCTGTTTCACTGAGATTCGGGTAAAACACTCCGCGCTGCGTCAGTGACATTGAGCGAGTCAGTTTGTGCGACAGCTCCTCGCCCAGGAGAAGCTCTGCTGATCTTCGCGTAACATCGGTGAAAAACTCCTGATTGAAGGCGCCGCCCGAAAAAATGTCCAGCAGTGTTTTTTCAGTCTTCAGGACGTGGAATCCCAATCCTCCCGCCACCACTGAGCGCAGATCCAGCTTCTGAAGCTTGTCATATTCCAGGTCCGTTAAACCAAAGGCAAAAAGCTTGCTGCTGAGGTTGAAGTCGTAGCGGGCGCCGCCCCGGATGGCGTCGGCTGTTGTCAGTGAGCGGCCCGATGCCTTGGTTCGAGCCGAAAGGGAAGTGAAGTAGGTTGTGATTTTGTCTCTGGAGGTGGCGCGCACCGCCTTCATTCCCGCCGCGAGGGTGGTAATGTCTGCATTGCCTCGAGACAAGCTCAGTCCGGCATCGGCAAACCCGCTCCACAGGTCACCCAGTTTCGGGTTCCGCATTCTCTCAGTATTTGCCTCATAAGCGGACTGCTCACCCTGGGATCGAATCGTTCGCACAACCCCCTTCGAGACTGAGACCGTTCCAGCTTGCTGCGTTTGAACTTCGATGTTGCCGTCGGCGCCGCCAACCGTGCCTACAATCACCTGACCGTCACTCAGACTCAAGTAGAGAGGTTGACTGGATGTGAGCCGATCGACGGCATCCCATGGAACCGTCAAATCTCCGGCAAGTTCTGATTTAATAGACAGTTTTGTCTGATCCAGTTTGACAATGCTTCCCGTTAGTCGATCTCCATTCTTCAAATGAATCTGATCGGCAAACCCATTACCCCAGACTGCAACCACCGCTGCCATAATGAAGACAATCTTTCTGCGCACGTCTAAAACCCCCTTTCAAGGGATTGTAACTCCGTTATTTTTGGGGGGCTATTTACGGGTTTTTTCGGATTCCACTACCCGAAGACCGGCACGCGGCGACGTTCCAGCGGCGAAACGCGCTCGTCGGGAGTGAGAATGCCGCGGAAATTGAGCGGGTCGGCAGCCGACACGCTCAACAGCGGCAAATCGGATCTGCGCCGGGCTGCGCGCAGCAGGGGAATAGCATCCGGCAGCGCGTACTGTTCTCCATCGAATCCGGCCACGAAGCGTCCTCCCCGGACTTCTCCCCGGAGTTCAAGGCGCCGGTAAGCGCGCACCAGATCACGCCAGGGGAGCGGCTGTTTCTCGCGCAGGATCGTTCTTCGAAAGACAACGCCCGTACGCCGCAAGAGCTGCAGGGCGACAACTTCGGGTTCGGGAGGCGCGACTGCCTCGGCCCGGAAAAGACTGATACGGCCCAGTAGCTTCCCCTTGCGCTGGCGCCGCGAAGGCGGCACGATGATCTGGCGCAGCGATGCAAACCAGTCTCCCGTCAACGCGCCGCGCGTGACCAATTCCGCGATACCCATCTCCAGTTGCGAGGGAAGCAGCTTTGTGCGGCGTTCCAGGTCCTGGAGAAAAACCGCCCCGCTCTCCGCCAGAACTTCATAGACCTGTAGGGCATATGCCGACAAGTGCTGCAGGTCCGAAGCGCCCGTCAGTCCGAGCCACCAGTGCAGGTCCTGTCGTGGAATCAGACAAATCGGTGTGGTGCGGATCGGGCCCGATCCGGCGCCCCACAACCGGCCCCACACGAATTCACCCGAAGCGGTCAACTGGTCCAGCCATTCGGGCCGGTATCCGAGCACACGGGCCTTCAGCACGCTCGCTTCCCAGGCCGCCGCCGGGACTTCGAAACCCGCCAACTGTTCCAGGACCGCCTGAACTCCCGCCGGACCTTCCAGCCGGTGATCGGCATCGACATGCTGCCAGCAGGCCAAAAAACGCAAAAAGACGGCCGGGGCGACGGGTTCAATTTCCCGACGCAGCCGTTCGACCGTGTAACGCTGGATTCGCGCCAGCAACCGGCGATGGCACCATCCCGACTGTTCTTCAAACCGGCAGCGCATTGCGACACCCTTCTGTTCCAATTGCAACAGGACCGGATCTTCGCTGACAATTGGGCCCAGCGACTCCAGGCGACCTTGCATCACTGACTCGGCATCGCGCGGCGCCTCCGCAGCAAACCATCGTCCCCCTTCCAGGACCACGCGGCCGGCGCCTTTTAGCTCATCAAGCCATGCCTGCCAGGACAGGCCTTCCTCGGACGTGAGGTACCCCATCCAGAGAAGAGCCTCGTGAAGTTCCTCGGCATTTTCCGGCTGCGGCCAGACTTCCTCGCGTACGCGACGGATTGCTTCCGGGTCGAGCGCGCCTATCGTATCGGCGGTCTTGATGTCCAGAGCCCGCCGCGTCAGCACCGCCTGAGTGCGGCGCTCCTCCAGCGGCGCGTCATCCAGAAACGCATAAGGTTGGGCCGATAAAATGCCGTGCGCGAAAACCGAAGGTTCCGGCGTGTCCACAGCCAGTTTTTCGATGCGACCCTCCCAGAGGCCCGCGAGCACCTGGAGAAATCCATCAATGTCCATCGCCTCGGTCAGGCAGTCCTCAATGGTCTGGCGCACCAGCGGATGGTCCATCGGCACGGGGATGTCGCCCGGCGGCAAGGTTTCAAAACAGGCAGCCGCCTGCGGAAACGCCGCCGCCAGTTCGTCGTCGGCGCGCATGCGAAGCAGCGGCGCCGGGATTTTTTTTCCTCCCTGCATGCGTTCCACCCGCAGCGAGCGAATCACATTCCATCGCCAGCGAGTCTCAAACATGGGTGCAGCCAGCAGAGCCTGAACCAGAATCTCCCGCGCGCTGTTTGGGTGCAGATATTGGAATATTTCCTCAAGCGGGAAACTGTGCTGCGGTCCCAGGGAGAGGACGATGGCTTCTTCGTTGGCCGCCGCCTGCAGCTCAAAACCGAACCTGCGGCAAAAGCGCTTGCGCAGCGCCAGGCCCCAGGCCCGGTTGATGCGGCCTCCAAACGGCGCATGGAGGACCAGTTGCATTCCCCCGCTTTCATCAAAGAAGCGTTCCACGATCACGCGCCGCTGTGTGGGAACTGCTCCCAGCACTCTTCTGCCGCCTTCAAGATAATCGGCAATTTGCCGGCGCGCGGATTCAGGAAGCCCCGGGCTCGCGGCGCCTTCTTCTCTGACAATTCCGATCTCGGCGGAGAGTTCCGCCGTGCGTGCCGGCGCTTCGCCCAGCCAGAAGGGAAGCGTAGGCGGCTGGCCTTTGGCGTCGGCAACGCGCACCCGTCCCTGTTCGATGCGCAGCACCCTCCAGGACGTATTGCCCAACTGGAAGATGTCGCCGGCGTTGGACTCGACGGCAAAGTCCTCATGCAGCGTGCCGACAAAGGTCCCCTCCGGGTCCATCACTACGTCGTAGTTTGCCGTGTCCGCGATGGCGCCTCCCGAAGTGATCGCCGCCAGCCGCGCTCTCCGGGTTGAGAGAAGACGACGACCGATGCCATCGCGGTGCAGCAATGCGCGCCTTCCCTGGGTATGCAATCGAACCACGGCATCAAAATCCTGGCGCTCCAAGTTGCGGTAAGGCCAGGATCTCCGGATCGTGTCAAACAGCCCATCCTCGCTCCAGACCTCCGAGACGCAGGCAGCAACGATCTGCTGCGCCAGAATGTCAAGCGGTGCCCGGGGTTGATTCGTGCGATCCAGTTCGCCGCGGCCGACGGCTCTCAGCAGCGCAGCCGATTCCACCAGTTCGTCGAGCGTGAGCGGAAATATCCTTCCCTTCGGGATACGATGCAGCGCATGCCCTGCGCGTCCCACGCGCTGCAGCAGAGTCGCAATTGAGCGCGAAGATCCCACCTGAATCACCAGATCCACATCGCCGATGTCGATCCCGAGTTCCAGAGAAGCGGTGGCGACAAGCGCTCTAAGCCTTCCCTCCTTTAGTCGTTGTTCTGCATCGAACCGTCGCTGTTTGGAGAGACTTCCATGGTGGCAGGACACCCGATCCTGGCCGAGCCTCTCGGTCAGCCGCGCCGCGATCCTTTCGGCCAGCTTGCGCGTGTTGACAAAAATAAGCGTGGTGCGATGCTGCTCGATCAGATCCACCATACGATCGTAGATTTCCGCCCACACTTCATGTGAGCAGACAGCCGCCAGCGGCGATCCGGGGATTTCAACTCCCAGATCGATTTCACGGAGGTGTCCTGCGTCGACAATTCGGACGTCGCGGCCCGGGCCTCCCAGAAAGCTCGCAATCTGATCCATTGGCTTCTGTGTCGCCGAAAGACCGATCCGCTGAAAAGGTCCGGCCAGAGCCTCGAGCCTTTCCAACGAAAGTGCCAGATGAGAGCCCCGCTTGTCGCGTGCCAGCGCGTGGATTTCATCGACGATGACTGTTTTGATGCTTTGGAGAATGGCCCGTCCTCCCCGGCTGGTCAGCAATATGTAGAGGGACTCGGGAGTGGTAACAATAATATGGGGCGGGCGCCGGCTCATCGATGCGCGCTCCTTCTGGCTGGTGTCGCCGGTGCGGACATCCACGCGTATGGCCGGAAAAAAAGGCTGCATTGCCCGCATTTCAGCCAGCGGGCCCTGCAGATTTTTTTGCACGTCGTTGCTCAGCGCCTTCAATGGCGAAAGGTAGAGTACGCGGGCGACATCAGGCAGGCAAGGGCCGCTCTGCAAGAGTTGGTCAATGGCGTATAAGAATCCGGCGAGCGTTTTTCCAGAGCCGGTAGGCGCGGCAATCAGCGTGTGGTGTCCATCGCGGACCAGCGACCAGCCGCTGCGCTGGGCTTCAGTGGGCTCTCCCAGCCTGGAGCGGAACCACTGCTGAACCATGGGATGAAAGCCTGAAAGCGGCATCCATCTAATATATGCGAATTGGAGGGTTTGAGGGATTTCAATTCAAGATTTGGCCTGAAATCTCGCACGCCTGAAAAAATTCAGACTTTCGGCCTCTGCAGCGCCGGCCGCTGGCCGGCCCTGGCGTTTGGACATTTAGAGGTCGTGTGCGCTCACCAACCTTGGAATGTGTGAAAAAATCGACGCCACCGGGATTGTCCCGGTGGCGTCGATTTTTTTCCCACGTCTTGTCACATCTTCTTCGCAGGCAGGATTTCAGGGGCGAGCGGTTTTGATTGCAAGAGCTCTGCCAGGGTTCTCTGCACTTGGCTCTGATCGTTGCAGGAAGCGCAGGCAATCTGAAATCTGAGCGGCGCGTCAGACGAAGACTGCTTGGCGCCTTTCAGCCTGGTTCCGATTCGTCGAAGCACGTACTGGCTGTGCGTTTCGTCGGTCTCCGGCAGCAGGATGAAAAATTCGCCGTCCTGCAATTGCGTCAGTTTGTCCGAACGGCGGATGCAGGATTGGAGGCTTCTGGTACATTCTTGAAGTGCTGTTTCGCTCACTGAGCGCAGGCAGTTTTCATCCGCATCATCTTCCCGGCAGACCTGGACCCGCATGATGGAAAGCGGATAACCGTAGTTTTCGCACCGAGACAGTTCTTTCTCCAGAAAATCGCCGAAGAATTTTCTGTCTATCATTGCCATTACCTCCGGCTCGACTTCCGATGGTAGGCTTGTGTCCGCCGTCATGGCGATCCCATCCAGGCGGGCCGGTTTAGCGCCGAACAGATCCAGCTCGGATTTGAAATTATCCAGAGTGTTCTTGATCCTGCGGCCGTTCTCTTCGATGGTGTTGAGAAATTTCCTGACCTTCCACTCCGAACTCGCCATGCGAGACCTCCGTACGCCTTCAATCACGGAAGAGTTAAGACTTCCGGCACCGGGCACACAAGAAAGCCCGAAACGACTTTGCTGGGTTCTCACCCGGACGGTCAGGTAGAGCAATCCGAGTGCCAGAGTGATCTGAGAGCGATCCATTCGACTGGGCGCGTTACGTGACGGCGAGAAGAAAGTGTGAATTAAGAAGAAGTTCGCGCACGAGCTGCAAGGCTTGGCGCGCCGCGCTGGGTAGCTCGAGCTGACGTCAAAAAAAAGCTGTTCGCGACAAGGGTTTGACGAACTGTAAATTACGCAGTGACTGCGCTCACACAGGCTCGGGGGGTGACCTGATAACTAGTGGCCGTCACGTCATAAATCGGAAGTCCAAACAATTAGGTTTTATGGTTCTTCGTCACCCAATACAGGACTCAGTCCGCACATGTTGATCGATCCAAAACGTAGCCCGGATGATTTGCTTTCAATCCTGGAACCGAAGATCCCCTGCATCAAACGAGACAATTTTTTTTATTTCCTGGAGCAGGAAGTGGCGCGCGCGGAGCGCTATCATTTTTATGTGTCGCTGCTGCTGATCCGATCTTACGGCGCCGATCAAACTTCACTGGAAGAGCTGGCCGACTTCCTGAGCACACAGCTTCGTGTGACCGATTACCTGGGAATTATCGACAAGGCAACCGTGGGGATCATCATTCTGAATGCAAAGCCAGAAAACAGTTGGGGGGTTCTGGAGCGGTTGAAATCGGATTTTATCCGCGCCGGAAGCAAGGATGGTCCCACCGCCAGGAAGCTGGTCGCCACTCTCGCAGTTTATCCTACCGAAGCCAACTCCCTCCGAGCCCTCTACTCCACCGCCCTGAGGCGTATGAGGCGAGAAAAATCTTTCTCTTGAAAATTGATCGCTTCAATGTGACATTCCGATCAAGGTAAGTTAAGTATGACTTTGCGGACCCGGTGGTTGTCCGAATCAGCGACATACACGTTGCCCGCAGGATCGACCGATACTCCTTTGGGATTGGCCAGTTGGGCAAGCTGGGGTGGTCCGCCGTCTCCGCTGAAACCGGGAATCCCGATTCCGGCCAGGGTTGCAATCGTGCCATCCCGCGTTACCATGCGAATGCGATGATTCCCGGAGTCGGCAATGTAAAGGTTGGCCTGGGCATCTACGGCCACGCCGCTGGGACCGGACAGTTGGGCTGAAATGGCCGGCCCTCCGTCTCCGCCGAAACTCGGAATTCCGTTGCCTGCAATTGTTCGGATCACGCCGCCTGATGAAATCACGCGAATACGGTGATTACCCGTGTCGGCGATGTACAGATTGCCGCCCGAGTCTATTGCCAGGCTCCTTGGACCGCTTAACTGGGCCGATACTGCCGGCGCGCCGTCACCACCGAATCCAGCCGTTCCGGTCCCGGCGATGGTGCGGATCAAACCGTCAGGAGTAACCTGGCGGATACGATTATTTCCCGCATCGGCGATGAATATGTTCCCGGCAAAATCCACCACCACGCCCGAAGGAGCGTTCAATCGGGCAGAAGTTGCCGCCGCGCCGTCGCCGGCAAAACCTCGCGCGCCATTCCCTGCGACGGTGCGGATCAAACCGTCGGCTGCTATTTTGCGCACCCGATTATTTCCCGTGTCCGCAACATAAATGTTTCCGTTAGCGTCCAGCGCGACGCCCTGCGGGGTGGCCAGTTGAGCCGTCCTGGCGAATCCTCCATCGCCCAGAAAACCGGGGAAGCCGGGTCCGGCGATTGTGCCGATCCCTCCGTCTGCGACCACGCGGCGGATTCTGTGGTTCAAAGAATCGGCAACGTATAAGTCGCCTTCGGAGAATGCGGCAAGGGCGGCCGGATTGTGAAATTGAGCCGAGTTCGCCGACTCATCACCGGCAAAGGACGCCGATATCGCAGCGCCCGCCACCGTTCGTATTAAGCCATCACTGGTAACCTTGCGGACCCGATGGTTACCCGAATCTGCGATATACACACTGCCATCGGTATCAACGGCAATGGCAGTCGGATGCGCCAACTCGGCGGTTGTGGCTTGACGACCGTCTCCGCTGAATCCACCGAAACCGTTGCCCGCCAGAGTGTTGATAATTCCATCGGAAGTAATTTTGCGAGCGCGACCGGTATCGAAGTCTACCAGGTACAGATTTCCTGAAGAATCGACCGCCACGCCGGCAGGATTGGCCAGTACTGCTGAAGTCGCCGGCCCGCCATCTCCGGCAAATCCACCTTCTCCGTTTCCTGCCACCGTCGTGATCACGCCGCTGCCGCTCACTTTTCGAATTCGCTGATTACTCAGATCTGCGATGTACAGATTGCCAGAAGAATCGACTGCCACCGCGATCGGATTAGACAGTTGGGCCGCCGCCGCGGGTCCGTCGTCACCGCTGAACCCGGCCACTCCATTGCCTGCCACCGTGGTGATTACGCCGTCAGTGCTCACTTTGCGGACGCGCTGATTGCTCAGATCCGCAATGTAGAAATTGCCGCCGGAATCGGCCGCCACGCCCGTGGGATTGTTAAGTCGCGCCGAAGTGGCCGGTCCATCGTCGCCGCCAAATCCGGGTGACCCGCTGCCGGCAACCGTGCTGATCAGACCGTCGGTTGTTACCTTACGGATTCGGTTGTTGGCCGAGTCTGCAATGTATAGATTGCCACCGCTGTCGAGTGCCAGTCCGGTGGGCCGGGCCAACTCTGCCGCCACGGCCGGGCCGCCATTACCGCTGAAACCATATGTGCCGGCGCCGGCAAATAATCTGATCGTTCCGTCGGCGGCTACCCGGTAGACACGGTTCTGAACCGGACTTGAAACATAAAACCCGGCGGCTCCGTCGCCAACGACGGAAGCGGGAAAGTCGATGGCCTGCGTTGTGGCAGGCTCGCCATCCACCGGGAGAGGAGGCCCTGCATAAGTAATGATGACAGGTGACTGCGCAAGCGCAGGTGGGATGATGCCAGAAAGAATGCTAAGAAAAACGACAGCACAAATTGCCACTCTCATGTGAAAGCTTTGGTCCTCCAGTTTAAGTCCTTGATTTTCGATTCCTGCCGCCGCCTCGACTGAAACTAAATACGAAACCTGCAGGAATTCGTTTCTTTTAAGCGCGCCAAAGCAAGGAACACCCGATTTGCCGAAATCGGACGGCCATGATACCCGGCCCCTGCATTGTAAATTCTATCTGAATTTGGTCGAAGATTCAGGTCCGCCGAGTTCATCACAGGGTAGGAAGGTATAAAGAAACCAAAAAATTGAACCGCGAAGGCGCGAAAACGCGAAATGAGATTGCCCGGCTACTCGAATGGGACTAAGCAATGCAATGTTCGCGGTCCGGGTCACTTAGGAAGACTAGAGCAATTTTTGCTTTCGCGCTTTCGCGCCTTCACGGTGGATTTTTTCGTATAATCTCTCCCAGTTGAGAGATCCAATTCCTTTCCCTGGCGAGATTCGCTTTTCAGGCGGAAACAATTCGCTCCTCGGAGCGAAAGTTGGAGGGGCCATGATCCGCAAGACCATTCTCCTGTTTGTTTTGATCGCGGGCACAGTATGCGGCGCCGCCCTGGCGCAGTCGGTCGAGGGGCGTATTTCCGGAACGGTCACAGACCCGAACGACGCGGTGGTTCCGGGAGTGGAAGTGATCGTGGAAAACGAAGAGACGGGTGTAAGGCGCCAAACGGTCTCCGACGACCAGGGCCGTTATGCCATGCCGCTTCTCCAACCCGGCCGCTACCGGGTAACGGCGACCCTTCCGGGATTTCGCACCTATCAGAGGACCGGGATCATCATTGCCACCAGTGAATCGATTGTCCTGGACTTCAAACTGGAGCTGGGAGAAGTTCAGGACACGATCACTGTCTCCGGAGCCGCTCCATTGCTGGAAGCCGGCACGTCGGACATCGGACAGCTCATTGAGCCGAAGACGGTTTCAGACATGCCCCTGAACGGCCGTCGCGCGCTGAACCTGGCGCAGCTTGCCGGCGCCACGGTGTGGGTTAATTATTCGGGCAACGCCAAGCCCAACTTTAGCCTCGCAGGCGGTCGCACCCAGAGCCAGAACTTTTCCATCGACGGCGGAACCGGCCAAAACATGCGTCTCGGCGTCGGCCAGATCGACACCGATCCTCCGGTCGAAGCAGTGCGTGAGTTCAAGATCCTGGCCAGCAGCTATTCCGCTGAATATGGCGGTTCGGCCGGCGGGCTTGTGATCATGACGACCAAATCCGGCACCAATGACTTTCACGGGAGCCTTTTCGAATATTTCCGCAACGATGCGCTGGATGCGGCCGGCTTCTTTTCGCCCATCGATGCTCGGACGGGAGAGAAGGACAAACCGCCGCTTCGCTACAACCTCTTTGGCGGCACAATCGGCGGCCCGATCTTGAAAAACCGGACGCACTTTTTCGGCGCCTATGAGGTGACGCGGCAGCGAGTCGGTGCTACGCAGGTAATGACGGTCCCGACCGAACTGCAGCGGCGCGGAGACTTTTCGCAAACGCTGAACGCGGCCGGCCGTGTGATTCAGATTTACGATCCGTCCACCACGCGCACGGTTTCAGGCCGAGCGGTGCGCGATCTGTTTTCCGGAAACAGAATTCCTGCCAACCAGCTCGATCCCGTGGCGCTGAAGCTTTTGAATTTCTGGCCTGTGCCGAACCGCGAGGCGTCAAATCCGGCGGGAGCCAATAATTTTGCGGCGAACTGGACCGAACTTTTTGACCGGGACAATGTCACTGCACGCGTCGATCACGTCATCAATCAAAGATGGAATCTTTACGGGCGCTATATGTACAACAAGGATCCGATAACCCAGACCAGCGTGCTGCCGGATCCGCGCGCCGACGCCGCCACCATTCGTGATCGATTCCAGCACAACATCCTGGTCGCCACGACATACGCGTTCCGTCCGAGCATTATTAATGATCTGCGGTTTACGTTCACTACGCGCCAGAATCATGCCAAGAGCATGGGTCTGGGAGGGACGTGGGACCGGGACCTCGGTCTTAAAGGGATTTCGGGCGAAGCCTTTCCACGGATCAACGTGACAGGCATAACGTCGATTGGCTCGGCTGCCCAGGAGCGTCGGCAGTTCCCCATCCGCCAGTATCACACCGGCGACAGCCTGACCTGGTTTCACGGCAAACACTTTCTTAAGATGGGAGGCGAAGTTCGAAAGTCCACCAACTTCGAGGTGAACCGTCCCTCGATTTCAGGCGTCTTTGCATTCGGCGTTCAGCCAACCGGGCTGCCCGGCACCAGCGGTACCGGCCTCGGGCTGGCAAGCTTTCTGGTCGGTTTCCCGAATTCATTCAACGTACGCGAAACCGAAGCGCTGGATCGATACAGTTGGTATTTGGCCGGTTTCGTCCAGGACGATTGGAAGGTCCATCCAAACCTGACGCTGAACATTGGATTGCGATGGGAGGTGGATACGCCGATGACGGACCGCAATCAAAGAATGAACGGCTTTGATGCGACGGCCATCAATCCTGTTTCTAAAACTCCCGGTGTGGTACGGTTTTCGGGAGTGGACGGCTGGCCTGACAGCAGTGCCGAGCCGGACTGGAATAACTTTGGTCCTCGTGTCGGATTCGCGTGGCGGCCGTTCGGCAGCAAGAAGACGGTGATTCGCGGCGGAGGGGGAGTGTTCTTTGCGCATCCCTTCGATCATGGCGCTCCGGCCTCTGCCGCTTTAGGGTTTGAGCGCTCTGCCAATCTGCAGACGCCTGACAACGGAATCACGGCGCCGTTCCTGCTCAAAGATGGAGTGCCGCCTGTGCAGTTGACAGGCGCGGCTCTGACGCCCGGCTTCGGGGCGGTTGAGGTCGGTCGGGCGGCGACCACAGCGGTGACTTTTTATGAGCGGAGCCGGCGCAGCGGGTATTCCCAGCAGTTCAATCTGGGAGTGCAGCATGAAATTCGGGG
>DASXQR010000039.1:0-27561 GCA_036507075.1 Acidobacteriota bacterium | reverse complement strand
CTTAGCTGTCCATGGACCGTCAGGTTAGGATGGATAAATGTAGAAACTCCAGGGAAAGGCAGAGCCTTTCCGCACGATGGGCGGCAAAGCCGCAACTCGAGTCACCAATTTTCTCATGTTCTTGCCCCGATGGCGTCGATTTCTCGGACAGGCTGCTAAGAATTACGGGCCACCCTCCGCTATCCATTGGAGTTGAACAAGCTGTCTCTTGAAGGAATACGCTTTTCCAGCTCCCCAGTTATAGCGCGCGCTCGACGTGTGGCCGCGCCTTCCTGTTCGCCACTGGCTGGCTTGAAGGTCAAGCCGATGGCGCCAATAATCTTGCCCGTCGCATCGTGCAGCGGCAGCGTAACATCGAAATTCTCGCCCTCTTTGAGTACCACCGGCCGGCCCGTCTTCATAGCCCGCAAGTCTTCAGGATCGGACTTTTGGCCGATCCTTGCGGCAACGTTGGAAGCGATGATGATATTTTCCGAACCGCCTGGCGGAGTCACGTGGAGTCCGATGCGCACCAACTCCGGGTGTTTTTTAGCCAGGTCATCCACAAGCCGTTGAGCCAGGGTCTTTCCGGCCGAAAGGGCACTGGCGCCGCCCGGTGTTTTTACTGTGAGATCATCAAAGTAGATCACAGAATCCGCTTTTGTCCACAGGCCGATCTTTCCCGCGTCCTTGAAGGTACTGTCCTCGGCGGTGATTTTCAACTGGTCGTCGTAATAGCACCGGAACCCGCTGCCAAGGACCTCCACGCGAATCTGATGCCACACCTGGGGTGTTACCTTGAAATTTACACCTGCAAACTGAACGCGCTTGCCGTTGACGACGTGATATAAGCGGAAGTTGTCCTCCAGGGCATTAGCGCGCACGACATAGTAGTTGTCCTTGTCCCGCAAGCGAAACACCAGTCCGGCGCCCTGGTCCACTGACCCGGAAATGGTCTTGAATTTCACGCCAAGGGCAAGATCCTTGTAGCTTGCGCCTTCGGCGATGGCCAGCGGGAAGCGGTAATCGGTCTTGTCCTGCGACGTCTGGGCCAGCACCATCGGTTTTGACGGCGCAGAATCATCTTTCTTCACCATCCACTGGCCATCGCTCCCTTGTCCGGTCCTGGCAAAGCTAAAACCCAGCGGCGGCTTTCCCTCGACATCGCCATCAAAATTCCATTTTTTTTCACCCGACTGGCCGGTGATGAGCAGCGTAGATCCCAGCACCAGACATACCTGAAGGAATCGGGCTTGCATGTCGCGCAGTTTCTTCATTTGAAATTCCTCCTTTTGATAACCGTTTCCCCCAATACCCGTATTCTAAGACACAGGTAAACCGTAGGTCGCAACCAAAGAAAAAGCCGAGAACGGCCACGTTGCATTCACCGCAGAGCCGCAAAGAACGCAGAGTTTCCGCAGAGTTGCATCACAACCTCAGCGAAACTTGGCGTTCTCGGCGCCTCTGCGGTGAACAGAATGTGGCCGCCTCCATTCTGTTCCGATTTGGGCAACACGCCCTTCTTCTTGTAATCCTGAAGCTAATTTGGACAGGCGTGACGTGGTCGTAGACGGATAAATGTCGACGTTGACGTTATTGGATGTTTTCTGAAATCTTATCGAAAGAAATTGCCAACTTGTTACTTAACGACGTCAATCTTGTAATCGCGACCCTCCCACTGATTGCGTTCCGTCCAAAAGAATGTGAAACGCAGCGGGGCGGTTTGTTCTTTCGACGTGCTCAGGTCCCCAAAATGAATTCCCAGGCCGCTGGATTCTGAGGGCGTATCCTGCAAATGCAGCCAGTCGTCCGCTGTCCACCGCAGCCGAAAGGGCGCATCCGCCTGGATTCGCAGAGTCTGCCCGAGAAAAATCCGGCGTGGCCTGCGATTGAATTTCCAGACCTCCCACTTTTGACGCTCTTTCGTCGTGCGGTAGCGCTGCGCCACTGCCGGAATCAGATCAAAGATCTCGCCGCATGCCATCGACCGGAGCAGCTTGATGTATTCCGCGTGTGCCCACATCAGAGGCATGGCTGCGCCCGCCGGTCTTCCCAGGTGCATCCGAACGTCGCGTCGATCCGGTTCATCCCATATCTGCTCGGGAAGCATGCCGCCTTTGGAAGCGAAGCTCTCGAGGGCCCGCACGTACGGCATCACATCCCGGCCTGCCGCCAGCTCATAGTGAGCGCGCTCGCCGGTTAACAGCGGCCAGGGCCGCCCCTGACCAAAACCCTGAAAAGGTCCACCGTCGGCGCGTGTTCCATAACCGTCATGGTTGTAACGCTTCCAGCATGGCCCAAAGGGAGTCTCGACTTTCAAAACAGCGTCGACGACCCGAAGTGAATCTTCGATCAGTGGATCTCCAGGTCTACGGATGCCGTAACGCACCAGTTCCAGAAACCCCGCGTCGATTATCTCCCGGGCTGGAAAATGGCGGCGTTCTCCCGGGGCTTGGTTTCGAATTTCGAGAATGCCTGCATTTGGATCCTCGGTCGGCTCTTGATCATCGACTTCAGTCGGATGGATGCGAATGTAGTGCCGGGACACGCCTTCCAACAAGGGTCCCTGTGTTGTCACCGTCCAGGGCTCGATGTGGGATTCCAGGAAGTCCGCATATGCTTCAATGAAAGACGCTGTGCTCAGCTCATCCCGCGATCGAGCAAAGTCAGCAGCGCATACCAGCGCAGCGATATTTGCAGCCAGAGTCGAAGGCGAGTAACCGCTGTTTTCTTCCCATCTTTCCTGCTGTGTCACAGGCCCATGGCGAATCAGGTATGCCGCTGCCGATTTGACCATTTTATACGGGTCAAATTCGGCCAGCGCATCGGCCTTCCACAATCGCCACGCAAGGATCACGGGAAACGCAACCTCATCGAGCTGGATTCCTCTCCAATAAGGTGTCCCGTCAAGCCAGAAGTTCTGGGGAAAACCGCCGTCGCGAGATTGAGAGCAGGCAAGATATACCAAGGCCCGGCGCGCCGTGACCGCATCGCCGCAAGCCAGAAGAGCGGTAGCGCTTTGCACCATGTCGCGTGTCCAAACAAGGTGGTAACCGCCCAGGTCCTCATCGCCCTTTGCGTCTCCCCAGGGGATGCTGGCAGATGCGATCATCGCGCCGGAGAAGGTTTTGTCCTGATGGGCCAATAGAAGGCTGTAGCTAATGCGGTAAATGCGTCCTCCATCACAGGAACAATCGTCCAGGTTTTCGAGATGGGTGTAGACGCGGTGCCATTGTTCAATGTATCGACGCCGGTGCTCGGCGAAAGGCATGCTGAGAGACTGCATCAGGGTTGTAAGGGCGGCGTGCAGGCCATCACCGAACGAGAGTCCAACCGTGAAGTCCTGGTGAGCGGCAACGTCGATCTGCCCGATAACGGCAATGTTTCCGTCTTCGGCGCTGTCGAATTGCCAGTCCAGTTGAAGGTTGCTGCTTAGGTCCTGCCAGCCGTCGCTGGAACCGACATATCCGCAGGAGGTTTTGATAAAACCAACGTTGCAGCCGAACGTCGCCCAGGTGCGTCCCTTCCAAATTGCAAGCAGATCCATCCCCGCAGCATGAAGCCTCCGCGCAGAGTTGCCCCACCCGCTTCCTTCCAGATGAGGCGCCAGTAAAGCGTAAAGCTGAATGCGATTCCGCCAACCCTCCTCGGCGTCAAGCCGCACCCGGATCAAGATGCAGGGATCATGCGGGTCACAGATTATTTCCTTTGTAATGCGATACCGTCCCTGCGGATCGGCGTTGACAATACGGTACCCGAGAGTGTCCCGCTCGATGCGGTTCACTTTATACTCCAGGTCCCGTCTCTCTTCATGAAAGAAAGTCTCACCGTCAGTGATCAGGAATTGCAAATCACGGATCTGAGGTCGATCAATCGTGGGATAGTAGACCTCGTTGAGAATGCCGTGCGAAAGAGTGAACCAGATTCGGCTGGCGCTGGAATAGGCAGTAGCCACCGCGTCTTTGGAGCTTGAGGTCCATCGCGGAGGTATTCCAGGATGTCCGAAGGCAGGGCCGCGTAAGTTCGAATTGCTCATATTGTGTGTTCTGGCCTTTTGCTATGGTGTCAAGCTGGTTGGTGAGTTCGGACTGGCGGCACCCATCGCTTTTTCGGCTTCGTCCGCCACGGCTCTCTTGGTCGCGACGTCATCGAATATTTTCGCGAAAGCCGGAATATTTGATTTCAGCTTCTGAAAGTCTCTCTTGGCGATTACCAGAAGATCCAACGGCGAGAGCGCGCGAATGGTGGCGTTTCGCGAAGCGTCGTGAAGCACTGCCATCTCGCCAAAGTAATCGCCCGTTCCCAAAACGGCGACTCTTTGCTGGACTCCTTTTCGGGTGCGCAGGACCTCGCATTGACCTTGTTGAATCACATAGACACTGTCGCCAACGTCGCCCTGATAAAAAACAATCTCTCCCGGTTCGACGTGCTGTTCGGTAATGCCCGGAGGTCTTCCAATCTTCAATTGAACGAAGTCCGGCGGGAACACCAACCCTATCAGCCAATCGGCGGCTACACGGACCTTTCTATTAAGTCCGGGCATTTTAGCCAGGTAAACAAATCTCCACAACAGCCACGCGACAAGCCCGGAAATCCGGACACCCATTACCTCCGCGACTGCCGAGTGGTGTCCAAGCGAGCCGAGCCGCCCCAGCTCCTCAAAATCAAATGGCTGTGAAGGCCGGCCTCGGATGTGCGCGCAGATGTTTTCTGCGGCTGTTCTCGCTTCCCGCACCGCATGCTGCGCGGTGGGAGGTGCGGAGCCGCCCGAAGCAGTTGGGACCAAGGCACAGTCTCCCAATGCCCAAACTTCTCCTTCATATCCTCTTAGTTGCAGGTACTTGTCCACAGCCAAACGTCCCGTTTCCTTGGGACAGTCAAGTTCTTTGAGCACCGGATCAATCGTGGAGGGCACCGTAGAGACAATCGTCTTTGCGGGAATCTCCAGCCCTGATTTCAGAATGGCCTTTTCCGAAGTCACAGCTATAAGGCGGTCATTAAGGATAATCTCCACGCCGCGACGGATGAGCTGATCTTGAGCAAAGACGCCAAGGCTTTCAACCATCTCGGGCAAAATCCGCTTGCCTGAGTGGACCAGTACACAATGGACCTGGTGGGGAATAATATTCCGAAAATGCCGTGTAACACCCGTTACAAAATCATTCAGCTCGGCGATAACTTCGACACCCGAGAAGCCAGCCCCGGCAACGACAAACGTGAGCAATTTGCGGCGCAGATCAGGATCGCGTTCAATGTCCGCTTCTTCCAGAGCGGAGATAACCCGATTTCTCAGCCTGAGCGCGTCCGTGAGCGTGCGAAACGGCATTACATGCTCTACAAAACCCGGGAGGCCGCCGAAATCAGGAACCGCGCCCATCGCAATTATCAGGTGATCGTAGTGAATGACTATTGCTCTCGGATGGAATCCAGGGCTGACGGTGACGGTTCTTGCCTTTAGATCGATCTCTTCAACCTCACGCATTACCAGATTGGTGCGCGGGCAAAGCGCGCGAATAGGCACAACGGTGTCGGTCAAACCGATGGAACCTGAAATGATTTCGGGCAACATGGGTTGATAAACGAAGTAATTTTCCCGGTTCACAAGACAAATGTTTGCCTCCTCAGGCCCAAGGCGCTTCTCCAGCTCCATGGCGGTGAAGACTCCCGCAAAACCGCCCCCGATAACGATTATTTGTCTTTTCGGCATCGTTCAACTGAAGGCTAAGCAAAGTCCGCTTCGAACACGACTGTTTAATGAGAATAACCTCCGCGGCCTCACGTCTCAAGATGAAAACAAATGGCATTTATGACCGGCCCAGGCAAAATTACGATACAAAATCGCGTACCCGTAACGTCTCTTGACTCTTAATCGTAAACAGACGATTATTGCCCCAATTCTTAACGGGAGAACACCAATGACCGGGCTGAAGTCCGCCCTGCGCGCAGCTCTGTTCGCCATTCTTGCTGGAGTTCCGGGATATGCCCAGGATCCGAAGGAATCTTTCCAGCACGATCCTGTCGAATACCTCGCATCCCGGTTTCTCGTGTGGGTACTGGTGATCGGCCTGGGTCTGGTGCTTCTTTCTTTGTTTCAGGTCATCCGAGGGCGGTTTTTTGGGCCTTTCTTTAAAAGCCTGGTCATCACTTCTGTCGTGATGGTGCCGTTGTTGGCTGTGTCAACCGGGATGCTTCTTGTCTTTACGCGCGCCGAGCGCGTTGAGTTTTGCGCAACGTGCCATCTGACCATGAAGGCGTACGTAGAGGATATGAAAAACTCAAAGAGCGAAGGCCTCGCTGCCATGCATTATCGAAATCAATACATTCACAGCAACCAGTGCTACGAGTGCCATACTTCTTACGGCTTATTCGGCACCTTTGAGGCAAAAACTGCGGGGATGGTCGACGTATACAAATACTATACCCGCACCTACAAATTACCGATCAAGATGCGCCATCCTTACGAGAACGGAGATTGCCTGAAATGCCACGCCCAATCGGTAAAATTTCGATCGGTGAGCGAACACACGGACGCTCTTGCGGAGATTTATTCGGGACGCATGGGCTGCCAGGATTGCCATGGCATCGCGAATCCGGCCCATCCGATTCAACAAAAACTATGAACACCTATTCGAAGGTTCGAGTCCGCAGGTAGTCCATGAAGCGATGGCTTACAGTGGCTTTACTCTTGACCCTGCTGGCGCTCGGCATGGGCCTTCAGTTTGAGCTGAACACGACCGGTGGAACCTTGTTTGTTTTCGCGACATTCGCGCCGGTGCTGGTTATCTTATCGATCGCTATTATCGCCGGTGCTTTGTTCCATGAATTTCGCCAGCAGCATCGGCTTTTCGAATACGAACGTTATTCTCCTGGCGATGTGATCGTCCGGCAGGGAGACCTCGGCGACTGCGCCTATTTCATCCGCAGCGGAGAAGTTGAAGTCGTCCGCCAGCGCGACGGAGAGAGCGATGAGGCAGTGGTGGCGCGACTGGGCAAGGGGGAGTACTTCGGAGAGACGGCATTGCTGACTAACGAGCCCCGAAATGCCACGATTCGCGCCGTGACCGAGGCAGAAGTTGCTGCCCTTGGAAAGCGTAACTTCCTGGCGCTCGTAAGCGTCCTGCCGGCTACCCAGGAGGATATTCTTAAGACCGTCCGGCAGCGAGCGATGAAGAAGGCAAAGTGAGTATGGTTAGATCCGAAGAGCCCGCGCGCTTGCCCGGGCATTTTTCTCGGCGATTCCTGATAGCGGTCTATGGGGAGCGAGCGCATTACAGCTTTTTAGCCATATGGCCGGCGTTTTAACTCTATAGCATTGAGTTCTTAGAAAGGGAGTATCCATGTACCGTCAAAACATCGTAATTTTCGCCGCAACTTTCGTGGTTGCCATGCTGTTGATCACCATTTTGCGTATCCCGGTTACTGCCATGGCCGGCGCCGACACCCAGGCCGGCAAAGTTGTCTACGACAAGAAGTGCAAAATATGCCATGCCGCCGCCGGGGAAGGCAATCCAAAGATGGCAAAGGTTATGAAGGCCGAATTCAAACATCTCGGTTCCAAGGAAGTGCAGGATAAGAAAGACGATGATATGAAGAAGGCGATTGTTGACGGCGTCGGCAAGATGAAAGCGATCAAGGAGCTTTCGGCAGCCGATGTCGACAATGTCATCGGCTACGTGCGAACGCTCAAGAAGTAAGCGCCGGGCCTAGTCCGGATTATTCACAAACTGCAGGAACTAGCCGCCGATTTACGCGGACAACGCTGATGGTATCGGGGTCGAGGGATGGGCGTCGATGCCCGGCGAAGCTGACACCCTGCAGTTATGGAGCCCATCCCTCGACCCCGATACTAATCCGTGTTTTCCGTGCAGATCAGCGGCCAATTCTTCCAGAAGCTATCGAATTTCCGAATTCGGGTTAAAAGGAGTATCGCAGAAACACCGTCGCCACGTTGGCGTGGTAGCTGGCATAACGCGAATCCAGGAAGAGATATTTCGGAGCATCGCTTGTGATATTTCCGTGCACGTAGGGTTGGAGAACGTTGAAGCTGAAGTCATCCTGCGTGTATGGTTCATACCAGTAACGCGCGCCCACCTCAAGCCCTTCGTGTAGCTGACGCGTAATGACGATATTCACGTCCTGGCGCCGCACCAGAGTGTCCGGATAAGGAAACGCCTGTGCATTAAGGACTGAATCTGCCCGAATGGGGAACGGATTTACGGTATCGATTCGGTCGCGAGCAAACGAGAGCGCGTAGGAAAGATCCACTTGTAGCTTTCCTTCCTGTGCCGCCGAATTAATGCCGAATTGAAAACTGTCCAGGTTACTTCGGCTGCTGCGATCCCAAGTGTTGGCGATGGGGAATTGAGCAGTAGTGCCTTGAACGATAACGCCTGGAGGGGCGGCGGCGGCTATCAGCAAGTGCGCAAGCCCCCGATACCCAAGGCGGTTCATCTCCCGTGAATAGTTCGCATAAAAGAAACTTCCACCCTCGGATGCGTACGAGAACTGGGCGTCGATGAAAGAGAGGACGGTATAGTGGCGTCCGTAAAAATTCTTGTCATGGTCATCCCGCAGATATCGATAGGAAGCTGAGAAATTCGTTTTGTCGCCCTTCACCACATCGATCGAAAGGCTTCCATCGTTTCGGATGCGACCTGACTCATCAAACCGGCGAAGGAGGTTGAACTCAGTTGGAACGCCTCTCTCGAAACGGGTGTTTGGAGTTACTTCCCAGGCCCCTTGGGGACCATTCGCGGGGGACCCGGCGAAAGCGGGATTAAAAGACAATGGCTGGGTGTTGTAGGATCGCGGGCGTCGGTCCGAGTAACGGTAGTCTGCTTTAAGCTGGATGCCTGCGCCGGGAGTTAGATCCAACCGGCCGCGGATGCTGTGTTCGTTGGTACGGTTCGCATCCCGTAAATTACGGTTCCAAATCTCCCACCCATAATCAAGTTTCCAGGTGAGCCGCGGCAGAATATCCCACTGAAATCCCGCCGTGGTATTCTGCCGGGTAAAGGACTGATCGGGGTTCTCTATCGGCAATCCGAAGAAATCGGTGGCGGCCGTGCGCCATGTTGAATCGCCAAATGCGCCATATCCAGGAAACTCAATGGTGCGTGTTTGATTGTTCAGGTCCTGCGAACGGTACTGGAGTTGGAAGCGGAAGTTCTTCGCGCGGTTGACGAGGGCATAGTCCTGATTGACGTTTCGCATCTTCCCGTTCAGACTGCGCGCCGGAAGGGAGTTTACATCGGTGGGCTTGTCAATTGGAGTAGCCGCATTCCAACTTTTTGGCACAATGGCTGTGTTTAGCGTCCAAGGGAGGAAATCGTCATTCTGTGTCCAGTACGCCAGCGAGAGCAGCCCGCGCAATTGCGTTTGGCGCGTCAGGTCCACATTTCCACGAAAACTGACGCTGTGAGAATTATTGTTTGGAGCGAGATCGGTCTGCCATCGAACCATGCGGAATCTATTCGTGGCTCCAATTCCTTGCTCGTCGGTGATCCGAAACGGGTTTTCCCAAAGCAGCGTCCCGATATGGTTGCGGAATAGAGAAAGGTCGTAATCCACGCCGGCGTTCCATTGTTTGCCCGAAAACTGCGTGCCCAAATTTAAATCCGTCGTCCGATGGTCGATAGGCTCCGGCAGCTCCTGGCCCAGCCCCTCCCACAAACCGTCCCGAGCGGGAGCAGGGCCGGGTCGCCGGACAAATGTGCCCGCGGAGATGGGCCGCGATCCACGATTGCGCAGCCGGCTCAACTGAAAATGTAATTCCACATTATCCGAGGCCCAGTAGTCCTGCTTTAACAGGGCTTGATCCCGGCGGAGCCGCACATCGGTGATTGCTGCAGTCTGCAGCTCCTGGCGAACTATCGTGGGCAATTCGGCGTTTGGAGCGATTGGCGCCGTGTCTGGTGTTGTGGCGGCCTGCAGGCGCGCTCGCAGCGTCGGGCTGACTTGATAGATCCCCGGCGCCGTCCTCTGAAAAAAGTATCTTCCGCTGCCGAAGGAATGAGGGACCTGGTCCCAGACAAATTGAGTTCGATATTTTCCAAACCTCCCTACGTCCACCTTGAAACGCTGGTCAAGCTCGCGAATCTCAAATCCTCTCAATGAGACAAAGTAAGGAGAATCGTCTGAGCGGAAGTCCAGGCTCAATTTCTGGACATACAATCCTTTTGGAACATCTCGCGCTTCCTGGAACTTAGCGGGATGGCCTCCCTGGGTATCACGAGTCTGGCCGCCGATTTCAAAGCTTGCCTGAATTCTCTGCAGCAGGAGGGGCGGTTTTTTTGCCTCGGCGTTCTTTTGCTGTGTTTGCGTCGTGTCGTTCTGTTGCGTCTGGCACCAAACGTGAGTAAACATGAGCGCTGAGACGACGCAAGCCAAGAAAGCGAGATCGACGCGAAGAATCGGTGTGGGTCTGTCTGTCTGGTCGGATCTCATCTGGTCCTCTTAGCGCGTAAAAGTTCTGCCCGACGGATGATTTGAGCCATGGACCTGGGAGTGGCAATTGGCACAGCCGCGATTTATGGACCATATGTCCAGAGGTTTTCCGGCGGCGGTCTGATGGCGCGGCAACATATGAATATGGCACTGCTGGCATATCAGGTGAACTCGGTTTGTGAGCAGCTTGGGATTGCTCGTTCCATGGGGCGAGTGACAGTTGAGACAGTTTTCGCGAACCGGCGCATGTTCCCAGAGAAAGGGGCCGCGTTTTTCGGCATGGCAGGTATAACAAAGATCATTGACCGAGCGCGACACAAGCATCCTTCCCGCCTCACCCCCGTGGGGGTTGTGGCAGGATGCACACCCAACCTTCATATTCCAGTGCTCAGTGCGAAACAAGTGGGTGGAGCGCTGGTAGAACGCTTTTCGTTTGTCGGTATGGCAGGAGAGACATAATTCTTCTTCGGTACGCTTCGCCAGCTTTTTTTCCTCAGACGGGGAATGGTGCATCCTGTGACAACTCAAACAACTCATTTTGTTGTTTTCATGTTGGCTGCTGTGCCAGAACATTCGTCGCTGGTCCCTTGCGTGGCAACTCAGGCAAGTCTCGTTTGCCACGTAAGGCTTCATCTTGGCGGGATTGAGGATATCTTTGGCTTCCGTAGTTTCCACGTGCTTGGTTGGATCGCCGTGACACGTTTCGCAGTTGGCTGCTCGTGATCCGGAAAGAAATCTGGCGCTCTTGCCGTGAACGTCGCGCGAAAAATCCTTCACCGTGTCATCATGACATTGGGCGCATTTCTCCCAGGTTTCCTTATAATCCGACGTTTTTGCCTGGGAAACTGCTTGAACAGCCGAGGCGGCTGCATGAGAGCCTGCTAGTAAAGATAAAGATAGGAGAACCGAAGTTTGGAAGACAAACTTAATAGCGTTTCCGTAACGGCGCTGCCCCGGTTTCAAACAGCGGCAAAAAAGAAATACGACGCACTCAAGGCATCGGAGAGCGTCCCTCTCCGTCGTGTCGGTTGATTTAGATTCCCATCCACGCAATTCGCTTCCCGTCATTCGTTCAGACTGCGAGATGCTTTGTGGCCCGGAAAAACCTTAAACACACAAAATTTGACGCGAAGCATATCAATTTTGCAATGAATAGCAAGTAGAAATGTCATTATCAAAACTTGAACCAAGTGCCGTGTCGAATCAGCGCATACATTACACCCCCCGCCATTGCCGCAATTGCCGTACGGGACGAAGGAAGTTGGTCCTTAATTTCGGTCGGTTCAACGATCGTATTTGACTCGATGGTCACCTTCTGAAGGTCCATCTCAATTTGATCGCCAAAAGCTCCGAATCGGGAACCAGGCTCAGTTCGTCGCGACTGGTAATCAGTCTTTGCCAGCCGCGATTCCAGATTATAAAGAGATCATTGCCGGGCTTGAGCGTCCATCGAAGGCGTGTATTGCTGCCGACTTTTTGCGACTCAGTGTCGTACTGAATGAAACTGGTCAGCATCAGATTTGAATTAAGCGCGAAGGCCGACTGGAGCTGCCATAATCGTTGGGCGAAATTTCCCTGCTTCAAATGACCGAAATTATTTTCCGTGCTGACCCCGATCTGCCACTGACCGCTTTGCGAATTCCAGCGGATGTAATTTTCCCACTGCGTCAGATTTCCATCGTAAAAAGATCCGAACCACGTCGTGGACCCTGCCTGAATGCGTCGATGCTCACTGCTTTGTGCTTCCAGCCGCCAACGCGTAAACCGGTATGCGCCTGGCGCAAGCGTCACACCGCCGATATCAAACGGTTCCGGCAAAAACTCGTACTGCGGAGCCCAGTTGAATTCCAAATGCTCTCCCGATTCGGTCCGAATGTTCACCGGGGCCATAAAGAACCGCCAGGACTCGGTCACGCCTTTCAGGTTATCGACCCGCTCAAAAGAATTCTCAAAGAATTGCTGGCGCACCCAGCGAAACGGACCTTCTTTGGACGGCCGGGGCCGATAATCACATGCGATGCGATAACGCCGCGTTGCCGGCCGCGGCAGAAAGCCCAGGGCAGGAAGAAAGGCGTCGCCGAATTCATTGATTAAAGCGGAGCAATCAAACAGATCGTTTGGATAATCAATGACAAAACCCATGCCGGCTCTATTGCCCCTTGGCAGGTCTCCGGCTGCGACAGCCGCCCAACCGCCTACAAGCAGGTTCTTGTTGCCGGCAAAAGTGGAAGTGCGCCAGACCACATCAAAACCGGAAAGCCGGTTATCTGTCACGCCGTCCGGGCTGCCGTTGGTGAAAATGGAGCCGACCCGAAGCTTCGGCGTCAGATCGAAAGAGACGCGTCCAGCAAAAAGGTTGCTGCCGGGAGCCACATCGCTGTCCCGTGTCTGAACATCGAGCAATGCGAGATTCCACCGGCCGACCCGTCCATTGACTTTGATGCCGCCATTTATCGGAACCTGCTGGCCGTTATACAACCCGACGCGGCGCGTGAAGAAAGGAATGAACGCCGAACCGAGATTCAATCCGAAGACATACTGGTTGGATCCTTCCAGAAAAAACGATCGCTTTTCCGGAAAGAATAAAGGAAAACGGGTGATATTGATCTGGCGTGAATCAACTTCGGTCTCCGCAAAATCGGTGTTGACCGTCAACACTGTGGCAAGCTGCGATGTCGTATGCCAGGTGAAGTCCATACCGCCCGTTCCCTGCCACGCGCGCGGCGACGCGCCGAAAAATTCCTTCGTCCGGCCTATCAGGTAAGGGCTGAAATCTATTCCGATCCCGTGCTTTAGCTCCTCTATGCCGCTCAATGTACCGGCGCGGCTCAGGTCATAGAAAAATGCATCCAGCACAGGAGCAGCCCAGCGCAGGGTCGTCCGATCGCGCGCAATGATGCGTTCGAAATTGACGCCCCAGGCGGCAAGGCCCGAGGTGAAGTTCAACGTGCGCGATGGAATCACAATTTCTGCAGACCAGCCGCCCGGTGAGCGTGCCGTGCGGGCGTCCCAGATACCGTCCCAGTCCAGGAAAGGATGCTGCGGGTCTGAGATGAGGCCATCGATTCGGGCCCCGGCGGCGTTTACACGGAAAAAGTAGCCCATGCGCTTGTCGCCGTAGGTATCCAGCGCAACGGCGACGGTATCGTCCCCGCGGACATTACCGTCGCGCTGCAATGTATGGACCGCGATCTGGTCAGGCGCAGGATCGCCACATCGGAAGCCGAAGTAAAGGTCGCTGCCCTTGAGCAACACGCGCACTTCCGTGTCGTACGGACTCGCTTCTCCAGGCTTGGGGGATTGCTGCACCAGTCGCGCGACCGATGCTGTTCGCCATTCCGCTTCGTCCAGTAGTCCGTCTAGATGCATGCTGTTGGCGATTCGTTCGGCATTGATTTTATGCGCCGCGTCGTCAGCAAACGCATCCCCGGATGTCAGGGTCAGTGTCACGACCAGCGCCATGGAACCGAAGCAATATGTCTGGCGCATCAACGTCGCGTCTCTTTAGGCGCTTGTTTCCCGAGCTGATCGAGTGCCGATCGAAACGCCGTGGCCAGCGTCTCCACCGGCCCTCGCCCCCAATAATGCAGGAATATGACGACGGGACGAGACTCGATCATGTGATGGTGGATGGCCACGACATCAATGCCGCTGCTGCGAAGCGTCTTCAGCACGGGCGTGACTTCCTTCTCCAGCATCGCCACGTCACCGGCGATTGCCGCATCATCGTCGGTGCCGACAAAGGCGGCCCACGTGTTCAATCCCATCCGTGCATTGATGGCGGCGCCCATCTCCCTGATCTTCAAATCGTCGCGTCCGACGGTTATCTTGTACACTGCGCCGTTTTGCTCGCCCTGGCGGCCGACGATTTGAGCGATGCGGGCCGTGTCCAGTTTTCCCGGCTTGAGAGTTATTTTCGGCGTGGAAGCGCCGCCACTGTTCGGGGCACGACCGATCAGATCCAACGCCGGTTTGGCCATTCGGGCCAGATCCGCTGCCGTGCCGTGTCCCATCACGTGCATGTAAAAGATCCGGGGCTGTTCAAAGAAGAAATGATTGTGCAATGCCGTGACCTGCAGTCCGTTGTCAAGCAGCGCCGACATCACGGGATTCACTTCATCTTCGAGGAGAACGAGATCGCCCATCATCACTTCGTGTCCTCCGTCGCCCTTGGTCATGGCGAGCCAGCCGCCGAAACCAAAGGGCGTCGGAGTTTCCACGCCGGCAACGGTTACCTTCAAATCGTTTCTGGGAATGTTGATCTTCAGAACATTGGATTTGAAATCACCCTGTTTACCGAGAATTCCGAAGACCTGTTGGTATTCTGCCGGAGTGACATCCTGGGCGCTGAGAAACGAAAGCAACAGCAAGAATATGAACGAAGAGATCTGGACACCCCTCCAGTTTTGGTATCGACTTTTCATATAAACCTCTTGAACTTATCGGCAGCGATTGAAAATGAGCTTCGCGGCCGGCGAGAGCTATTTCACGGACTTAACGTAAATCATCCGCGTTCCACCTTTGCTGACGAGCACGCCCGAAACCGTCACATTTTCACTCATCCTCCTGGAGAGCCCGGGCGACTTTTTTCTCGTCTTCTACAACCAGTATCCGCACAGCCGTTTCCCTCATTAAAGAGCTTATTCGATCGGGCAGCCACATACATCTGTGCAGTTACCTCACGGATACCGGATCGAATACGGCGGGCAGTTCGAAACCGAGGCGAGCGCGTCCAGACGGTTGTTATGGCTCGGGATGGCCGTTACCGCGGGCATTCTTGACATCCTGATGACGGCGTTTCGCTCGATTCGCGACGCTCTCATCATCATGCTCAATCTTCCGCTGGCCCTCATCGGTGGTGTGGCCGGAGTTTTCGCCGCGGGAGGCGTGCTTTCAGTCGCTTCACTGATCGGTTTTATTACGTTGTTTGGTATCGCGACCCGTAATGGCATCATGCTCGTATCGCATATCAAGCACTTGATAGAAGTGGAAGGCGTGTCAGATTTTTACGAAGCCGTCGTGAGAGGTGCTTCCGAGCGTTTGGCGCCGATTCTTATGACCGCGATGGCCGCTGGGCTGGCGCTGGTTCCCGTGGCGATGGGAATCGGCAAGCCCGGCAGCGAAATCCAGGCGCCGATGGCCATCGTGATTCTCTTTGGACTGTTTTCTTCGACCGCGCTGAACATGATCGTCGTACCGGCTGTGTACGCTCGGTTTGGCAGTAAGAGCAATAAGATTGGTGAGGCGAAATCAGTGACGGGGCTTGAACAATAGTTCAGGGATCCCGCCCTACCGGATCGCTCGCCGCAACGGCGCTTCCCGCAAACAGGCATTTTGGTGGGGCGTCCTTTATTCCACTCAGCACGAGCTGGGACCGTTTGGGGAAGCGGCCCTCGGCAACATGCGCACCTCGCCGGTAGACTTGCTGGTCACTCCCACTGCCGGATTTGGGTTGGGAGTACTTGAGGAATGGTTGCACCCGAAGGTAAGAAGAATCAGAAATCCGCATCTCAGGCGCACCGCAAGCGCGTTTCTCGGCGGGCGATTGATCGCAAAGATTGCAGTGATAAAGTGAGTTCCCAGTCGACTTCTGTTAAGGCCGCGAGCGGCGATGGTGTTTTACTACGTAGTGACCGACCAGGTATCCGATCGCGCTGCCCACGACAATATCCGAGGGGTAGTGTTTCTGGTCGGTAAACCGTGAGAGGGCGACAGCCGAGGCCCAGCCGTACACGCCTACCCTGACCCAGGGACTGGGGTATTGTTCAGCCAGCACCGCGGCGAGCGCCCAGCTCATCCCTGCGTGACCCGAGGGAAACGACTCTCCTCGTCCCCAGAAACGACCTTCGTGTAACCGATGATCAGGCCTCTGACGATTCGTCATTAATTTGAGCGCGTCAACGATCAGCACGGCGTTGATAATCGATTCGCCGGCGAGCAATCCGATTTCGCGTGCGCGCTCATTTCCGGTGAGTTTCCCAACGGCGTAAAACACGGCGGCAGCTCCCATGTCAGCGTATCCAGATCCCAGCCGCGAAACATCTGTGCTGATTCCCAGAACCCTATCGGAGTTCCCCAACTTTCTGGCAGCCTTTTTATCGGTGCTTCTAAACACCGCGGTTCCCGCCGCAATCGGCAGCAGCCACACCAGGTCTTTTCGCCCAGTGCGAAACGGGCTTGTCCACATCGCGGCCTGATCGGACGGTATATTTCGGACAGCGCTCCAGAGAGTGAACCGCTCGGATCCCACGGGCGGTGTCGGTTGTGTCGGATCGGCGGTTGCAGCGGGCGCGGACGGGGCCGATGCATCTTCCGAATTCGTCAGGTTTACAACCGGAACCGCACGAACCTCGCCAAAAAGTGGGCCCGTGCTGACGCACAAAGTCAAATCTACCAAAGTGAAAATGATCCGGGAAACACGCATGCTGAAAACCCTCAAAACGGGACAGGTTTAACGACGCAACATTTCAAACAATACGCATCGCCGATTGTAACATCCTTTTTTTGGCTTGCTTATCACCGGCTGCTTCAGCAGCAGATTCGAGCGTAGTGGCGCATAAGCACTAGCAGGCTTCTCAGCGCAAGCTCAGCATTTTTCTGCGACTCTGCGGCGAAAGGCGTCGGAATTCACCGCAAGGTCGCAAAGAACGCTGAGGTTTCGCCGAGACTTCGGAATTCAAACTGACCCACTACTGAATTCTGACATCTCGGGGATTTTCGACTTTCGATCTTCAATTTGCCACGAAGCCGCGAAGCCACGAAGGATGGTTGTTCTGCTGTGAAGTGGCACTCCTGGCAACCCAATCCGGGATATCGCAGAAGTGGAACTCCTGACTGATTTATTGACCTTCGTGTCTTCGTGTCTTCGTGGCAATCCCGATCCTTTCCGGTCGCGGCCCTGGGGGCGAAGTTTGACACACATCTGCGGAAAGCTCAGCATGATTTGCAAAATGCGCCTCAATGTGGAAAATGGAGTGAGAGCGCTGAATCCATAGAGGGAAGAATTGAGCTCAACGTCTGAGATCCAGAGTTTAACGCAAGCGCTGGCGCCCGTTTTGCCTCCGGAATTGCACAGCCGTATGGTTCGGGTGCTCTCCGAACTGGGCAATGAGGTTGGCTGGGATGTCACCTGGCAATGGCTGCAAAAGGAAATGAATCTCTGGAAAAAAGGCTCCGTTAAAGTTGTCTTTCTCGGTGTGGCGGATTCCGGCAAGCGAACTTTGATGCGGCAGTTGTTTGGCGGAAATCACAGAATGAGCAGGATCTTTTCGGTGATTGACCTCCCCGGTATTGACGAGTATGTGGGGTATGGCCGCGATGCCGGATCATTGCGCGCAGCGGCCCACGCTGATCTGATTGTGCTGGTGCTGGATGCCAGGTTGCAGCCCACACGCAGCACCATTTCTCTGGTTGATTCCATCGACGAGCTGGGGATTCCAACGCTCGTAGTGTTGAACAAACTGGACCAGGTGGTCGACCCGCGGGGCGTTGTTTCCGACAGCAGGAAGCTGCTGGCGAGAGATGTGATCGGAATTTCACTGAAGAGCCCGGTGGGAATCCGCCGTCTTTTGCGCGAGATTCTGGCATTGCAGCCCCAATTGCTGTTTTCACTGGCGCGCGAATATCCCGAGTACCGCGATACACTGGCCGAGGAAATCCTGGAAGAAAACAGCATTGCTTCTGCAATCCTCAGCTCCAAGGGGAAAGATCGGAATGCGCGGGCCCTGTCGCTTCTGATGAAGGCTTCTTTGTTCCTGAAACTAAGCCACATCTACGCCGACGGCTGGGAGAAGGATACGATTATTGCGGCCGCCGGAGCGCTGGGAGGCGTAACAGCGATCGAGTCGGTCCTTCATCTGTTGCTGTCCAAAACCGGAATCCGTCGCGCTGTCGTTCCCATTCTGGCCACCGGAGTGGCGGTCTACCTGGTGGGAAGACTGCTGAACAGCCGGCGGGAAACGAACCACGACGCTCTTCCCGAGGCTGCAGTCTGACGCCCTCATCCATGCCTCACACCCACTCTCACGCCGGCCGTTCGGATTCGCATCAATCCACTTCTTCTGCCCGCTCCAGCCAGCAAGTGCTGGTGTGGGCTTTGATTATCACCCTCGTTTTCATGATTGCGGAAGCTGTTGGAGCGTATCTATCCAACAGTCTTGCGCTGTTGGCGGATGCGGGCCACATGCTGAGCGATGTGGCTGCTCTCGGTTTGAGCCTGTTTGCCGTCCGGTTTTCACAGAGGCCGGCAACGCCGGCAAGAACGTACGGCTATTTTCGGGGAGAAATCCTGGCCGCGCTTTTGAACGGCGCCACCCTGATCGTGATTTCGCTATGGATCATCTATGAAGCCTACCAGCGCGCTCTTTTTCCTCCCAAAGTAAAAAGCGGCCTGATGATTATCGTGGCAGCCGTCGGGCTGCTGGCCAATATGGTCTGTGTGTGGGTGCTGCGCAGCTCTCAGAGCGATAATCTGAATGTCAGGGCCGCATTTTTGCATGTTGCGGGAGACGTGCTCGGTTCCATCGGCGCGCTGACGGCCGGATTGATCATGTGGAAGTTCCAATGGTATCTGGCCGATCCGATTTTCAGCGTGCTGGTCAGCCTGCTGATTCTGTACAGCTCCTGGCATCTAGTGAAGGAAGCCGTGGAAGTGCTGCTGGAAGGCACGCCCAGCCACATCAACATCACCGCCATGCGACAGGAACTGGCGACGGTGCAGGGAGTGCAGTCCATTCACGATCTGCACGTATGGACGCTGACTTCAGGCGTTCACATGATGAGCTGCCACGCCGTCATCGACAAAGATGAAAACCCAACCCGGGTTCTGAAAGACCTGAGCCGGCTCACACAGGACAAGTTTCGCATCTCGCACACCACGATTCAGGTCGAGGAGCCCGACATGGTGCGCTGCGACGTCGGAAGTTGCCACTGAATATTCGATCTGAGGAGCACAATGAAAGACTGGGACGATCGACCTTCCCCCGCTAAGAAATCAACGGTTCCCCGAGACGCCGATGAGAACCTGAGTGTGCCGGCCCTGGTTCAGGCCATGGAGACGCTGGCGGAAAACTATTCATGGCTGAACCACTTCCGTGCCGAACATCCCGGCTTTGATTTTCCCAAGTTTGACTCGGTTCCGTGGACGGAATTTAGACCGGGGCTGGCGGATTGCAAGCTGGCAATGATCACGACGGCGGGCGTGTTCCGAAAAGGACAGAAACCCTTCAGCGTGGCAGGAAGTGTTTTGCCAGAGCGCCTGCTGGAACAGAAGTTCAAAGAGCTGGGAGATTGGTCATATCGATTGATTCCGGCCGACGTGCCTACTTCAGACCTTCGCGTCGCCCACAGCTATCTGGACAGCCTGCGGGTTGAGAGCGACATAAATTGCGTGTTTCCGATTGATCGTGTCCGCGAGCTAGTGGACGAAGCCTACATTGCCGAAACGTCCTCGGATCACTTCGGCCTGATGGGTCATGTTCCAGAATCGAAGCGGCTGTTTGAAAAAACCATTCCTGAGATCATTCAAAAGCTCAAACAGGAAAAGATCACGGCTGTTTTAATCACGCCGGGTGATTGCCTGGGACATCAGACCGATGCCGTCATCCAGCGAGAGATTGAAAAGCAGGGGATATCTACTGTTTCGGTTTCGCTGTGCAGGGACATTACTGAGCATATCGGCGTGCCCCGATGCGTGTCGGTGCGATACCCGTTTGGTCACACTTTTGGGCCCGCAGCCGATGACATTATGCAAATGCGCATTCTGAAGGACGCGCTTCAACTGCTGGAGACGGCTGAAGAGCCGGGCCAGGTTGTGCCACTCCCCTATGAATGGATCACCGAGTAATCAGGAAATGAAAGACGACGATTTTGAGCAGCCGGGCCCCGATGCAGAAATTCCATTCGGATCTGCCGAGCAGGTAAGGGAAATGCGAATCATGCCTTCCCAGTCCGAATCCGTGCCGGCCGACGTTTACGAAGAACTGCTGGGACGATACGAGCGCGCCCTCGTTTTTGCAGGACAACTCCAGGGAAAAAACCGTCAGGCGTTGCTGCTGGAAGAGAAGAGCGGCAAACTGGAACACCAGGTTGATAATCTAAGAAGAGAGGTGGCGGTAGGTGAAGGGTACATACTAATTCTGGAAAACGCTCTCAAAGCGTTGGGAATCTTTAAGTGAAAAACTTTGCCACGAAGACACGAAGACACGAAGTTCAATGATTCAGTCGGAAGTGTCACTTCAAATTAAAAAGTGATCCTTCGTGCCTTCGTGGCTTCGTGGCAAACGCGCTGCAGGGACAAACAAATATGACTCAACGAAAACTTCGAATTGCAAGTCTGGCTCTCATCTGCGCCTTGCTGCTTCCCCTTCAGGCTCAGAACGTCAGCCGCAGCGCCAGGCGGGCTTTCATCTGGAAGGTCAAGTCTGACAAGGCGACCGCCTACCTTCTTGGCTCAGTCCACGTGGCAAAGTCTGACATTTACCCTCTCGGCGACAACATTGAAAAGGCCTTCAAGAATTCCGACGTGTTGGTTGTCGAAGCTGATATCAACGCGGAATCGCCGCTGGCGATGGCCTCCCAAATGCTGCCGCGTGCCCTGTATCAGGGCGATGACAAGCTGGAAAACCATATTTCAGAAGAGATGGTGAAGCTGGTTACCTCCAAGCTGGAAGAAAGCGGGCTTCCTGCCGCTTATTTTTTGAGATTCAAACCCTGGTTCATCGCCAGCATGCTCACGTTGATGGAATTGAAGAACCTCGGCATTACGCCGGAAAACGGAATCGACAGCCACTTCCTGGAGCGGGCCAGGGGTGAAAAGCAAATCCTGGAACTGGAAAGCGTGTCGGCACAACTGGAGTTACTCGACAGCTTCTCGGATCGAGAGCAGGAAACCTTCCTCCTGTATACCTTGAAGGACCTGGAGAACGTGGGGAAGAATCTCGATTCGATGATGAATGCCTGGCTCAGAGGCGACGAGAGAAGCTTCACTGCGTTGTTGAATCAGGCGGTCAAAGAAACCCCTGCATCAGCCTCTATTTACAAGAAGCTGATCTCAGACCGCAATCACACGATGGCCGCGCGGATTGAAGAATATCTCAACAAAGAGCACACCTATTTTATTGTCGTGGGCGCCGGACACCTGGTGGGCGACGACGGATTGATCAAGCTGCTGTCCCGCAGCCATGATGTGAAGCAGATGTGAACCCGCACCCATAGAACCGCGACCGGGTTTGCCACGAAGACACGAAGACACGAAGTTCAATGATTCAGTTAGAAGTGCCACTTCTGCAGCATTCAGGATGAGATGCTGAGAAGTGTCACTTCAAAGGAAAAGATTAGGCCTTCGTGTCTTCGTGTCTTCGTGGCAAGTTTGGATGCCGATCAAATTCGCTCCAGGCGGATCAGATCCTGGAAACTTTCCCGCTCGCGAACCACCCGAAACTCGCCATTCTGTACCATCACTTCGGGGATGCGCCGGCGCGAGTTGTAGTTGCTGGCCTGACAGTAGCCATAGGCCCCGGCGCTTCGCACTGCCAGCAGGTCTCCCGCCTTGACTGCGGGAAGCGGACGATCTTTGGCCAGGTAATCTCCCGTTTCGCAGACGGGCCCTACCACATCCACCGTTTCCCGCGCGCCTGCTGTGGATTGAACCGGGTCGATACGGTGATACGCGCCGTAGAGCGTCGGGCGTATCAGATCGTTCATTGCCGCGTCAATCACCACAAATTTCTTCAAATCATTTGCCTTTGTCAGCAGCACTCTGCTTACCAGAATACCCGCGTCTCCCACTATGCGCCTGCCGGGCTCCAGCAGCAGAGTCATCGCCAGGTCCCGGGTTCCGCCTACCACGGCGTCCACGTATTCCCGGATTGACGGCGGCTGCTCGCTGTCGTATTGAATTCCGAGCCCGCCGCCGACGTCCAGGTACTTCAACGCTCGACCGCGCTCGCCCAGTTCGAGGACAAGACGACGCAGATTCGCAATCGCGTCACGGAAAGGCGTCAGATCGGTAACCTGCGAACCGATATGGCAACTGATTCCCGAAAAAATCAGTTGCGGATATTTCTCCGGATTCGAGTAAATCTGCGCGGCGGCCTGCATGGAAATTCCAAATTTATGAACCTGCTGGCCGGTGGCGATATAAGGGTGCGTCTTCGGGTCAACGTCGGGATTCACCCTTAGAGCCACGCCGGTTTTAACGGAGCGCGCCGCGGCCAATTGCTGGATGCGCGCCAATTCAAATTCGGATTCCGCGTTTAGCTCCAGTACGCCAACATCGAGCGCCGCCGCGATTTCCTCGTCGGTTTTTCCCACGCCGGAAAACAGGATCCGTGCAGGGTCGGCTCCAATCTGCTGCAGCCGGTAAAGCTCGCCCTGGGAGACAATGTCGAAACCCGAGCCAAGATCTTTGAGAAGATTCAACACCGCCAGGTTGGAGTTTGCTTTTACGGCAAAGCAGGTCATATGGGGAACGCCGCGCAGCGCGTGCTCGAAGGCCAGATAGTTGGATTCAATCGCGGCCGCGCTGTACAGATAGAACGGTGTTCCTAACTGCCGCGCAATGAAGGACACTGGCACTCCGTCGCAACACAGCTCGCCGTTTTTGTATTCGAAGGCTTCCATTTGTGGCCAACACTACCGGCTCGCCGGGAATTTTTCAATTTTCAAATGGCTGTGTGCTAAATTGGTCGTTTTTTATGCGCCCGAAAAGATTCCTTGTTCTGCTGGTGCTGGCGTCGGCAGTGGCTGCCCCGGCTCAAAATACCGACACCTCAGTCAGCCGGCTGCAGCAGCAACTGGATGCATTCTTCGATGATCCGTCCTTCGACCGCGGATTCTGGGGAGTCTCGCTGCAGTCCATGGATTCAGGCGAAATTCTGTATCGCCGCAACGCGGATAAGCGGCTGATGCCCGCATCCAACATGAAGCTCGTTACTGCCGTGGCAGCAATCGAGCGACTGGGACTTGATTACAAGTTCAAAACCACGATCGCATCAGCCGGTACCATCTCGGGAGGTGTGCTCGGAGGAGACCTGGTTGTCATCGGTGGGGCGGATCCGACTCTGGGCGCCCGCATCGCCAGTCCGGATCCGGAAGATATCGAGCAGGGAGATCCGCTGGCAACGTTTTCGGAGTGGGCCGAAAAATTGAAAGGTTTGGGTATCCGGCGCATATCGGGAGACATAGTCGGTGATGCCCGTATTTTCGACGATAAGCATCTCGGACAGGGTTGGGCGTGGGATTATCTTGCCTATGGCTATGCGGCGCCCGTCGGCGGGTTGACGTTCAATGAAAACACTATTTTGGTGAAAATCGCTCCGGCAGCCGAGGCCGGCGCGGCTGCCTCTGTTCAACTGATTCCCAATACTTCCTATATTCAGTTTGAGAATCGCATTCGCACGGTGGCCAAAGGGGAAGACTTTGATGTTGCCGTCGATCGCCCTTCCGCGGGGAATCTGGTGGTACTGAGCGGCACGGTCCCCGTGGGTGAGAAGCCGTTTGCGCGCAGTGTTGCCGTCGCCAATCCCACGCTCTATTTTGTCACTGTTTTGAAGGAAGTGCTGGAATCCAGGGGAATTAAGATTGAAGGCCGGCCGCGCGAGCTTGCAGTCTTACAGCCGGGGGATGTAAACAACCCTCGGGCTCTGTTTGTTTATGAGTCGCCGGATCTTCGCTACGTGCTGCGGGTAATGCTGAAAATCAGCCAGAATCTTTACGCTGAGACGCTGGTGCGGGTGATCGCCCCGACGGAAAAACTCAAAAGCTTTGAGGCGGGAAGCAAGCAGGTCAAAGCGGTGCTTGGCCGCGCCGGCATCCCGGAGGATGCCTATGTCCTGGCGGATGGTTCGGGTTTGTCCCGATACAATTTCCTCACCGCGGATATGCTGGTTCGCCTGCTGCGTTTTGCATACCATCGACCTTACCGGAGCGAGTTTTCTGAATTTCTTCCCGTCGCGGGCCGCGATGGCAGCATCAAGGCTCGCCTGAAGGGAACCGCTGCTGAAAATAATGTGCATGCCAAGACCGGCTCCATCGGCAATGTGCGCTCGCTCTCAGGCTACGTGCGTACGCGGGACGGGGAGTTGGTTGCATTCAGCATGATCGCGAATAATTTCACACAATCCAGCCGGCTGGCAGATTATGTCCAGGACAGCGTGCTTGAGTATCTGGCGAACTTCTCGCGTGTTTCAAAACCAGCCAGTGGTTCAGTCAACCGCAATGTTTGGCAAGATTTTTCTAACATACTACCAAATGCGGAATGGCGAATGCGGAATGGCGAATGCGGAATGCGGAATAGGGCAATGACGCGGAATGCGGAGTGCGGAATGCGGAATGCGGAATGCGGAATAAAGAACTGTCCGTTGTCCGTGGTCAGTTGTCAGTGGCAGTCAGCAGTGGTTTTAGGTGGTGGTCAGAGGTCAGTTGTCAGCGGTCAGTTGATCGCTTCGTGGGTCCGCGGTGAAGTGTCAGAAGACGGCGCGCAACTGACCACGGACAACGCACAACTGACAGCTTTTCATTCCACATTCCGCATTCCGCACTCCGCATTTGCGTCATTTCCCTATTCCGCATTCCGCATTCCCTATTCCGCATTTGAAAGTAGTTGATATGGCCTTTCAGATCGTAACAGGAGGCGCTGGATTTATCGGCTCGCACATCTCTGAGCGCCTGCTGCGGGAAGGCGCCGAGGTTCTGCTGATCGACGATTTTTCCACCGGCAAAGAGGCCAACATCGAAGAGTTTCGCTCGCACCCTCGGTTGCGCGTTGAGAACGTCAGCATTCTGGATGCTGATGCGCTCCCCGGTCTTTTCAGGGGTGCGGAGCATGTGTTTCACCAGGCGGCTATTCCCAGCGTGCAGAAATCGCTGGAGCGGCCAAAGCAGAGCAATGACGTAAATATCAGCGGGACGCTGAACGTTCTGCTCGCCGCCCGTTCGGCAGGCGTCAGGCGCGTGGTGTACGCGGCTTCTTCTTCCGTATATGGAGACACGGAGGTTCTTCCAAAAAAAGAAGACTTTGCTCCCCAACCGCTTTCCCCTTACGCTCTGCAGAAGTATGTGGGCGAGCTGTACGGAAAGATTTTCTTCAACCTGTTCGGCGTCGAGTGGACCGCTTTGCGCTACTTCAATGTGTTCGGGCCGCGACAGGATCCCCGGTCCGAATACGCCGCTGTGATTCCCCGGTTTGTGACTGCCATGCTGCAGGGTAAGTCTCCCACGATTTACGGCGACGGCGAACAATCCAGAGATTTTACTTACGTGGAAAACGTCGTTGAAGCGAATATCATGGCGGCTCGCTCTCCGAAGGCGGCCGGAGCGGTGATGAACATCGGCCTGGGCGACCGGATTTCGCTCAACCAGATTATCGGCATGCTCAACGAAACATTGGGAACTTCGATCCGGCCCGTTTACGAGGCGGCACGCAGCGGCGACGTGCGGCACAGCCAGGCGTCCATAGAACGGGCGCAGCAGTTGATCGGGTTCAAACCTCGAATTAGCTTTCGCGACGGCCTGCAGCTTACCGTAGCATGGTACCGGGAGCGAGTCTCGAAGTGATCACTTTCAAACTAAATGACGATCTTTGTGTCTTCGTGGCTTCGTGGCAGCCAGAATGACACGCCACTTTTTGTGAGGTTGTGAATCTTTACAGGGGGATGTTTGGAACTCTTGACTAAGATCAAGGAGCACAAGGCCCGCGTGGGCATCGCGGGTCTGGGGTACGTGGGCCTGCCGCTGGCCATGGAATTTGTGCGCGCAGGGTTTGACGTAGTCGGCATCGATCCGGACGCGCGCAAACTGGAGGCGATCCGAAAAGGGAAGTCCTACATTCAGGACGTTTCCGACAAGGTACTGAAAAGGGCCGTTGGCCGCCGAAAGTTCGAGGTGACCAACGATTACTCGGCTGTGCAGGATCTCGATACTGTGAGCATCTGCGTGCCCACGCCGCTGCGAAAGACCAAGGACCCGGATATTTCGTATGTCCTGGAAGCGACCAACAAGATCAGCGAACATCTCCATCGCGATATGCTGGTTGTTCTGGAAAGCACCACTTACCCCGGAACGACCGACGAAATCCTGCTGCCGGCTTTTCGCGACTACGTGGTGGGCCAGGAGATTTTTGTGGCATTTTCTCCCGAGCGCGTAGATCCGGGAAATCCCAAGTACAAAACGCGCAACACTCCCAAGATCATCGGAGGATCGACGCCTCGATGCACAGAGGTCGCCTGCGCTCTTTATTCCCAAGCTGTCGACGAGGTGATTCCCGTCTCCTCGACGGCCTGCGCGGAGATGGTCAAGCTGCTCGAAAACACCTTCCGCGCGGTAAACATCGGGCTGGTCAATGAACTTGCAATCATGTGTGACAAGCTCAACGTGCCGGTATGGGAGGTGATTGAGGCGGCCGCTACAAAGCCCTTCGGTTTCATGCCCTTTTTCCCCGGCCCCGGCCTGGGAGGACATTGCATTCCCATTGACCCTCTTTACTTGTCCTGGAAGCTGAAATCGCTGAACTACACGGCTCGCTTCATCGAGCTGGCCAGTGAAGTGAACACCCACATGCCCGATTACGTGGTCACCAAGATCAGCAAGGCGCTCAACCATGTTCAGAAGTGCCTCAACGGTTCTTCCGTTTTGATTGTGGGCGTGGCCTACAAGAAGGACGTGGAAGACGTTCGCGAATCGCCGGCGCTGGACATCATGCGCCTGCTGGAACAGGAAGGCGCGCGGGTCTCTTATTCCGATCCATACGTCCCTTTTGTTCGCATGGATGGAAAGAAATTCAAGTCCATTGCGCTGGATAGACGGGCCTTGAAGTCTGCCGATATCACTGTGATCGTGACAAACCACTCATCCTTTGATTACAAGATGATATTCAAGAACGCGTCTTTGATCATGGACACGCGCAACGCTCTGAAGATCTCGGATCCGAAGGTCTATAAACTGTAGCGAGCGAGTTCATACCGCTCGATTAGCGGAGAGACGGCCTGAGGGCCGTCTCCTGGAGTTTCTACATTTATCCATCCTAACCTGACGGTCCATGGACAGCTAAGGGAAGTTTTGTATTGACAAGGGGGGGGAATTTATTGTTTCATCTTTATCAATGAAACACAAGGAGGTACTGCAGTTAAAAACCCAGTT
>DASXQR010000038.1:0-9998 GCA_036507075.1 Acidobacteriota bacterium | reverse complement strand
CGGTTGGTCATTTCCCCGTGCCAGACTTCGCCAGCGAGAATTGTCTTCCACATTTGTTCGTATAAATCGCGGCGCTGAGTGCCGGACTTTAGCAAGCGCGGATTTTGGCCCACCACTTCTTCGGCGGTGTAACCGGTCAGTCGAGTGAACGCAGGATTGATCCAGGTGATCTGGCCCTCGCGGTCGGCGATCAAGATGGCGTTGGCCGCCGATTCCAGGGCCGCAGCTTGCAGTCGAATTTGTGCCTCCGCTCGCCGGCGGTCGGTAATGTCACTCAGCACAACAACGCAACCGGACATCTGCCCCTGGGGATCGCGAAGCGGCGAACACGTCATGTCAAAGATTTTTCCCAGGCGCTCTTCCTCGATGTCCGCGCGGACCGGCTGGCCGTCTTGCAGAAGGCGTTTGTGCGGGCAATCCTCGCGGGTTTCGCCCGGGCAGCTCAACAATTCATAGCAGTGCTTGCCGAGCAATACAGGGAATTTCAACCCGAAAACTTCGGTGGCAGCGCGGTTGGCGCGCAGCACAAGACGCTCGGCGTCCAGCAAAAGCACCGGATCGGGGACGGAGTCAAAAGTCAACTCCCAATTCCGCTTGGCGCTTAACATCTGCTCGTGAAATCGGGCCTCTTCATCCCGATGAGCCTTGTCGCGAAGCGCGTGACCCACGGCGATCGGCAGGCGGTCCAGGCGGTGCTTGAGAACGTAGTCGGCAGCGCCGCGCTTGATGTACTCCACGGCCGCCTCATCTCCCAGAGTCCCCGTGCTGACCACGAAGGGAATGTCTTTCCCGGACTGCCGGAGCATTTCCAGGGCGTCCATGCCGGTCCAAGTGGTCAGATTGTGATCTGAGAGCACAAGGTCGTAATCCGCCTGCTGGAGTTTTTGCTGGAAGCGTTCCGGCGAATCGACCACATCAAATGACATGCGATAGCCGGCTCGCTTGAGCGTGGCTAAAATCAACTCGGCGTCCGCAGCAGTATCCTCCACAATTAGAATTCGAACCGGACCCCTGGAAGAAAGAGGACCATCCGTTTTCTCCATAGGTTTGCTCATGTGCGCTTCTTTCTATTTGGCTTGAAATGCGTTGGGCGGCGGCGGTTCGTTGACTACCAGCCAGAACATGCCGAGCTGCCTGATGCTTTCGCGGAACTGCTCGAAATCCACGGGCTTCTGGATATAGGCATTGACACCTAATTGATAGCCGTTCACCACATCCTTTTCTTCCCGGGAGGAGGTGAGGATCACTACGGGGATTACTTTTGTGCGCGGATTGTTCTTGATCTCTCGCAAAACTTCCATCCCGTCGACTTTGGGAAGCTTCAAATCGAGCAAAACAAGCCTGGGTTGACGATCTGGACTGCGCTGGCTGTGCGGGCCCCGGCAAAAGAGAAAATCTAGGGCTTCTTCGCCATCGCGGGCCACGTGAATCGTGTTGGCGAGGTGATCCCGGCGCAGCGCGTGCAGGGCTAAATCGGCATCGGCCGGGTTATCTTCGACGAGAAGAATTTCTACCTCAGTTGAACTCACGATTTGCCTCCTATTGTTTCCTCGATTGTTGATTGGGATTCCGCTGCAATAGACAGGGTGAAATAAAACGTAGCGCCTTTGTCCAATTCGGCTTCGGCCCAGATTTTCCCGCCGTGTTTGTGGATGATGCGCTGTACGGTGGCCAGCCCCACGCCGGTGCCTTCGAAATCCTCCTGGCGATGGAGGCGTTGAAATACACCGAATAGTTTGTCGGCATACTTCATGCTGAAGCCCACGCCGTTGTCGCGCACGAAAACGACCGGCTGGCCATTCAGGTCGGCAGTTCCTACTTCGATGACCGCTTTCTCCCGCAATCGGGTGAACTTGACGGCATTCGAGAGCAAGTTGCTGAAAACCTGCTTCATCAGAGCTGGGTCGCAGTCCACGAAAGGTAACCGGTCGATTTTCCACTCAATCTGCCGACCTTCAAAGTCCTGCTGGAGTTGCGCCATGACCTCGTTGACCATGGAGTTCACGCCAGTGGCTTGGCGCCGTAGTTCCTGGCGACCCAAACGAGTCAGATCGAGCAGGTCATCCACGAGCTGGCCCATCTGCCGCGTACCGTCCTGGACGCGCTGAAGATACCGTCGTGCTTCTGGATCGAGTTGCGAACCGTAGTCCTCCACTAGAATCCGGGCAAAGCCATCCACGTGGCGCAGCGGCGCCCGCAAGTCATGGGAGACCGAATAGGTGAACGCTTCGAGTTCCTTGTTTGTAGCCACCAATTCCGCAGTGCGCTGCTCTACACGTCCCTCCAGCTCCGCGTTTAGTTTGCGGATCTCCTCTTCCGCCTGCTTGCGATCATTAACATCCCAGCAAATCCCGGTCATTCGGACGGGCCGGTTGGACTCGTCGCGGTGGGTCTTCCCGCGGGCTGCGATCCATCGAAACCTCCCGTCGGGAAAGATCACGGCGTACTCGGTGTTGTATTCCACGTCATGCTCGACGGATCGAGCAACTTCCTGCTCCACACGGTCGCGGTCCTCCCGGTGCAACAGGCGGGCAAAGCCCTCAAAGTTCTGGGGGAACTGCCCAGGGGCCAGTCCATAAAGCGGACCCAGGTATTCATCGGAGGTAATATGATCGGTCTCGATTTCCCAGCTCCAGGTGCCCATGCCAGCCGATCTCAGGGCCAGGTTGAGCCGCTCTTCATTGCGGCGAAGGGCTTCTTCTGCTCGACTTCTGGCCTCCATGTCGGTGAGGATTTGCCTGAGCATTTCGTTAAACGTTTTCCCAAGCACACCCAGTTCGTCATCACGGTCGGCAGGAACAACGATGGAGTAATTTTTCTCGCGGGATATGGTCCTGGCTGCCTCAGTAAGTTCCAGAATCGGCTGTGAGACAACCCGTTGCACCCGCATTGAGACCCACAGGGCGACGGCGCAAGCAGTCACCAGAATTATTAAGGCAATCCACCCGTACCCTTTCATTCGTGCGTACATTTCGCGGGCGTCTGCCTGAATGTAGAGTGTGCCAATCGGTTCACCCTCCGATAGAATTCTGCGGGAGATGGAGAATCGATCCTGTGAAAATTGAAACCCGTCAGACGGAAGCGCTGACAGATCCGGAAGATATTCGGATTCTGCGAGATCAGAGCGCCGGTACGTCGCCAAGGTACGCCCACCTTTGCGAACTATTTGCGCAAATGTGATTTGGGGATCTGCTCGCAAGGAAGCTAGCGTGGCATTTGCAGATTCAGAGTCCTCAAACAAAACGGCGGATACGCTGTTGGAAGCCACCATCTCGCTTTGAATCTGAAGAAAGCGCACGAAATACTGCCGGAGCTTGGAGATGTCGAACAGAACGAATCCCAGGCACGTCAGTACGAGCGCAGTGCCGGTTACCAGCATTGTGGCAACCACCAGCTTTCGACCAATGGGAAGATTCTGCAGAAGGGAGTGACTCATCGTTCCCCTCCTGAGCCGCGCGGTTCTCGAACAACTCGAGCCAGTTTGAGAAGTTGTGAGCTGATGACAATTCGAGACAGTTCAGCCGCTCGAAGATTGACATCAAAGCGCACCCGATTGTTCTCAAGACGGAAGCCGATCATCCCGCCCCGGAGTGCGAACTGCTCGCCTTCTCCAACAGTCAGGACGCTCCGCTTAGCAATTCCGCGCAGAATCTCGGGCAAGCGGTTGTCCTCCGAAGCGCTGATGAATAGGATTTGGCAGTCGCCTATCTCCTCCGCCCTCGCCGCGCGCCGTACGACCAGAGGGCGACCTCGGACTGTTTTTCCGGCAACGGCCTCATCTAAAAGGGAACCGAACGGATCCGGTCCAACAACGACGATCACGACTTGCCCTGAGGTTTTTGCTGCGTCGTCGGGCCACTCTACATACTTGGCGAAGTTAACCAGAAATGCGGCTTTAACTTCGTATTCTGTGGGTGCGCCCGCCTGTGTCTGCGCGTGGACCGACTCGGTCGCCGAGGTAAGAAGGGCCACAAACACCAAGATCCCAAGGAAGTCGACACCCTTCCTAAGCCCGCCGCTTGGTCGTTGGCCCAGGCGGACCAAATCCATTTCCTTCGCGTAACCTGACCTTACCATCGCCAAAGCACCTTTCCGTATGCGGAGCGCTCGACCTCGGTGAGGCCGCCGACGCCACCGCCGAATTCTCCATGACGGGGTTGCAAAAGGTCTTTCCCCACGACGCTCAGTTCCAGGAACGCCGCAGCACGCCATCCAAACCGGAGATCTACTGTGGAATAACCATCGATCTTCGAACTGGGGAGAGCACTGATGTGACGAAATGCCATGTCCAGTTCCAAATTGTGGGGCAGATTCACCAACGAACGGGCCGAGACCTGGTGGCGCGGACTGTTCCCCTCTGTGGAACGTGCCGTGTTCGGATCCGCACCACCAGGACGGTTCTTTAGATCGATGACCAAGAACGAGTAGTTGATATTGAACTTCAGCCGACTGTTGGCCAGCCAGTCGGAGGAGATTTCCGCGCCGTAGGATTTACCTTCCACAAGGTTGCGGAGCGAGATTGGGATGATCTGCCGCGGCGGAGGCGGGGGAGTGGTTTCCACGAACGGCGTTCCCGGTTCCACGCTCAACAGGTTGGGATGGCGGTTAACGAAAAAGCTTGTGGAGACGGACAGCTTTTCGGCCGCCTGCCAGCGATAGCCGGCTTCGTAGGCGAAGAGCCTCTCCGAAACGAAGGACTTGTCGGCTTGGATCCGGGAGAAGACAGGTACTTGTGAACTTAGAGCAGACGTCACCAGCAAGTCGTGTTCCACCCGCGAAGGAGTTCGCACGCCTCGAGTGAATGAGGCCCAAAGCGATTGGCCGGGAGAAAGGAAGAAGAGCAACCGGGTTGTGGGCTGGAATTCCATGCCACTGTAGCTGTTCCACTCGAATTTGGCTCCGAATGTCAAATGCGCCAGTCCGTTTCCGAAAACAAATTCGTTGTGGAGGAAGCCAGTCAATAAGTTGTCTGTGCGACGGTCAGGCAAAAACTTGATGGTCGGAGCTCCGGTGAATTTTCCGGAAGAGATGCGGTATTGCAAGCCGTAAATGACCTGATACCGTTGAGAGAAATTTCGGCGCTGCTGGAAATCGAGGTCCGCGGAGTCCCGTTCCTCGCGGAAGGTAGGTTCTTCACGGAATGAGCGATCGTAATACGCTTGGAACTGAGTCTCAACATCTTTGCTGCCCTTCCAAATCCAACGGGACAGAAGATTCCCACCGGCCAAGGTTGCGTTGTCTCCGACAACGCGTTGGAACGGTGGGGTCAGAGAGCTTATGGAAGCCCGCTGGCCCGATTCGCCCCGGTACAAGTCGCCTTGGAAGGTCCATCGCAGATCTCTCCCTTTGGGGGAGTCCATTCTGAAACCCATCTGCCCCATCCGCCAATCGTCAAAGTCTGTTCCAGTGCGGTGAAAGAAAGCGTCGCGGTTAAAGAACTTGCCATACACGCGGTAGTTCACACCGCTATGTGCATGTCCTCCGTAACGGAAACCAGCAAAGCCTTGCTCGAATGACCCTCCTCCGATCGTCACCAGTCCACCTTGAGTTTCAGCGGAGTCTTTTGTAATGATGTTCACGATGCCGTTGACTGCATTGGCTCCCCAGAGCGTCCCTCCCGGTCCCCGGATGACCTCGATTCGGTCGATATCCTCCAGCAGAATGTCTTGCACCTCCCAATAGGTCCCGGCGAACAAAAGTGTGTACACACTTCGACCGTCAATCAGCACGAGCATGGAGCGTGAGAGTCGGCTAGCAAAACCGCGGACACCGATCGCCCATTTGTTGGAGTCAATACGCGCCACTTGTACTCCCGGCACCAACCGCAGCGCCTCAGGAATGCTCGTCGCACCCGAACGTCGAATTTCCTCTGCCGTCAACACACTGATGGCAGCCGCTGTCTGAACAACAGGCTGAGGTTTCTTCCCCACCGTTGTCACTTCCAAGTTCGCCAGTTCTTTCAGGCTAAGGCGCGTGAGATCCCGCGTCTTGTGACCTTGACTTGGGGATCCTTGGGCAAGCAGAGTCCCCACGGAAACGGTCAGAAAGAGCACCAGCGAATACCTTTGCAACACATGAGATTTCTTGGACATTGTGCAATCCTCCGAATCGCATTCCTTCTCGCAGCACCTCAGACATTAGTTGCTGACTTAGTCGGTTCCCTCTGGATTCGAGTGCTTAGAGCGGTCAGCCGCCGGAACTCCTCGAACAGGTTGGCGTCCCACCAGCCGCGCTGGGCTTCTTCGTGCATGATGCGGAAGGCTTCCTCCGGCGAGAGGCTCGCGCGATAAGGCCGGTCCGTAGTGAGCGAATCGAAGATGTCCACAATCGTCATCACCCGCGCGGTGACGGGAATTTGTTCGCCCTTTAAGCCATCCGGGTAGCCACTGCCGTCCATTTTTTCGTGGTGGTGGCGGATGATGGGCAGCACTTCGCGGAAGGAACGCAACGGCGAGCAGATGCGTTCGCCGATGACCGGGTGCTGCTCCATGATGGCGCGCTCTTCGGGGGTAAGCGGGCCCGGCTTGAGCAGAATCTGCTCGGGGACGGCCACCTTGCCGATGTCGTGGACAACTCCCGCCCGGCGCAGCGCCACGCGATCGGTCTCAGAAAGCGCAACGCGCTCGGCCAGTGCCACCGAATATTGAGAGAGGCGCTCGCAGTGTCCGTGCGTATAGGGGTCCTTGCCTTCGATGCTGAGCGCCAGGCTGAACAGAACCGTTTCCGCGTTTTCCAGCTCATCCGTAAAATGTTTCAGCTTCAGCAATGAGCGCACGCGCGCCAGCAATTCTTCCTTGCGCACCGGCTTGTTCAGAAAATCGTCGGCGCCGGAATCGATTCCCTGGATGCGGTCTTCCACGTTGGAGAGGCCGGTGACCAGCACCACCGGCGTGAGGCACGTGGCGGGATCGGATTTGACGGCGCGGCACACGGAAAAACCAGTGCTCCGCGGCATCATCACGTCCAGCAGGGCCAGATCCACCGGCTCGCTCCGCAGGACCTGGAGCGCTTCTTCCCCGTCTGCGACACACGTGACCCTGTGTCCGAACGGCTTCAACATGTCGGAAAGGAGTTCGCGGTTGGCGGCACTATCGTCCGCCACCAGGACATGCGCCTGGCGCCCGTTCGTTGCAAACATGGCACGGCCTCAATTCTGTTTTGGTTTAGGGCCCGGAGAGCCGATGAGAGGTAAGGCGTGAAGACAACTCCGCCTTGCGGCAAACCGAGGGTTTACAGCGCAGGAAGGGGGATTGCGCAGAAGAGAAATATCACTAGCCGCTAACGATGTCAACCACTCTTTGAGTTTGGGGTGTTCCGGTTAGCTGGCGCGGCATCCGGACACGTCTTCAGGCATTTCGCGTAGCGCCTGCCTCTCCGGCGGAGCCCCTTCAGCCGAAGACGCGACGAAAGAGCGCGTCCACGTGGCGAAGCTGGCGCTGCAAGTCAAACGTGTTCGCCAGCGCAGTGGCGTCCAGGAACATGGCGATGCGCAGGTCGGCGGCGATGCGGTCGCGGAAGCTGGTCTCAGTCTGCCACGCGGCCATGGCATGTTCCTGCACCGTCTTGTACGCTTCCTCGCGCGGCATGCCCTTCTCCACCAGGTCCTGCAGCAATTGGCCGCTAAAGACGAGGCCCTGCGTGGCATTCAGGTTGCGCAACATGCGCTCCGGAAAAACGCGCATCTCGCCAACGATGGCGGTCATGCGCGCGAGCATGTAGTCCACCAGAATCGTCGAGTCCGGCAGAATCACGCGCTCGACGGAGCTGTGAGAGATGTCGCGCTCGTGCCACAGCGCAACATTTTCCAGCGCGGCCTGCGCGTTGGCCCGTACCACTCGTGCCAAGCCACACACTTGCTCGCAGCCCACCGGGTTGCGCTTGTGCGGCATGGCCGAACTGCCGCGCTGCTCTCCGCTGAACGGCTCTTCGGCTTCGCGCACTTCCGTGCGCTGCAGGTGGCGGATTTCCAGCGCGATTTTTTCGAGCGACGCCGCGATGAGCGCGAGCGTGCCGACGTAATGCGCGTGGCGGTCGCGCTGCAGGACTTGCGAAGAAATCGCCGCCGTTTCCAGGCCCAGCCGCTTGCAGATTTGCTCTTCAACATCCGGGCCGAGGTGCGAGCAATTACCCACTGCGCCGGAAATTTTTCCCACGGCCATTTGTTTCGCCGCTTCGCGAAAGCGCGCGAGGTTGCGGCGGTTTTCCGCGTACCAGAGGGCCAGCTTCAGGCCGAACGTAATCGGCTCGGCATGAACGCCGTGCGTGCGGCCGATTTGTGGCGTGTCCTTGAATTCCAGCGCGCGCTGCTGGAGCACTTCGCCGAAATTTTCCAAGCCTTGCGCGATGATTTGCGACGCCTCGCGGATGAGTAGCGCTTGCGCCGTATCCACCACATCGTTGGAGGTCAGCCCATAGTGCAGCCAGCGCGCGGATTCGGGGTCGCCGACGGATTCGCCGACCTGCATGGTGAAGGCGATGATGTCGTGCTTGACGCGCGCCTCGAGTTCGTTGATGCGCGCCGCATCCACCTTGGCCCGGCTGCGCAGCGCCGCCGCGGCGCCGCGCGGTACGCGACTCATGTCCGCGAGCGTGTCCGTCGCCGCCAGTTCCACTTCCAGCCACTTGGCGTAACGGTTTTCGTCGCTCCAGACGCGGCCCATCTCCGGACGGGTATATCGGGCAATCAAATTGATCTCCTCGGAAACCGGAACAACGGTGGGGAAACTCCCTGACTGATTATACCGGAATTTTGCGTGCCGTAGCACAGCCTTGTAGCCTGTGCCTAAAAGCGGAACAGGTAGGAAAACTTCACGAAGAAACCGCGGGCGTCATTGATAAAGCGGTTCGTGCGGACGACCTGCGTGGAGCACGTGGCCGGCAGCGCGCACGGCACGACGTCAATATTCTGAAGATTCGAGTTGTAGCCGACGTACAGCGCCGTGCCGGGATGCAACAGGTAGGTGAATAGCAGATCGGCATTGAAATTCTTGGTTGTTTCGAGCGAGGTGTTGAGCTGGTTGGCCAGCAGCGCATTGTACTGAAGGATGACGCGCATAGACATCTCGCGGTTGAATTGCCAATTCCATTTCGAGCGCAGAATGTGATTGTTGAAGACGCTCAAATGATTTGCGCGGTCGGTCAGACGGAAGAGGAGATACGTATTATCAATCCGCAGGCGGTAGACGGGCCGCAGGGTGAGCGTGACGTTGCCGCTCGTGCGCTTGGCCAGCTCGGGCGGCTGGCCGGCCGGCGGGTCAATATTCACCCGCTGGCCGAAGCGGAACTCGCTCGAGAGCGTGGCCTGTTTCAGTAGGCTCGTGGAAAAGGCAAAGCCGCGCGTGGTGCGGTGAAAATCCAGATTGGAGGTGAGGCCGGGAAAATCCTTCGGGCGGAACAGCTCGTTTTCCGGCGCGTAGAAAAGCGTAAAAGAACTTTGCGCCGCGAAATTGAAGCTCAACTCCGTCAGAGCAATCCAGTTCAGGCGCGTGCCGGCATGGTCCCACACCCGGTCCACGATGAAGGTGGGACCCCAGGAATGCAGGCGGCGCTCGGGCCACCAACGGTAGCTCACTACTCCGCTCACACTTCGAACATCCTTGCGCGGAACAAATCCCGGCAGGGTCTCGAAGCCTGGACTGACGTCACCAAAGCCAACTTCGGCGTTGAACTTGCGCCCGCGCCGGCTGAGAGAAGCCTGATAGGCGGGCCCGGCGATGCGCGTGCCGTCGAGGAACTTGGTCGAACTGGCGACAGCTTGAAATCCGGCGACCCAGCTCTGGCTGAACTGCAACCTCCCATCCACGCCGCCGACACGATTGAAATTGGCGCGCGCAGAGACCGGGATGCTCGAAAGGTTGCGCCCCGCCAGGTCGCCGGAAAATTCGCGGTCCACGTAGATCAGGCCGACGCTGGAGGATTTGAAGAAATCCCTGCTCACGCGTACTACCCCGAAGAATGCGCGCTGGTCGTGCAGCGGGTCGCTGCTGACCACTTGCCGG
>DASXQR010000037.1:0-33318 GCA_036507075.1 Acidobacteriota bacterium | reverse complement strand
ACAAATCGCATCCGTTCTTCCATCGTCGACCTCTCTGCCCAGGGCATCCTGTGATCTCCTCAAAGACCCCATTCTGCCCTGTTCAATTGTGTCAACGATGTTGTGAGGTTAAAGTGTCAACGATGTTGTGAGGTTGTACCCGCACCGCAGACAACCGACAACGGACAACTGACGACGGACAACGGACAACTGACAGCTTTTATTCCGTATTCCGCATTCCGCATTCCGCATTGAAGCTTTCCCGCCATTAAGTTAGACTCGGATTCCCGACACGCAATAACTTAAAGTCCAACAGAGGAGGCCCCATGTCTAAACCATTTGCGACCCCTACCCGGCTGGCTGTGCTTGCGGTTTTGCTGCTCGTGAGCGCGGCAGCCCTTGCCAGCTTTGCGGTATCGAAGGAAAAGGAATGGAAGATTCATGACATGGATCGACCGCAGCCGCCGGTGATCAGTCCGCCGACAGCGAGCACGCAGGAAGCGGCCGGCCTCGCTCCTTCCGATGCAATTGTCCTGTTTGATGGCAAGGATCTGACGCAATGGAGAAGTGAGAGCGGCGAACCGACAAAGTGGAAGGCGGAGAACGGCTATATGGAATCCGTCAGAGGGACAGGGTATGCCGTCACCAGCCAGTCGTTTGGCGATTGCCAGCTCCACGTCGAATTCGCGACTCCCACGCCTCCCAGGGGAGAAAGCCAGGGCCGAGGCAACAGCGGAGTTTTTCTGATGAAGCAGTACGAGACGCAGGTTCTGGATTCTTACCAGAACAAGACTTATCCGGACGGCCAGGCCGCCGCGATTTATGGACAATACCCGCCCCTGGTAAACGCATCCCGTCCTCCCGGACAGTGGCAGACCTACGATATTATTTTCCACGCTCCACGTTTCGATAAGGACGGCAAGCTCCTCAAGCCGGCGCGGGAGACCGTCCTCCACAATGGCGTCCTTGTTCAGGACAACGTCGAGTTGATGGGCCCCACCGCACACCAGCAGCGCCCGCCCTACAAAGTGCATCCCGACAAGATGCCGATCTCGCTCCAGGATCATGGAAATCCGGTGCGTTATCGCAACATCTGGATTCGGGAACTGGCGCCCGCTGATTAGCGAAACCCGGAAAAGCTTATTCACCACAAAGGTTGGGAATGGAGAGACGGCCTGAGGGCCGTCTCGGGCGTAGCAAAGCTGCGCCAAGGGCGTCGTGGCCTTTGTCATGTCGAGCCAACTGCCAAGCTGAGACGGCCCTCAGGCCGTCTCTCCACTCCCAACCTTTGTGGTGAATAAGTATTTCCCTGGACAGCAAGAATCGGGTGGCAGAAAAGCGGCTTGATTCGCTATTTTACCTGCGTCGAATCTTTTTAGAGAGGTTTCAATATGCAATTGCAAACTGCTGCCACAAGCCGCAACATTTCACGGTCAGGTATGAGTCTCTCCTCTGATTACTCCCGAATCGAGAGCGCGATTCGTTATATCGAGCAAAATTTCCAACAACAACCAAGCCTGGGAGAAATCGCCGGCAATTCAGGATTGAGCCCCTTCCACTTCCAGCGGCTGTTCAAGCGCTGGGCGGGCATAAGCCCGAAACGGTTTTTGCAGTTTTTGACCGTCGAATATGCAAAAGGGCTGCTGCAGGAATCCCGTGACCTGCTGGATACCGCTTATCAGGCGGGTCTTTCAGGGCCCGGACGGCTGCATGATCTGTTTGTAACAATCGAGGCCGTAACACCGGCGGAATTCAAGCGGAATGGCGCCGGGTTGCGGATCCGCTATGGGTTTCATGACTCTCCGTTTGGCGAATGCCTGCTGTCAGTCACAGAGAGAGGGATTTGTGGCCTCTCCTTCTGTCCCGGGGAGAGAAAGGAAGCCCTCGCGGACTTGAGAGATCGCTGGTCGGGAGCCGGGCTGATAGAGGACGCAATGGCCACCCGATCTTTCGCGCAGAAGATTTTCGAACCCGGAAGGCAAAAGGTGCCTCTTTTTCTCAAGGGGACGAACTTTCAGATCAAAGTCTGGGAAGCGCTTCTCCGCATTCCTTCCGGTCAGGTCTGCTGCTATGAAGATCTGGCCCAGGCGGTGGGACAGGCCTCGGCCTCTCGCGCCGTAGGCACGGCTGTAGGCTCGAATCCGGTCGCATTTCTGGTCCCTTGCCACCGGGTGATTCGAAAATCAGGAATTGTGGGTAACTATCGCTGGGGGGCGGCGCGCAAGAAAGCAATGCTGGTTTGGGAAGCGGCGCTTTCTGCGGAGAAGTGATCCTTCGGGTAATCGCCACGAAGCCACGAAGATTCTTAATCGATCTGGAAGTGTCACTCCGGCACAAAGCGATAGCGGAAAGCGAAAAACGACCGACCACGTGCACGTGACACGTCAAGGTCCACGACAACGTCGACGCTGACGCGTTGCCCAAGGTTACCATATGAGGACGTAATCGTAGACGTGGACGTTGAGGTGTCACGTGCACGTAGACGTCGTCGGCTTTATCGCCTTCCGCCTTCCGCCTTCCGCCTTCCGCCTTCCGCCTTCCGCCTTCCGGCCTTTCAATATCCCCTTGTCTTATCCACCACGTTCAACAGCGGCAAACCGTTGGTGTAGCGCCGCACGTTTTCAGCCACCAGAGCGATGATCCGCACCTGGCGAATCGGGGCTTGGCCGGAATTGTGAGGCGTGATCGCCAGGTTCGGAGTGTTCCACAAGGGATCTTCAGAGGGGAGCGGTTCGGGCGTGGTGGTGTCGAGCCCGGCCCCGCGGAACCAACCCTCTTTTAAGGCGCGCGCCAGGGCGGTCTGATCAACCAGCCCGCCGCGCGTCATATTGATGAAATACGCGGTCGGCTTCATTTTGCGGAATACTGACTCATTGAAAAGATGGCGCGTTTCCCGTGTCAGCGGAGCGCAGCTTACAAGCACATCCACTTGAGGCACCATTTCCATCAGCCAACCTGGCTCATGCAACTCTGCTACAAAGTAAGGCTTGGGAAGCGGCTTGGCGTCCGTGGCGAGAACTCGCATGCCGAACCCGTCATGGGCGCGCCGCGCGATCTCCGATCCGATTCCGCCCATACCGACGCAGCCCATCGTCTTGTGATACAGATCGTCGAGCTGCGCATCGCCGCGCTTCCATTTTTTTTCACTGAAAGCGGGGATGGAAGTCTGCACCAGTCCGCGAGTAAGACCCAGTAAGAGACCGAAGGCGGTTTCCGCTATCACGGGCGCAAACACGCGTTGCATGTTGGTCATTACACTCGCGTGGTCCATCACCTCCTTCGGGACCGTCTCAACACCGGCGTGCCAGAGCTGCACCCACTGAAGCCTCTTTGCATTGGCGATGACGGCGGCATCGGGAGTCCCGAAGATCACGTCCGCGTTTGGAGCCTGAACCGCCAGTTCTGATCTGTCTTTCACCAGAACCAGATCAACCCCCTTCCCGGCCGAACGGATTTTCTCCGCTTCTTCGGGGGTGAGCTTTTCCGCACATACGATTCTTATGGAATCCGGGGCTTTCATCGCGACTACGGGATAGCTGTGAACAACCAAAGGTTGTGATGCGCCTCCTGCTGCCGCCGAAAGGGATGTGGCGGTCCCGGCCGCCGTGATGCCTGCGATGAAATCTCTCCGAGTAAAACTTTCCTTGGACATAGGTGACCTCCAGGAGATGGATGTGGAGAGAAGATATCAGAATTCGGGGTCTTGAGTCACTGCCGAGGTTACTGGAAACTTTATTGGCTAGCTTGGTGTCTTGGTGGTAAAAAAAATGAACCACCAAGACACCCAGCTAGCTTAACATTCTACAAGGCTATTCGATGAATTCCTTCTTTGATCAAGGGAACATTGAAATTGATCAATAGCCCGAGGCGAAGGTTCGTAAGTTTCAGGTAAGTGATCATTTGAGCGTAGTGCACGGGATGCAGTGCATCCACTGCCTTGATCTCTACAATCAATGCCTCCTTAACCACCAAATCTAAGCGAAATCCCAGATCCAGGCGCACGTTGTCGTAATTTACCGGTACAGGCACCTGTCTCCGTACCGACAGACCTCGTTTGCCTACTTCATGGGCCAAACATGCTTCGTAGACGCTCTCCAGGAGGCCCGGCCCCAGCGATGAATGCACATTGCAGGCCGCACTAACAACCTGTCTTGCTATCTGGTCTAATGAATAGGGTACGGGCTCGATCGTTTGCTTGTTGTCCTGGTGGTTCATGCATAACTAAACCGGCGACCACCAGAAATCACGAAATTAATTTCACTACGCCAGAAACATCGACTTGTAGTGCCGATACCAGGTGCTTTGGAAGACCTCCTGGGGATCGTATTGCAACTTCAGTTGAAGAAACTGCGGGAATTCCGGATAGCAAGTTTCCACCTGTTGCCTGGTGGCGTACCGGTGATAGGTCAGATAGTAGCTGCCCCCATGACGAATGCCGAGGTCAATCAAGGCGCGGAAAGCCCGGGCTGAATTCTCGATTCCCTCAGGATTGTGCGTGGTATGCAGATTAAAAATGATACAGGCATAGCGCTCCTTTGCCCAGGGCAGGAAACTCTCGTCATCCTTTTCAATGAGACGAACGGTGCCGTAGATGAGATTGGCATTGTGCTCCCTCAAGGCAGAGCGCGCCTGTTCCATGAAAGACAGCAGGGAGGCCCGCGGCACGTAAATTTCCGTGATCATTTCAGTTCCCTTCACTTTGGCGTGGAGCTTTCGATCCACCTCCTCATGGTAGTTGTCCACATAAGCGCCCGACAGTTGTGAGTCAGCCCAGTAGACCTGCCCGGATGTTTCCAGATACCGTTTGGTGTAAAAGTCAAAGGCGCGTTGCTTGTACTTGTGCGTGTAATAGGTCAGGCGCGCCCAGTCCTCAGGATTGAACCGCGTCGGATTCTTGGTCAAAGCAGTGGAAGGATCCACCGGGCGGTAGCACGAAAAGACCCCGCGCCCGAGGAAGCTGTCGCGCTTGCTGTCGGTGGCAAACTGGTAGTCACCATACAGATAACCATCGCGGATACGCTGCTCAAAGGCTGCCGGGATGTCCTTGATTGCCCGAATTTCCACGATCCTCTGCACCTTCTTGCGCGGCCAGAGGCGCAATTGCACCGAAGTAATGATCCCAAACAGACCGTAGCCGCCGATCGCCGCGCGAAATAATTCGCCGTTCTCTTCCCGACTGCAGCGCCGCAGCGACCCGGCGGCGTCGAGCAGAGTGAATGATTCCACGTTTTCAATGATCGGACGAAATTTCAAGCCGCGACCGTGGACGTTGGACGCCAAGGCTCCGCCGATACTGAGCCGGTCTGCACCGGTTTGTTTTTGGATAATGCCCCACTGCTGTTCTCTTCCCTGCTGGACGTTATCGAGGTACTGAAGAAGCTCTGGCCATTCAATGCCGGATTCGACTTCGACGAGGCCTCGCTCTGCGTCAAACCCGAGCACTCGACGCATGCTCCGCATGTCCAGAAGAATATTTTTTTCGCCAAACTGCTGGCCCCCCATGGCGTGGCGCCCACCGGCAATGCTGATCGCTTTTCCCTGCCGGCTGCGCAGAATGGACCCGAGTTCATCGACGGATTGGGGCTTGAGAATTTGATCGACGCGGGTGGCATTCAACTGGGAATGGATATCGTTGACGACCACGCCCGAATTTTCCTCAGCGACTCTGCCCCAGAGCGGCGGTGACGGAACCCAGCGTGACGCGATCAAAGCGCAGCCGAGTTTCAGGAACCTGCGCCGAGACGAAGCGTGCAGAGTAGTGGTAACGCTGCTGGACACAGGTCGTGCTTGCTGACTGTCATTTTTCATTTCCGGCCTCAAAAATTTTGCCCGTCTGCCTGCACGCTCCAGACCAGCTTTGTGCTTTCCGCAATATCCGTTAACATATTGAACAGTTTCAACGTCGGCATTCCGCGCAGGTCGGCCGCTGCTGCGACTTCACCAGTCACGTGATAGCAGCCCGATCAGGCGCAATAGTCCGGCTGCATGTTGAAACTGTGGATGCAGTGTTAAGTTGCGATGTGACCGCTGGAGTCGCAGCATAGTTAACCGCTTTCACCGCAGAGCCGCAAAGCACGCGGAGTCTCGCAGAGCTTCGTATCTGGCAAGTGACAAGTTGACCGAGGCAAGAATTACCGGTTGGTGCTCGATGCTAACTCCTGCTCCACTGGTAACTCTTGCTCGGGTTAAATTATCACTTGAATGTACTGGTAACTCTTGCTCCTGATAACTTGCAACATGATCGGCCAAACTATTTCACATTACCGGGTAATTGAGAAGCTGGGAGAAGGCGGGGCGGGAGTGGTTTACCTGGCCGAAGATATGCGGTTGGGACGCAACGTGGCTCTCAAGGCACTGCCGCCTCACGCCACGCATGATGCCCATCTTCGCCAGCGCCTGAAGCAGGAAGCGCGCGCTGCAGCACAACTTTCGCATCCCGGCATCGCAGCGGTGTACGACATTGAAGAGGCGGGAAACGACCTGTTGATCGTTTACGAGTACGTGCAGGGCGAGACGCTGCGAAGGGAAATTGAAAACGGACCACTTGCCCCCGACAAGCTGGTGCAAACGGCTCTGAATATCGCGCGGGCGCTGGTAGTGCCGCACCAGGCGGGAATTGTGCATCGCGACCTGAAACCGGAAAACGTTATTCGCTGCCGGGACGGCGGTATTAAGATTCTGGATTTCGGGTTGGCTCACCTCGATCCGCGCTTCTTTAAGGAGACTGAGCGGCTCACTGTCACCGGTGCTATCGTGGGCACCGTCCCTTACATGTCACCGGAGCAGATTGAGGGGCACTCCATCGATTTTCGAACCGATCTTTTTTCTCTCGGCATTTTGTTGTACGAGCTGGCATCGGCCGTGCACCCGTTCCAGGGCTCCACGCCCGCTTCCATCACGGTCCGCATTTTGACTGCCGAGCCGGCGCTGCTGCGTGATCGAAATCCATCGATGCCGGACGAACTGGACCAGGTTCTAAAGAAGTGCCTTCGCAAGAAACCGGTCGAACGTTACTCGTCCACGGCGGATCTGGTCTCTGACCTGGAAAGGGTCTGGGATCTGGTTGCTGTGCCTCCAGCTTCCGGTTCAATTTTGCGCAGAGAGTCCGGTACAATCGCGCCGGCGGCGACAAGCGCCGTTTCCCGAAGCCTGACGCCATTCTGGTGGTGGAGATTCCACCAGGGCTGGGTGGTGCTGCTTTACACGATGCTGGTTTACACACAATGGAAAATACGCCCCTGGTACGTTGACAGGTGGGGTGTGTTTCTGTTCTTCGGCGTGCTGGCTCCGGCGCTCACGGCCGGGATATTGCGACTCCATCTCTGGTTTGTCGCGCAGTTTTATCCAGACGTTTTTCCGGTGCAGATGCGGCGGGTGACTCCGTGGGTGCGCGGCATGGATTGGATTATCATTCTGGCGCTGGTCGGAGCGGCGGCAGGAATTGCCACCGCTCACCCCGGCTACTCGGCACTTGTCTTCGGAACGGCAATCCTGAATTTGATCGCATCGGTCTGCATCGAGCCGGTTACGGTCCGAGCGGCATTTGGGTTGGCCACAAAGCCGCAAAGCCACAAAGATCTGGATTCAGCGTGAAGTGAAACCTTCCCAGCCATGATCGGGCATGCACGGAAGTTACACTTCTCATGAGCCCGTAGAATCTTTGTGGCTTTGTGGCAAAAACCCTTGACGAAGGAATTCCCTTGATCCAAGCCCGCCGGAATCGGAAAATGTCAACGTCCCGTTCAGTTCATCTTTCGCCAAAATAATGCGCGGGATCTCCAAACCGCGCCACAAAACTGGAGGATTCTTATGTTCAGAATCTCCCGCCTTGCGATCATTCTGACGCTGTCCCTTGCACTGCTTGCGTTGATGCACTACGCAGGCATGTTTTCCGGAGCGGCCCTTTCCGCGGGCACCGCCGCCGGCCAGACGGCGACCGGCGACTCTTCGCGCGGCGCAACGGGCGCGGCCGGAGAAGCGTCATTCCGGATTCTTCTCGGTCTTACCGATGCGGAGAGCAAATCATGGGACGGCTCCATTTCAGTGAAAGACGGCAAGCTGGAACGTCTGGAACCATGGCGATTTGACGACGGCGACAGCCTGCAAAACAGCAGTTGGAAAATCGCCACCCATCGTGCGCGCGCCTTTGGAGCGCAGCGCCAGCAACCGCAACAGCCTCAGGCTGCAACCACACAGCAAACGGCGCAGCAGCCCGCACCACAGGCGCCACAGCCCGTACCACCGCCGCAACAGCCCGCACCACAGGCGCCGCAGTCTGCACCACAGGCGCCCCAGGCCGCACCGCAGACGGCTCGGCAGCCCGCACAAGCGGCACAGCAGCCGGGGCAGCCGCCGCCTCAGCCGGCTCAGCCTTTTGTGGCGAATGGCATCATTGCAACCTTCAAGAACCTAAAACCGAATTCCGAAGTGCGCGTAAAAACAGCCCAGGGAGACTTTCAGTTTCGCGCCGCCGACATCCAATATGGCCAGATAACAAAATTTCTCGACGGCCGGGCAATGGTCGACCGCATTCCCGTCACCATGCAGTTGACCCGCTCGCGAGACGATCAGGATTACCCGGCTGCCGCAGTGGATGCGGCCGGCAATATCTGGATCGCATTCATGCAGTTCTCCATCAATCCAAAATTCGCCGGTATTCGCATGGCGCTGGGCGAAGCGCCTAAAAATTTCAGCGAATTGGCGGAACCCGCCGGAGGAGATCAGATCTTTCTGATGCGATACTCCAAGGGCTCCTGGTCGAATCCGATCCCGGTTTCCGAGGCACGTGGCGACCTTTACAGGCCGGCGGTTGGCATTGACGGCTCGGGACGTGTGTGGGTTTGCTGGACAGCGAACAGCGGCGCCAACTTTGATCTTTATGCGCGGCCTTTCCAGGGTGAAAAAGGAGGGAGCACGGTGCGTCTGACCACGGATGCCGGTCCTGACATCCTGCCGGTTGCGGCCACCGACTCTGCCGGGCGTGTGTGGATAGCCTGGCAGGCATTTCGCCACGGGCATTTTCAGATCCACGCGGCACGCCAGGAGGGGGACGCCTTTTCCGCGGCCATACCAGTCGCAGCCTCGGCGGCAAATGAATGGAACCCGGCGATTGCGGCTTCGCCTTCCGGTCAGGTCACTGTGGCGTGGGACAGTTATCGAAGTGGAAACTACGACGTATACTTCCGCTCATTTGACAGCGCCGGAAAACCCGGAGCCGAGCAGCCTGCGGCAAACACCAGCCGCTATGAAGCGTACCCGACAGTTGCTTATGATCCTTCCGGACGGCTCTGGCTTGCCTGGGAGGAATCCGATGAGGCGTGGGGAAAAGACTTCGGAGCCTATGAAACAACAGGCATCGGGCTTTATCAGGGCCGCTGGATTCGCTTGAAGGTGTGGCAAGGGGGTAAGGCCTTCATCCCTGGGAATCTGGATGCCGTGCTGCCCGGCGTTCCAGACCGAAAAGTGGACTCCAACGCTCGACAAAGTGACGCGCACAAGGATCCGCAGCCCGATCCTTCTCTTGCAAAGAATCGCCCCACCAGCCGCATCCCCGTGATTCCGCCGCGGCCCCTCAACAGTTACCCGCGACTCCTGTCGGATCGCAGCGGTCGCATTTGGCTTGCATATCGTACTGCTCATCCGATCTGGTGGACTGCACTCGGGACGGTCTGGTTTGAGAATGTGGTCTCGTTCGACGGCAACTCATGGTCCAACCCGATCTTTCTTAACCACAGCGATAACCTGCTGGACAACCGGCCGGCGCTGGCGGCCGGCGCTCCGGGAGAAGTCATGATTATCCGTTCTTCCGACAGCCGGCAAAAGTTCGACGCTTCACTCCGAAGGTCCGATATCCCGGCACAGCAATTCGGGATGCGGCAGGATCCGTACAATAACGATCTTTACGCTTCGACCATTGTCCTGGGGACTTCCGTTAGTCAGGCCCGGCTGGAAGCCGCGCCTGGCGAGGATCCCGGAACAAATATGCCCGCCGGGAGATCGAATGTCCGCGCGCTCCGTGAGTATCGCGCACGCGTGGACGGCGTGGAATATCGCATTGTACGCGGGGAGTTTCATCGCCACACGGAAATTTCGATGGACGCGGGGCGGGATGGCTCCATCTGGGACGCCTGGCGTTACGCGCTGGATGCCGCGGCACTCGATTGGATCGGTTGTTGCGACCACGACAACGGGTTTGGCAGGGAATACAGCTGGTGGACGACGCAAAAGCTCACGGATATCTTTCTGCTGACGGGAGTGTTTACTCCAATGTTCAATTACGAGCGGAGCGTGGCTTATCCGGAGGGGCACCGGAACGTTATCTTTGCGCAACGAGGCGTTCGCACGCTGCCGCGACTGCCCAAGGTTAAAGATGACACGATTGCCGGCGGCGCGCCCGACACCCGAATGCTCTATGATTATTTGCGGCACTTCAACGGCATCGTCGCTTCACACACCAGCGCCACCAATATGGGCACGGACTGGCGCGACAATGATCCGCTCCTCGAGCCACTGGTGGAGATCTACCAGGGAGACCGGCAGAACTATGAAATGCCAGATGCTCCCAGATCGAACAACGAGAAAGATTCCATCGGCGGCTGGCGGCCCAAAGGTTTTGTTTCGCTTGCGCTTCTGGATAGAGGGTACCGTCTTGGATTTCAAGCCAGTTCAGACCATATTTCGACGCACATGAGCTACTGCAACTTGTTTACAACGGCGCCGACGCGTGAGGCTCTGCTGGAAGCTTTCAAGAAGCGCCATGTCTACGGCGCCACAGACGACATCCTGGCAGACGTGCGCAGCGGCAATCACCTGATGGGCGAACAGTTTGAAACCAGCGACAAACCATCGCTTACCGTTAAGCTGATGGGAACCGCCCCGTTCGCCAAGGTGCACGTGGTCAAAGACAACCGCTACGTCTACAGCCATGAGCCGAAGACGGCCAGAGTGGAATTCACCTGGATGGACACGGCTGCGCAGGCGGGAAAGACGAGCTATTACTATGTCCGGGGAGAACAGCAGGACGGCGAAATCGTCTGGGTCTCGCCGATGTGGATCACGTACCGGGGAAAGTGAGTCTGTCAGTCGTTCAGTCGTTCAGTCGTTCAGTCTTTGACAGACTGACGGACTGGAAGACTGAACGACTTACTTGGCGCGGACATCGTACGCGTAAAGTTTTCCCTGATTGCGAATGTAAAGCTTGCCGCCGACTACAACCGGATGCGCCCAACTGGGGCGTCCTTGATCTTCAATCTGGAAGCGCCCTTTTTCCTGATAACCCTCCGGGGCGGCAACAGCCAGGCCCACCACGTTGTTTTCACTCAACAGGTACAGATCGCCATCGGCGTAGGTCAAGCTTCCCTTTCCGACACTGCGATTTCTCCAAACTGCTTTGCCGGTCGCAAATTCCATGCAGGTGAGAATGGTGTCCGAATAACCATAGAGATGATCCTTGACCAGCACCACACCGCCGTGATGGTTTTTCATATCGCGATTGAAATAAATCTCGCTCGCTTTCACTTGTTCGTTTTTCTCCGCCGTCAGACCCAGCAGCGCGCAGCCGGTTCCATAAGCCGACGTGTAAAAGACCTTGTTGTCATGAAAGACAGGAGTGGCGACGTTCGCGGTGCGGTTGGCTACCGGTTCATAGCGCCACATCAGTTTTCCGTCGGAAGCGCGCACGCCTACACCGGCGCGTGAAGTAAATCCGATAATCGTGCGTATACCTCCCACGTCCTCTGCCAGGCAGGACGAATAGGCAGCCGGATCGCTCAATTCGCGGGCAGTCCAGATCGTCTTTCCGGTCATTTTGTCGAGCGCCACGATGCCGGCCTGCTGTCCTCCGGGCGTCACAATTAACCGATTCTGATCAACCAGAGGGGATTCGCTGATCTGCCAGTTCGGATTCTCACCGTTGAAATCCTGCAGGATGTTCCGGGTCCAGACCGTCGAGCCGTCCGCGGTTTTCAGACAGGCCAGATCGCCATTTTCCGTCAGCGCGTAAAGCCGATCATTGTCGACAGTGGGTGTTCCTCGCGGGCCGTTTCCGCGGTCCTGCGGCAGCGTTGGGCCCATTTTAACGGTCCACACGGACTTTCCATCGGCGCGGTTCAAACAATGCACCACACTTTCGTTGCCGCGTGTACCTTGCACAAAAATGCGGTCGCCCTTGATCGCGAGTGACCCGTAGCCCGCGCCAAGATTGGCTATTGACCAGGCAAGCGGCGGCCCGCTGGGCGCCCAGGATTTCATCAGGCCGGTATCGGACGACAGACCGGAGCGTGTCGGCCCATGCCACTGGGGCCAGTCGGGCTCAAGGGACGCGGCGGAAAAACCAGCCAGCAACAAACAGACGAGCAATAATGAAAGAATTATCAGGCGCTTCATTTTTCCTCTCGGTGAGTGCAACTCCTTCCATATTAAACGAAACTTGCCGGATTGTGTTGCATTGCCTGAATGGCGCTTAAGCTTGAACCGCGAAGAACGCCAAGAACGCTGAGCTCATCGTGGGTCCGAACAACCGGCTGAGTGCAAGCAATTGAAAGTTCTGAAGAAGTGTCACGTGTAAAGTGCGGTAACATTTAAACTGCCGGACCGAAAAAGAAATTCTTAGCGTTCTTAGCGTTCTTGGCGGTTCAAAGTGTTTCTCACGGGCTGACGCCCGCGGTACTGACTATGGAGGCACCCCTTCGACCTTAAAAAATATGAAGCGTCGTCTGGCAATAGTAGTGACTCTTTTCTACGTCGCCGGATCTGCTTCGGTGCGCGGGGAATGGACGGCGGGCGTTTTCCTGGGAGCAAACCACAGCGACAGCAATTCCATCCTGCTGCGGCAACCCGGGCGTGATACAGAACTGCTGCTTTCTCCGGTGCATTACGAGGGTAAATCTTTTACCGGCCCCCTCTACTACGGGGGCCGCATCGGGTGTTACTTTTCTGCCGCTCCTGCCTTTGGTCTGGAAGGCGAATTCATTCATGCAAAGGCATACGCAAAGACGGATATGCCGGTCGTCGCCGCCGGGCGAAGGAACGGTTTGGCCGTCAGCGGGCAGCTTCCTCTGCGCAGTATCCTGCAGAGTTTCTCAGTTTCCCACGGCTTGAATTTTCTGCTTGTCAACGCAGTAACGCGCTATCCGATTGCGCGGCGGACGATTTCACTGACCGCTCGAGCCGGCCTGGGGCCGGCGCTTGCACATCCGGAGAGCACCGTTGAAGGACTCCGCCGGGAAAGGTATCAGTTGTCCGGTCTTGCCTTCCAGCTTGCAGCCGGCACCGAGATCCGTCTGGGCCCAAGAGCGTACGCTTTTGCCGAGTACAAGCTTACCCGCGTTCATCCGGAGCTGAACGTCGCCGCAGGAACAGCACGCACATTATTCCGGTCCCACCATGGCATCTTTGGCGTTGGGTATCGCTTCTAGTACTGGGTTGGCGGATCCGCTTATGAAGTTTCACCACAAAGACACGAAGATCACAAAGTGAGACATTTTGTGATCTTTGTGCCTTTGTGGTGGAAAAATTCTTACTCAAGCTGCTGGGACTCAAATGATTCCCTGATAGGCCCGGAACAGGCCGCGGAAGTACTTCAGCACCCGAACGGGATCCTGCGATGACGGAATTTCGGCAAAACAGTATCCCTGAAAATTCATCCCGCTGAGCAATTGGATCAAGCGCCTGAAGGGATATTCCTCAACAAAGAGATCCCGCATATGGACCTGCCCGATGCGTGACTTCACCAGGCCGAAATTTGTTTCCAGGCCGCCATCCAGTAGATCGTCCTGGTTGGAGTTCCAGCAGACAAACACGCCGGGGTGATGATCTGCATACTGCAGAATCCTGGCTATCCGTGGCACGCGCGCCGTCTCGGGTCCATGCACTTCCAACTGCACCTTGATTCCGTGCTCCTGGGCAAAGACTCCGCACTCTTTCAGTGATTTCCCTATCTGCTCGAGTGTCTTCTCTTCAGGCACGTCCTTGCGCAGCCCGTTGGGTCGAACCTTTACCGAGGGAGATCCGACGTCGCGGGCCAGCTTGATCCACTGCTTGGTTTCTTCGACGTTCTTTTTAACCAGCGCGGGGTCGGCCGCGTGGTATTCGCATGTCGTTCCAAGACCACCGATCTTGACCGGCGATTCTTCAAATCGCTGGCGCACCCACTGTCGCCTCTCCGGGGGAAGCGTAATCTCGACCCCGTGAGCGTGCGTGGTCCGAAGTTCCACGGCATCCATTCCAACTTCGGTCAGGTTCTTGATAATCGCGTCGATGTCCCAGTCCTTGGCAATGTTGTAGGTCACCGTCCCCAGCCGCAAGCCCTTTGTTGCCTTGGGAGTCGAAACCTGACCCGCCGAAATGGAAGCGGGAAACCCAACCAGGCCTGAAACCGCAGCACTGGTCTTAATAAAATCGCGTCTGGATGTTTTCATTTCTCCTCCTTGGTCTTCGGCACAGAAGTGGAAAATCTGGCTTGGTGCCTTGGTGGTTTAATTTTTTTCACCACCAAGGCGCCAAGCTTCGAAACTCTCATGGTGCACGATCGATAAGGTTATTTGTATAACCCAACTCCACAAGCTTTTCGTATGCATTCCAAACATCAGGCGGAATCTCCTGGTAAATCTGAAAACCCCGCGACGGATATTCCCGGATTCTTTGCAGATCTCCCGTCATGATGTGGATCACGTCCTGCTTGCTGATTCCCGCATTGGGATATTGTTCAAACGGGATCTGCGGAGAAGTGACAATACACTCTTTCCGGGGCCAGTACTGCCGGAAAGTCGCATAAGTGCGCCGCTCCATGTAGGGCTTCTGTACCAGAATGAATTTCCCGGGATTCAATCCTCGATCCTCCAGGAGCCTGCGGGTAAATCTGACGTTTTCACCGGTATTTGTCGACCTGCCTTCTGTCAGAATATTTTCCACGGGCACTCCCATCTGCACGGCAACCCTGGCAAATTTTTGAGCTTCCGGTTCGTCCCACATGCCGCGTGTGAGGTTTCCCAGGCCTCCGGAGAAAACGATCAGTGGAGCCCACTCTTCCAGATAAAGCTGCGCGCCCCTTTCCGCCACCCGCAGGTCGTGGCTCCCGAGCACCAGAATGCAGTCGGCCTTTTCCAGAGAATGGTTCAGGTGGTGGTAGTCCCAGATGATCCTGGCAAGCCGATCGACTAAATGGCTTTCCATTTACTAAGTCGGAAGTCCGGAAGATCGAAAGTCTGAGGGTGAGCTAATCTCTTGGTGTCTTCGTGGTTCAAAAAAATTTTACCACCAAGGCACCAAGTCAGTTCAACTCCCGATTTTGAGGCTTTCGACATTAAGCCGGTCAAGCCGAGTGCGCAAGATCCGGCGCGCGCCGTCGTCCGACTGCATATGCGAGGGCGCCAAAAATAATTCCGAACAACACCGTGTACGCGATCCAAAGCGTCGCCTGAGGCAGCAGTCCGATCCAGAAGAACTTCTGCATCACCGGCAGCGCTGGAAAGTCAGGAGGCGCCACATCGTAATGCGTTCCCCAATTGCCGCGGATGGCCAAAAACATGATCACGATTACCGGGACACGCGCGGCCAAACCATAGGCCAGAAGAGTCTTGCCCAGTGCCGGCCAGGCAGTGATAGCAATTGGAATCCCGATCAAAGCCCCCAGCGCCATGAATCCGAGCTGAGCGCGATAGTCTCCGTGGAAAATCATTGGCACCAGACCCACGCCAATTTCCACAACCAGCGCGACCAGCACGATGCCGACAGCACGCAAAGCGCCGCGCGGCTCAAATCCCATCTTGGCAAGCTTGAGTGCAAAATAAATCCCGAACACGGGCACAAGCCACGCAATACCAACCAGAGCGCCGAACCCGCCCGCTGAACGCTTGAAGAAAACCTCAGACCAACCCTTCATCTCCCCTACCAATCGCAGCAGGGTGATCAGCAGGGTGATCATCGATGGAACCAGAATCAGTTGCATGATCGGCGGTCGATCGGATGCCATAGAATCTCCTTGCCTGAAAAGATTTAACCACCAAGACACCAAGACAGTTCACCTCACTGACCTTCAAACTTTTGACTTTCGGACTTTCAACCTTCAGACCTTCGACGTTAAGACCGAACCATGGGCAACTGACCACTGACAACGAACAACGCTTGAAACAGTTTTGCAATAAGATGACAATCTTTCCTCAGGCCTGTCAATGAAGATCAGATTCGGCTCTGTCTGCTTCGCCGGTTTGCTCCGCCCGATAAGTCTGTTTCTTGCCGCGCTTGCCGGCACCGGTGGATTCACTGCTTCCAGGATCGAAACAGGATTCTCGGAACAGTTAATCGAACAGACCGGCAGCGCCACGAAGCGGGACAACTATTATGTCGGCGTCGAAGTTTGCGCAAGCTGCCACCGCGCCAATTTCGAGCTCCAATCCAACAGCCGCCATGCCGTCACCTGGCGCGCGCCGGGCGGCGACTTCCCTTCCACTTACATTGTGGAGCTGGAAGGTGAGAAACCCCAATCCATTGTCTGGTCAATGGCCATATTTATCCCGAAGTGGATATCCATCCGTTCGGAACAAGCTATCGAGAGCCGCGATTGCTTTATCGCAACAACGGAGACGGCACGTTCAGCGACATGTCGATGACGGCGGGATCCGGAATTCGCATGTCTTCTGCAGCCCGCGGGCTGGCCATCGCCGATTTCTGGAATGACGGCCGCATTTCCGCCGCAATCAGCAACATCAACGAAACGCCCAATTTGCTGGTGAATCGATCGCCCGACCGGAATCACTGGGTGGGCCTCAAGCTGGTGGGAACCCGGTCCAACCGCGATGCCATCGGCGCCCGAATCACCGTAAAGACCGGGTCAAGAATGCAGGTCGATGAAGCGCGCAGCGGCTCCAGCTATTTGTCTCAAAGCGATCTGCGCTCTCACTTCGGCCTCGGGCAGAGCGACCGCATCGAATTCGTCGAAGTCAGGTGGCCCAGCGGCTTGGTGGAACGATTCGAAGGATTGGTCGTAGACCGCATCCATACCGTCAAAGAAGGGAGCGGAAAAGTGACAATGGTGCATTAATGCGCCCTTCCGAATGCGGATTTCGGAATGCGGAATGCGGAATATATCCCAGGTTGAGTCTTGCAGGCCGAGTCCAAATCTCTAACCTATTCCGCATTCCGCATTCCGAAATCCGCATTGGGGAGCATTTTTTATTCCGGCAGAGCCGCCACTCTTGTATTATCTGCCTCTTTTTGAGGACTCTCTTATGGAACCGAAAGCAGACATCGCACTAATCGGCCTGGCGGTAATGGGCCAGAATCTGATCCTGAACATGAACGACAACGGCTTCACCGTGGTCGCTTACAACCGGACCGTGTCGAAAGTTGACGAATTTCTTTCCGACGGCGCGCGCGGAACCAATGTGATCGGCGCGCATTCGATCGAGGAAATGGTGGCGCATCTGAAACGGCCAAGGCGGGTGATGATGCTTGTAAAAGCGGGCAGCGCCGTGGATGAATTTATCGAGAGGCTTGTTCCGCACCTGGAACCGGGCGACATTGTGATCGACGGAGGAAATTCGCTTTTTCAGGATTCCATCCGGCGCACCAGCTACCTGGAGTCCAGGGGCATGTTGTTCATCGGGACGGGCGTCTCAGGAGGTGAGGAGGGCGCCCGTCGGGGACCTTCCATAATGCCCGGGGGATCGCCCGCCGCCTGGCCCCACGTCAAGGAAATCTTCCAGAAAATTGCAGCCAAAGTGGAAGACGGATCCCCCTGTTGCGACTGGGTAGGTGAAAACGGCGCCGGTCACTACGTCAAGATGGTCCACAACGGGATCGAATACGGCGACATGCAACTGATTTGCGAAGCTTATCAGTTGATGAAGGATGGACTGGGGATGACGGCCGACGAGCTGCACCCGGTATTCGCCGAGTGGAACAAGGGAGAGCTGGATTCGTTCTTGATTGAAATCACCCGCGACATTTTCGCCTTCAAGGAAGCCGACGGCCAGCCGCTCGTGGAGAAGATCCTGGACACCGCAGGACAGAAAGGCACCGGCAAATGGACGGTGATCTCGTCTCAGGAACTCGGAATTCCAATCACACTTATGGCTGAAGCGGTTTACGCGCGCAGTGTTTCCGCGCTGAAAGAGGAACGTCTGATTGCATCCAGGAAGCTTAAAGGACCCAAATCGAAAATCGCGGGCAACCGGACAAAGATTGTGGAGGACATTCGACGCGCGCTCTACGCTTCGAAGATTGTGTCTTACGCGCAGGGCTACATGCTGCTGCGGGCCGCGGCGCAGGAATATAAATGGAACCTGAACTATGGCGGAATCGCCCTGATGTGGCGCGGAGGCTGCATCATCCGCAGCCGCTTTCTGGGGAAGATCACGGAAGCCTTCGACAATAATCCGAAGCTTACCAATCTGATGCTGGACAAGTTTTTCCAGAAAGCAATCAAGGATTGCCAGCGATCCTGGCGCAATGTCGTGGCAACGGCGGCAAAAAAAGGTATCCCGGCTCCGGCCTTTTCAACCGCATTGAATTTTTATGACGCGTACCGGAGCGCGAGATTGCCGGCCAACCTGCTTCAGGCCCAGCGCGATTACTTCGGCGCCCACACTTATGAGCGCCTGGATAGCGCCAGAGGCCAGTTCTTTCACACCAATTGGACGGGCCGCGGCGGAACGGTATCGTCGACCAGCTACAACGCGTAAGATTTAAACACCAAGACACCAAGGCGCCAAGTCGGCGCACCAAATAAATGGTCTCTTGGTGCCTTTGTGGTTTCTAAACCAATCAATAATCTACCTGGACGGCGGGCGAGCAGATCCTGCCGGAGGCGGAGGAGGGGGCGGCGGTGCCTGCTGCTGTGACCGGGAGGGCGGCGGGGGAGTCATCGTGTGCGTTCCCCGGGGCCGCACCTTTACCAGCGGAGTGATTTCATCGATTGTACCGGCGGGAACTCCCACCCGTGCCAGATCCTGGACGGAATCATAGGGCCGGCCTGCGCTGATCCTCCTGGCTAACTCTTCGTCAATACCCGGAAGGGTCATCAACTGCTTTACCGGCGCCGTGTTCAGGTCCAGTTTGACCCGTGATTTTGTGGACTTCTTTGCCGGCGCCTTGACCGTAGTGACTGTTACTTTTTTCTCCCCGGGCTTCTTTTCAGCCACCTGTCCGTCGGCCAGCACAAGTTGGCTTGCGATCAGCACCATGAGACTGAACAGTCCAAGGAGCACGGATTGTCCAAAACTCGATCTCTTATTCATCATTATTCCCCTTTTCGTTTATTCCCTGACAGTATGTATCTTAGCCTGAACGAACCAGAATTTCGAATCCCCGGGCGCGTCTACGATCACGACCGGGTTTCGGGTTACGGGTTTTCGAGTTCCGGGTTTCCAGTTTCGGTCAGGACGGATAATCGCTTTTACAGCGGAAATTTCCGTAACTCGTAACCCGAAACCCCGTAACCCGTAACCTTTTTCGCCGTCATAGCGCTCAATGATTTAGTAAGTCCAGCCGTTTTCTGGCGTAGTGATTCGATGGATTCAGCTTTAAGGCATCCACATAAAAACGCCGGCTTGCCGTCCAGTCACTGCGCAATTCAGCGCAGTATCCCAGACCGGCAAGGCTGAAATCATCGCCCCCATTCAAAAGGCGCGCGATGTGAAACTCGCGTTCCGCTTCCGCCGCGCTTCCCTGCCGAGCCAGCGCGGCGCCCAGGTTGTAATGCGTTCTCCATTTAGAAGCACCCTTGGAAACGGCGTCTCTCCACAGCGACACATCATCCGTCCAGACCTTGTTGCGCTGCCACGTGAAGCCGAGCATTGCCGCTCCGATCAAGCAAAGGCCCAATGTTCGAACAGAAATGAGTTTTCGCGCAGATCCGACCCGTTCGAAAAACCAGACCGCAATCAGTGCAAGCCCGGGAAGTGCCAGATAGATACGACTCTCGTTGATGAAATCCTTATTGGGAATCATCAGAGACGGCAGGAGCAGAACGATAAACCAAAACCATCCCGCCACCGGAACGGGAACATAGTTCCTGAAACGGTAGATGAAGCAGGACACGGAAAGGAGGCTTACGATCCCCGCCAGCGCCACCCAGGAAGGAAGAAAGGTAAAATGGTGATCAACCGTCAGCTTTCCAGGCCAGATGACCAGCGAGGCGTATCGCCAGAATGACTGCCCCTGTTGCAAAAAATATCCGCCGGCGTCGGGATAATTCCACGCAAAGTCAGGCGGACGATACGCAGCCAGACCGTAAAGGAATGCGCCTGCATTAAGCAACGCCAGGCCGGCCGCGCTTTTCCATCGTTCCGGTCGAATCCACAAAAGAAAGACGGCCAGCACAATAGCTTCACTCCGCGACCAGATCGCAAGCTGCCAGCAAATCAACGCCGCAACCGGGTGCTTGCGAACCAGTAATAGTGACAGCAGTCCGAAACAGGACATGATCAGCATGGAGCGCGACCAGACGTAATTGACCGGCTGCGTCTGAAGCGGATGCAGCGCAAAAATCAGCGCCGTGCCGCATGCCAGGAAACGGCTGGAAAAGAGGCGTGAAACCAGCAGAAACAGGCACACCACAGCGATTGCATGCAGCGCCACGCTGATCAGGTGGTAGGAAAGCGGATCGCTTCCAAACAACCGGTAGTTCCAGTAAAAGCTCCAAAGCGTGAGGGGTCGGCCGCCATAATGCTGCAGGAACGTCAGATATGGAAAGGACTTTCCGGTCACGGCGGGATTGTCGAGGAGCAGTGGATAATCGTCAAAATGGAAAGCGCCGGGGAAGGAATTCGAGTAAGCGAGAAACGCGATCGAGGCCAGCAGCAGTGAGACGAGCACCGTTGTTGTCCTGCGTGGCGGTGATGGTGTAAATGGGAGAGTGGAAGAGTGGGAGAGGGGGAGAGGGGGAGAGTAGAGGAGGGGGGGAGTGTGGGAGTGGAGGAGTGGGAGAGATCGGCCCAACCGCGGCGGTGTAGCTTCACGCACGCCAGGTTGCTTCATGCGGCAACCGGCTCGACGGTTTCTAAACTTCTCTGAAATCGGACCCAGCAAGATCTCGAATCTCCCCTTTAACGTTATCAAAACGGCGGGAATTGCAAAAGTCGGGCAATTCATGGGCAAATTTCTAATGCCTCCTTTGGCGCCGCCAGTGTCGAGCTCTGGCTTGGTGCCTTGGTGTTCAGTTTTTTCACCACCAAGGCACCAAGCTAACAGACATCCATTATTGAACTGACCCCCGTTCCGGTCTATATTGAATCCCTACCTTCCTCGGAAAAACTTATGCGAAAACTTCCCTGTTTGTTTGCTCTCCTGTTTCTGCTGCCTGCCTTGACCCTGGGACAGGAGACCACAGGCAATATCGACGGTTCGGTGAAGGACAAATCCGCAGCAGCTATTCCCGGCGTTGAAGTGACGGCGGTTCATGTCGCCACACGCGCCGTTCGTAAAACGATTACCACTGAGGACGGCGCCTACGTCTTTACTTCCCTTCAGGTCGGCCTCTACGAGATTTCCGCTCAACTTCCGGGTTTCAAACAGACCGTCCAACGCGGGATCGAGCTGCACATTGCGGATCATTTGCGGATCGACCTGGTCCTGGAAATAGGAGAAATCGCAGAAGTGGTGTCCGTCGTAGCCGAATCGGTACAGGTGCAGACCGAAACTTCAGAAGTGAGCGGATTGATCTCCGGGGACGAAGTGCGTGAACTGCAACTGAACGGCCGCTCCTTTATGACCCTGCTGGAGCTGATTCCGGGCGTTACTTCCGATATGCCCGACCGCGCCGACCCGAATACCAACCCCTCTTTGTCTATAAACGGCGCGCGCAGCTCGGCCTCCAGCTTCAACATCGACGGCGGCAGCAACATGGATGTCATCGTGGGCAGCAGCTCCCTCAATACTTTCACTTCCGTCGACACCGTTGCGGAAGTAAAAGTCGCTACCTCCACGTTCGCGGCCGAATATGGTAAAGGAGGGTTCTCGCAGGTGAATGTCGTTACCCGGGGAGGAACGCGCAAGTTTCATGGCTCAGTGTATGAGTTCTTCCGCAATGACGCGATGGATGCGACCGATTTTTTTTCACACCAGGTGCTTCCGCTGAAGTTGAACAATTTCGGCTTCACCTTCGGCGGCCCACTGCTGCTTCCGGGAGGATACAATCGCAAGCGGAACAAGACCTTCTTTTTCTTCACACAGGAATTCAATCACACCAGCACGCGCGGCGAAGCGATCAACACCCTGGTTCCCTCCGAAGATGAGAGGAAAGGAGACTTTCGCGGCCGCGGCCCTGGCGCCGATGGGGTTTTCGGAACCGCCGATGATCCGGTGATTGATCCTGTCACGCGGCTGGGGTTTCCCGGCGGCGTGATTCCGCAATCGCGTATCGACCCCAATGGAGTCAAACTGCTGGCTCTTTACCCGCTTCCGAATTTCCGCGGTCCCGGCAACACGAACTTCACCTCCGCGGCGCCCAGCCTGCAGCGCTGGCGCGAAGAACTGGTGCGCATCGATCACAACTTTTCTCCGTCTTTCAAGCTTTTTGGGCGATACGCGCAGGATGGCGCATTCGTCAGCAATCCTTACGGCGGCTCCGGTCTGACGTCAATCACCACGCGCTTTCCGGGCGTTGCCACCACCAAATCGGACCGTCCCGGGAGAAATCTGGTGGTGAGCTCAACCCAGATCTTTAACCCGCATTTTCTGAATGAAACCAGTTTCACTTACGCGGCGCGTCATTTCACCATGATCTCCATCAGTGAATTGGGAAGCCGGGAGCACCTGGGCGTCAACATTCCCGAAATCTTTCCGGGAAACTTCGGCAATGTGGTTCCTACGATCAACCTCGGCTCCGGCTTCGCAGCGCTGAATGTCCCCCGCGAAGGATTCAAGAGACTGTTCAATCTTGAGTTTTCGGACAACCTGACCAGAATTATCGGCCGTCACGTGTTCAAGGCCGGCGTGCTTTACTCGTACGGCGGGAATCTGGAACACCCGTTTTCTCCGAACACCAACGGGAGTTTTACTTTCAACACGCAGTTCAGCCGCAATCCGATTGCAAACATGCTGCTTGGTTTGCCGTTCAGTTACACGGAAATCGACCAGGTGGTGTACTCGGACGCGCGTTTCTCCATCGTCGAGGCTTTCGCGCAGGACGATTTCAAAGTGAACCGCCGGCTGATGCTCAATGTCGGGTTGCGCTACTCGGCGTATCTGAATCCCTGGGATACCAACAACGTTCTGACAAATTTTCTTCCTTCGCTGTTCGACCCAAATCGCGCGCCCCGCATTAATCCCACCACCGGCCAGCCGGTACCCGGCACCGGTGAACCGCTCAACGGGATCGTGATCGCCGGCCGCGACTCTCCGTTCGGAAAGCGGGCGACGCAAAACAATACAGACCTGTTGGGCCCGCGCCTGGGGTTTGCATGGGACGTGTTTGGCAGGAAAAAGACGGCCCTTCGTGGCGGATACGGGATATTTTACACCCGACCCTTCATCGGAACATTCATCAACAATGCCTTTGACAATCCTCCTTTCAGCCGCTCGGTCACGATTCAGACTCCGCGCCTGAACGATCCGGGAGGAGGAGTGGAGGCCGCGCAGGGAGTGCCCAATCTCACCACGCTCGTTACTCCCATGCTGGCGCCGACAGTGCAGCAATGGAGCCTGGGCGTGCAGCAGGAAATCTTAAAGCGCGCCATTCTGAGCGTGGCCTACGTCGGAACGCACGGAACGCATCTGTTTCGGCCGCTGGCGATCAACAATCCGCCTCCCGGTCTGGCGGCGGCGCGCGGAGTTCACGTAAACGCGGTGCGTCCTTTCCTGGGCTACGGGTCGATTACACAGCGCGAGAGCAGCGCGTCGAGTATTTATCACTCGTTGCAGGTGAGTTTCAATCGTCGAATGGCAAATAAGCTTTCCCTAAGCGCCGCGTACACTTTCTCGAAAAGCATCGATGTTGCCTCCAGCGAGCGCGGAGGCAGCGATATTCCTCCCGACAGCAATAATGTCCGAGCCGAGCGGGGACCTTCAGACTTTGACCGTACCCATGTCTTCACCAGCAGCTACATTTGGTTTCTGCCAGGTCCCGCCCGCCGGGGATTGGCAGGCGCGCTGTTGAATGGATGGCAGCTTTCCGGTATCACACGGATTTATTCGGGGAGGCCGTTTGATGTCGTAATGACGTCCGACGTAGCGGGAATCGGCTCCACCCAGAACCAGCGTCCCAACGTCGTTGGGGACACCCGCGGGCTGCGCACGATAGAGCAGTGGTTCAACCGCTCCGCGTTTGCGCGACCAGCCACCGGAACATTTGGCAATATGGGGCGCAACAGCCTGCGCGGACCGGGGATTCACAAATGGGATCTTTCGCTGTTCAAGAATTTTCAGGCCGGCGAAAAGGTAAGAGTCCAATTCCGGTCCGAAGCCTTCAATGCTTTCAACCACCCTTCGCTGTCCGGCGTGGGCGCCAGCTTGACTACCACTTCGAGTGGCGTCAATCCAAATACCGGGAATTTCGCGGTGGTGACGGACACGAGGGATGCAAGAGTAATTCAACTGGCGCTGAAAATTCTCTTCTGAGCCTGGAGCACGGAGTTGAGCACGAATTTCACGAATTACACGAATTACACGAATCTATCTTAAAAGATTCGTGAAAATTCGTGTAATTCGTGTTAATTCGTGTCTAATTTCGCAGCAGTTTCACGTTGCCTGAAGCCGACCGGATGCGGAGTTCCCGGGAGCCCTGACCCAATCTCCCGCCCATCGTCCGGGGACCAAAGCGATTGCGCCCGTCGTCCCGGTCGGTAATGGAAAGCGGAAAATCCGTTCTGACAGAGCCGCTGTGGGTGGTCATTTCCACGTTGGCATCCAGGTTTGCGGGTGCTTTCACCGTGACGTTCCCGCTGGCAGTAGTGAACTCCATGCTGTTGTTACCCTCTATCCGGGTCAGCGAAGCATCGACATTTCCGCTGGCAGTATGAGCACTGACGGTTCCGGCCACATCGGTAATCTCCACATTTCCACTGGCAGTGTGGGCTTTGACGGCGCCGTTGACTTTGCGAACAGTAATCTCGCCGCTGGCCGATTTGGCGTTCACCTCTCCGGTCAGCATCGCGACATGGATGTTGCCGCTCGCGGTCGACAGATTCTCTTTCAGGTCCACCATAGCCGGAACCTGCACCTCGAAGCGCACGCTGGCATCACAGCGGCAGTCGCGAGGATAGCGCGACCTGAGCTCCACACGGTTTCCCGAGCTCAGATCTTCAATGTCCACAAGGTTCCGATCCCGGCCTTCCTTATAGGCTGTCACGACGACGGTGTTGCCGTTATAACCAACGACGTTAACGTCCCCCGACGCGCTGTTGATCGCAACCTCGCCGCCGGCAGGAATGGAATAAGACTTTTGAAAGTCCTGCGCGGCCGCGGCGGCAAATGCCAGCAGGAAAACCGAGGTAATCGCCAAAAGAAGCATTGTTCTCCGCATATCTTTCATCTCCTTATCTGTGCAATCAGCGATTTAGACTGGAAGAATGGGAGAAAGGATGGGAGGAAGTTGAACAATTTGTTCCCGTATGGAACTTTCACCACAAAGACACAAAGGACACGAAGGGAAGACGTGGGGCAGGCAGAGACCGGTCAGCTTCGAAAGCCCCTGTCGTGTTTACATTTGGAAAGCTGACCGGCCTCTGCCTGCCCCACGTCTTGCTTTGCGCTCTTTGTGCCTTTGTGGTGAAAAGTTCTGACTCGAATTTTTGAAACTAAGCACTAGTGAAGAATCGCGTTCACCATCGGGATAAGCCCGGGGGCGTCGCCGACTATTTTTTCAACTCCCCTTTGTATTTAAAAACTTCAAAATTTTCCTTTCCTTCTTTGATTGTGTAGTCCGGGGGCACTTGAAAGAGAGCGGCCGGCGGTTCCACGCGCTGGATATTCGTGAGCCGATAAACATCCTCTCCCAGGCGGGGGTCCGAGTGGCGGCTCATCACCACTACCTGCAGATCCGGCGAATACCACCGTTCCGTCACCACGTCGATTGGACGCTCATTTCCAATTTCTCCGACAGGAATGGTTAACACCGTGCGCGTGCCCTCGGCGTCAACACCTTCGAAAATCTGCCTTCCCAACTGTTCGGTGCGAACGTTCGGGGCCGGCACAGCTCGATTAAACTTAACTTCGGCCCGCCCGGTATGGGCCGCTTCCGGCTTCAACACTTCGACGGATTCCACCCCGTCTCTTATTTCAACCCGCAGACGCTCGCCGGGATGCTGCTTCCGGTGTTCTTCGATTTTGGCTTCCAGTTCTTTAGGATCCCCACCGCCTTTCAGCTCAACATGTATCTCCTCGCCCGCATGCTGCGCCTTCAGTTGGTCGAGCTTGGCTTCCAGCATTTTATCTCTGGCAAGCATCACTCCGGCAAAGACCTTGCGTGCCGTGCGCCTGTCGGGATCGAGGATATAGCTCACGTCCGCCACCGGATCAATGATGAAAACCATGCGGAGATGTTCTCCGGCCGGCGCCCATGGGCCGATGGCTGAAATATTCTGCTCGCGGCGGGTACGTCCCTCGCTGTCTCGATAAACCGAGGCTGAATCCTTCCTTGAAATGCGATTCCCGTCGGCCAGGACCTGAACGTGCTCGCTTGTGGCCTGCGCCTGGTAAGGAACGCCTTTGACCAGCTTGTTTTCAAACGCCATTTCCGAGGAGACAAACATCATCCGGTCGCCCATAGCCGCACCGCCGAACGGCCCCTCAATGGGAATAGTCGATGCCATTCCAGCTCCCCCCATGACGCCTCGCTGCACAACGACATTCCTTTCAATCTTCTTTTCTTCCTGTGCGCCCAGTGCCGCGCAGAACACAAAGAGAAGTACCACTGTTGCTGTTGCGGTTTTAGCTTTCATAGATTTCTCCTGCTGGCAGTTATTTTGCTTAACGCCTGAAATTGACGAAACGAATGGCCCGAGCCCGGCCGTCCTGACCCACCAGAACATCGGCCTGAATCGGTTCGCTGGCACGTTCCACATTCATCGGAAGTCCAAAAGAGAGCAGTGAAGAACGCGGCATTTTCACCCGGATTAACTGTCCCGCGTCGACTGCGTTCGAACCGGCGTCGTAGTTCAGCGAGAAGAAGTCCGAAGTGATTTCCTGTTCCTGAGCCTGAGCGGCCGAATCTTCACCGGGCCCCAAAGCCACTGCGCCCGCCTGAGTCACCTGGTCGCTCATCGCTGATGCCCGCCGCGGTCCGTGACCGTGCGAGATGCGCCGGAAACTGGCAGCGGTTCTGTGCCCTTCAAGGATGGCGCCACGGCGCGTTGCATCCCGGGATGGCTGCAACCCGAGCCTGCCTGCCGCCTGAGTCGCATCCTTGCCGGAAGCCGGCTGGTCTACCCGAGAATCATTCCCGCGCGGCGGCAAATTTTTGCGGTGTCCGAGGAAAGCTCCGGAACCGAATTTCGGCAGCAGCAATACCAACAGCAAGGCTGCAGCGACGCTGCCGCCCACTGCCCATGCGCGCAGCCGCCAAACCGAAGCAGTTCTAATCAGCGCTGGCGTGACACCCGGTGCGGGCGTTGCTGATCGCCTGAAAGCAGCCCGTAGACGCTCCTCGACTTCAACAGAGGCGGCAAGTGTTGTTGCAGCGGCCAGGAAATTCAGCTTTTCCACCAGGGACCGCTCCTGTTCCAGCAGAGACCGACAACGTCCGCACTTTTCGAGGTGCTGCAGCGCGGCTGATGGATCAATTCCTTGTGAAGCACTGCCACGTGCCAGTTCGGGAAGAATGAAATCAATTTCTCGGCAATTCATACCGAACACCTCACCGTAGCCAATTTCTCCGAAAGAGAAGCTGTTTTGCCAGCCCCGCGCAATTTCTGCGAGAGTTGCGCGTGCGCGCGATGCAGCCGCGAGCGTACCGTCCCGATGGCACATTCCAGAACTGTGGCCGCCTCGGCATAGCTCAATGAGTTCAGATCGCAAAGCACAACGACCTCCCGATAGTGCTGGGGTAAGGCCATCACCGCTCGCCGCACCGCGTCGATCGTTTCGCTGCGTGTTAAATCGCCGAGGGGGTCGTCGGTCGAAACCAGAGATTCGGAACACGACTGCGCTGCGTCGCCTTCCACCACCGAAACTTTGTTGCGGTTTCGATTGAGGCTCCGCAGTATTTGATTGCGGGCGATGCCATAAAGGTAGGCGACAACCGGGCCCCTTTCGCGGTCATAACGTAGCGGTTCTCGAACCAGCGTCATAAAAACTTCCTGCACGATATCTTCTGCAATCAGCGTGGAAGCGCTCATCCTGAGGGCGAACTGGTAAATTCCCGGCTGGCGGCGCCTGTAGAGCTGGACAAAAGCCTGTTCGCTGCCGGCCTCTATCTCCCGCATTAAATCTTCGTCGCTGCGCTGCTCTTGAAAATCCATCCCGACCTTGTGCTCTCGTCGCGCGGTTATAGTTAATTCACGTTTCGGGGTGCAATAGTTCCAAATTTTTTTGTTTGACTTGAAAGATCTCCGTGCCCTCAATGTAACAAGTTGGCAACTTCTTGTTTTTTCAACAAGATTTCAGAAAACAGCCGATTACGTCAACGTCGACGTTTATCGGCTACGACCACGTGCACGTGGCCGTGGTCGTTGACGTCTACGTTGACGTCTATCGTTGACGTGCACGTGGCCGTCCTCGGTTTTTTCTTTGGTTGCGGCCTATGGCCGGGCCGGGCCTCTGTGGTAAGAACATACTCGCCACACAGGCACAAGGTAAATAGCAGCAACCAAAGAAAAAGCCGTCCATGTCCACGCGCACGACCACGTCAAAGTTCACGATTACGTCGACAAAAAAACTTTCGCAGAACTGCCCCTTGGACAGTTATGTGCACCAGGAGGCGAAAATGCTCAGCTATCAAAAACTGGATGTCTACAAATGTGCCATTGAGTTTCTTGCGCTGGTCGCTATCATCGTGCAGAGAATTTCTCGAGGCTACTCCTTCCTTACGGATGAGCTAAAACGAGCAGCTCTATCGATTTTGCAGAACATTGCTGAAGGAGTGGGAAAGCCGAGCGAGGCAGACCGGTCGCGCTATTTCGGCATTGCCAGGGGCTCAGCCATGGAGTGCGGCGCGGTGCTGGATGCCTGTGCAGTGTTGAACCTGGCGCAGTCGGACAAGTTAAGGCACGGCAGCGAACTTCTTGTTCGAATCGTGTCGATGTTGTCTAAAATGATGAAATTCTGAATACGACCAACGTGACGCGTGGGCGTATTCGGTGGACGTTGACGTGGTCGTGCACGTGAGCGGTTTTTGTTTTCTTCAGTCGAAAAATTACAGACCATGCCGTCTTTTCTGGAGCAACTCCCTTCTTCCAGCGCCCCGCAGGCCGCGCGCATCGCGGCCGCGCTTCGGGATGCGGGCCATCGCATTCTGATTTGCGGCGGCAGCGTGCGCGATTACCTGCTGGGCCGAATGCGGCCTGAATCGGATGTCGATCTGGCAACCGACGCCAAACCAGACCAGATCCTCTCGTTGTTTTCCAACGCCGTCACCGTGGGCGCTCAGTTCGGCGTGGTAATGATCCCCAGTGACGGTAAGAACGTTGAAGTAGCCACGTTTCGTGAGGATTCCGAGTATCTCGACGGCCGCCATCCCAGTTCTATCCGCTTCTCGGATGAGGTCAAAGACGCCCGGCGCCGCGATTTCACGATCAATGCGATGTTCCTGGATCCGTTTACGGGAAAGTTGCTCGATTACGTCGGTGGGCAGTCGGATCTTCAGGCACGGGTGTTGCGCACGGTAGGAAATCCGTTTGAAAGGTTTCGTGAGGATCGTTTGCGCATCCTGCGCGCCGTTCGTTTTGCCGCGCAGCTCGAATTTCAGGTGGAATCCGAAACGTGGAAGGCGGTGATCGCCAGTTCCGGTGACATCGCGGGCGTCAGTCGAGAGCGGATCCGCGTGGAACTGGAGAAAATCCTGACCAGCGGCCACGCCGCCAGGGGCCTGGATTTACTTCGCGACTCCGGGCTTCTGAAGGTCTTACTGCCGGAAGTGCATGCCATGATCGGCATCGAGCAGCCGCCTGAGTATCATCCTGAAGGCGACGTTTTTACGCACACGCGGTTGATGTACGAAAAGGCGCAGGGGCCTCTTTCGGCTCCGCTTGCATGGGCCATTCTGCTGCACGATGTGGGCAAACCGGCGACTTTTCAGGTCCGGGATCGCATTCGGTTCGACGGGCATGTGGAAGTTGGAGTCGCAATAGCCCGCGAGATCGGCAAACGGCTGCGGATGGAAAATCATTTGATTGACAGCGTGGTGGATCTGATCGAGAACCACATGCGTTTCATGCACGTGCAGGAAATGCGCGAGGCGAAACTGAAGAGGTTTCTGCGCAAGCCGAACTTTGACGAACACCTGGAGCTTCACAGACTCGACTGCAGCGCAAGCCACGGGATGTTGGACAATTATTACTTCTGCCGGGAGAAGCTCGAAGAGTTTGGAAAGGAGAAAATCAACCCGCCGCCGTTGATCAACGGCCACGACCTGATCGAGCTCGGCTTCAAACCGGGCCCCCTATTTCGGGAAATCCTGAGCGATGTGGAAGACCGCCAACTTGAAGGAGATCTTCAGGATCGTGAACAGGCGCTCAGCTATGTGCGCCAAAATTGGGGTTAGCGGGTTTCGGGTTAGCGGGTTTACGAGTTCACAAAAAACTTAACCGCCAAGAACGCCAAGAACGCTAAGAAAAACGCAAAGGATGGGGGCTGAAACTTGAAGTATGAAGTGCTGTAAAACCGCGTCAGACGTAGGCGTAGTGCCTTCATACTTCAAGTTTCAGCCCCCGTCCTTTGCGCTCTCTTGGCGTTCTTGGCGGTTAAGTTTTTTGTGAACTAATCCTGGCTCCCGCCTATTTCGGCTTCACTTCCTGCTCACCCGCGCAGCGGCAGCCGATACCATACTGGGATTTTGGCAAATAGGCGCCGCGCAACCAGATCTTGTAAGGCTCCTTCTTATCATTGCCGTAGACGGCCCACGAACCGCCGCGAACCACAAAATAACCCTTTGAGTAATCGGGGTTCTTGGGTCCTCCGGGATAGGCCTTGTATTCGGATGTTGTCCATTCAACAACGTTTCCCATCATGTCATGCGCGCCATAAGGGCTGACGTCCCCGGCCATCGAGCCGACATCCACCCTTTCCCGATGACCCATTTCGTAGGTGTTCGCCCGCTCCGGTTCCCATTTGTTGCCCCATGGGTAATCCAGTCCTTTCTCGCCGCGTGCCGCCGTTTCCCACTCCTCTTCTGTCGGCAGGCGCTTGCCGGCCCACTTGCAATATTCCTTGGCGTCATTCAGCGTCAACTGCGCGACCGGAAGGTTCTCCTTGCCCATCAGGTAGTGGGTTCGCCAGTCACCCTCAGGTTTGTAGGATCCCTCTGTGACAAATTTAAGGTATTCGCCGTTGGTGACTTCGTACTTGTCGATCCAATATTCCGGCAGGTTTACCTTATGAGCCGGCGAGTAGGTGCCCGCCTTCTTCTCACCGTTGGGGGCAACATCGCTGCCCATGATAAACTCCCCGGCCGGAATCCGGACCATTTCACCGGGGACGACTTCCGCTTTCTTTTCCGCAGCAGTTTCTCCGGTCTTCTCTTGTTTAGAGCAGCCGATGAAAGCCGAAAGAAGCAGGAAAGTCATCGCCATAGACAACAAGAGCCGGGATTTCATCTTAATGCTCCTTAGTTATATATTGCGGAATGTGCGGCATTATATGCACCGCTTTTGCAAGGCGTCAATGAACTTCGGTGGTGCAACTTTCACCGCGAAAGCGCTAAGAACGCGAACACTTTACGGGATGTTGACGGCAAATCAGGTAGCCACGAAGCCGCGAAGCCACGAAGAGTCGGGTGTTTATTTCGAGGTGACACTTCTCATAACTCGATCCAGGTCGGCGAGAAGTGACACTTCTAAATGGACGGCTGGATCCTTCGTGTCTTTGTGCCTTCGTGGCGAATTTCGTGGCCAAACAGATCTCCAGATTTGAATCTTGCGGCGTTCGGCAAATACTTCAAATGGGAAGAAAAAAACGCTGGCGAAGGGTGTTGGGATGGACGGTCGGAATCCTGGGCAGCATTGTGGTTCTGCTGTTATTTGTCGTGGGACCGCTGCTGTTGTCCTCGGTCGCTGTCAATCGACGCTTCCAGTTTCCCGATCCGCTGCTGGGGAAAACGCCTTCTGATTTCAGCGTCGCCTATGAATCGGTCTTTATCAGCAGCACTCCGGGAATTATCCTGCGTGGCTGGTACCTTCCGGGCAAAGGGAAGAAGCTGGCCGTGGTCTATTGTCATGGCCTGAATCGCAGCCGCGTGGAGATGCTTCCTCAAGCGGCATTCATGCACGGACTGGGAGCTTCCGGCTTGTTGTTCGATTTGCGGCATCACGGGCAGAGCACCGGCGACAAGTCCACGTTTGGAGCCGCTGAAAAATCGGACATCGCTGCCGCCGTGCAGTGGATTCGCAAAAAGGAACCGCACAGCAGAGTTATTTTGTGGGGAATTTCCATGGGAGCCGCTTCGGCAATGCTCGCGGCGGCCGAAGATCCGACCGTAGACGCGGTTATCTGCGACAGCACTTTTCTTTCATTTCGCGAGACTGTCGATCATCATTTTCGACTGTTCTTTCGCTTGCCGACCTGGCCGATCGCCGATGAAATTGCTGCCCTGATCCAGTGGAGAGGAGATTTCGACGGGGACGCCGTCGACATTGTCGAAGCCAACAGAAAACTGGGGGCTCGCCCCGTTCTGTTTGTTGCGCAGTCAGAGGATCGGCGCATGCCGGCAGACTATGCGCGGCAGCTCTACCGGGAATCTGCCGGTCGGGTAAAACGACTGCTGATTTTGAACGGCCGGCGCCATGGCCGCGCCTATCGCGACCACGAGCAGGAATATCAGAAAGCCGTAATTGAATTTCTGGAAGCAGCGAAATTGAAATTGTCTTATTAGTACCTGATTGCGTAAATTCGCGTATGAGTTTTCACCACAAAAGGCACAGCCCGGCCGTAGGCCGCAACCAAAGAAAAAAGCCGTTGACGTGCACGTGCACGTCAACGATAGACGTCAACGACTACGTTAACGCTGACGATCAACATTGACATGATGCGTTCTAAACTGCGATTTTTTCTCTCTAAATCTGTCCCGTAGCATTTGGACGTGCGGCGTGGACATTGACGTGCACGTGACCGTCACGCCTGTCCAAATTAGTTCTTGGGATTGCGAGAAGGCGATTAGTTAAATAGCCGTGGATCACCAGCCCGCCGCCTTTTGGCGGGCGCCAGCCTGTAGCCCACGGCGCAGCGAAGCGCAGCCGTGGGAATTGCGGCTCT
>DASXQR010000036.1:0-10285 GCA_036507075.1 Acidobacteriota bacterium | reverse complement strand
AGCGGAGAGACGGCCTGACGGCCGTCTCAGCTTGGCAGGGCACCGCAGAGAGACGGCCCTCAGGCCGTCTCTCCTTGGCAGGGCACCGCAGAGAGACGGCCCTCAGGCCGTCTCTCCTTGATGGTTGCGGCTTCGCCGCGCTAAGCCTCTGTGGTGAAGTCTTTGCTCACACCGAGCCGCCAGAAAAGAAACGTATAAACGTCGGCCGCTTCCTCGATCACTTTTGACATCGGTTTGCCGGCTCCATGGCCGGCTCTGATCTCAACGCGAATCAGAATCGGATTAGCACCCGAGGAGGCCTCCTGCAGGCGCGCCGCAAACTTTTTCGCCATCCCGGGGTCCACACGATCGTCCGTGTCAGCGGTGGTAATCAGAGTCGCAGGGTAAGCGACGCCGTCTTGCACGTTGTGGTAGGGGGAGTACTTCAACAAAAACTGGAAATGCTCGGGATCCTCCGCCGATCCATATTCCGGAATCCAAAACCGGCCGACCGTGGCCAGATGGTACCGGAGCATGTCGACGACTGGAACCTGGCACACGACGGCTGCCGCCAGCTCGGGCCTCTGGACCATGGTTGCGCCTACCAGAAGCCCGCCATTGCTGCCACCACGGATGGCAAGCTTGGCGCTGCAGGTGTACCCGCCGGCAATCAGCCATTCAGCGGCGGCTACGAAGTCATCAAACACATTTTGCTTCTTATGCAGCATGCCCGCCTGGTGCCAGGCCTCTCCGTATTCACTCCCGCCGCGCAGGTTGGCGGCAGCGCACACTCCGCCTTTTTCCAGCAACAGGAAAATCGCCGGATTGTAAACCGGTTCGACGGGGACATTGAAACCACCGTACCCGTAAAGCAGCGTAGGAGATTGACCGCGTAGTTGCAAACCTTTCTTGTGCACCAGAAACATGGACACAGGCGTGCCGTCCCGGCTCGCATACCAGACCTGCTTTGTTTCGTATGCTTCGGGATCGACCTTTCCTTCGCTCCTGAAGAACGGCTCCAGGCGTCGCGAGTCAAAGTCATAACGGAAGCTGGTCGGAGCATAGGTAAACGACTGAAACCCGATAAACATCTCGGTATCGCCCGGCTCGCCGGAAAGCGCGGAGATACTGCCAATGGCGGGAAGCGAAAGCTCGGTTTCCTGGCTGCCTTCGAGTGAGTAAATCCTGACGTTTCCGCTCGCATTACGAAGATACAAGGCGATGATGCGCCGATTGATGACAGATGCCGATGACAGTTTATCTTCGGACTGGGGAACAATCTGCCGCAGGTCCTGTCCGGCGGCGTCCACCGAGATTATCCTGCCCAGGGGAGCATCCCGGTCGGTGAGGAAGTAAAACCTTCCGTCGGTTTCTTCAATGAAGTGATAGGCGTGCTCAAAGCCCGCAAACAGCGGCAAGATCTCCCCCGAGATTCGATCGAGCGCATACCATTCACTCCTGTCACTGGAGCCTTTGTAAGCGCCGATCATCAGGTACCGGTCATCATCGGTGATGTCGACGATAAAGACGATTTCCCTGTCATCGGGGCGCTCATAGATCAATTGGTCCTGGGACTGATCAGTTCCCAGAGTATGACGATAGATCTTGCAAAAATAATTCTCATCGCCCGGTGGTACCGAGCCGGGCTGCGGAAAGCGCGTGTAGTAAAACGACTGGCTGTCGTGAGTCCACGCAAGGCTGGTAAATTTCACCCAGATCAACTTGTCCTGGAGATCGATCCCTGATTCTACGCTGCGAACGTAAAGTTCCTGGACATCGCTGCCGCTGCGCGAAAGTCCGTAAACCAGGAGACTCCCATTGGAGCTGACAGCCATGCTGGTTAGCGCCACTGTCCCCTCGGCACTCAGCTCGTTCGGATCGAGCAGCACTCTCGCCTCTCCCCTGAGGCCTTCCTGCACAAACAGCACGGGTTGGTTCTGCAGGCCGGCATTGCGCGAAAACAAATAATATTTGCCGCGTCGGAACGGCGTGGAATATCTGGGAAAGTCGTAAAGCTCGATGAGGCGGTTCTTGATGGCGGTGCGCTCGGGACGATCGAGTAAAGAACGGGTTAATGCGTTTTGAGCCTCCACCCACTGTATCGTCTCGGGATCATCCGCTCTTTCAAGCCACTGATATGGATCGCGAATCCTGGTTCCGTGATAATCCTGAACGATCTCTTCTTTTCGAGTCTTGGGGTATTGTATTTTGCTCTGGTTTATGACTTTCAATCGACCGGTCCATGAAAACAAAAACGGAAGCACGAATTTCCACGAATTCGCACGAATTTCACGAAGTTATAAAAAGATTCGTGAAATTCGTGTGAATTCGTGAAATTCGTGCTCAACTGCGTTTCACAATCTTCGCCCAGAAAGACAGCAGGTTCCACACATCCCCGGCGCGCGGCTTTTGGTCCAACTGGACATGTGAAATCAGTGGCGTGATGAGCGAATACACCTCGGTTCGGCCTCGAAGGTACTTTGCCAGCGCCTCGGTTTCGTGAGGAGGAATAACGCGGTCGTCAGCGCCGTGCAATAGAAAAACAGGCGCCGCAGGAGACGGCGAACGCTCCGGCGACAGCCGCGGATCGGCCGCGAAGTTCTGCAGCTCGCGAATCATCAGCGGCCCAACCTTGTCCACATCCCTCGCGTCGACCCATTTCATGATATCTGATGCCGGAGGCGCGAGCCGGCTTGCGATGCTGCGCCCCAGATCATAGTCCTCCCGCAAAAAGGCGCTGATGCCATCGGCCAGCGCAGCGCCCTGGGACGGCGGCACCAGGCGATCACACAGATTCAGGAGCAGCACGCCCACTGCGTAATCGTGCGGTTTCAGGTATGGAGCGCTGCCGTTCCAGCGGCCGGTGCAAAGATAAGACGCGGTTCGGTACAGATCCCCGTGACCTCCGATCGAAAGCACGAATGAAACCCGATCGCGAATTGGCGGCCGGGCTGCGGCAACCACAGAAAGACCTCCTGAAAAGCTGATCCCGATGACTCCTACCCGTCCCTGCCGGCTGTAGTCCCTGCGCCCGGAAAGCCATTGGATCGAGTCTTCGATTGTGTCTACGGTGCGCGCGGTGATGCGGAAATGCTTCAAATCCTCCATTTCCGGCGTCAGCACCAGAAAGCCTCGCGCCGCCAGCTTTCGCCCGAACGGACCAAGACGTGCTTCTGCGATGCCGCCTGCGTGAAGTCCGTGCACCAGCACTACTGCGCCTTGTATCTTTCCCGGGATGTACAGGCGCGCCGCAATCGGACCATTTCGTGTGGGCAGGGTCGTATCTTCCAGGCGGCACTGATCGGCTGTCCATTTTGGAACAGTGGCGGCCCATCCGCTGAGGTTGGCTGCGTCCAGAAGCAGGAAGCCCGCCTTGAACCAGGGACCCAGATACCACGCAAGTCCCAGAAGAAGAACCGGCAGCAGCAGAAGCCATCGCTTCTTCATCAATCCATTGCCTCGGCGCGAACGTCGGCCTCTTCCCCTTCAAAACGTACTACAACCTGCATGGGGCGGCAGCAAACCTGGCAATCCTCAACGTAGGTCTGGCTGGAAACAGTGGGATCGATGGAAATCTCCAGCCATTCACCGCAGTAGGGGCATTCAATTTCGGCGGTTGACATTCAAGTGGCAAGTGAACAGGGGCATGAGTTACCAGTAAGGGGCATGAGTTACCTTTAAGGGACATGAGTTACCAGTAAGGAACGTGAGTTACCAGTAAGGGACATGAGTTACCAGTAAGGGGGCATGAGTTAATCAGCGGCATGAGTTACCAGTGGTTCCGGATCAGTGGCACTGCAGCTATTTCTTGAACAGCCTTTCAAATGCGGCGCGCGGGTCATCTGTGGGAGCAGGGCGGACCCCGGGGGAGCCTGCCGCAGTGATTTCCTTTTCCACGCGGGTACGAGCTTCAAAAAAGGTGCATTCATTCCGGGCATCCTTCTTGGGTACGCGCTTTTCGATGGGTTCGGTACATTCAAACCGGCTGTTTGGATCAAAGTGCACGCAATTCTTGCAACTGTGAAGAGCTACGCCGCATTTGGGGCACAGCGCATCGAAATCCGAATTGTCGATCTCCGGCACGCTGGCGCCGCACATTCCGCAGCGAACCACCGTAAAAAAGCCTGGCATGCGGGGCGATCTGGGAGCGGAAGGATCCTTGGGCCCTTTGCGGGGACTTTTTGGCTTTTCTTCGCGGCGGTCTTCGTCCTGATAGCCGCGCTGCCGGTATTTACGGGTCATAGATTCTCCGAGGAGACGACTTGTGGGTGACGACTCATCGTATCAAGAAGGGACAGCGGAAAGAAAGCAACGAAATTACATTGTGCCCGGCGGATAGATCAGGAAACGTCATTTCATCTCGGCTTTCGCCTTGGCGAGCACCTTGTCCAACCCCACTTTGGACTTCTTGTGATAGTGCATATAGATCTTTTCCAGGTCCTGCTGCGCGTATGGCTTGGCCGGGCCTTCGATGGCAACCGCTTTTGCCAGCGCTTCGCAGGCGGCGTCCCCCTGGCTCTGTTCGGCCAGAGTCAGACCAAGGTAGTAGTAAGCAATGTCGTTCTTCGGTCCCACCGCAATGGAAGCCTTCAAGGCTTCTTTGGACTTATTGAGTAAGGCGTCGGGTGGGGTCTTGACAGCTTTTGCCTGACGGTAATAGGACATCCCCATCAGTTGCTGGTTAAAAGAGAACAAGGCGTTTTTTTGCGCGGCCCACTGCTCGTCGGTTACATCCGCGGGCTTTGCCGAGGTGTTGACAAGTTGAATGGCCGCTTCGGCGGTCTCAATGGTTTTGGCTTCATTCTTCTTGTCGTTGTAGGCGCTCGCAAGGAAAGTAAGCATGGACGGGTCTTTGATGGAGCGGGCCTGCTCGGCATGCTCGATCACCTTGTCGGGATTCTTCTGATGATACGCATAGGCGAGCTGTTGGTGCACGTTTGAGACATAACTGGACTGCGGGTACTTGGTCAGGAACTCCTCTCCCATCTGAATGCGCGCATCAGCAGGAGCCTGAAGTATTTTCATCAAAGCATCGTAGTCTTCCCTCGAACTTTGAGCCGGGCGGGCGACAGCAGTCGCAAAGCACAAAATGACAATGAGCGCGGAAAAAATCTGCTTCATAGGAATTCCCCTCTGAGGAGTAACACTATTCTACTACGACAAAGCCCAAATGATGAATTCGGAATGCGGAATGCGGAATAGAATACTGACTGGGTCAGTGCTTCCAGGGCTTGCCTTGGACAGATTCCGCATTCCGCATTCTCCATTCCGGATTTGACGACGTTGCGCCGCTGTGTCTTTGTGGTTATTTTAGCGCGTATGAGCGACTGCATCCGCCCTTTCCAGGAGGCCGACCTCCCCAAACTTCTGGAAATCGACCGGGCATGCTTTGAGCCCGGCATCGCTTACGATCATTTCGTCCTGGATTTTTTTATCCGCCGCATTTTGAGCGTCACGCTGGTGCTGATGGTCGATTCCGACATTGCCGGCTTTGGAATCGCCGCCCCGGAACGGATGCGCGGCAAGATTACGGGCCACATCATCACGCTCGATCTCCTGCCACAGGCGCGAGGAAAAGGGTATGGCCGCCGGCTGCTGCAAGAACTGGAATCGCAGCTTAAAAAGCTGGGAGCCACCGACTACGGGCTTGAAGTCGATGTCCGCAATGCCCCGGCGATTGCTTTTTACAAAAAGATGAGTTACCGGCCGGCACGAAAATTGAGAAACTATTACGGCCCCGGCAAAGACGCATGGAAGATGGTCCGCTCGGCAGTTTGATAACCGGTGAGTTCACCACAGGGACACAGCCCGGCCGTGGACCGCAACCAAAGAGCCGTCCACGAGCACGTGCATGTCAACGACCACGCCTCAGGTCCACGATCACGGCAGCCTGTGAAAAACCGAGCGAAATCGTAAACGTAATCGTGGACGTTGACGTGCACGTGCTCGTGAACGCCGGCGGCAGTCCTGAGCACAGGAACCTTCTAAATCAACTGAGATGCAACAGGCCACTTCAACGTTCGCACTGATCGACAGGATACGAAACGGAGATTCCGCGGCGTTCTCTCCCCTGTTTGAAAAATACAGAAGGCGTCTCGCCGTCCTGGCCCATTACCGAATCGCTCCCGAATTGCGCGCCCGCATCGAAACGGATGATGTTCTGCAGGAGGTGTTTGCGAGGGCGTTTCACGATATCGGTAACTTCAGTTACCGGGAGCCGGGAGCGTTTCTGCGATGGCTTTCGCGTATAATGGACCACGTTATCGCCGACATGGCGCGCTTCGAGGGAAGGCAAAAGCGTCGCGCGGAAGCAATCGTAAGATTTCGCTCTGACAGTAACCCGGAAGGACCAGATCCGGTTGATACGCGCACTCCCACAAAACTGCTGGCGGAAAAGGAAGATCTTCTGGCCCTTCTTGAAAAGCTGAATTCTCTGCCAAACGACTACCGCGACGTTATCATCTGGACGAAAATCGAGTGCCTCTCCACAGGGGAAGTGGCGGAGCGGCTCGGTAAATCTCGAGAGGCGACGGCGTTGCTGCTGCACCGGGCGTTAAAACGCTTTCGGTCCCTGCAGTAGGAAGGCTTCACCACAGAGGCTTAGCGCGGCGAAGCCGCAACCAAAAGTCAAGGAGAGACGGCCTGAGGGCCGTCTCTCTGCGGTGTTCTGCCAAGCTCCCGAATAATTTGCGCGGGCCGCGAAAATTCTCATGGTTAGTAGTACAGCCCGGCCGTGGGCCGCAACCAAAGAAAAAGCCGAGGACGGTCACGTGCACGTGCACGTCAACCAGAGACGTCGACGATCACGTCCGCGCCCACGAAAAACAGCCGCAAATGTGCACGCCGGCTGGTTAAGTGTGCACGAGGCAACAAACAGCAGCCGTACTTCGTGGTCATTGACGTGCACGTGCACGTAGTCGCAAAACGTAGACGTTGACGTAATCGGCTTTTGTTCTTTCTGAAAAATCTTGCTAAAAAAACAGGAAGTTGCCAACTTGTTACACAAAGGGCACAAAGAATGAGCGATCCTGTTCCCGCCCCGGACCATGAGCAATTGCTGGCCAACGCTCTGGCCGATTATCTGGACCGGCTGGCACGCGAAGAAACGGTCGACCTGGAAGAGTTTTGCCTCAAGCATCCGCACCTGGAGTCTGAGCTCCGGGCGCAAATCCATGCAGCCGGCAGAATCGAAACAGCGCTCTCTCCCGAAAATGATTCCGCACATCCGCCGGGAGCCGAAGAATTGCCGGTGCGTCTTTCCGGACACCGCGTCCTTGCGCCGCTCGGATCGGGTGGGATGGGTGTCGTCTATCTCGCCGTTGATGAGAGCCTCAATCGCAGGGTGGCAATCAAAGCCCTGAGCGTGCGTTACCGGCAAAACCCGCACCTGCGCGTGCGTTTCATGCAGGAAGCCCGCGCCATGGCCAAGCTGAGCCATCCCAACATTGCGCGCATCTACAATCTCGGGCCGCAGGAAGAGATCCCGCACTTTGTGATGGAGTATCTCGAGGGCGCATCGCTGGCAGATGCAGCCAAGGCACTGCCGCTGCAGCAAAGGGTCGAGCTGATGCTCAAGGTTCTTCAGGCGGTCGATTTCCTGCACAGGCATCAGGTGATTCATCGAGACCTGAAACCGGGCAACATTATGGTTGGACCCGATCTGGAACCCAAGGTGCTGGACTTCGGACTGGCACTTCAGGTTGATCTCGACGAAAAAAGAATCACCCGGGCCGGTGAAATCCTTGGCACTCCGAATTACTTCTCTCCCGAGCAGGCGCGTGGCGATATCCCGCTGGATGCGCGAAGCGACGTCTTCTCGCTAGGGGCGATTTTTTACGAGATTCTGACCGGAGAGATCCCTTTCCAGGGAAAAGATTTTCGCGAACAGATCCGAAGCATCCGCGAAGTTGATCCTATTTTACCACGCAGGATTAATCCATCTATACCAGGTGACCTGCAAAATGTCTGTCTCAAGGCGCTCGAGAAGAATCCAGACGATCGTTATGCTTCCGCCCGCGAAATGGCCGAAGATCTGAAGAGATTTCTGGCAGGCGAATCGGTGCTGGCGGTTCCGGCCTCCTATTCGCGATTGATGACGGGGAAAATCGAGCAGCACCTGCGTGAATTGAATGCGTGGAGACAGGATCAGATTCTCTCGGACTCCGAGTACGACAGCTTTCGAAAGCATTACGACCGCCTGGTGGACCGCGACGACGCATGGATCATGGAAATGCGGCGTTTTTCACTTCCTCAGGTGAGTCTCTATCTGGGCGCGTGGCTGCTGGTGCTCGGCGCAGCACTGGTGCTGCTGTTCCAATTCGCCAATCTGAGAGGCACACCCGCAACCCTGGTGGTGGCCTGCGTCACCTTCTCAATTGCATGGCTCGGAATTCGCTGCTGGCGGCGTGGCCAGTACCGTGTCGCGATTGCCTACCTGCTTGCGTTTTGCCTGCTGCTCCCCATTCTGTTGCTGGTGGCGATGAATGAATGGCGGCTGTTTTCCGTTCCCCTGCCCGGGAAGGAGAGTCGCGAGCTGTTTCCGAGACTGCCCGGATTCAAACGAGTCACGAACGCTCAAATGTGGTGGGCCTTACTGCTTTCCCTGCCGGCTTACTTGTGGCTGCGACGGTTCACCCGCGCCTCCGTGTTCTCACTGGTATTTGCGGTTATGACCGCGTCGCTTTCACTGGTAACACTGCTTCGCATGGGAATGCTCGAGTGGCTGGAAACTGATCCGGGAAGACTTTACTTCCGCCTCTTGCCGATTGCGTTTGTCTTCTTTCTGGCCGGCTGGTGGCTGGAGCGACAACGATACGCTTCGGATTCGAGGCACTTTTATCCCTTTGCGGTGATTTTCACTCTTGCCGGTCTGAGCGGCCTGGCCTGCTTTCACCGTCCCTATGCAGAATGGCTGCAGAAGGTCGCACCGGTCACGCGCGGCCAGATTGAATATCTGTTTATCTTCAACGCAGCCGCGTATCTGGCGCTGCAGCATGTTTGCGACCGCTTTCCGTCTCCCCAGATGCGCAGCGTCGCGAAATCTTTCCGCTTTTTGATTCCGGGACATGTGCTTACCTCATTGCTGCTGCTCGGGCTGTCAGCGTCCAGGCAGTGGAATCAACAGTCTGCAAGCAGCGCCTTCCGTTCGGAGGCAAGATTCTTTGAGATCGCGCTGCCTGTGGTCGCCTGCCTGTTCGTGTTTGGAAGTATTCCCAAGCAAATGAAGAATTTCTTTGCCTGGGGAATGCTGTTCCTGGCCATCGGAGCGGTACGGCTGCAGCACGATCTCTTCAGGAACCGAGCTGCCTGGCCGCTGGTCCTGCTGGCCTGCGGCTTTTGTCTTACGCTCGTGGCTGTCCGCTATTCCTCAATAAGGATGGCTCTGGTTCGCCTCTTCCGGCGCCCCCGCAGACCGTGACCCTTAGCGAGGGTTTTAAACCGAATCGAAGCCGGCCGTGGACGGACACGTTGCATTCACCGCAGAGCCGCAAAGAACGCCGAGTTTCCGCAGAGTTTCATCACAACCTCTGCGAAACTTGGCGTTCTCGGCGGCTCTGCGGTGAACATAATGTAGCCGTCTCCATTCTGTTCCGTCACTTGGTGGTGCAAAAATTCTCACTCGGAATGAAATTTCCGGCACCATTTGTCGCTATTCCGTAACAGGCCGGTTGAAGGTCTCCCGCGTGATCCAGCCGGCCGTATCGCCACGAAACAGAAGGATTGTTATGCGAACTGCCAGATGGATTACGACGGGTTTGTTACTGCTTTTCACCGGGTGCCTGCCTTCTTTGCACCCGCTCTATATGGACGATGACCTTGTCTTTGAACCTGCTTTGCTTGGTGTCTGGGCTGGAAAGGACGAAACAACGCTCGTCTTCGAGCAGTCCGACGCTCAAAGTTACACGCTGATTTACACCGAGAAAGGGGAGTCGGCAAGATTTGCCGCGCATTTGATGAGGCTGGGAGATTACCTCTTTCTGGATTTTTATCCCGAATTGCCGGAAACGAAAAATAGGTTTTACCTGGCGCATCTGCTTCCGGTTCACACTTTCGGAAGAGTGGCGCTCGCGGGAGAGGAATTGCGGATTTCCATGGCCGACGCAGGCTGGTTCCAGGAGCACCTCACAATCCGGCACGAAGAGTTCAAAAAAGGAAATGAAAGAGAGGTTGTAATCACCGCCCAGACCCAAAGGCTGCAGTCATTTGTTCTGGAGCACGCCGAAAACCCAAAGGCGTTCGGCGACCCGGACGTGTATGTTCGCATGCGATGAATTTCCGCATCTGGCGTGGCGGGTTCCGGGTTGCA
>DASXQR010000035.1:0-60630 GCA_036507075.1 Acidobacteriota bacterium | reverse complement strand
GGCCAACTCTGGCGCGGCATGCCGCGCCGCTACAAGTGCCCAAGGTCGAGAGGCGCGATTTATCGCGCCGTTTCATTCTCCAATGATAGGAGGCGTCAAATGACACATCTCAGGCCTTTTTGGCAACACCTGGCAGCAATTGTAATTCTTCTCCTTCTCACCTTGTCGCCGGTTTATCCTCAGGCGGGCACGGCCACCATCACCGGTACGGTCACCGATCAAAGTGGAGCAGTGCTCCCTGGGGTTCAGCTTACGGTCCGTGATCCCGCTACCGGGTTTCTGCGGGAAACGGTCACCAATGACACGGGCAACTACAACATCCCCGGTTTGAAGCCATCCACTTACGAAATCACTGCCGAGCTGCCCGGTTTTCGCAGGCAGAAACAAAGCGGATTCCGGGTGGAGATCGATCAAATCGCGCGCCTGGACCTTCAACTTCAGGTGGGCGAGATGTCCGAACTGGTCGAAGTCCAGGCCAGAGCCCAACTGCTTCACACCGAAAGTTCCACTATTGGAAGTGTTATCGACTCGAAAAAGATTCAGGATCTCCCCTTAAACGGGCGGAACTTCGTCCAACTGGCATTGCTCGTTCCGGGAGTTACCACGGGCCAGCCGGGGGCCGGCAGGGGAGGCGGTATCAGTATCGGCGGGACGCGGTCCGAGCAGAATGCCTTCCAATTGGACGGGATGTCCAACACGGATCAATGGGACACAGGCATCTCCTTCCGTCCTTCCGTTGACGCAATCGAAGAATTCAAAATCGAGGTGAACAACTACTCAGCCGAGTTCGGCAAAGGCGCGGGTGGACAGATCAATGTCGTCACCAAGTCGGGAACCAACAGATTTCATGGAACGCTCTATGAGTTCAATCGCAACGATGCCGTGCAGGCGCGAAATCTGTTCCAGCGAAACCCGTTCTTTGTGAGCAAAAAGGGAAAATTCATCGCTCCGCCGCTGAACCGAAACGAGTACGGGGGCTCGGTGAGCGGCCCGGTGCTGAAAGACAAAACATTCTTTTTCGCGGATTATCAGGGTTCCCGGCAGGTCAACGCGGGCGTCGGCCAGCGCAACGTGCCCGATGCGGCATTCAGATCGGGAGATTTTTCTTCCATTCTGGGGCGACAACTGGGGACCGACCCGCTGGGACGTCCCGTGCTGGCCAATCAGATTTTCGATCCCCGCACTTCAAGGCCCGACCCGAATGCTCCCAGCCGTTTCCTGCGCGATCCGTTCCCCAACAACAAGATTCCCATCGATCGATTCGATCCGGTGGCGCGTAAGATTCTGGAGAAGGGGCTCTGGCCCAATCCGAATTCACCGGGAGCGCGCGACAGCAACACCGGCAATCCGCTGCGAAACTATTTCGACAATCGCGGCAGTCGCAGCGATGGGGATCAGTTCATGGTGAAAGTGGACCACCATCTCTCCGTCAACGATACTTTCTACGTTCGATGGGGCTTCAATGACACGACCTCGGAAAGCCCCGGCAATTTTCCGGGAAATGAAAATTTCAGCTTGAATCGCCAGCAGGTGCTTGGCGGCAGCTATGTCAGGACCCTCAGCCCCACCCGGATCAACGACCTGCGCGCCAGTTACCAGCGCGAACGGCCAAAGTCGGCGGCAGACCGCATTCTGGGCGGCCAGAATCTGGTCAAGGAACTCGGGATCCGCGGGCTGCCTCTTGCGGGGCCGGGAGCTCCGGGAATTTCGGTCAGCGGCTTCACCAGCTTTGCCGACGGCAGCGAGTCGCGCAGAAGCGACGACACGTGGCAGTTCATCGACATGTACTCGTTCAACCACGGACGGCACTTTTTTAAAGCCGGATTTGAACTGCGCCGCATCAGCCTGGATGTCATCAGCAATCCCGCCAATACTCGCGGCGATTTCATTTTTGGAGATGCCACCTGGACCAGTCTGGAAAGATTTCCGGGAACAGGCAATACCTTCGCCAACTTCCTGCTCGGTCTGACCCGGCAGAAGGCGCGACGTCCCGGCGACCACTCGAGCTTCCTGCGAGCCACCGAGTACGCAGGGTATTTTCAGGATGATTTCAAGGCTACTTCCAGACTCACGATCAACTACGGTATGCGTTACCAGCTCTATATTCCGCCCAAGGAGACTCGCAACCACATCTCTGCCATTACGGTTCCAAAATTCCCTTCCAGCTTTGCCGAAGGCGGCATCTCCTTTTGCAGGGACCAGAAAAAATGCGCCGGTCTCAGTACCAGCCTCGATCCTCTCAAGCTGGGACTCACGCTCAACGACCTGTTTGTCGAGCGACTGCCGGTGATCGCGCTGGCGGGCAGAGAGCTGCCCAGGTCTCTGGTCGAAGTCGAGAAGAACGATTTTGGTCCGCGCATCGGTATTGCATATCGCCTGGGCTCCAACACTGTGATTCGCACCGGCTACGGGATCTTCTTTGACACGGTACCGGCGAGTTACTTCCAGGATGCGGTGGAAAATCTGCCGTTCGTACGCGAAGACCAGCAGTCCCTGTCTTCCTTCCAGTTTGGCCCGCCAACGCCGGAGGCTTTTATCGGCTACCTGCTGGATGATCCTCCGATCGGATCGTTTACTCCCGGACCGAATACCTACGAGGCGAGTTTCCGCAACGCTTACATGCAGCAGTGGAACCTGAGCCTACAGCGGCAACTGGGCAACGATTTGATCGCCGAAGTTGCGTACGCCGGAAACAAAGGAACGAAGCTGAACCGGCGCGAAAACATGAACACGCGCGAACCACGGTCCCCCAGCGCCATCATTCCGTCCACCGTGCATCCGCACTTGCGGCGCCTGCTTCCCTTCGCCGTTTTTGACGGGCAACTGATCACGCTGGACAACTGGTTCACTACGACCAGCAGCGCTTGTTCCAACTATCACGCCCTGATGGGCAGGCTGGAGAAGCGATACTCAGGAGGTCTCACTTTCATCCACGCGTTTACCTGGGGCAGGGCGATCAGCGATGCCCAACCCTTCAGCGGCGGGGACAACGATACGGGAAACCGCATTCAGGACATGTTCAACCGGAAGGCGGACAAGGCGCTGGCGCCCTTTGATCATAAATACCGGTTCGTCTCTTCCTTTATCTACGATCTTCCCTTCGGGCACCGCCGGCGGTTCGCCTCCGGCGTGCCCGGCTTGGTCAATCAGTTTATCGGCGGGTGGCAAGTGAACGGGATCGTTTCCCTTCAGTCCGGATTCCCCATTACGATCCGTCGTCAGGGCGACCCGCTGGCGATCGGCACCGACGGCGCCACGCGTCCCGACCAGGTCTGCGATCCAACGTTGAAACGGAGCGAAAGGACCTTGGATCCCAGATCCGGGGATCCGATTTTCTTTAATGCGTCCTGCTTTGTTGCGCCCGCGGACCGTTTCGGCAATGCAGGCCGCTCCACAGTAATAGGGCCAGGCTCACAGACATGGGACCTGGCTGTGTTCAAGAATTTCGAAGTGCGGGAACGGATGCGGGTCCAATTCCGCACCGAGTTCTTCAACGCCTTCAACCACCCCAATCTGGGCCAGCCGGGGCGAGACCTGGGCGGAGGTAATTTTGGCGTGGTCACTTCGGCGGGCGGTCCCCGCATCATCCAGTTCGGATTGAAAATGCTTTTCTGAAGGAGGCGTAATGGTTAGTCGCAGAAAATTTCTTGAGAACTCGGCCCTGGCCGCAGGCGGCGTGATGCTGGGGCAAATGCCGTCGGGGGCCGCCCCTACCCAGCCCATGATTGGCATCCAGGTGGGCGCTATTTCCTTTGTGGACGAAGGAACCGACAACGTGCTGGATGGATTCCAGCAAATGGCCAATATCAACACGCTGTTCCTGGCCACCTTCACTTACGGCCGCGGCATTGCGGGCCGCCAGCCCAGAGGAAGTCCGCTTCCCGATCACGGCAAGCAGGAATATGACGATAATTTCCGGGGCGGCAACTTTGCCACGCCGCATCCGCAGTATTATCGCAACACCAGCATTAAGCCCGAAAAGGCTCAAGACCATCCGGGCTACGACGTCATTGCCGACGTTCTTCCCAAGGCCCATAAGCGAAAGATGCAGGTGATCTGCTGGTTTGAAGATGTCTTTCGCCAGGATGTCCCGGGGCTGGAAAAGGCGGTTGAAATCGACTTGCATGGAAAACCCACCGGTCGTACATGCACGCGCAATCCCAACACGCGGAATTTCTGGAAAGGACTGGTGGAAGATTACCTCCGCTCCTACGACGTGGACGGCCTGATGTGGGGCAGCGAGCGACAGGGCCCCTTGAACAACGCCCTGGGAGCGAGCCATGGCGCCGGGCCCAGCCCTTTGAACGTCGGCTGTTTCTGCAATTACTGCCTGGATGCCGCCCGCAAGGAGGGAATCAACGTGGAACGGGCGCGCAAGGGTTTCCTTGCTCTGGAGGAATGGATCCTGGGCGGCAAATCAGCCAAAAAGCCGGTGGACGGCGCGTTTGTGACTTTCTGGCGAATTCTTGTCGAGCATCCCGAGGTGCTCGGCTGGGAACGCCTCTGGAACGAAGGATTGCGCGACACTTATCGCGACATGTACAGCCTTGCGCATACCATCGTTCAAAGCAAGCCGATCGGCTGGCACATCTGGCACACGAATTCCTTTGCGCCTTTCTATCGCGCCGAGCAGGATTATGGTGAATTCAGCAAGTACTCTGATTACTTGAAGGTGGTGATGTACAACAACTGCGGCGGGCCGCGCATGGCCCGGTATGTGCGCAATGTCAATTCCACGCTGTTCGGAGACCTGACGCCGGAGCAGACACTGGAGTTCATCTATCGAGTGCAGCAGTACCCCAACGAAAAACCTCTGGATCGAATTCCGCGCGAAGGTTTGAGCGCCGATTACGTCCTGCGGGAAACGCGGCGAGCCGTCGCGGGGGTCGGATCCAACGTCAAGGTCTGGCCCGGCATCGATATCGACATTCCGACGGGCAGTGACGAAAAGAAAACACAGCCGGATGATGTCTACGATGCCGTTAAGGCAGCATTCAATGGCGGCGCGCACGGCGTAATTCTCTCGCGCAAGTACTCAGAGATGAAGCTGGCAAACCTGAAAGCGGCCGGCCGCGCGGTGCGCGATTTGAAGCTGGCATAAGAGAGCACCACAAAGGCACAAAGGGCACAAAAAATCTTTGTGTCCTTCGTGTCTTTGTGGTTTTTTATTCCTCGGAAAGCAAATCCAGAATCTCCTGCAGCTCGGAGCGGATCTGATCGAGCAATTGTTCTGCGCCGCTCTCCTGGTCGGCCTTCTTTACTTTTGCGCTGCTCTCGTTCCGGCCGGACCGACCTTCATTGCGTGTGAAAGGAAGCGCGGCATCCGGCCCGATCCCATCTTCGTCAAGCCTGCCCTTTTCACGCCGCGAATCAGAAGCGGCGCCGCCAAAACCCTCACCAGCCAGTTTTCGGCTTGCTCCCGCGATGGTGTAGCCTTCCTGATAAAGCAACTGCTTGATTCTCAGCACCAGTTGAAGGTCGCGGTAGCGATAGACGCGCTGGCCGCTGCTGTTTTTGGAAGGCGAGAGTTGTGAGAATTCCGTTTCCCAGTAACGTAGGACGTGGGGCTGGATTTGGCAGAGGTCGCAGACTTCCCCGATCTTGTAAAACAGCTTCTTGGGTATCTGCTCCATCAAACACTAAAACTTCAGATGCTTGGAGGGCTTAAAGCTGATGTATTTTCGTGGCTTGAGTGTAATGACTTCGCCGGTCTGAGGGTTTCGACCCAACCTCTGGCGCCGCCTCACCACGTTGAGCGAACCAAAGCCGGTCAACTTGACGTTCTCGCCGGCGATCAGTCGATCTTTCATCTTGTCGATCATGATCTCGACAATATGCTTGGCATCGCGGTACGAGACCCCCCCATGTTTTGTATAAACGAGCCGCGCAAGGTCTGCCTTTATCATGCCGTTTTCCTCAGATTTAGCAAGTACTTAGATACACAATTGAGAATATGATAAGGATAGCCTCTTCAGGAAGTCAAGAAGAAGTTGCCCTGCGGCCGCTGCGGATCAGAAGCCTGATCGGCGTGGCGTAAAAACCGAAACGTTCGCGCAACCGATTGATCACAAAACGCTGGTGTGAGAAGTGGACCTTGGGCGGGCTGGCGAACATGACAAAAGTGGGCGGCGACGCGCCGACCTGGGTGATGTATTTGACCCTGAACCGTCCGGCCGATGCCGACTCCATGTGCGAGCTGCGGATTTCGCCATGGAAAAAATCATTCAGTTCCGCGGTTGAAATTCGCTTGCGCCTGGACTCTGCAGCCAGCGCCGCATTATCGAGGATCTTGACCACGCGCTGGCCCGTTCGCGCCGATATGAAGTCAACCGGAGCAAAATCAAGAAACTTCATCCGGCGGGCAATTTCATCCTTATACTTCAGTGTTGCCTGGGCGCGATCCTCAACCAGGTCCCACTTGTTGACCACCAGCAGCACCGAGCAGCCCTCCTCAAGTGCATAACCGGCGATCGCGGCGTCCAGCTTGGTGGGACCCTCTGTTCCATCGATGACCAGCACGGCGACCTCGGCCTGGTGAAGGCTCTTGCGCGCCATTACCACGCTTAACTTCTCGGCCATCGCTTCGGTTTTTCCCTTGCGACGGATGCCTGCCGTGTCCACCAGACGGAATTGCCGGCCTTCGCGCCGGATCAAGGTGTCGACCGAATCCCGAGTGGTGCCGGGCACGGCGGTCACGATGACGCGCTGCTCTCCGGAAAGCAGATTCACAATGGACGATTTGCCCACGTTCGGGCGGCCGACAATGGCGATGCGGACTTCACCCGGCTTCTCCTCTTCCGGGCCGGATGGGGCGACACGCCCGGCAATGTTGGAAATCAGGTCGTCCACGCCCAGCTTGTGTTCGCTTGAAACCGGATAGACATGTTCCAGACCGAGTTCGTAAAAAGAGCTGCTCAGGTCTTCATGTTTTGGAACGTCGATTTTGTTGACAACCAGCCAGATCTCTTTTCCTGTCTTGCGCAGAAACTCAAGCAGCTCTTTGTCCAGAGGCGCTGGCCCGCTCTGCGCATCGACCATCATCAGCACCAGGTCGCTTTCCTTGATGGCGACGGCGGCCTGCTTGAAAATCTCCGATGCGATTAACTCGGATTCACGCGGGATCATTCCGCCCGTGTCCACCAGGGCGAACTTCTTCTGCTGCCATTCCACCGTGCCGTAGATGCGATCGCGCGTTATACCCGGTTCGTCCCCCACGATGGACCGCCGCGTTCCGGTAAGACGGTTGAATAGAGTTGATTTGCCGACATTCGGCCTGCCGATGATGGCCACCTGATACATTTCAACGCACTCCGGTTACCCGTGGGGACAGGCTCGAATCGATGGCTGCGCGCAAGCCGTCCAGACCTGTTCCTCTGAGTCCCGATACTGCGATGATTTCGCTCTCGGTCGACTCCACTGCGCCTTTGTCCAGCAGATCGATTTTGTTATAGACGAGCAGCATCGGGATCTTCTGAAATCCGAGCTCTGTGAGAATCTGGTCGACGGCTGCAATCTGATCCCGGAAATTTTCTTGGCTTCGATCCACCACGTGCAGCAGCAGGTCGGTCTCGCCTATTTCCTCCAGAGTGGCGCGGAAGGCCGCCACCAGATCGGGCGGCAGTTTTCGCACAAATCCCACCGTGTCGGTCAGCAGCACGTCGCCGCTGCGCGGCAGATGAATTCTTCTCACCAGAGGATCAAGCGTGGCAAACATGCGCGCGGAGCGGAATGTTTCTGCGCGCGTCAGGGCGGAAAACAGGGTCGACTTTCCGGCGTTGGTGTAGCCGATCATGGTGACTACCGCCACCGGGATGCCCTGACGCCGGGACCGATGGAGCTGGCGGTGTTTGCGTACTTTTTCAATTTCTGTCTTGATGCGAGCGATGCGCGTGCGAATGCGGCGGCGGTCCATTTCGAGCTTGGTTTCGCCGGGCCCGCGCGTCCCTATTCCGCCGCCCAGGCGGGACAGCGCCGTGCCGGAACCCGCCAGTCGCGGCAGCAGATAGTTGAGTTGCGCCAGCTCCACCTGCAGTTTCCCTTCCCGTGTTCGAGCGCGCTGCGCAAAGATATCCAGTATCAGCGCCGCTCGATCGATCACCTTGCATTGCAGCAGGGACTCAAGATTACGCTGCTGCGCGGGAGAGAGTGTCTCATCAAAGATTACCAGGTCCAGTTTTTCGTCCTGAACACGGGCGGCGATTTCATCCGCCTTGCCGCGGCCGATCAGGTAAGCCGGGTCCAGCCGCGGTCGACTTTGCAGCACCACGTCTCTTACGGCCGCTCCCGCGCTGAAGGTCAGCTCGCGCAGCTCCTCCAGATGCTGCGCCGCCGCCGCCTTCGATTCAGCGGGCGTGACAATTCCAACCAGGATGGATTGTTCCATAGATGTGGCAACTTAGCAGGACAACGTAGATCAGGGCAAGGAGATCGACACGAATGACAGAATCAGCGTGATGGTTTGATCTGGTTTGATTGCCATCAGGAAAACGACTTCACCACAGGGGCACAGCCCGGCCGAAGGCCGCCACCAAAAGCCGAGTCAGCTCTGTCTTTTGCAGTACCGCGGGCGTCAGCCCGTGCACGGCCCATTAATCTGTCTGCACTACGTCAGTACCGCGGGGCGTGAGCCCGCGGCGCGCTCATCACCGTGATCTGACCCATCAGTGCCACGCGTAAGCCTCAGGCTGTTTGATTTGCGCGCCGCGGGCTCATGCCCCGCGGTACTGACCGTGAGGAAACCGGTCGATGCGCCGTGCGCGGGCTGACGCCCGCGGTACTGTCGTAAGGGATCACTGTCGTAAGGGATCACTAGGGTGCTGACCACTGCGAGCTGAAGGTCTTCCTGTGTTTTCTGTCCTCGGATGAAAATTCCGGGGCGTAACAAAAGTACAACTTCACCCAGACCGACCAGGCGTACGACCACGCCAACGATGACGACCACCCAAACGACGACGACCAGGACGGTCGTACGTGTTGGTGGCCGTGGGCGTGTTCGTGGGCGTTGTCGTAGGCGTTGGCGTGGTCGGCGTCACAGTTCGACTGCGCAAGCTTCCACGAAATATTTCTACTTTTCTACTTCCGTCCTCGGCCTGTACCGATTCTCTGTGACTGGTGTGAAAATTCCGGAGTCAGGCGCATCCTTTTTTCATGCGCTGTGCTGGGATCTATGATCCAGTTACAACTCTGTGGTGAAATCCCCTTTTTTCGATGGCACCCAAACTAGCCCACTACTGCTTCTCTTGTTCAAAACGGTTCCAGCATGTACAATCTTTCTCCTAACCGGGGTCGTAGTTCAGTTGGCTAGAACGCCTGCCTGTCACGCAGGAGGTCGCGAGTTCGAGTCTCGTCGGCCCCGCCACATGTTTCCAACCACATACAGCCAATCAGCATGCTAACCCTCTGAACCTATGTGCCCGTTTTGTGCCCCAGGTCTTTACCGCCCTTGATCAGATTGAGGCGCCGCCGTACTTCTTCACTTGCCGATTCGGGAGCGTATTTGGCGTAGTAACGCTCCGTAGTTGTCACCGAGGCATGGCCCAAAACTTTTTGAATGGCATGCATCGGTGTGCCCGCTTCGGCCAACTTGATCCCGTAGGCGGTCCGCATGTCCTTGACGATCACCCAGGAATGCTCGGCCTGCTTTCCGTTCTCGATTGCTTCCTCGTCTGCCGCCTTCTTTGCGCAGTTCCACGGCTTCCTGCAGTCGTGCCAACGGGTGAGGCTTTCAGGATGATAGAAGACGTAAGGGCAGTCCGGCGCTTTAGGCATTGCCTCGATCGCCGTCAGAGCGTCTTCAGTCAAAGGAACGGGTCTGGCTTTGCCGGATTTTGTGTTGCCGCTGAAGGTAACCTCCCGCCGGCCGAAATCAACCTGCGAGTGTCTGAGCCCAAATGCCTCTTGCTTCCTGCACCCCGTTTCCCTGATGAACGTAAACAGCGGATAGACGCGCTTGTCCAACTTGGCAAAGATCGCGTCCAGGACTTCATCGGTTGCCCGGGGACGTTTCACTTCGATTTCTTCGAGCTTGTCAATTTCATCAAACCACTCGAAGACATTCCGCTTGATGATTCGCTGTTTTGCCGCCCACACAAACATGTGGTGCAGGACGTGGAGGTCTTTATTGATGGTCGAGTTTGACACGCCCTGCTTCTTTCGCCGGCGTATGAACTGGCTGACGTGATGCGGCCCGATCGCATCAAGTCTCAGGTGTCTGAAAACCTTCAGGAGTTGGCGAATTCGCTGGCGCTTGTACTTGCGCGATCGGTTGTGAGAAGCCACGTATTCACGCATGTAGAATTTGGCGTACTTCTTGAAGATCAGATATCTGTCGAGAGCTGGCGAAAGCCGGTCCCTCAGTTCCCGCCAGCTTCCATCGAGCTTCGCCGCACGAATTCGCAGATCCAGGTTGCCTGCCGCTTCTTCATCCAGAGCCACTGTCCTGGAACGCGTCCCGTCCGGCCAGCGCGTGTCGATGATGGTTTTTCCGCGATGCCTTCTTACACTCATAAGCTAAGCCTCCTTTTCGAGGAGACAATCTTACATCTCGGGAGAGCCTGCAGGTAATTATCCAGATCCGCTTTGAGGTAGATTCTGCGCATACCGCCCTCATGGTTCCGGCACGGGATCTTCTCGGCATTGACGAGGCGCAGAAATTGGTGAATCCCGAGTCGCACGTACTTGGCTGCTTCCTTCTCGTACATCACAGCAGGATGAATCTCACTCATTACTTCTCCAACCGAACAGAGACGAAGGCTCATTCGGCCAACTCCTGGTCCTGAATTAGGGAGGCGACATACCCGGGATCAGACTCGAAAGGCTTACCGTTACCACCTCCGATATCCCAGGAAACCGGGTATCCGCCAGGGCCAACCTCGGGCTCGACCCAAGGAGGGTTGTTAATCCCTCCAGTTTCCGCTGCAACCGTGCAACCAGAGAAACTAACGTCTTTATTTTCATTTAGATTAGTGGTTGCATGGGTCGTGCAACCACTCGCAACAAGATCGCAACCAGGCGGTAAAATTCCGATATCGTCCGGCAGTGGGTCATCTCCTAAAACGAGGCGGGCCGGGCGACCCCGTTTGTCCTCCAAATTTTTTATGTAATCCTTCGCTATTCCCGATCGCACGCGCCGCCAGACTGTTGATTTGTCCAATCCGAGCTTGGTTGATAGTGCCGCCACAGTGACTCCATGAGGATTTTGGATCGCCTTCAGGGCCTCTACAGTTTCCCGCAGAACACAGGACACGGTCGCATCAATGCCGCTCGACACTAAGTCGAGCACTAACTCTTTTACAGCTTCGTAGTCGGAGATCGACGCCACGATACGACCTTCGGAATCGATCGGCCTACTCGCTTGATGGAGGATCGCATTACTTTTGATTAAGCCGAGGATCGCCGTGAAATCACGCCGAAGCCGCGTTGCAACAGACGGGATTCTTTCCGCCAGCTCCCGAGCGTAGGGAACCACCACATTGTGGTTTTTCTTTTCAAGCCAGCGCTGCAAAGCGTGCCATTGAGTGTAGTCCGGTCTGAATCCGTCAGCTTCAGCGATCTTGATCAACACAGCGCGGGTCTGGGCCGCTGTGTCTGTGACCGGGATTGAGAGCAAGCGGGTTTCATTTTCAGGATGGACGCTGATGGCTGTCGTGGTGGTCAAAAACCCAGTTGGGCCTTCCCGCTCATTGATCACAGACTGCAATCCATTCTGACCCTTATCAACGAAGCCATATACGATCTTTCCTTCACTTAAAAGTGACCGGATTAAATATTGGACTAAATCTTCATCTTCCATTCCAGACAGTTCAAACAAAACTATGAAACGGTTTTGAAACGGCTCGTCAGTGTATGCGAGCCATTTTGGTGACATCGCCGATATCGTGAAATAAGCTGAGCGTGGAAAGAACGCCAGAACGGACTCCAGCAAATACGATTTGCCAGCGCTGGATGGTCCCTTCACCGCCGCTGAAACTGGCCGCGACAAGAACCGACTCATCAATATAAGAAACAGGAGTTTCGCCGCTTTCTCTTCTCCAGCCACTTGATGGCTGAGGTCTTCGATAAACCGATCGAGAATCGACGTTCCCTTGGCTAAGGCTTCGCATATGCGCAAGTCCGTGGCGTGATCCGACTCCGTTGCAGGACGGTTGTTATCCTCTGTGCAACCACTAAGTACTTGATGTTTCGCATAATTTTGGTCGCGGTTGCATGGTTGCACTGGTTTTTGAGGGACGACAGCGCGCGAAGCAAGTTTAGTCGAGTTAGGGACATTTAACCCTTTGAGCCGGCGGGCAATCTCTGCCTCTAGAGCTGCTCGCGTCAGTGGGTCCAGGTTTTGAACTGACGGCGATAGCGACCTGAGGGCTTGCGTTACGGTATCCAACGACGATGCTTCAGTGAGCAATCCACAAGCCTCGTCGGACAGCTCTTTAATACTCGGCTGGCCGTTCTGAGATTTGAAGAGCTGGAGTGCGTTTCTCGCGTCCAAGGCTTATGCCCTCTCCTGCTGTACTTCCAAGTTATTAATCACACCCTCCGGAGCAAGAAGACCCGTCACGTCGCCTGCCTTCAGTTGATTTCGGAGTTGCTCTACATAGTCGATTGCCGCGGCTGTCATAATCGAAGCTCGGATCTCGCGGGCGGCCGCATCTAAAATCTCAATAAACGCCTCCTTGTCTTTCTGGCGTTCGGCTTCATATGCTTCGCGATCCAGGCGCCGCGCATCCTCAAATCGGCGTGCGGTCAAAATTAACGTGTCGCTGACCATTCGCATCGCGCTGGCGTGAAACTCTTCCCAACACTTCGGCTCCGGGCTCATATGTTCTCCTCCGCCAGCATCGAGACCTTGTTGAGCAGGACTTTTAGATGAAATAGTTTCCCGACTACTTCAGGCCTGCGCTCCCGTTCGGCCTGCTCGATTTGCATGGTCGAAAGGTAATTCCACCTGTGCAGATTCTTTCGGAACTGTTGCATTGAGAAGTCGGCGGGTGTATTTTTGCTGGGACCCATACAGTAACCTCACAATCTCATGCCCGGACGCTTTGGCGAGCGCTCCGGGCTTCTTTTTTTGCTGTCAGTCATCGCACTTGGTCACACGCAGGCTTCTTCGCGCCTTTCTCTTGTCGGCCTTTCAATGGCCAAAGCTTCGAGGTCTTCGACTCTGAAGCGCAACGCGCCGAGGATCTTGTAACTGCGAACCCGACGCTGCCACGCCAAGCGTCGTATTGTCGTGGGAGCAAGGCCAGTCAACTGGGCAGCTTCGTCGGCAGTTAGGAGATGTGACGTATTGAGTATCTGGGTTTTCATTTCCTTCCCTTTGTCTTTCACTGGTATGTGCTGTCGTAACTCACAATGATCCCCCATTGTGCCCAAGCGCACTACGGCGACGTTAGGGACAAAGTTTGCAGAAATCCGCTAGGTTTTTTGTAAAGTTTGTCCCTAGAGTAGGTGAGTGCCGGTGGCGACTAGATGTTAGCGGCTATCTGCGACAAAACGTTCAACCGCTCTTTTCGGATTGAATTTCTTGAAGAGACCCCGATTCCACCGCACGATCTGCTTTTTGACCGCCTCATCCGAAAGGCTTGACTTGAAAAGCTTCGATTCAAGTAGGGCGATAATAGAATGGATCTCATTAGAGGAAAGTTTCCTTTCGGTGCCGATACCATTTGCTGTCAAAAACCAATAGGGAATCCGCAAGGTCTCAGCAGCCTTGGCAGCAAAAAGGTGCGTAGCGTAGTCCTTGAAGAGAAACCGGGTAGCACTTTGCGCTTCACGACGACTCAGCGCGAAGCTGAATAGGTGTCGGAGCGCCAGATTGACCTGTGTAAGAGACTGTGCAAGATGGCACTGTTCACTTAGTTCTTTCGGAACATCGGCCAATGTCTTGTAAGCAGCTTCGAGCTTTTTACGCGAGGCTCTGGTTGTGCTGAGCTCCTTTACGGCTTCGTCGAGGGCGGGCTTATGCGAGGTCAGTACAAATTTCGGAAAGGCGAAGTTGGCGAGCTTAATGATGCCTAGATTCCTGTTACGCGTAAGTAAAAGTGTCAGACTGCGCTCTTTACCAAGAATGCGGACCGTCATTGGACTTTCGATGATGCTGGAAATCTCCTGGCGGACCTTTGTCCAGCCGGTACACTCCCGAGCTTCATCTGCGTCTTCAAGAAATTGATCTGTATCCCCCAAAATACGTCGGGCCATGTCTAGATCTCGCTGCTGGTCCCGAGGTAGTCGCTCGGCAGCAAGAGATAAAACGGAAAGGCAGAAATTCCAATGTCCGACGAATTCGTGACCTTGGGGCAACTTTCGAGAAACAAAAATGCGTTCGGTCAGACCTTACCCTCCTAACAGGGCTAACTGTTTTTGAAGTCCGGGGCAGGCGCGGCCAGTCAGGAGCCGCGCTTTTTGGGCGCGCTACCCTATCCACGGAATATTGCACTGCGATTGTAGCACTTAAACTTTGGGGACGAGAACCTCCAGGGTGTAGAATCGCAACACATTTCCTTATCAATTTCGGGTCTTTGGGAACTGGGAGGTGACCATGACCGCAAAACGTCGCTGTGTTGTCGCAGTGCTTTTGTTTTTAACTCCAGGACTATCCTTTCCGCAGCAGAGTCCGATACAAACCGCCGCGAGCGTCGAGAGCAGCGCTGTAGGCAAGACGAAGATTCTAGACGGCACACCAGTGAAATTGAGGCTGAACCGGACGCTCTCGTCCGCAAGCGCTCACGTGGACGAAAAGGTTGACTTCGAGGTTCTAGAAGAGATTCGTTCTGCGGACGTACTCGTCATTCCCAAGGGTTCAATTGCCTGGGGGACCGTCACCGAGGCACATCCGAAGCGAAGAATGGGGCGTGGCGGTAAGTTGAATGTAAATATCGACGCCGTTCAGCTAGCAACGGGTGAGAAAGCACCACTGCGTGCGATCAAAGACAATCAGGGAGGCGGTCATGTGGGAAGCATGACCGGGGCAATGGTTGCCACTGGAATTCTTTTTTTCCCGGCAGCTCCGCTTTTTCTGTTCATGAAAGGAAAAGATATTACAGTGCCAAAAGGAACGGAAATCACAGCCTACATAAGTGGCGATTCATTCATGTCTCAGCCTCAGCCAAAACCCGCCGCCGCTATTGTCCCGACGCCTGCACCCGCGCTTGGGCCGACACCAACGCCGGATGCAAACCACGCTTCGATCACTCTTAAATCCACACCGGAAGCGGCCGAGATTACGATTGGAGGCAAGTTCTTTGGGAGTACGCCGGCAACGATTCGATTGGCACCAGGAGATCACATGATCATCGTTGCCAAGACAGGATTCAAATCTTGGGAAAAGACTGTCAGTGTGACCGCCAACAGCACCATGAATGTGGAGGCAGTTCTAGAAAAACAGCCCTAGCACCTTGTCGAGTTTGGGTATCCGGCCACCTTCAACAACAACCATCGCACACATGCGGAAATCCGGCCACCCCTTGAGCCTGAGTGTTTTAAAAACCGGCGAATCATACCGGGCCGATTACATAGCTGGCGGCAAGTGCTGGCGTTTAATAGTTCAGCAGGAAAATGGATTCGTATCACTGACGGTCCAGGCGCTCGACGACCCGCCGTCACGAATTACGGGACAAGCGGAGACCGTTGAAGAAGGACAGCGTAAATTGATTGAAGCAGCCCGGGCGATATTGGGGCCGGCGACGGAAGAGGTGAGGTGAGAATTTAACAGTTCGCGGGTTAAATAGGAGGGAATATGGCGTGGCAGTTGCAAGGAACTGTTGGCGAGGAAGCTCTGGACAGGGATGGATCGTTCGTTGACCTGATCATGGCCGACGTTGACGGAACGCGAATTCTCAGGAAAATTACTCTCACTCACCGCAACTTTCGCCCGGATTTCGACAATTACGAAGGCCTCGGAATAACTCTAATCTCCTTGGTCCTTCACGATCAAAGCGGCCGGACTAATTACCCAGTAAACGATGCGCAACTGAGAAGCGCTTTAGTGTCATTAAGGGTCGATCCGGAAGACGAGATATGGGATGGATTGCAGCCGACAAAACTCTAATGCTGAAATCCGGCGCCCGTACCTGTAATGTCTGTTTCTCACTGATCCCGCCCGGCGCCTGATTTCATCACGAAGTGTTTGAGCCCGATCCGGGCCGGGTAGACCTGGAACCTGATGCGCCCCCTGAATGGACGCCGAATGAGGACGGAACTTTCGAGCTGGATCTGTGTCAGGAGTGCTTTATGGATATGTCGAATATGGGGATAAAGAGAACCCATTAATAATTCGATGTTACAGCCAGAACCGACCAGATCGGGGGTGATTTTCTTGCTTGGTGCCGGGGCATCTATTGACGCAGGTCTCCCGGCTACCGCGGATTTCTTCAGGCGTTTGGAACGCTCATTCACAAGCGGGAGTCCAGAACAACGTTTATTTAATCTCATTCGAAAAAAACTCAAGAGCGTCGAGAAAGATAACCCTTTCATAAGCGGTGACAATTTCGAGGATGTGATCGCTGCGCTCGACGATTTGCGTTTCAGATTCAAATCAGGACTTTACCCATTTGTACAGACTTGGTTCCCAGAATTAGCTGAGTTCTCTGGCTTCCCTTCAAAGCATGGTGGTCTAGAGCACATACCGAAGGAATGGTCACGACCTTTTACGGACTCGGATCGCGCCTTTTTCAGTCACGCGGCCATCTCAGAAGGCCACACATATGATCTGCTTTATAATCGGGTCCAGTCGGAACTGCGTCAGTGGCTTGAAATCGATCTCAACCATAACGACGTTTCTTACCTCGCGCGACTCGCTTCCTTCGAAGGGCGCGTCCAGGTCTTCACCTTGAATTATGACGTGGCAGTGGAACTCGCTTGCTACAAGGGTGGAATCCCATTAACAACTGGCTTCTCACATGGACGGTGGAAGCCAGACGAATTCGACAACCACGATTATCGGCTAATGCTGTATAAACTACATGGATCAGTCAGTTGGCTGCACACACCGCCCGAATTCCAAATCGAGGAGTTTCCCCCACACGAATCCTCAATGGGGTTTCGGGGAATTAATCCTAGTCTGCAGAGTTACGGCATACTGAGAGGTTTAAATCCACCTACCATGCTTTTTGCTAGAGGCGGCAAGCTTCCCCGCTTTGAACCCTACGTCAGCCTGTTTGCTAGGTTTCTGAACGCTATTCGCCTGGCTAAAATTTTGGTAATCGTCGGCTGCCGATGGTACCTCGAACCATATCTTAAGAGTGTCATCGAGGCTGAAGTAAATAGGCGCAAATCTCCTCTCATTCTAATCTACGTCACAAAGTCAGGAGGAGATTCAGAATTGCCGAAGGAAATCACATGCGGAACGCGCCAAGCGCTGGAAACTGGAATCTTGCAAAAGGCAATAGAGCAAGTAGGGCACCAGTGATAATTAATAAGGCCGCTCTGCCGCTCTGAATGTTCCCCGGATTCCTGACCCTTTAACTAGCTCGTCTCGTGACTGCCAATCGCACCATAGGGCGCAGGTTTTAACGAAGGTTTCTAGCTTGTTGCTCAGTTGCAAACGGCAGGACATGCGCGATCTCTAAATGCTCCAGAGCTTCCTCGTCAGCCTTGTCGATTTGGAAGCGCCTGATCAGACACATGAGAGATTCCTTGTAGCACAAAGCAGACAACACGAAGGCCAAGGCTTGAACTGCAATGAACGTTTCTGCCGCCAGATTTCTGAAGCCAGTAAAACCAGTGTGACTGTACCAACTGAACTGGGAGTAGAATTCAAGGTGCCACTCGCGGAACGGGTCGCCGACTTTCGAAATTCGGCTTGGCAGATCCAGATTTGACCAATGGGTAAGCGTCTTTGGTTTTTTATTTTTACATGGTCCCCATAGTGCCAGATGTTCGGCGTCGATTCTCGCGGCATTCTTAGTAATGAACCGCTGGTACTCGGTTATGTTGATCGAGGCGCCCGGATTTCGCTGTTTAAATCCCACGGAACGCCTTGCCACTCGTAGCTTCTCCGCATCCTCAAAGAGAAGGATCGCCTTCTCAGCGTTGGGAACGACTTTCTTGTCAATCAAAGAGATGTCCAAGGAAAGCTCGAACAGAGATCGCGCTATTCCTGCGGTAGCTTGAAAGTGAATGCTGTCGCTCAGCGCCAAGGCCGAATTGGTATTTCCACGAATCCGCCAGTACAGCCCCTGAACAAAAGCATCGTCGCCGGCAACCGAAATGAGTGTTGTGACGATTGGGTACACCTTGGCATCGTCGAACTCCCTCAAGCTTTTGACGATTGCGTAAAATCGCGCCGTGTCACTTCTCAGACGCGCTCCTTGCTCATCACTCATGTCCGTTTCCTCCTGAGTAAACCATCCACAAGACGGCTTTTTTAAGCTGATCCTGGCAATCCTTTCCGAACCAGCCACTTGCCACTTTTTACATCACGATTCGCCTGAAATTTCCAAAATTTTTTTCTGAGAAATGACCTGGATGGGACCCGTTTTTTGCCCGGCAGTAAATGTGCCCGTAGATGGGTCTCATTGCCGGCAGAGCGCGGAGGAACAGAGCCGGGTAAGCAGGCTGAGGAAGTTACCCTTGCCGGTCGGACGCCAAGAAGATGGGACTCCTACCCCGATGCGGTTCCTCGGCGGCATAGGGCGAAGGAAACAGGATTCCTAAACGTTCCGTTTCCATATCCAGACCTTGGTGCCGGGGTGGTGCCTGGCTGCTAGTTGCTGAGCGCGAGCTGTATTAACTTGTATGATTTAACCATCACATTGTTCTTGACAATGTTGTATGGGTAAATCATACTGCCTTTAACTGGCAATAGCGCCAGTCAAAAACCTTCGGAGCGTACCATGCAACAGATCACACTCAAGAAAAAGCATTTCGCTGGCGGTTCGGTTTACCTTACGCCTGGCTGGATTTCAAACGGGCATTGGGCGATCAAGCGAACCTGGATAAAGAACAATGCCGTGTTCGCATCGGCTGATACGGTTAGTGCATTCCTTGGCGAGAAAACCAGTGTCACCGTCAAGGAAAACGATTCAATGGTGGAATCCATCCTCGACACTGTGAAGGATGCCCAATTAGATTACGTCAAAACTGATTGGGTACACTCTAAAGCCGGGGATGATTTCAACCTTCTGCGCGTGTTCAAAAACTGCTCTGGAAAGGCTGTTTTCCGGGAAGACTACATCCAGGCATTCGAGATTCTCTCACTTGTTGGCACAAAGCCTACTGACGTTTTCCGCTCTGCGGATTCAGACTTCCTGCTCATGCCCTGCCGGCTGGAAGACAAAATCCTCAACCAGCTCGACCTTGCCTAGAAAGGGGGAAGTAAACCACAAATAAAAATGCCCTTGGGAAACCGCGCAAACGGTCCCAAGGGCTCAACCTTAATCACCTTCGGAGCGAAAAAGGTATGTCTCAGAATAACACAGTCTATGACGTCATCACGAAACGGATTATCGAAAAACTGGAACAGGGAACAATCCCCTGGCAGCGTCCATGGAATGCGGCGGGCTCCATGCCTAAAAACCTGATCAGCAAGAAAGAGTATCGCGGGATTAACGTCTTCCTGCTTGGTTGCCAGCAATACGCATCACCCTACTGGCTGACTTACAAACAAGCTCAAGACTTGGGCGGGAACGTTCGCAAGGGTGAAAAGGGTTCGCCGGTAGTCTTCTGGAAGTGGCTGAAAGCGGAAGACAAGGACACCCAGGAAGAAAAAACTATCCCGCTCTGCCGCTATTACACGGTTTTCAATGTCGCACAATGCGAGGGAATCGAAGCGCCAGCGACTGAGACAGTGACGCGGGAATTTACCCCCATTCAGGAATGCGAGCAGGTTATCTCAGGAATGCCAAATCCGCCGCGTATGAGCAGCTTGGAAGCGCTTGCATACTACCGGCCATCTACCGATACCGTCAACATGCCTGAGCGTGTCCTGTTCAAATCAGACGAAGGTTTTTATGCGACGGCCTTCCATGAACTGGCGCATTCAACCGGGCATGAATCGCGGTTAAACAGGCAGACCCTTACGGACCTTTGCCCTTTTGGAAGCACAAACTACTCGCGCGAGGAACTGGTAGCCGAAATGACGGCCTCTTTCCTTTGCGGGCATACGGGCATTGAAAACGCTGTGCTGGACAACAGCGCCAGCTACATCAATGGCTGGCTCTCAAGGCTTCGAGTGGATAGCAAGCTGGTTGTGATCGCAGGAGCGCAGGCTCAGAAGGCCGCGGATTTCATCCTTAATCGCAAGTTCGAGGAAGAAACTTAAGTGGTTGCCGGATGGTTCCGGCCGGGGAAACCTTCGGCCGGTTCCACCTTGCAATTCTGGCAAGGAGAAAGGAGCAAATTGAAAGGGAGAGAACTGAAAAAGATCCGGGAGCGGCTTGACATGACACAGAAGGCCCTGGCAGAGGCGTTAGGAGTCAAGAGGCTGACAGTCTCAACCTGGGAGTGCGACAGGCTCAAAATACAGCACTACATCGCCCTGGCGGTGCAATCCCTGAGCTGTCCCAGTTGTCAAAGGCGAAGGAAACGGGCCGCCAAAAAGGTGACCAAATAACCTGTCGGTTTGAGCGCTCGTAACTGGTGGAACCAAGCGCTCAGGAAAGGAGGAAGTTCGCGTCCAGAATACATTTGATTTTCGTTCAACACAGGAATAGCATTCCTGTTGTCTAAACCGTGGTTCCCTGCAAAGAGAGCCGCAAACAATTAACCCGCTGAAGCGGACCCGCCGCCTGTTGATCGCAGACAGCGAGTCCTAACCAGCACAACCTATCAAGAGGTTGCGATGGCTAAACCTAAAGTATCACCTCGCCAGCAGTCCAAGAAAGCAACACCAGCAAAGCAGTCCACTCGGCCGGAAACTCTTTCCGAGAGCAGCTCGGAAAAGACATTCCAGGACCGTATAGGGAACCTGAGAATGGGCGAGCCGCACTGCTTCCCGCATCACAAGTTCGTTGACCTCATGGGGAAGGTTTTCGCGCTGGAATCTTTCCTGAACATCACCGCGCAAACGGCGGATTACGATTACCTGTATTACCTGCTTCGCCCGGTTGTCGATAGCTTCTACCGGATGTGCGACGACATGGTGGACTGAGAACTAACCATTCTCACCTGGGGGAGAGTGCGCCGGCTTGGGTGCTCTCCCTTTTCGCCTGTTGTCCACACAACCCTTTACCGAGTGGAGAGATTTCAATGATTACCAAATCGCAATCTGATCGTTTGTTGCTGGCTGTTCGCGGTGTCTACTCGCTGATGATCCTGACGGAAGTGCAAGACACGAAGGAAGTGGAAGCAGTACACACGATTCTCGAAATGATCAATCGTCAAATCTGGGATCTGTACGAAGAATTCCAGGAGGAAAGAAAAGGCTCTGGCGACTTTGACGGGTTGCGCCTTGTGAAAGCCAATCCAGCAGACGAGTCCGAATCCGATGACCAGGAGGGAGAGACCTGCAATGACTAAAAAGGAAAAATCCCGCGTTGCAATCTATGCCCGCGTGAGCACCACAAACGGCGGACAGACCTGCGAGAATCAATTGCTCGATCTGCGCCGCTATGCTGGCGATCGCGGATGGGACATCTTCAAAGAGTACGTGGACAACGGAATCTCAGGCTCGAAGGATTCCCGTCCGGCGTTGAATGAACTAATGGCCGATTCTTCCAAGCGCCGCTTTGATGTTGTGCTGGTCTGGCGCTTTGATCGCTTTGCCCGAAGCACCAAACACCTTGTGACGGCTCTTGAGCAATTCCATCACGTGGGGATTGATTTTGTCAGTTTCCAGGAATCCTTGGATACCGGCTCCCCGATGGGCAAGGCGATGTTCACCATTATCAGCGCCATCGCCGAACTGGAACGCAATATCATCCAGGAGAGGGTCAAGTCCGGTCTGCGCCGCGCCGTGGCGAGTGGTAAGCGCTTGGGGCGCCCGAGGATCTCGAGGGACGTGGAAAGGAAAATCCGCAAGCTTTCTGCCAGGGGTTACAGTAAGAGGAAAATCAGCCGGGAGCTTGGCGTAGGTAACGGTACTGTGGCACGTATCCTTAGCGGTGGGGAGTGAACAACTCCCCCCATCTCCTGATAAGGAGCAGCGTGAGAAAATGCAGCAGCGGGCATTTAAAGCGAAAGTTTCTAGCGTGATTTCCGGTAAATCCACAATTCGTGAACTGTTAGGCCTTTTTTCTGAAATCCATCGAAGCCGAGCGAGGCGCTCCATACCACCACGCAAAAGTATCTTCACGTCTCAGTGGGTAAGTTGATGGAGGATTACAGGAAGGCGCATCCAAGAGCCAGAGAGGGATCATCCAGCGGCCTTACTCCCTCTTGATCCTTTTATTCAGATGGAGTTCGCATCATCTGCTCGACTGCCTCCAGTTTGGTGAGAGCTTCCTTTGTCTTGCCGATGACAACCGGAAGGACTTCACCGAATCCTTCTTCTACGATCAGCCTGTGATGAAAACGGCCACTTACTGAAGACGCCCTATGTTGCGGAGGTGCTGCAGGTATTCTTCGTAAGAAAAACTGCAGTCGTACATCTTTTTCAGTCTCCCAAGATTCACCCACAATTGCTGAGCGACCCTGCTCAGGATTCCATCATCCAGATCAGCGTAGGATCTAGAGAAGCGAGTGGTAGCAACTTTTAGACCGTTTATCTCAAGCGATAATGCATCGTGCCTACTTCCAGCCACTTGAGAAAACTGAAATTTATTAGAAAGACACCGTTTCATCTCTCTAATCGACGGCGGCATAGTCTACCGTGACTGTACGAGGTGATTCAGGTGGGCGAGTTGTATTTGGAGTGTCGCAGACAAGTTTTGGCTTTCATTTAATTCGATAAAAAGATCAACCAGCATGCTTTCAAAGTCGCTAACTGCCTGTTGGGCAGTTTCCCCAGCCCCGTAGAGTCCGTCCAAAGGCCCTAGAATTCCTGCCCCAGTGGCCAAAAACCGCCCATGATTTTCGTCAAGCTGGATTTCAACCCATATAGGTGTGCGCAACTTAAATTCTAGGCTTTCAAGATCCGTTAAGACGCGAACATCTGTCGACGCTTGGGATGACCGATATCCACCAGATGACTCTGCGGAGTGGACAGTACTGGAACTATCGGCAGGGTTAAAGACGATCGAATATGACATAGGCTGTCTAAAATTATACTGTGAATTTTTGGTCCGTTCTACTCGTCACTAGTAGCTTGTTCGCTGAACTTAGTCACATTCTCTTGGATAATTTTTGCGAACTGCCGCATGGCTTTCGGGGTTACAGCGATTTTAGCTACTGGGACGATTTCCACATGGTCAGGAGGTTTAAATTCATCAACCAGTTGTCCAATGAGTTCCGAATGTGGCTCAAGCTCTCCGAATACCAAATAGAATTGTGGCCCACTATGGGTAATCACCAAATGGTTGGCGTATATGGTCGGAATGGAACTTGAAGCCCCCCATTTGACTCGAACGACACGCCCTGCTGATGCCGCCTCTTTTCCACTCGCTGGGGCCGCCTTAGTATCAACGCCAGAAACCTTCGCCTTTTTCTCCATAATCACTCGCCGACTTTTTCCACGAGAGGATATAACGTTTTGGCACAGCGATGAGCCGAAAATAGCATATCGCCAGTCGTCGGGCAAAAAGCGTGTTCTGGGTTACCGCCGTCGGTTTCATGAATTCATGAGTCAGCCGGGGGAACATCAGCCATCAGCAACCTTCTCGCCGCGGCTACCTGCTCAGCCGATTGCAGATGTAAATGAAGATGCTTACTGCCTTGTGCTGGCGGTGGAGGCTGCTCTTTTGGGTAAGTGCCTTTCAGCCTGAACACCATATCGGCGCCCCTGAGTCTTACAGGATGGTCCGCAATGTCTGTTTTGTCGGCTGTCAGTGCATCCTTGACCACCAGCATGGCGTCTTCCTCCCGTAATTCCACCTTTCCCATGAGTCTCCGAATCTCGTTTTTCAGGTTAGGTTTTCTTAAGTTTTCATTAGCTATTACGGCAGCAGTGCCGGGATCGGTCGTCCCGTAGACTTTCAGAGCCGCCTGGGTACCATTGCCGCCGTTAGCTAAATATTCGGCGATAAAGGCTTTCTGCTTCAGTGTGGTGGTTTTTCTGGTCATACCGTCATCCATTGTTTCTGCCGGCTCGGCTGGTTGGAAGCTTACTGATCACGTTTGGACGCTAAATGAGCTTTCGGCTTTCCAATAATGAGCGTCGGTGTCGTGCTCACAGATGCATTTAGGAAATGGTCTAGGTTTGCAGCGTGCAATGCTTTAGAAATTGCACTCACGGTTCCCTTGTAAACGACATCATTACCGATTACAGAGATGGGATGATCGTCGAATTCCTTTTCCCGAATGTCCCCATTTCTTCCGCGGATTATGTTCCACGTCGCTAAATCGAAAACAGTTGCAAACTGGTCACAGTAATGCGCCGCGTCGAATGCAAGATAGCTTGGATGAATAAGTACCAAGCGTCCTTCGTATTTGAACTTGGACAGCTCAGCGATAAGAATGTGTGTCTGATCCTCTGTCAAATTGCGCGGAAGTCTTGACTCAATGTCCTCAAACCGTTGCTTCAGGTAATCGGTAATGTCGGCTTCATCTTTCGATGTCATCCCAAGTTTTTCTCTGTAAATCGCATTCAGTTCTTGAGCGTTTCTCAGCCTTTCGCCATAAACGTGTCTCAGGAAAAGCCAAATTAAAATTGCAGATAGAAGGCAAGCCAAAGTGAAAGCACCTGGGGCAGCGCTTATCACAGTCCATTCCTTTTGGAGGTGGTCGAGAAGCCAAGAGGCACCCACAGATCGCAAATTGTACTCTTTCGACTTGTAAATGGCATCAACACAGTCTTAGGTACGTTGCGCGAATTCTGGGGATTATCGCTGTCCATAGACGGTGCCCCAATCAACCTTTTCCGGCTGGTCATCGGCGCTGGACTTGGAGGCCGGTTTGTAGTCTTCCTTACTGGTGACTGACAGGGTAATGAACGCCTTCCCGTCCTTGTCCTTTTTGACCCAGGCCGACAGCCAGTAATCGGCTCCATTGATCCGGATGGTACCCTTGTAGTGCGGGTGTTTGTCGGTGGTCCGCTTTTTGTTGGCAAAGAGAATCCCTGAATTGTCTCGCTCCTCTCTCATAAGCAGTATCCTTTCCTCATCCTGTGCCTACAATGCCCCGCATTTCGCTCCAAATGCCCCCAGGAACGATTTTCTGGCATCGAAGCTTGTCACCCCCATGCTTGGCTTTTTCAACAATGCCATATTGTCAAATAACGCAATACGCTGCCATCTCAGTACAGGGCCGGCGGCTGTTTCTTCTTTGGGCCGCTCAGCAGGGGTCCAAGGACCGGAGTGTTTCGCTTTGCCAAGGTTTCCAGGCGTTTTGTGCTGCCGGTTCCTGTGGCAACTGCCGCTTCCATAAGATTTGAGGCGGTAGGCCCTGCTATCAGGTTCGTGATGCCCCGCTCGCCGTACTTGCCGGACTGGTATATGTCGCCAAAGATCCCGAAAGAGCCAACCGCTGCGTAGTCCTCAATGATCCGGTCTACAAGGGCTGATGGGCGGTCCACGTGAACATCGTTGTTGAGAACGCCAGCCACGAAGTTTCGCACCAGCATCTTTGCATCCAGGCCCAACTCTCCGACAACCGGAGCGGCGGCTACCAGCATCAGGATCTTTCTTGATGCAGCGGCCGGATCGGACTTCACGTTCTGGAGGATTTCGTTTTTGATCAGCTTGGTCTGGTTGTAGACAAAGGTTTTGAACTGAAAGAGAACCTTGCCCGATGGGCTGTTTAGAAAGAGAGGCAGGTTTTGAGGTCGAGGTGAGAACTGCGTCTCGCGGGTCACCGTCTGAGCAGCTTTCAACAGATCGTCTTCCGACAGGCCACGTTCCATTATCGTCGCTGGATTAAGCCCCAACCGGGAGAGTTGAAAGGATGCGCTTTTGTCCGCTGGATTCTTTCTCAGAGTGCCCGCCAGTTGCTCGGCGTAGTTCTTGCCGGCTACAGCCGAGACAGTCCGGTTGAATCGCTCCGTTGCCCCAAAGCCGATCATCTTCAGGTAGGTCTGAGCGATATTCCCCGAGCCGCCCATCTCCCTGAGAACTCCGTTAATGGCCTCGTCCAATGTCGCCGAAGCCCTTAGCGCAAAGTCCCTACTCTCCTCCCGGCCTGCTCGACTGGTCATTCTGGCAATTGCCCCGGCAGTCGAGCGGATGTTAGTCCGAAAAGCGGTATTGAAAACTTTGCGTGCTGTTGATGATGGGCGAAAGAGCCATCGAGCGAAGCACGTTCCAGCTTCGCAGTGCGCCCGAAAGATTTTCGGCAAACTCGGAGTGGTTGCTTTTGCCCCTTACCGAGTCAAAGATCCGCTGCGCTGAATCCGCGTCCCGGCCCTCTGCGCGGATCTGCTCGACAAGGCCGATTGCCACTTCATCATTGCGCCCGAAGTGCCGCATCTCTTCGAGCCTGTGATACCCGCGGGAAAAGTAAAGCTTGAGCGCCTTCACTGGGTCCGTCTCATAAAACTGCTCTGGCAGGTTGATCTCGCGGGCCTTTTCCATGTTTCCAAACCTGCGCACGGTATGCCGTGAAATGAAGCTCCTTAAGATGCGATCTGCTTCGCCAAGATTTTCAGCCTGTCCGGTTTGCACAAGGTGAGTGAGAGCCGTGTTGTAGCCGTCCTTTGATTCCAGGTACGACCGCTTGATGAAGTGCGGGAAATAGGCTTTGCCGTCTGTAAGTGTGGCCGGGAGCTTGCGTCCGTCCGTGTGCCGGACTTCGCCGCCAAGGGAAACAAACTCTTCCCACATTGAATCTAAATTCTGCCTCAGCACCGAGACGGCTCGAGCTGCGGCCGGGTCTGCAGCCTCGTGTCCAAAATCCAGGGCACGGTGAACCTGCCTTAGTTGTGGTGGAGTCAATCTCTTTGTAACCTGTTCCAGCTCGCTGACGGCCTTGCCGGCGCGGATTCCCGATTTACTGTCTACTTGGTCAATTGTCAGCGCAAGTTGTCTGCCCGGCTTTCCCTGCTTGGCAAGGTAGACGTGGCCGCTGCTGACCAGGCGCGAGTCAATTCCCTGATAGAGTCGACGCAGGAAACTCGGATTGCCAACTGTCGCCATGCGGCCCGGATCTACAGGCCCAAGGTCACCACCGAGCGCTAAAGCACGAGCATCGAGTGTGCCGGTTTGCTGTCCAAGATCCCGGAAGAACTGAACGGCCGTCTTGAACTCGTGGATGGTTCGCGGCGCCGTCCTGCCCTCGCCGAACAGGCGCGAAGATATGTAGGACATGTCCTGGCCGTCAAAGTCAGGCAATGCCTGTTTGGCGAGGCGATTTAACATGCCGTATTGCGGCTTGCTGATTTCTATCGGCATCTTCTGCTCTTGTAATGCCGCCTCTTGCGCGGGCAGAGCAGAATCGTGTTTTGAATGCTGTGCGGCTTTGGCTTCGACTGTGGCCGTATCAATTGCCGGTCGGCTCTGGCGCTTTGCCGCCTCTTCTGCAAATTGATTGTCGAGTTTCTGATAGGTTCGAAAGCCGCTGATTTCCAGCAAATCCTGTTTGATGGATTCCGGTGTCGCTGCGTCCAGTGTTCTTTCAACCTCCTGGACCTTTCCAGTTATGCCCCGCGGCAGGACGGGAAATGGGTCAGGTTGGGCGCCGAAGACTCGCTGCGGCACGACAGAACCAAACTGGCGCTCCTGCTGTTCTCTGCGTGCCGCCACTCTGGCGACGTCCTGAAACGGCATCGGCTCGGAAAGCATCGCGGTATCCTGCGGCCGCAACCCTGTAGGCTGTCTTCCGGCAACAGGAGCGCCGGGGCGCAGACGGTTCACCTCGATCGGCGTCACGTCGGCAATCTTGCGCGGTCCCAGTCCTCCGGGCTGTCCAAGAATTTGCCCTGTCATTACACCCGCGTTATCTGCGAGTGTGGATTCCGGTCCCGCGGGAAGCAGCTTTAATTCCGAAGCCGCCTGTTGAATCTTTTCTTCGGGAACTACCTTCAATGCATCGCGTACCGCCAAGACAGATTTCGGTGACTCGTCCCGCACTGCTTTCAGGATCTTTCCTTTTGAGCCAAGGCCGGCGAGTTTGAGCGCTCTTTCAAATGGCAGGAAGCCTACTAGAACTTCCACAATCGTATCGGCGATGGGACTGCCTGTTGTTGGACGGTCGGGGCCTGATAGATTCCCGAGCCTGCTGACGTTCCTGGAAATCGCCGCGACGTTGGGCATCTGTACGGACCCAGACAAGAATGGCTCGGCAACCGTCATACCGAAGTTTTCCACGGCTCGCAGTGCTGGGGCTGCACCTGTAAGAGCCATCTGGCCCATTCCTAAAGCAGCCTGCCCGGCTCTGATTGGAGCCATCAGGCCGGACTTGAGAGCTGACTCGCCTTTCTTGGCGCTCAGACCTTCAATGACAGTGTCCAGGCCACTTGAGAATTGCTCAGCCATCGGACCAAAGACAGGAGCCATCGGACCGCTACTACTCTCAGGCTCCGGCGCTGCCGGTGCTGTGGCGGTTACCTGTGATCCGTTGCCGAGAGTCAGATCATCGTAAGTGCCCGGATACTTTTTCTTCAGAGCGGATAGCAACTGAGGGTCGCTCATGTCGTCATATGAGCCTGCGAATTTGGCTCTGAACTTTGTGAGTGCTGGTTTGGCGTCTGGCATTGTTCGGTTACCTTATTCCTGCAGGGTCATTGGGAGCCGGAATCCGGAAAACCGTATTTGTGCCATAGATGCGGCCGGGAACCTAAACTGCAACAGGCTGCGCGGGCTTCCCAGTCTTCCGGAATGTCTCGATGTAATTCTCGATTTGCTGAGCCTTCTCCTGTGCTGAGATGTCCGCCCAATCCGCGATCATTGCCTTCAGCGTGTTTTCCGCCGTGGACCGCAACCGCATATCGTCGCCCAAATTCTGCTCTTTAGGCGCCGGCGGTTTTGCAACTGGCCCGAATCCACTCTAGCTTATCGCGCCGCTGACCTGATTGCCGACGACTATGCTTCCGTCCGGCCGTTGCATGAATGAGTAGATTTCCCGCGCCTGTTCCGGCTTTTCAATAAAAGCCTTCAGAAAGCTATCGGCCTGCTGGATTGGGACTGAAAGCTCTGTGTGGCCGGCAAAAACCGGCTGAAGCTTTTTAGGAATCCTGAGCGTGATCTCTCGAGTTCTTTCCGGATCTATCGCTTCCTCGCCAAGCCCAGCCGCCTTAGCCAAGCTCGCAGGCACGGCCTTATTTCTCCCAAGTAAAATGGTGGCTCTACTCACCGCGGCGATTTGCTCGCGGGACTTGCGATCCTGTATTTTCTCACTGAGGCTTGTCGCTTTCTCAACATCATGGAGAGTGATGTACTTCCCGGCGTTCTCGTTCAGCATGAATCCCGGTTGCAGACCTACCTCGCCTGTCTCGCGATTGACGAAAACCTCTTTGGATTTTTTGGCCCTCTGAAACTTCTTTAGCGCCGCGTTCGTCTGTGCGATTGTCGGCCTATCCATACCGAAGGACTGGCCCAGATCCGTTGCGTCTTCCACGTCGGATTCCACCGCGAGCTTGTAAAGATGCTCCACCTGACGCTGACGATCCGACTGGCCGGCTCGGACTTCCGCATCCTGCGCCCTCTTCTCCCCTGAAAGAGCAAGCTGCCGCCTGAGCCTTCTGTCTTCCTCATCCTTCATCAATTGCTGCTGCTGCGCGAACTGCTGAGCGAATGCCTGACCAGCATACGGGCCTGCCGCATTCGATCCCACCTGGCCTAACAATCTCAGGATGGCCGGGTTCTGCATAAGCGCTAGAAAGCGATTCATGCCGGAGTTTCCAGCTTGGCCCGGCATGGCTGGTTGTGCAGGGATTCCAATATTGCCCTGATCCTGTAGGGTGTTCATGGGCGGAAGTTGAAATGGATTTATCGTCATAGTTCTCCTGGCGTCGTTTTCGGAAACGGTATTTGCGTGTGCCCGTTTTGTGCCCTTTTTGCTATCGGATTGACAGGTAATCGCTTCACCAGCTTGAATGGTGAAAACTCCCATCTGCTTGTGTAATGATTGGTTGCGGACTGAATGCTGATTAACTGATGCATCGGAAAGAGTCTGTCACGCAGGAGGTCGCGAGTTCGAGTCTCGTCGGCCCCGCCACTTCCTTCCACGGTGGTGCGCAATACCTTGGCAGTTCAGAGGATTACCCGCCTCTCGGACTCAGGCTAACCAATTTCGTTCGCTGATCACCTGCGAAATTTCCAGTCGACGCGTTTCACCAGTTTGAAACCTGACGGTTCGATAATGAAATAGGATGTGGCACAAGGGAGGATTTCATTGCGGGTCGGTGGGTCCGGCCACGTACAAGTCTCCATTACAAAAAGGCGGCTATTCAATTCGAACTCGGGGGAAGCATGGCCGACAAATCCAAAATGCGGCAACGCAAGCGGGTCCCGTTTGTCGATTGATAATGGAGGCGGATAAACCGTGCCTGTCAGTGCGTCGACGATTGCCATACGGGCACATCCCGCACCACATCCCCACGTGATTACGAAATAGTGCCCGGCAAAGTTTGGGCCAGGTCCTTCCCTTTTGCCGTGCTCAACCCCATATCCTTTTGAAACACCCTCCCGAATGCAGGTTCGATACATTCTCGCCCAAGGCTTAACTAAGCGCGGTGGAGTTGGCTTGCCGCGAAAAACATCGCGTACTGGATAATCTGTGAAGCGAGGCTCTTGACGCTCCGTGGACACAAATAGCGTGAGCAACAGAAACGCAACCATTGTCATAAGCTTCCGCAGGGTTCTCCAGCTTAATGGTTCAATTTTGCGGGCAGCCTTCCAAAATATCAACCTCCTGTTGGTTTTGTCGCCTTACGGATAATCCCGGCAGCAAAGTGGGGACTTTTTTGGACCTGAGGACTGGTTGCGAGCCAGAATCTAATCCGATCAGCTGTTTACGTCCTCCGTTGGTGAGAGGCACCGGACAACCTGTTGGTGAGAGGCACCGGACAACCTGCTCGGTACCTCGTCCGCCGCGGGTGAGTTGAGTAGCGAATCCCGGCTTTCGCACGTCGGATGAATGCCGGTTTACACCGTTTTTGGATCAACCCGCAGACGAAGCAGCATGATCCCGCATTGCGTTTTCACAACGGTCCAGCGCTGGCCGTCGAGATCTCTGTTCCTGACGATTACGCAAACGCGCTCACGTTACTGAGCAAGCCAATTTCCTCAATCGCAGATCGGATCAGCACTAATCGATGTTAAACAGGCCATTTATCTTTGCAAAAATTTCAAAATCCTCTTCACTAAATTCGAGTCGCTGGCAAATAACTCAAAGAGCCGCACGTCTCAATCCACCAGGAGATCAGTTCTTCGGTGAGATGTATCCAGCATCTCCAGCACCCATCTGCATTGGGGAATCGGAGACGTCTGGGTCAGCCGACACGATTGCCGCGCCTGGGTTCGCGCCGGAGATGCCATTTTCCAGCCAGTCTCCCTCGCACCGTTTCCCTCTCTGTAGCGAAGAAGTTTGGATTGGGCTAGAATGCAGCAGTTTCCGGTCCGCAAATTTCACGTCAGGAGTGTGGGTTATGAAGTCAAAATGGATGGTACTGCCTCTGCTGTTTCTGATCGCTGGTTCGGCCATGGCCCAATTGGATCGAGGAACTATCTCCGGCTCGGTTGCAGATCCTTCGGGTTCCCCGATGCCCAACGTCACCATCACCGTCGTTAACAAAGCGACCAATGGTACGTACACTACTGAAACCAACGCCCAGGGGCAGTACAACGTCCCCAACCTGCCTATAGGCGAGTACCTGATCAAGTATGAATCTCCGGGATTCAAGGTTCTGGTGCGCGACAATCTTCAGCTGAGCGTGTCACAAGTCATGGGAATTGACGTGCGGCTCGATATCGGCTCGCCTGCCGACGTTGTCAGCGTGACCGCGCAGGCGCCTCTGCTGCAAACGGAGACACCCGAGGTCGGTACCACCGTCAACCGTTCCGATATCTTCTCGCTCCCGCTCTCTTTTGCGGGCGGCCGATCGCCCGAGGCTTTCGCATACAAATTGACTCCAGGCGTTGAAGGGAACACCTGGACGTCGCGCATCAATGGCAGCCCGGCCTTTTCCAAGGAGGTGCTGCTGGATGGAGCTTCCGTCACCACTTATCTGGCGGGACATTTTGGAGAAAGCAGCGTCTCGATGGAAGCGCTGGAAGAATTCAAGATCCAGACCAGCGGCTTATCCTCTGAATACGGGCGAACCGGAGGCGGCGTGTTCAACTTTGTGATGCGCTCCGGCCAGAACAAACTTCATGGCAGCCTTTTTGGGCAGCTTCGCAACGAGGCGCTCAACGCAAACTCGTTCGCCAATAACGCCGCCGGCCGGCCGCGCGCCAGAGAGAGGCGCTTCAATTACGGCGGGAGTTTCGGCGGCCCGGTAGTCCTGCCCAAGATTTACAATGGAAGGGACAAGACATTCTTCTTTATATCGGCCGAGAAATATCAAGAGCGCCAGCTGGCCTTTGGTACTCCCAATCGCACCGTACCGCAATTGGAAATGTATGAAGGAAACCTGAGCCGGCTGCTGACCACAACCGTGGTAGGAACCGACGCGCTGGGAAGGCCAATCCTGCGCGGGGCGATTTACGATCCACTCACACTGAAGCAGGTCGGATCGAGCTTCGTGGCAGATCCTTTTCCAAACAACATCATCCCCGCCGGCCGGATCAGCCAGGTTTCGAGAAACATCGGCGCGATCGCCAAAAAACACTATGCCCCGGTAAACAATTCGCTCACCGCCAACAGCCTTTTTCCTCTGGCCAATACACCTGAATTCGATCAAAACCAGTGGTCCTTTAAAATCGATCACGACATTTCAGAAAAACAAAAATTAAACGGCAGCCTGGCGCGCAATACGCGCCCGCGACTCTTGCTCGATCAGGGCGGGTTGTGGGATCCAACCGATCCGATTGGGGGACCGCTGTCTACCGCCCGCCGTCAAGTGGTCAATTCCTGGCTGTTCAGGACCGCGCACGATTACATCCTGTCGCCGACGCTGCTGAATCATTTCATCGTGTCGTGGAACCGCATGCCAAATCCAAATCGCTCCGCGCATGTGGACGAAGGCTGTGCGGCGACACTGGGAATCAAGGGAGTGAAGCAGAACGGCCCCTGCCCGCGCATCAACTGGGGCGCGGGCCCGGCGGGGATCAGCTTTGACAACATCGGCGATCCGCAGGACGATTTCCAGACCTACAATTCCTGGGGCGCGGCCGACTCGATCAGTTGGACGCGCGGCAGGCATAATCTGAAGCTCGGCCTGGACCTGCGCGGAAACCAGCAGAATAACCGGCCTCAGGGGAATCTCTCGGGCACCTTCAACTTCACGTCACAGCAGACCGGCATTCCGGGCGTGAATTTTGTCGGACACGCCTTCGCCTCCTTTTTGCTGGGAGAGGTGAACAACGCCAGCGTGGGGGTGCCGCTGGTCTCCGGCGGCCGCACTTACTATTACGCCGGCTACGTGCAGGATGATTTCAAGGTCAACTCAAAATTAACTTTGAACCTCGGGCTGCGCTACGAATTCCAGCCGCCGATGGTGGAAGTTACGGATCGCACATCAAACTTCGACCTGAATCTGACCGACCCTTTGACTGGTATGAAGGGCGCGGTGGTATTTGCCGGTAAAGGTCCGGGCAGAAGCGGCAAGAGGCGGTTCGTTGACAGCGACAAAAACGACTTCGGGCCGAGACTCGGATTTGCGTTTTCGCCCGACGGGAAAACCTCAATTCGCGCTGCATACGGAATTTTCTACAACGCTTCAGTGTTCAACGGATTTTCGGGCGCGCCGTTTCAGCGCGGCTTTGCGGGCACCAACAACATGAGCAACCCGTTTAATTTCACTTCCCTGTTCAACTGGGACAACGGATATCCGGGGAATTTTGTGCCTGCCGCATTTACGCCTGCAGCCTGGCAGTTCGGCGGTGTGACACACTGGGATCCGAGCGCCGGGCGCTCGCCTTATACGCAACAGTGGAATTTCAACATCCAGCGGGAGCTGATGAGAGATCTGATTGTGGATATCGGTTATGTCGGGGCGAAGTCTTCAGGATTGTGGGTCGGCGACCTGGCGAATAAAAACCAGCTCGATCCGAAACACTTGAAATTCGGCGCCAGCCTGGACAGCGTGCTGCAAACCGATGCGGACGCCCAAAAGTTCGGGCTCCCCGGCCTCCCTTATCCCGCCTTTGCGGGCGGGCGATTGTGGCAGGCCCTGGTCCCGTTCCCTCATCTGGCCAGAAACGGCATCGGTTTAACGACCTTCCAGTCTCCTTTGGGCCATTCCAATTACCATTCGCTGCAACTGGCGGTGAATCGCCGCTACAGCGGCGGCCTGAGCTTGCTGGCAAATTACAATTTTTCAAAGACGCTCCACAACATGGAGAGCGGCCTGAGAAACGACAATCCAAACCGGCCCCTGGACTACTACAATTTGAAACTGGAAAAAAGCCTTTCGGACAGCGACCAGACGCATGTCTATAAAATCGGGGTGACGTACGAACTTCCTTTTGGCGCGAACCGAAAGTTCTTCAGCGGAATGCATAGCGCGGCCGACTTTGCGCTGGGCGGATGGACACTCAGTTACCTGGGGAATTATGCCAGCGGAACTCCGCTCAGGTTTACCGGCAGCGCCATTCCGGGTTGGAACGGCCGGGCAAACCGTCCAGACTTGAACAATCCCGGCGGCCAATCGCTTCTGGCCGGGTTTGACCGCAAGAGCTTTGACGCCTCGGCGGTGTCGCGCGCCGGTTACACTCCACATTTGTATGTGAGACCCGGAGTCTTTACCGACCACAAACCCTTTACGCTGGGGAACGCCGGTTTTACGTCGAATATTCGGAATCCCTGGAGCATCGCAGAAGACGTCGGGCTGCATAAGAACTTCAGGGTTAAGGAAGGAATGAAGGTTGAATTTCGCGCCGAGTTCCTTAACGTGTTCAACCGTCATTTCTTCGGCGGCATCGTGACCAATGTGCTTGACCCGAGATTCGGGCAAATCACCAGTGTGAGCGGAAGTCGAACCGGGCAACTCGGGTTGAGAATGGATTTCTGACAGGAGTTGTTCACCACAGGATTGAGCCCGGCACGCCAAACAAATGCCGGGGACGGTCACGTGCACCTCAACGATTGACGTCAATGATTACGTTCACGTTCCCGAAAAAAGTATGCCGTCTGCCGCAGGCCGTATTTCGCACTTGCGTAGACATTGACGTGCCCCTGGCCGGAGACGCTAAATGTTGAGGTGACCGGTTTTTCGCGGCGGCACATTCTGGTGAAAGGCAAGCCGACTGAGATTGTTTCCGGCACGCCCTTGCGGGACGTGGCTCTGTGCTTCGCGTGCCGGCAACGCCCGTTGGCATCCGGCGAGGCTCTGTGATTTTCTTCCCGCGCATCATGATTTTGTCCGCGTTGCTCCTCTTCCTGGCGATCCTGCTTGCGCCTGCTCAGGACCGCGCCGCCGAACATACAGGCAGTCGCGCATGCGCGGGCTGTCACGCGTCCATTTACAAAAACTATGCGACAACGGCGATGGCAAACAGCAGCGGCGTTGTGGACAGATCCACCTTCACGGTCGATCTCGCGCCCGCCGCTTTCTTCCATGCTCCGTCGGGGGTGCAGTACCGGATATTGAACAAAGGAGAGAGTTACTGGTTCCACTTCACGCGAGACGCTCTCAACCGGGGACCTGCGATTGCCGGAGAACGCCGCTTCGATTTTTTTGTCGGCTCGGGTTCCGTGGGCCGCAGCTTCCTGTACTCCAGCGGCGGCTTTTTGTTCCAGGCACCCGTATCGTATTACTCGCGGCGCCGGCAGTGGGGAGCGTCTCCAGGTTACGAATCGCACACTCGCATGAACCTGATTCGTGCCGTCGGGCCCGAGTGTCTGGAATGTCACGCCAGCCAGTTGCAACCGGTTCGCGGCACGCAAAACGGTTTTGCGAACATTCCTTTTCTTGAAAACGGCGTGAGCTGCGAGCGCTGCCACGGACCCGCGCAGCCGCATGTCTCCCGCATTACTGCAGGCCAAACCAGTGGCGACACTGGCATCGTCAACCCCGCCAGGCTGGAACCGGGGCGGCGCGACAGCGTCTGCGCTCAGTGTCATCTCACGGGTGAAGCCCGGATCTTTAGAGCGGGACGATCCCTCTCTACTTTTCGTCCGGGAGACTTGCTGTCGGATCATGTTTCATCCTTTGTCTGGTCGACCACCGCGTCGGAAATGAAAGCAACCAGCCACTTTGAGAAGCTGTGGCAAAGCCGATGTAAAAAGGAAAGCGGTGACCGTCTCTGGTGCGGGACCTGCCATGATCCACATTTCGTGCCCGCAGAAAAGTCACGAGCGGAATATTTTCGCGCCAAATGTTTGACTTGCCATCGTGAAACGGATTGCAGATTATCAAGCGCCCTGCGAGCCGCTAACCAGGATGATTGCGCTGCCTGTCACATGCCAAAGACTCCAGTGATCGATGCCGGACATACCGTTTACACAGATCACTCCATCCCGGTGCGTCCGCGCGCGAATCTGACCGAGCCGAGCGTCGGAAAGCTGCAGTTGCAAAGTTTCTGGGGAAACCGGGTCGACACCCGGGCATTGGGCCTGGCTTACGCGGAAGCGGCATCTCAGCTAAAGAAGGACGCCTTATATGACCGCGCTTTCGATCTGCTGCGAAAGGCGGCCATAGAAGAAGCACCGGATGCGCAAGTTCTACTGCAACTCGGTTTTATTTACGACAGACGCGGGCAGGAAAAGGAAGCGGAGGCTCATTACCGCCGTTGCCTGGAGCAGGATCCTTCGCAAACCGTGGCGGCCGTCAATCTGGGAGGGATGCTGGCAAAAAAAGGGCAATACCCGGAAGCGTTGAAGTTATGGAAGGACGCGCTGTCGCGCAACCCGGGACTGGAGACCGGGCGTATCTTTGCGGCAGTGGCCTATCTGCGTTCAGGCAAAAGGCATGAGGCCCGCGAACAGTTGATGGAAGCACTGCGCTACAACCCGGATTCACAGTCGGCGCAGGACATGCTGGCCGGGCTTAAATGAAACCGGAGCTGTAAAGAGGCAGCATGCTTCGCCAGAGTTCGCCGCAAGATGTCGCGGCCCTGGAGTTTGGACATTTTTGGAGACGGCCCGCGGGCCGTCTTTTGTGGGCTTGCACCCCCCCCGTTCTACTCTTCTTGGACCGTCAGGATTTGATCCGCGTTGACATTTTCTATTATCTGGACGCGGCCCGCGGGCCATCGGATCATTACCTCGCGGAGCAGAGTGGCGCTGCCCAGACCGAAGTGCACGCGCGGATCTGACGAGGAGGCGTAGCCGACTGAAGTTGTGGCATGGTTCCATAGTCTGCTGCCCGACTGGGTAACAATTTCCAGGGCGGCTCCCAGTCCCAAGCGATTTGAGCGCCTCCCCACCAGTCGAACGATGAGCCAGTGTCCTGCCGACGGCGTGGTATTTTCAAACAGCTCCACCCGATCCCCCAGGGCGGTGACAACGAGATCCATTTTCCCGTCATTATTGAAATCTGCAACGGCCGCGCCCCGGTGTGCGGCGGCGCGCTGGAAATCCGGACCTGCCCGGAGGGACACATCAGTGAACTTCCCGTTGCCATTATTAAGGTACAGGGTGTTTCGCTGTTTATAGCTTCTGCTCTGTGTCAATCCGATATTATCGATGGCGTGTCCATTGACCGAGACCAGATCTTTCCAGCCGTCATTATTGAAATCGGCGATTGCGTTGCTCCACCCGCTGAATGGCAGGCTTGCAACAGCGACGCCGCTCCTGTCGCCGATATCTTCAAACCACTTGCTTCGGTTTCGAAACAAAAGGAAGCCTTCATTCGAAAGATCCGTGACGAAAAGATCGGGCCGACCGTCATTGTCAAAATCCCGGAAATCGACTCCCATTGAAGAAACTACGCCGCCAAATTGATTGAAAGCGACGCCTGACTGCGTCGCGATCTCCTCAAACTTCCCATCGCCTTTGTTCCAAAACAAGAAATTAGGCTCTGTGTCATTGGCGACAAGAATGTCACTGAGACCGTCGCCATTCCAGTCAGCAATAGCGGCGCCCATGCCCTTGCCCGGAAAGCGCCCGATGCCGGACTTCTCGGAAACGTCTGTAAATGTTCCATCGCGGTTGTTGTGGAAGAGCTGGTTGGGAAGGGGCCGATATTTTGACGGATGGCAGTAAGAACGACCGGCTCCCGCCGACTCGCAATAGGGTTCCTGCAATGGGTTCCACGCGCAGTAGTTAACCAACAGCAGATCGAGCCAGCCGTCATTGTCGTAGTCGATCCAGGCGGCATGGATACCCCATCGCTGCCGGTCATCTTTTGAGTCGAGACCCGAGCCGCGGGTAACATCGCTGAAAGTGCCGTTTCCATTGTTGCGATAAAGCGTGTTGCGGTTGACGCCGACAACCACCAGGTCGGTGAAACCGTCATTGTCGAAATCGGCTGCCGCAGCTCCCATGGCATAACCTTGGCCCTGCACCCCTGCCTGCACGGTCGCGTCGCTGAACCTCCCGTTTCCAATGTTGCGATAGAGGCGATTCCAAAAGCGCGGACTTGTCTTCTTCAGCGAGGGGCTTTCAGCGCCATTGGTCAGGTAGACATCGAGCCGTCCGTCGTTGTCAAAGTCAAGGACGGCAAGGCCGCCGGGCATGGTTTCGATCTGATGTTTTTCGGCAGTGGGGTCATTCTGCAGAATGAAATCCAAACCCGAATTGCGCGCGATGTCTCGGAAGGTCGGCACTATTGCGCTGGCGCGCAAACCAGCTTGTCCGGCAGTGGGATTATCCACCGATACACGAAACCTGATAGCCAGCGCCGTCTGAGCCTCATGCACTAATTTGTTCTGCGGATCCAGAACTGCCGCCCTTTCGATTTGCAAGCGCGCTTCGTCCGGCCGATCCAGGCGTAATAGGATGATTCCGTACGAAGCGTGGGGCTCCGCGTACGGCCGGGGGCGGATTCGGTTGACCTCTACCGCCTTGCGATATGCCGCGATTGCTTCGGCGTTCCGGCCCAGTCCAAAGTACGTGTATCCGAGCGATGCGAGCGCCAGAACGTCGCCTGGGTTCAGACGCAGCGCCTGCTCCAGAGTGGGCTTTGCGCGGTCAAATCGATTTGCCTGCTGGTAATGGCGACCCAGCATCGACCATGCCTCCCAGTCTTTCGGTGACAACGTAATCAAGAATTCGAGCTCGGACTGTGCCAGAGCCGGTTCTTCGGCAAGCAGATAGGTCTTAGCCAGCAGCTTACGAATTTGGGGATCGCCCGGCTTCAGACTGCGAGCAGTTTTCAAATACGCTGCTGCCGGGCCGTAATCTTGCAGTTGCATCGCGGCGAGACCCGCCCATTCGTATATTTCAGAATCCCCTGAATTAGAGGCTGTCAGCAGGTCAAGCAGGTTCAGAGCAGAGCGGTAGTCGCCTGCAGCGAGGTACTCCTTTGCACGTTGCTTATCACTGGTGACGCGACGCACCGACGCCGGCAGAAGAGTCACCATTGAAAGCAGGAGAACCGACCACAGCTTCACCTTTACGGACATCGCGATGAATCCCCGCCCTGGCCATTGAGAAGGGCGCCCTCGTGGGACGTTGGCCCGATGCAATATGATACCCGGAAGAACTCCGATCTCATATGGGGCGATGCCTGGGGCGATGTTACGGCTGAGCGATTCACCGGTAACCCTTATGCGAACGTCATGAGCGCCGCTCGAATATATCTGTATATTATGTCTCGCAGGCCAAATGCGGGCAACGCGGTCCTGGCTGGTTGGTATCGGTCAGGTTTTGGAAAGTGGAGCAAATCCGCGGAAGGCAAAGAAGCGCGTGACAGAAGGATGAAAGCATATGCGCTGTACTCTGACGGCTTTGCAAAATTCTTCGCCTGTATGGGTGCCAAGGATCGGCAATGAAGGCTCACCTGACGATGAGTGTGATCTGGACAATGTCCATGCTGGTATGGAGTGGCTGCGGAGGTCGAGCGGCCACTGCGGAGCGGCAGCAAGACACCTCACTGCTGCCAAACGGTGCGCGACTCGTGGCGCAAAAGAGATACCCGGAACTCGACCACATCTTCGGTTTACTTCTTGCCGTGGATCGCGACGCAAACATTATTGTGGTTCAGTACGTCGAGCGAAACGGAGATACGGAGAAGAAGGACACGCGCGTTTTTGGTTCCTCCGTTCGATGTCTGATCGCGCCGGGGGTTGCTGCCGCCTTAGCAAAGGACGAAGAGCCTTTTGCAGTCAATCGCGTCCGTTCTCCAGATGGGAAATCGGTAGTGCATTTTGTTTTGACGAGAGCACTTCCGCCCGACCATAGACCGGGTAGTATTTTTAATATACACATACTCAGGGAGTCGCAGGGCAAAATCGAGAGTCTCGTTACTGACGAGGGAGACCTCGTGTTCCGACAATTCCTTCTTGAAGACATGGATCACGATGGCCCTTTAGATGTCGTAGTTGGGGGGATGGGAGAAACAGGGATTTCGGGATGGTTAAAGATGTGGAGAGTCGGGATTCAGGGACGCCTCACCGAGATTCCTTTCTCCAACTATAAGGGTTACAGCCCAGAGGTGAAATACGGGGGGGGCACGATCGAGACCACAAGTGATCGGGACCGAACGCCGAATGGGTTTACCTATAAGTTGTATCGATATGCATGGGACTCGGCAGCAGCGCGCTTCGACTTGCGCTCCTCAATCCATGTCACGCAAGACTTTGAACGTTAAGTAACAGACCCGTCGTAGAAAAGGGCCAATTCAAGATGTGCCGCGCCGCCCCGCTCCCAAGGGCCTTATCGAAGATTCACAGGATTTGAATTCGACCAGGAATCGGGACTGCCTACTGGTAATTCTCGAAGGCGCCACAGGTCTGGGCGGTGGTTCAGTTAAAGTCCAACCCAGGAGGAGTGGACGATCCTTCAAGCAGGGACCCACGAAAATCCAAGGGTCGATCTGATCAGGTTGCTCCGAGGGAAATCGCGTCTCTTATCCACCGAGAAACTTCGGGGATTTGGGGACTTGGGGGACTTGCTAAGGGGAATCAGGAAGCCTTCTTCTTTTGCATCTTCTCGCTCTTCCTCTCGACCAACCCCTTAATCTTCTCTAGAATCGTTCTAAACTCGATAGGCTAGAAGATAGTTCGAAATCGTCCAAAGCAGCCAGCCAGAGTTTTGGAGACTGGTGGGCACGATCATTTAATGACTCCTGCTTGGGCGGGACACGAATTGACCGAGGAAAGACAAGGAGACAACACGAAACTCGTAAACATGGTAACTATAGCCTGCGTAAAGTAGGTGACGCTTCCAAACAAGATAGGGAATCATCAACCAGTTTGTGCCGGTCCTGTGCCGGTATTCATAAACAAAGCGCTACCCCTCAGTTGACGGGCCAAAGCCAAGAATTAACCAAAGCCACTGAAAACTAACTTTTTGAGGGAAATTGATGAATTGTTACAGGCAATGGGACCGCTCTGTCACGCAGGAGGTCGCGAGTTCGAGTCTCGTCGGCCCCGCCACTTCCATATTGTTGTTCACCACTAACAGACACAGAGGACGAACTGCTCGTGCCGTATATCGGCTCGTCCTTATTCTGGCGCTATCTCCAGGATCGCTATCCGCAGGTGGATATCGCGATGAAATTCACATTTTTGTAGTTGCAGGTCAACTCACCGACACGGGCGACCGAATCAAATCTAAAAAATCGTTGGCCGTCGACTGTTCTGTTCCTGAGCAGCTATCGCAGCTAATGCTCGGCAACCCGCGTGCTGACATTGCCAGCCTGCCACTGCAGGGCCCGGTCGGCTTTCTGGACGTATACACACTCAACACTGCTGCGGGTGGGCACCGATTCGCCCATTCCAACGAGTTCACCGGCGTGTCCTACAAACTGAAAGACCTGGCATGGACGGAAGTCGGGTTTGAGCTGACGCTGGACGCCACGATCAAAGACACGCCGTTTCGTGGTATTGCCATCAGGGGCGGCCGCAAAGAGACAACAGCAGTTGTTTTAAGAACTTCTGGCAGGCGATGTTTTCTTATGCTCATCACTCCGCGCGCATGTCTCCAGTTGCGCCAACTTTCTCGCGTACCCCATCTTTTCGTGACTCGCCAGCCAAAACTTGTACGCCAGACACTACCTTCTTATCCGCAACCCCTTGCGGAAACAGGCTACGAGGCAAGGGTCTTGATCTCGGGAATCATAACCCCCGACGGAAGGCCAGAGCCGTCCTCGCTCCTGCTGCTCGAATGCCCGCACTACTGGTTTGGACGTTCCGCCGTCGACACAGTTTATCGGGACTGGATTTTCGAGCCCGCAAGAATGGAGGAGACCGCCGTTGCATACCCGGCACAGTTTGAGATCAAGTTTAGAGTCAAACGTTAACTGCGCAGTTTTCTGCCGCAGTTCTTCAACGACCAGAAAACAGCACTACGATAAGCACAATTCAATCGCGCCAACCGCTTACGTGACCAGGTGCTGGCAGGCATTTGGCTGTTTACACCATGGTTGACAAATTACACCAAAATGGGAAAAATGGGTTCATGCCGCTCAACATTAAGAATCACAAAGTGGAAGCTCTCGCTACCGAGGTCTCCAGATTGACCGGTGAGAGCAAAACAGAGGCAATCCACAGGGCTCTGCAGGAAAGGAAGCAGCGCTTGTTGCATCAACTGCCCTCAGCTCACCGCGAGCCACAACTGATCCGTTTTATGGAAAAAAGCATCTGGCCAAAGATTCCGCGACGACGACTGGGCCGAAAGCTGAGCAAGAGGGAAAAGGAGCGGATTCTGGGTTACGGGCCTGCGGGCGTATGATCTTGGATAGTTCTGCGATAGTGGCGGTCTTCTTCAAGGAGCCTGGCTTTCGCCTGGTGCTGGATAAGCTGATTGTTTCGGATAACACGGCAACCGGGGCGCCCACTCTGGCGGAGGCGGGAATTGTGCTGTTTGCCCGAATGGCATCTGACCCACTGGGGCTGCTCTCAATGTTTCTGCAGGAGTTTGGGGTTGCAACGATCGCGTTCGGCGACGTGCACTGGCGTGAGGCGCTCGAGGCCTACCGTCGATTCGGTAAAGGACGTCATCGGGCCGCTCTGAATTTCGGAGATTGTCTCTCCTACGCTGTCGCCAAGGTGGCGCGCCAACCTTTACTGTGTGTCGGTTCGGATTTTCGCTACACCGACATCGAGATCGCATAACTACAGAATGGCGAGAAGAGATGACAGAATGCAATTTCATGCCTAACGATGGCATCCAACCGCCGCGCTGACTGCCCTGGATTGTGAGATTGCAGTCGGTTTTCGAAAATGGTATTTACGTGTGCCCGTTTTGTGCCCTTTTTGCTATCAGGTTGACGGGTAATCGCTTCACCAGCTTGAATGGTGAAAACTCCCATCTACTTGTGTAATGATTGGTTGTGGATTGAATGCTGATTGACTGGTGCGGTTGGAAAAGCCTGTCACGCAGGAGGTCGCGAGTTCGAGTCTCGTCAGCCCCGCCACTTCCATATTGCTGTTCACCGCCAAGAAACTGAGAACGCGAACTGCTCGTGCCTTACGTCGGTTGGTCCTTTCTGGCGTTATTTCCAGGACCGCTATCCGCAACCGGACATCGCGATGAAATTCACGTTTTTGATTGCGTCCCTCTCCTTTCTCGTTCAGCGGTGGCGGCCGAACCAATAAGGCGTCATTTTTGTCCAGGGACTGGCAGGATACCGGGAGTGCAACAAATCGAACGCGGCGCGTGACAACTCTGATGTCTTTGCATCCGTACAGCCGTAGCGCGTAGTTTTGATCGCCCGGTGCAAAGCTTCCGGCACGCGTGGGTCGCGCGCATTCTTTCTTGCCCAGGCGATAACATGACTGCAAAGATAGTTGGGAGCTGTGGGCAAGGAGGAAAGCTTTTTCCACTCCCGTTCTGCTTCTTCTTTTTCGTGGGTGCTCAAAAATAAAGGTGGGCCCGGCCTGCCTGGTGGATAAAGGATCTCAACAGGACCGTTCGATTGAGTTCGTCTTTGATAATGGTCGAAAAAGTCAGCTTCGTCAGGTTTGATCTGATCCCTGTGCCGCAAGCGGCACCACCAGTTCTCTCTAAGATTATCGATACGCCCAAGGGTTGAGGCCCTGTCCAAACCGCTTCCCACATAAGGTCGCATGCCTGGAAAGCGCAGAATCGTCAAAACGGCGTCTGCCTTCATGGCCTCCTGATCTTTCTCCATCATGAATTGATCCAGATCCTCCTGTAATTCCAAAGCCAGGGCCTTCAACACTGGTGTCACTTCCGTAGCACTTTGCCAATCATCCAGCAGTATGCTCCGAACCCAAACGGCTTGCGCCAGTTCCTTGCGAATACGGGAGCCAAGGGACGCATTCTTAACCACCACCTTAAGCGCGCTCAGCGGCATCCATTCGGTCAGCGCCCGCGCTGAATCCACATCAAGATATGGTCCGTTATCCTGAATCTTCGCTCCAGGATAAAAGTCTGGAAGTTCCACAGGATTATCGGCGCTGACCAGAACAGGATTTCGTTGGGCATATTTGACAAATTCGTCCAGGTTCCGCGCCAGCTTCATTCTCAATGCCAGAAGTAAGTTTTTGGATGAGCGTGGCAGGTTGCCGTTTGAATTGTCCAGCATCTCATCCAGTTGAGCGCGGGCTTCATCCTCTCTTCCCATATCCGCCTTCAGGCGCAGAGAGTGGAATGCGATGCTTGCAAACGCCGGAGAACTCGGAGCAACACTGGAAACGGCCTCCAGAAGCTTCGTCACTTCAGGGTTCCCGAAATCGATCTTTGCCAGTGATGCCAGCAGCCATGGCAGTGAGCGCGTGCGCGTCCACATCCTAAGTGAATGCTGCAAAGCTTCGTTCCCCGACCGTTGAAAAGTCAGGATCCAGTCTGTCATTGCATCCTTCTTTATTGCCGGTTCGAGAATTTGCCATTTGGCTTCGAAGTACTTGTCCAACAAACCAGTGTAATCGGCGAGATCGGCCCCTATGTCTGGATTGGGCGATCCGGCAGCCAGGATCCTGGCCGTGTCTTGAAACCGTTTAATCGGGTTCAGTCTGAATTCCACGAACCTTTTGAGTCGTCTTGCATTACGGTGCATACGATTCAGGGTCTTGTCGGCCAGTACGCTGTTTAACTGCAATTCAGCCTTCTGCAAAGCCGCAAGTTCCCATTTTTTGTCTCCCAATGTGGCCTTTCGCACCAGCACCCGCGCAACAAGATAAGGCGCCAGCGTCCTCCACGGCGACGATCGATCCTGCGATATCCTGGTAAATATTTTTGCCGCAGTGTCAAAACGGCCTGCATAAAAATGGGCAGTGGCAATCTGGTACTCCCTATCGGCGCTAATCAAGGAATCAAGCTTGGGATCAGCGGGACCTGGAATTGCTTCGTAACCAGGACAATTGTGAAAAACCTTGTCCTGCGCCGCCAACCATTCTCGAAACTCAAGACTTTTGGCACCAAACTTCCGCCGTCTTTGCTCAAGAGTTTGTATTGCCGTCCGAAATGCGTCATCCGGGCAATTCAGATAGAACATGTAATCTCCGGGCCGGTAAACACTGCCGACGTCAAAATCGCTGTTTACGGGCGCCGCTTCGGCCCGCACCGCCAGCCAGGCTTTGAGCCCGGGGGACACCAGCTCGCCCCTGAAATTCAACTTGTCACGGTAATAGGAGAGGAGCGCTCGTTTTTCATCCGCATCAAAACGTTTGCCGATTAGGTGCCGGTAGGCGACCATGAGGTAGGAGCGAGCGTAAGTCGACTGAACAACCCCGAGGCGGCCGTCGATAAACCTGCCCAACGGAAAATCAGGATGGAGCCGGTATGTGAATATGACGTCGGTATAAAATGGTCCGCAACCGTCGACCGAAAGCGTAGTCGTGTAAAACGCAAGCAGTATTGGAATGGCGCACAGTTTAAAAAGTCGAGTTCTCACCGGTTCACTCCAAGCAGCAAATTCTCGAAATCGCGGCGGCTCCAAGGGCGTGGGTTAAATGCGTAAACCCGTCGACGGACGGCGGTCCGCGTTGGGAACGGCTCATCTGTAGCGATGCCGACGCTTCCGCAGCAGTCAGGTTCTTGAAAGTCTTGTCCAGACGCGATATCGGTTCGAATCTGGAACGCTTCAGGCCCCATGCGGAACATCATCGGGACTATCTCATCTACCGGGACATCGGAGAGCCAACGATCAAAGAGGCACCAGGAAGCCAGGGCGGTGATGGACAAGCCGACGGAATCCGGCATCTGCCTGCGCAAGGCATCAATGATCTGCAGGTAAAAAGTCCGTTCGGAGTTTCTGGCGTCAAAATCAAGTTGAACTGCCGCAGCGCTGCCGATGGATTTTTGTATGGCCGAAGCGATTGCTTCCACTCGGCCGTTATCGGTGGATAGCGCAAAAGTGCGATCGGCTTCAATTCGTGTGACCGCAATCAATACAGTATCCGGCGGCACATGCAGTGGTTGCAGGCGCGGCCTGATCCCCATTTCTTTACCGCGCAGGTGCAGTGTTTGGGCAAGGTATGCCACTCCGACACGGTGCGGATCAATAAATCGCAAGTCCTCCGGTCGCTCCCAGGCCCAAAGAAATAGCTTCGGCAGCCGGGACATTCGCCCGGCTGAGACCGTCGAGATTGAGGTCTGCTGCTGTCGTTGGACTGGGCGGGCCGTTTTGGTCGCCAGCCACAGAATCAAGGCGGCCAGAAGCATCAGAGCGACACATTCAGCAAGCCGAGTGCGGCGAGTGACCATGCAGGGCGTGGGTTAGGGAAAAACAGTCCTCTTACATTGTACTGTCGGGTTTCCCTTAACTGACAGAGTTTTAAGCAAGATTGTGCTGCAGATGTTCAGTGGCATAGAGTTTTAACGATGGGTTCGCCACGATGTGAGAAATTCGCAAACTGATTCCTGATGTCTCAGATGGTTCACGGTAATCGCGCTTCGCTCTCGAAAAGAACTATCCGCGTAATCACTTTTTGCGCAACTCTTGCGGCGCCGATGCTTGTCGCCCAGACGCAGACAGCGGCGCCGCGTCATACAAGACTCCGCACGGTCGCCGAGCAGATTTTCAAGCTCGATGGCACTCGCGAAGCTTTCGACAACGCCATCGCCTTCCACGAAGCCGCTTTCGAGCAGGCGCGTGCGGATCCGAATTTGCGGGATCGGCTCTCTTCCGCCGATGTCCAAGCTGCCGCGAAATGGATTCACTTGATGTTCGGCCCCGATTTCGCAGATGGCTACATGCATGGCTTTTTAGAGGCGTTCGATGAAACTCATGCCAGGACGGTGCTCCAGTGGCTGGAATCATCGCAGGTCCGAAAATTCAGCGAGCTTGAACGCGTTTTGACCCAGCCGGGCATGCACGAAGACCTGAATCGATTTCTGAACTCATCGCGTGGATGGCCGGCACAATCCGAACGGCGAAAGGAGCTGCTGAAAAGGTTTGCCGAGATGTCCAGGTGTCCGGAGGATAATCTGGATCAAGCTGTAAATACACCGTTGCTCATCGAATCGGTTCGCAATCAGCGTCGGCCGCCCGAAGAGAAACGGAGCAAGGCCGACTTTCAGCGCATCGAGAAGGAAATGCGTGATTCCATGCGGGAAGGCATTGCAAACGGATGTTGGTGGCCGCTGTTATACGTCTATCGTGATGTCTCCGACGACGACCTCGAGCGATATCTGGCCTTCTACGAAACCGACGCGGGCAAATGGTATCGCAAAGCGCACCGGTCCGGCAGTCACCAGGCCTACTTCGCCGGTGCAATGCGCGTTGCTCAGGCAGGATTCGATTGGCCTTCGATGCCTGAAACGATTCGGAAGAAAGAGTAAAGACTACCCGTAACACCTGACGATGTATAATATACATCATGGCAATGAAGCGCACTCAGTTGTACCTGGATGAGACGACTGCGCGGGCTCTGGCGGCGATCAGCCGGGAAAAGAAAACGACGGTTTCTGAGCTGGTGAGGGAGAGTATCCGGGCAGTATATGGTTCTGGTAAAACCGTCGACCGACCGGCCCTGGCGCGCCAGATCGCGGGAATTTGGAAGAATCGCCAAGATCTGAAGCATCCCGACAGAACAGTTCGCAGGCTCCGACGCGGGACCCGCTCAACAAGGTTCGGCCTTGAGTGAGTTGCTGCTCGATTCAGATGTGATCATCTGGTGGCTTAGGGGGGAAAGCCCATATGACTCGCTGATTCCGGCATTGCTGCAGCGCGATTCGCTCTTCTGGACCCCGATCTCGGTGGCGGAGCTCTTCGCGGGAGCAAGAACGTCGGAAGAGCCGGAACTCGAGAAACTGTTTCTGATTCTTGACGTACTGGCGATCACGGCAGAAATTGGAAGATACGCGGGTTACTACATGCGACGCTTTTCGAAATCTCACGGCGTGGAGCTCGCGGACGCTTTGATCGCGGCCACTGCGCATTCCCACAATTTCCCGCTCTGGACGCTCAACCGCCGGCATTACCCCATGAAAGACATCCGTTTCTTCAGTCCGCCCGGCCGGCGTCTGTAAGATTCTGCATGCCCTTGAGCAAGCTGTAACGTGTCCGCCCACTAAACCTTGGCACTACTTTCGTGGTCTTCCGCCTTTGTAGCCATGTCCCGGCCTTACGGCCGGGCCTATTCCCTGGCGGCCCTTCGGGCCTCACCTCGACTACGGCGGAAACTTAGCGATTCTTGGCCAGTTTGATTTGCTGTAACAACGTTTTCATCTCCTTCACTTTTTCTGGATGCTGCGCGGCAACGTTGTGGCTCTCGCCGGGGTCGGCGGCAAGATTATAGAGTTGGCCGGCGGGATCGTTTCCCAGTTCGGTGTTGGTTTCCGCGTTGACCTTCCGCCCGCGGCCCGGCTCGATGTATTTCCACTGTCGCAACCGCAACGAGAGGGCGTTCGCCTGTTCAACCAGGTAATCCCGGCCTGCCTTCGTTTTGCCGAGCAGCGCGGGTAAAACGTTCCGGCTGTCGGGACCGTCGCCCGGCGCCAGTTGCTGTCCGGTGAGCGCGGCAAGAGATGCAAGCAGATCAATCTGGCACACCAGCGCATCGGAAATCCCGCGTTTTACGCGGCCGGGCCAGCGAACTATCAGCGGCACGCGCGTGCCCCCTTCAAAGTTGCTGTACTTGCCGCCCCGCAGAGGACCGGCGGGTCTGTGACTTCCGAGTCTGGCAACCGCGTCGTCCCGGTAACCGTCATCCACAACCGGGCCGTTGTCACTGCTGAAAATGACAATCGTGTTGCTTGCGAGCTTCAATCTGTCCAGCGCGGCGAGGATTTCACCGACACACCAGTCTGCCTGGACGATGGCATCACCGCGCGGTCCCATCGTTGTCGTTCCCGAAAAACGCGGATGCGGCACGCGGGGCACATGCGGGTCGTGTGTGGCAAAATAGAGGAAGAAAGGTCCGTCCTTGTGCTGCTGGATGAAAGCAACGGCTTTCTGTGCGAACACATCGGCCATCCCTTCATCCTTCCACAGCGCGGTTTGGCCTCCGGTCATGTAGCCGATGCGGCTGATGCCATTGACGATGGTTTGGTCGTGCCCGTGGCTGGGATGCATCCTCAGCAACTCAGGGTTTCCCTTTCCGGTGGGCCAGTTGCCGACGGGTTTGTCGTAACTGACCGCGATCGGATCGCCGGGGTCGAGATTGACCACGCGACGATTCTCGACATAGACGGCCGGCACCCGGTCCCCTGTGGCTGCCATGATGAACGAATAACTGAAACCGATGTCATTGGGACCGGGCCTGATCTCGCTGTTCCAGTCCGGCCCACCTTTGCGTCCCAGGCCGAGATGCCACTTGCCGACCACTCCGGTCGTGTAGCCCGCCTTTTGCAGCATCGAAGGAAGCGTGGTGCGTCCCGGCTCTATGATGAGCGCCGCATTGCCAGGGAGAATTCCGGTCCCTTCCCTGCGCCACGCATACTCGCCCGTGAGCAGCGCATAGCGCGAGGGCGTGCACGTAGCAGCAGGCGAATGGCCGTCGGTAAATCGCAAACCCTCCCGCGCCAGCTGATCTACCTGCGGCGTTTTCAGTGCCTTGGCGCCGTAGCACGAAAGGTCGCCGTATCCAAGATCATCCGTGTAGATGAGAACAATGTTCGGGCGGGCTTGCGAAAACAAAGGGGCCGCAGCAATCGCCGCGAATAAAAATATCAGAGCTAGATTTTTCATGCGTGTTGTTTAGCCGCAGAGACACGGGAATACGGTGAACTCTGTGCCCTCTGTGTAAAGCGATTGCGGCTTTGCCGCCAGCTTTTCCGTTTCAGAACCTAAAGATCCTATTCCGAAGCCCGCGGAGCGGGCGAAAAGAATTGTAGCCGGGGAGCGTAAGCCCCCGGAACGGCGCAACCACGAGAAGAAAGCCGCGCAGCGGCGACAGAGATTTGGTTGCCCAGCTCACACGGTCTCAAGCTTAATCATGTGTGCCGCAGACAAGGAATCGCTGTAACGTTCAGCGCAGGCTGAATTCTGCCGCCGCTGCGCGGCTTGCCAATAACGGGACGGCTAGCCGGGGGCTTACGCGCCCCGGCTACAATTCTTTTCGCCCGCTCCGCGGGCTTGGCGCGGCACGAAGCCTTTCCGCACCAACCGGCGGCAAAGCCGCTCTCCGCGTCCGGAATCAGAAAACATACTTCAGCGCAAATTGAATGCGGCGCGGGTCATCGGCCGCGGTAATTTTCCCTGCGTTCACGGTGCCCAGGGCGGTGTTCGGATTGCCGAAGCTCGGAGTGTTGGTAAAGTTGAACGACTCGAAGCGGAACTGAAGCTGATGGCCTTCCCAGGCGAGCGGGAAGTTGCGCGCCAGCAGAAAGTCGAAGTTCTTCACTCCCGGCCCGACAATCAGGTTCCGTCCCGCATTGCCAACCTGCCCCGGCGCTGTCGGCACGGCAAACGTCGTGTTAAACCAGCGATCGATCGTTCGCCCGCCCTTTGGCAGGTTGGGCTTGCCGGCCCAGTTGCCGCGCACGCGCCCGGCGTTATTTTGCAAGTCAACATTGATCGTGTGATCGAGCGGCCTCCCTGCCAGCAGCGACAGAATGCCTCCCGTCTGCCAGCCGCCCAGCACCCAGGCGCCCGGTCCCGACTGCATCCACGCCTTGCCTTTGCCAAACGGCAGCTCCCAAACATAACTGGTCACGAAAGCCAGGCGGCGATCCTGATTTGAGCTGCTTCTTTCCAGCCCCGGATTGTAGTGATCCCGCCACGGAGCAATCTGCTCACCGTTGTTCAAAAGTTCCCCGGCGAAATCAATGTTGTGCGACCAGGTGAACGAACTGAGGAGCGTGAACCCGCGCGTGAACCGCCGCTCGGCTTTGGCCGTCATCGAATTGTAGTTGCTGCCCATCGAGCTTTCGCGCACCGTGATCGCGTTAAAATTTGCTCTCAGCCGGCGACGGTTTGCCGCCGGAACAACCGGATCGGGCGTCGACGGAGCATTGATATTGCGCGTTGTGGCCAGATGCCGAGTGCCCGACCCGGCGTAGCCCACCGTGAGGATGATGTCGGACGGCAGCGTGCGCTGCACATCCAAAAACCACTGCTGCGAATATGGAGTCACCCTGGAAATGCTTGTAACGTCGATCGAGGAATTGTTGGGAATCATCGTTCCCACCGGCAGATCGGGAAAACCGGCGGACAAGCGCGCGACCGGATTGATGCGGTCAACGACAAAGGTGAGCTCGTTGGCCCTCGGCGGACCGGTGAAGTAATTGCTGAATTGTGAATCAAAACCGTCAGGTTGGGCATAGTAGACGCCAAATCCTGCGCGGATGACTGTGTCTTCCGCCAGCTTCCAGGCAAGTCCGAGACGCGGCGCAAAGTTGTTGTAATCGGGCCGGCAGCCGCAATCATGGTCGCTTTTTGGAAACTCAATCCCTTCCCGGGCGGGGCCGTAAAATTCGGGCAGTATGTAACGCGCCACAGTTTGCCGGTCTGGATTCGGAAAAAACGCTCCCAGCGTCGCTTCCCAGCGCAAGCCCACGTTCAGCGTCAGGTTCGATGTGATCTTCCAGTCGTCATGTACGAATGCTGAATAGTAAGGCGCGACGATCTCTTCGCCCTGCGGCCGGCCCCACGTTCCCGCGCTCACATACCCGAGCAGAAAATCGGCCAGCCCGTTGCCGGTGTTGGCGCGGCTGGCGGCGTCATTGGGCCTTTGCGAAGTATAGACACCGTTAAAAACGAAGTTGCCGCGCCGGAAGCGATGCGCTTCGCGAAACACTTTGACCCGTCGGTACTCGGTGCCGAATTTAAGCGTGTGCCTGCTTATCTGCCAGGAGAAACTGTCGGCGCCAGTCACGTTATCCAGCAGGTTGAAGTTCGGCCAGAAGGAACGCGAACCGATTTCCGCATATCCGTTCGGCGACATGCGCGAATATCCGTGATCCAGCCCGTCATTGAACTTGTCGCCGGGGGCATTCTTGATGCCGAACTTGGAGTTGATGTTTTCTGTGTAGGGAATGTCAAAACGCGTCGGGAAGTGCGTAATGCCAAAGCGGGCTTCATTTATTTTCGAGGTGCCGAACGTGCTGGTCAAGTTGGCCGCCGCGTTGTGCCCGGGCAGCACCGTGGTTGTCCACAAGCCGCCATCGGCAGGCAGCGGCAACGGGCCGGGATCAACCTTGTCCTGTTTGCGGTAGGAATAGCGCCCGTAGAATCGATGTTTCTCGCTGAAATTGTAATCCACGCGGCTGTCATACTGGTTCGCATCGTCTTTAGCTGTCGGCGAGAAGAAGTAGTTTTCCGTGAGATGCTCGCGCCCGGAGATATTCGGGTCAGGGTAGAGTTTGACCAGCGCAGCCGCCACCGGATCCCAGCGATTCGGCGAGATGATGTTGCCGGGAAACTGCTGCCGCGCAGCGGCCGCTCCGGTGCCGGTGACAGTCGCAGGATCGAAAACATTGCGGCGCTGATCAGGCTGTCGTGAAAAGTCGCCGCGCTCTTTGATGTCGCGGCTGGGCACGGTTGAAATGGAAGTCCTGCCGATGCGAAGCCGCGTCCCCTGATAACTGAAAAAGAAAAACGATTTGTTCTTGATGATCGGCCCGCCGATGGTCCCGCCGTACTGGTTCTGCTTGAACGACGGCTTAACCGCGCCGGCGCGATTAGCGAAGAAATTAGTCGCGTCGAATACGTCGTTGCGCAAAAACTCATAGGCCGAGCCGTGAAACTGATTGGCGCCGGCTTTGGTCGTGACCAGGACCTTGGCGCCCGAGCTGTAGCCGAATTCAGCGGAAGTGTTATTCGTGAGCACTTTGAATTCAGACACGGCATCGACGGGCGGTTTGACGGCTTGCGCTTCAAACCCGAGCGGTCCGCCGCTGGCGCGCGAACTATTGTCTGCTCCGTCAAGCAGCACATTGTTCTGATAGGTATGCTGCCCGAAAGCCAGAAAACCGCCTTCGCCCGAGGTGCGGCTGTTGGCCGACGGCAGCACGCCTGCCGTCATTTGCGCCAGTTGCAGGTAGTTGCGGCCATTGAGCGGCATTTCAACGATGCGCTTGCCGTCAATTACCTGGCCGACTTCGGTGGTTTCAGAATTGAGCAGCGCAGCCGATGCAGTGACTTCGATCGTCTGCGAAACACCGCCGACCGTGAGGCCGTAATCGAGCCGCGCTGTCTGTCCCACTTCCAGCCTGACTTCCGGCGTTTCAGTCCTGTCGAATCCCGCGGCAGTGACCCTGATGCTGTATCGGCCGGGAACAAGGCCGGTCACACGATACAGACCGGCGCTGTTGGTCACCGTTTTAAGAGTCACTCCCGAGTCCAGATTCCTGGCCTCGACTTCAGCATCCGGAATGACCGCGCCTGTATTGTCCGTGATGACGCCCTGAATGGAAGCTGCGCCCGTGACCTGCGCGCGCACCGGCAACGCAATCAGGCACAGAAGCAACATGAGGCCGGACAAGCTAACCAAAACGCGTGGCGTCCCATGCATAAGTGATCTCCTTTTCCAGGCGCCGATTTGCACGAATTGACACGGATAGAAATGGCCGCCGATTTACGCAAATTACGCTGATTAAAACAACAGCTTCAAGGCAACCTGAATCTGGCGCGGTCCGATCGCAGTTCCTCCAATCACGCCAAAGCCGGCCGCATTCGATAGACTCTGCCCGGGCGCACTGAACTGCGGCGTGTTGAAGGCATTGAACGCTTCGATGCGGAACTGGGCGTTGTATTTTCCCTCGTGGAAGCTGTTGTTTTTGAAGAGCGAAATGTCGAAATTGCGCGTCCCCGGCACCCGGGCGTCGGGCAGCGTGCGCCCCACGTTTCCAAATGTGAACGCCGGAGCAAACGTGAAAATCGACGTGTCGAACCACTTTGCGATCTGGTCGCTTCGACTCCCTCCCTTGATACGCGCGCTGCGTCCGGAAAAATTGTTCGGACGCTGGCCCGGGCTGAAAAGGAAAGCATTATTTGCGCTGGTGATCACCAGCGGCGTCCCGCTTTGGAAAGTAGTGATCCCATTGATTTGCCAGCCGCTGACCAGCCAGCTCGACCAGGAGCGGACGTTCTTCAAAAACGGCTTCCCTCTGCCTATCGGAAGTTCATAAACGTAGCTGAGGACCAGGCGCTGGGGAACGTCCTGAGTGGACACGGCCCTTTCCGCGCGGCGATCGTAGGCGTCCTGTTTGTTGCCCGCCGGTCCGAGGAAACTCACAGTCTGCGACACGTCGTCGATCAGCTTGGACTTGGTATAGGAAGCCAGGAAGCTCAAGCCGCTCGAGAAGCGCTTATCAGCTCGCAGCGTCAAAGCGTGGTAAATCGAAAACCCATGCGGTTTGCGGAACGCCGTCATGCCGGTATATTGCGGAAAGGGACGCAGCAACTGCCCCCGCTGCACCGTCGAGCGGCTGAGCGTAGATGTCGGATTGGTGATGATGCCGAAGAATGGATTCGGCACCTGGTCCTGCAGCTTAGTCTTCAAATCGTAGAATTCGGGACGGAGCTGATTGAGCACCACCCCGTTTTCTCCGTCAATCAGCCGCGTTCCTTTGCTTCCCAGATAAGCCGCTTCGAAAACAATGTCGCCGGGAAGCTCGCGCTGCACATTCAAGTTCCACTGCTGGATATAGGGCGTGGCGTCATCGAGAAAGAGGCTTTCGCTGATTCCCAGACCGAGAAAAGTCGCGGCGCCGAGCGACCTGCCGGTGGGAAAATTAAACCCGCTGGGAAACGGATTGTCCAGGAAGGTAATGGGAATGCGCCCGTCCAGACTGGTAGTGAATCCGGTCGAATTGCGGAAGCCTTCCATTCCGGCAGTCCCGGTATGGCCCGCCGCCTGTACTGCCGAAGGGGCAAAGAAGATTCCGTAGGCGGCGCGCAGCGATGTATTGTTTCCGATGCGGTAAGCAAAACCGAAGCGCGGTCCGAAGTTGTTTTTGTCAACCGGCACCTGGCGCCGGTGCTTGGCGTCAACAAAGTCCATGGCTCCCCGCAGGTTGGGAAAACCCGGAACCTTGCCCGCGATCGGCGAGGGTGCCTCGATGCGGAAAATGCTGAGCCGATCGAAGCGCTCCGTGCGCGGAACATCAAAGTCGTAGCGCAGCCCGAGATTCAGCGTCAACGCGGAGCTCACCTTCCAGTCATCCTGGATATAGAATCCCCAGTAAGAGCTCGCCGACGCCGGCGTGGGATCATGGCTCATGCTGCCGCCGGTGGGCACTCCGATCAGCAGCGAGGCCAGGCCAAAACCAGCCACGCCACTGGCGGCGTTGGGATCCTGCTGGCTCCAGCGCTGGTCAAAGCTGTACTGGCCGGAGGGCTGTCCCAACTGCAGGAAGTTGATCATCAGCTTGCGGTAATCCATCCCGAACTTGAACGTGTGACCGCCGGCAGTCTTCGTCAGGTTGGTATTTACGCTGTGGGTCATCGGGATAATCACCAGGTCGGTGAAGGTAGCCTGGCCCAGGGAAGAAACGCCGTTGACGTCGAATCGCGGAAACTCCAGCGCCTGCTGTTCGGCCGCCCGCTTCACATAGTCGGGAAACCCGAGGGATGCGATGTCAAAACCGGCAGAAAAAGGATCGCGCTTTAAAAAGCGGCGTCCGAAGCCGTAGCGAATGTTCAGCAGCAGACTGGGACTGAGCGTCAGCGCATTATCCAGTGTAAAGCTGTTGGTTCTTCCATGACTTGGGCCGTCGCCTGACGGGGTGCCCGCATTCGCAAAGAAGTTGACCGGGCTGCTGCTGCTCCATTGATGGGAGAAGCGTCCAAACATCCGCCAGTTGTTTCGCAGGAAGTGATCGATACGCACGTCGTACTTGGTCGTGTCGCTGACACTGGTTCCGGCGGCGGTGAAGTTATTGGCCTGCGTGAACTGATTCAGCGGGTTGGTATTAGGCAAGGGCCAGAATTTCATCAGGTTTCGAGCAATAGGACTGATACGCGCTTCTGGAATGATATTTCCCGAGAATGGTGTGCGACGGAATGTTCCCGGGCTCACTTCCTGCGTTGTCAACGGGTCGTAAATAATGATGCGATTGCCGCCGGAATTGCGCAGATTCGAAAAGTCGCCCCGCCGCCACTCGGCAAGGGGAACGGTAAAGGTGGAAACGCTGGCCGAGCGCTGGCGCGTCGCTTCAACGTCGAAAAAGAAAAAAGTCCGATCATGGCCATTGTACCATCCGGGGATGAGGACCGGTCCGCCGGCCGTACCTCCGAACTGGTTTCGCTTAAAGCTCCCCTTTTTGATGCCGGCCCGGTTGCTGAAAAAATTATTGGCGTCCAATGCGCTGTTGCGCAGGAACTCAAACAGCGAAGCATGGAACCGGTTGCTGCCGCTGCGAGTCACCACGTTGATAACGCCGCCGCCCAGTCTTCCAAATTCCGCGCTCACAGAATTGGTCTGTACGCTGAACTCCTGGACCGCATCCACCGAAGGCGTGTAGATCAAATCCAGAATGGAAGAATTGTTTTCCGGGCCGACATTGGAAACGCCGTCAATGGTAACTTCGCTCGTGGCGTTGCGTCCGCTGCTGATCCAGGGGGAAGCTCCAGGTCCCGGGATAACGCCTGGCACCAGTGTGGCCAGCGAGAACGGATTTCGGCCGTTTAAGGGAAGATCTACCAGGCGCCTGTTCTCGATCGTCTGGCTCACCGTCGAGCTGGTGGTTTCCAGGGCCGCCGTAGTGGCGACGACATTAATGGTTTCGCTCACTTCGCCCACTTCAAGATTGAAATCGACGGTCCGGACCTGCTGCACATCCAGCTTTACTTCCTTTATGGTCGCAGTCTTAAAGCCGGCCAATCGAGCGGTCAGCGTGTAGGTTCCGGGCTTCAACTGCGGCGCCACATAGGAGCCCTCATCATTGGTCAGCAGGGTGCGAGTGTCGCTGGTGCTCTGATGGATGATGACGATCTCGACTCCCGGGACCACCGCGCCGGCCGGGTCGCGTACGGTGCCGTTCAGAGTCGCGGCGAACTGCTGCGCGCGCAGCAAACCGCCCGAGAAAAGCAAAAAGACAAGAACCGGGCCAATACTCGATGTGCACAAACGTCTGCTCATGGCCGTTCTCCTTGAATGGACCAACGACATTAAACCGCCATTTTTCCGCTTCCTAGAAATAAAATTTCAGGCCGAACTGGATCTCGCGTGCACTGTTGACCTGCGGGTTGGTGACTGTCCCGGATCGTATCGGCACATCGCAAACCTCCTTGGGGTTGGAATGTGGTAAACCCGTTTTCAATGCTTGCGGTTTTCATTTGGGCTGTGAGCGTGTCTCTGTGTTTGAATTAAACCACAAAGCACATACGAGCTAAAGCGATTCGATTCGCTGCTGGATGTGTGGGTAAGCAAGCCCGGCGTCGATCCAGTTCGAGGTACAGGTGATCCCGGAAGCGAGCTGCCTGGGAGGAATAACGTGCCTTCTGCGGGACACCGGCCCAAAACCCTGATCTCCTGGAGTTCAGGAAAAGACAGCGCCTGGATGGCACACGTGCTTCGCGCGAGCGGCGATCTGGAGCTGGTCGGAATCGTAACGACGATCAACGAGGAATTCGACCGCGTGGCCATGCATGGTGTGCGACACGAGATTCTACGCGCGCAAGCCGACGCGCTGGACCTGCCACTCTGGCCGGTGCCTCTCCCCTGGCCCTGTTCGAATCTCGAATACGAATCGCGCATGAATCAGGTCATTTCCGAAGCAGTGCAGAAGGGAGTGGAGCAAATTGCATATGGAGATCTGTTTCTTGAGGATATCCGGCGCTACAGAATCGAGAAACTTGCCGGAACCGGAATTGAACCGATCTTCCCGTTGTGGGGTCTGCCGACACCTAAGCTAGCGCGCGACATGATTGCCGGCGGTTTGGAGGCGGTTGTCACGTGCATCGATCCACGCCAGCTCGATCCGCGGCTGGTCGGCCGAAAGTTCGATGAAAGATTTCTGATGGATTTGCCTTCGAGCGCGGATCCGTGCGGAGAAAACGGCGAATTCCACACCCTTTGCTTCGGAGGCCCGATGTTTTGCAAACGGATCAACATCTGCGCCGGCGAAGTCTGCCAGCGCGATGGGTTTTGGTTTGCTGACATGCTGCTGTGAGGCACGTCATAAAGCAGGGAGGGAGAGATTGAGGGACGGAGAGATTGAGGGAGGGAGAGACTGAGGGAGGGAGAGACTGAGGGACGGAGAGATTGAGGGAGGGAGAGATTGAGGGAGGGAGGGACTGAGGGACGGAGAGACTGAGGGACGGCCCTCCATCCCTCCTTCCCTCCTGGTCCGCGCGGTCACGACTCAATCAACTGCCGCAGCTTCTTCAGGTGCCGCGGGACGGCGGTTTTGGGGTCTTCTCGGGCTTCGTACTCGAGCGCTACGAACCCGCGGTAACCGGCCGATTTCAGTATGGCGATGACGCGGGCCAGGTTCGCTTCGGTCCTGTTTCCATTCGGCGATATTTCGGTCTTCACCTGCACGGTCACGGCATAGGGGGCCGCCATTTCCAATTCGTGATAAGGGTCTGAACTGCGAAAGTTTCCTGTGTCCAGATTTACGCCAAACCAGTCGGATTGCACCGCTTTCACAATCAACAGTAGTTGCTCGGCGGTTGTGACGATCCCGCCGTGATTTTCCAGCGCAAGGATGATTCCGTGCTCGCCGGCGTAGCGGCAGCACTCATTGATGGCCTCAATGGCCCACTGGCGCGCCTGCTCCTCGGTTGTTCCCTTCTGCAAATTTCCCGCGAAGATTCGAATCACCGGCGCGCCCAGGTCGACAGCGTAATCCACCCATTTCTTGACGTGAGCGATTTCTTTGTCGCGCGCAGGCCCCGGCGGCTGGGTAAACGTGTTTCCAACCGCAGTCCCCGAGATTCCCAGTCCCTGAAGGAACGCGCGCCGGCGCAGGCGCCTCAAATACTCGGTGGTGACCGGTTCCGGGAAATAGTAGGAGGTCGGCTCCGTTCCGTCCAGATTGTATTGAGCGCACAGGTCGACGAAATCTTCCAGCGTCATCGATTTTTTAGCGCCGCTTAGATACTGGCGGAAGGAGTAAGCCGCCAGGCTCAGCTTCATGTGCGTCCCCTTGCGCTGCACCGGCTCAATCGCGGAAGCCGAACGGAATACTCCGGCCGACAAGGCGGCGGCTGAAACCGTCTTTGCGAAAGCGCGCCGGGTTTGTTTACGTACGAGCCCGTTTTCAATGTTTGCAGTTTTCATATATGTTTGAATTTCACCACAAAGGCACAAAGGGCACAAAGGGATTCGCTGAAGAGGGTATGAACATGCAAACATTCCGATCAAGTTCAGGTTTGAGTTTTCTCTCTGTTCTCACTGGCAGCCTTCTTTTTTCGGTGGCAGCACAAGGGCAGCAGCAGGGCCGTATGGCGGAGCCGCCATCCTGGGCGCCCAAACCGATTCAGCCCAGTAGATACGTTCCTCCCCACAAGCCGCACACCAGCCTGGCAGATCTTCAGGCCAAATATCGCGGTAGCTCCAATTGGCGCGAGGTAGTCGTCGATGACAGCCATCTTCATGCCGAGTACATTGCCAGCGCACCCGGCTCCAAAGTGCCCAAACGCTTTCATCCCGACACCCGGGAATGGTGGATCGTAATGGACGGCCAGATCCGATTTGACATCGAAGGCCAGGAACCGTTTGTGGCAACCAAAGGATCGATGGTTCAAGTACCGATGCAGACCATCTATTCGATGGAGACTCTGGGAGACAAACCGGCGTTGAGGTTTGAAGTAAACATCGCCAAAGCCAAGACAATGTACCCGCGCGAGGTGGAACCTCCCAAAATATCCGGAATTCAGTGGATTCCCGTGGTGCTGAACCGAAAGCCGGGAGGGTATGACCGCGGCAACCAGCCACACATCAACTTATATGAGCTGGCAAAAACGCCCGCATACCGTGGCGGGCGCTTCGTGCATGACGACCGTGCGGTAGCCAACATTATTTATGGTTACGAGAAAGATCTGCCGCCGCTGAATCCGAAAGACCGCGGCCACTACCACCCCGAATGCGCGGAGTTCTGGCTCGTTATGGCCGGTCAAATTCGCTACCCGATCGAAAACCAGGGCGTCATCATGGCGAAGGAAGGTGACGTGGTTTATGTTCCGATCTCTACCTTCCATGCGCCGCGTTTCTACGGGCCGGGGCC
>DASXQR010000034.1:0-10047 GCA_036507075.1 Acidobacteriota bacterium | reverse complement strand
ACATCAGATTAATGAGAAGTCCTGCATCCAGTGTCCGCTTGCTTACGCGCGCGGTTCGGATGCCGCGCGGATCGGATGCCGGCTCCCTTCTTCCCCTTCACAACCCTTTCTTCCCCAGCAGAGCCTTGGCATTTCTCGCTTTCTCGAAATCAGGGTTGTACGCCAGCGCCTTCTGAAAGGACCTGTCAGCCAGGTCCATCTGGCCAAGGGCCCGGTAAGTTTCTCCCAGATTTGTGAAAGCTTCCGGAGATGGATCGAGCAGCGCCGCGTAGCTGAAATTCTCCAACGCGCGGTCATACTGCGCCAAAAACCAGTGGGCAGTTCCCGCGCTCTGGTAAATCTGCGAATCAAGCTGGTTCTTCCGCCGCGCAAAGCGCAGCAACTGCAGGCTCTGCTCCAGGTAGAAGCGTTCGTTCGATCCTGCGCCGGCCATAGCCTGCTCGATCAGGATATTGGCATCACCCACGTAACGGTTAGCCGTCAACTGGTCGGAGAGAAACCAGGCTCCCAGCAACGCCCCCGCGGAACAGGCAGCCAGAGGCTTCCATGAATAAAACGCCGCTTTGTGTCGCCTGGCCTGTTTCTTTTCGTCGCGCCTCGGTTCTGCTTCCGGCTCTGATTCAGCCAGACCTGCTACAGACGCAATCACCAGGGCGATCCACACCGAGGTGAGGGCCAGATGAGCGGGAAAGAAGCTCAGCGCTGAAACCAGCAGCGTTACGAGCCCTGCCGTCGCGGCAATCAAGAGGCAGCATCTTTCGAAATCGGCGCTCTTGAAAATACCTCTCACGCCGCGCCACAGGATCGCAGCCAGGCCGGCTGCCAATATCAACAGCCCGATTGCTCCCACTTCGGCCAACACCTGAAGATATTCGTTGTGAGTTTGACGGTGGGTGCTTTCGATACTGCCCGCCATGGTGATTCGCTCGCCCGGAAGGTAGCGCAGCTTGGCGTCGTAAAAGTCGGTTTCAAATGAGTGCAGTCCGAGCCCCCAAACCGGATGCTCGCGAGCCATTCTCCAGGTGATGGAAAAAATGGGAGCGCGATACGAGGTCAGCCTGGCCCAGTTTCCCTGCCGGAAATCTTCGGAAAGCGTGACCAACCGCGCGTGAAACCTTGAGCTCTTGACGCCAAACAGGGCGACGCCGGCCGCGAAGATGAGCATCACAGAAAGCAGAACCAACCATGTCCTGCGGTGCGTTCGCTGGGGTCCAAACACGAACAGCCAGGTGTTGAGAACAAACAGCGCCAGCACGCCCAGCGCCGCCGCCGCCAGAGCCGTCAAGGTTTGGGTAAAGAGAAGACCCGCCAGCACTGGAACACAGGCAAGCAGCACGCCGGCTTTTCTAATGCGGGACTGCTCCAGGAAGAAAACATTGATGCCGAGAACCAGCGAAACAGCGAGGTAACAGCCCGCCGTGTTCACGTCGCCGATCAGTCCGCCCGCGTTCTGACGGCCTGCCAGCGGCATGCCCTCCGGCGTGACCAGAAGCGGATCGCGGCCAAAATATTGAACGATCGTGTACGCGCCCGTAAAAGCGGCGGGACCCAGATTGAGAACCACAAGGAATCGAAACACTTCCGGCTTCATCAGCCGCACCAGCATCAGCGTGAAAGCGCAAAACAGAAGCAGGTTACAAAAGGCATATAGCGCCAGCGGGCGCACCGCTGACCAGAAAACAGCGGCCCCGCACCAGAGGCAGAACGCAGCCAGGGGAAAGAGCAGGGTCCTCGGCGGAAGTTGAACCTGGCGGGTCTGAAGAGACTCGGCGGTAAACAGGCAGATGAAAATCCAGATCACGATCTGGGCGAAGACTTCTTTGCCAACGCGAAAGATATCGCGCCCGGAAGGTGTAATCACCAGCGGAAGCGCCAGGACCAGCAGATATAACAGCCAGCGCTGCAAGCGCTGAAGGGTAAGCGGATTCATCCAACAGCCTTATGTTAAAATAAAAAGCCGGCCATGGGCCGAACTAGTTGCGTGCCGGACGGTCATTGTTTCACCGCAGAGTCGCTGAGACCGCCGAGGTTGCGCAGAGATAGACTCCGCGAAAACTCGACGTACTTTGCGGCTCTGCGGTGAATGCGATTGAGGTCATGCAGAGCCAACGGTCCCAGCTTAACTGTTACAGCGACCAGTTGAATATCATGAATCGGCCGGCGCCTCATAACTCGTAACTCGCAAACCCGAAACCCGTAACTTAAATATGGACCGTGCCAGCGTCGTTCCGGAAATCTCTATTATCGTGCCTTGCTATAACGAGGCGCGGTCTCTAAAAGAGCTGCGGGAACGAATCGAGAGAGTTCTCCAGCCATCTTCCAGCTACGAGCTTATTTTTGTAGATGACGGCAGTTCTGATGATACCCGTGCCATCCTGTCATCATTCTGCGATGCGAACACGCGGTATATAAGGCTAAGGCGCAACTTTGGAAAGACTGCGGCGCTTTCCGTCGGATTTCGGGAAGCGCGCGGCAAGATAATCGTTACTATCGATTCCGATCTTCAGGATCAACCCGAAGAGATTCCCAGGCTGCTCGATCTGATGGAGCGCGAAAGTTTGGACCTGGTGTCCGGCTGGAAGCGGGATCGCAAGGATCCTCTGACCAAGACCATCCCGTCGCGAATTTTTAACTGGGTGACCGCCAGGCTGACGGGAATTCGGATTCACGATTTCAACTGCGGCCTGAAAGCGTACCGGCGCGAAGTGATTGAGGAAGTAAAAGTGCAGGGCGAAATGCACCGCTACATTCCCGTGCTCGCAAGCTACCGCGGATTTCGCGTGGGTGAAGTCGCCGTATCGCATGCTGCGCGTCGACACGGCCGCTCCCATTATGGCGCGGGCCGTTTCATGGGCGGCTTTTTCGATCTGCTTACCGTCATCATGCTCACCCGGTACAATCGAAAACCGCTTCACGCGTTTGGCGTGTTGGGCGTGCTGCTCGCGACCATCGGAGTGCTGATTGAAACTTACCTGACCATCGGCTGGTTTCAGGGATTGTGGTGGCTTTCACAGCGTCCCGCATTTCTGCTCGGGATTGTTTTGATCATTATTGGAATCCAGTTCATCTTTTTCGGCCTGCTGGCAGAGATGATTGCCTACTCTTCTCAAAGAGACGAAGACTACGGGGCAAAGGCGGTTGCCGTGAGGATGGAATTCCCGCCCGAAGAGGTTCGTCTGCGGAAGAGATGAGAGTTGCGCAGATCGGAGTGGCGCATCCTTATCGCGGGGGGATCGCCCACTACACGACCTCGCTGCACCGGGAACTGCTGCAGCGGGGCCACAGCTCGCTGGTGGTTTCGTTCTCTCGCCTTTATCCCGCAGCACTGTTTCCGGGAAGGTCTCAGTTTGATCAAAGCGGTGAAGTGTTTTCGATCGAAAATCAACGTTTGCTGGACAGCCTCAATCCGCTTTCCTGGCGCCGCGCGGCGCGCCGGATCGCGGAATTCGAGCCGGACGCGGTCGTGTTTCAGTACTGGCATCCGTTCTTCGCCCCTGCCTACGCTTCCCTGGCAAAAAATCTGCGTTCCAGAAATATTCCGGTAGTGGCCCTTTGTCACAACGTGAGGCCGCATGAGCCGCATCTGTTTTCCGGCTTCTTGCGTGATCGCTTTCTGCGAAGCGTGTCACGTTTCCTGGTGCATTCCGAGCAGGATCAGAAAACGCTGGAAGACCTTTGCCCCGGCGCCGTGGTGGTGAGGGCGCGCCATCCCGTGTATCTGCTGTTTGGCCAAAGCAGGTTGGATCCACAGGCCGCGCGCGCGCAGTTGCAGCTTCCCGCAGCCGGCAAGATCGCGCTGTTCTTCGGCCATGTCAGAAAATATAAGGGCTTGGACACGCTGCTGCAGAGCCTTCCCCTGGTGCTGCGCCAGGTGGCGCTGCGGCTGTTGATCGCCGGCGAGTTTTATGAACCGGTTGAAAAGTTTCAGTCATTGATTCGGAGCCTGGAACTGGAACCGCATGTGACGATTCACAACCGGTACATTCCCAATGAGAAAGTGTCTCTCTATTTTTCGGCGGCCGATCTGCTGGTGGCGCCCTACCACGCAGCCACGCAGAGCGGTGTTGTGCCCGCCGCTTATGGTTTCAACCTGCCTGTCATAACGACCTCGGTTGGAGGCCTGCACGAAGCGGTAATGCAGGACCGGACCGGTTTCCTGGTAAAGCCCGATGACCCGGCGGCGCTGGCCCGGGCGATCGTGGACTACTTTCGCTCCGGATGCGAACCGGAATTTCGCCGGAACATCGAAGAATTCAAACGCCAGTTTTCCTGGGACGGCATCATTAATGGAATAGAAAGACTGGCGGCCGCCGGGATTGGAACGGGGAAGGCGGAAGGCGGAAGGCGGAAAGCGGAAAGCGGAAAGCGGAATAGGGAGTGATTTTGAAAAAGGCCAGCACCAAGCGCGCGGAGCATTCATCGGCCGATTGGATATGGTATCGCTGGGCGCCTCTGCTCGCCGGTCTGGCGGCGCTGCTCTATATCAATTCCCTTTCCGGCAAGTTTGTGTTCGATGATCTGACCCTCATTCAGGATAATCAGATGATCCGTTCGTGGAGAGATCTGCCTTCCATGTTCGGAAGACAGGGTTATCGCCCTGTCAGAACGCTGTCGTATGCCCTCAATTATTATTTTTTCGGGCTGGACCCGTTCTACTATCACGTCACCAATGTGTTGATCCATGCGGTCAACGGCGTCCTTGTCTTCCTGCTGCTGCGTCGGATTTTCGGCAGCGACGGGAAATCATTCGCCGGGACACTGCTGTTCCTGTGCCATCCGATTCAGACAGCCGCGGTAGCCTACATTTCAGGGCGAAAAGACCTGCTGGCGACGGGCTTTCTGTTGGGGGGAATGCTCGGTTTCGCTCATTACCGGGAACGGAAAAAGATCTCTTATTTCGTTTTCGCGATGTTCCTCTTTACGCTGGCACTGTTCAGCAAGGAAGTGGCTGTGATTTTTCCGCTGCTGCTTCTAATCTGGGATTTTTTCCGTGAGCATCCGGAGCCGGGCTCGCTGCGCGGACGGGACTTATGGGCGCGCCTGCGCCGCACTCTTGCGGTCCATCGCTGGCTGTTTGGATCCCTGCTGGCCATGGCCCTGGGCTTTCTCTATTACGCGCAGTATGTAACGCATGCCTCGCGCAAACCCGACTTTTGGGGCGGCTCAGTCCTGAACAATTACCTTACGGCTTTGAAGCTTTTCAGCCACTACATCCAGATGGCGCTGGTGCCGTTTCCACTGGTGGCCGATTACAATGGGGTCTTTCCCATAGCCAAAGGCCTGATCGACTGGACCGTGTGGGTTGCGATCATTTTCACGCTGGCCTACTTTTACTGGCTTTACCACTTGCTGCTGGTCCGACCGCGCGCCGGTTTTGGCTTACTCTGGTTCTTCATCACTCTGCTGCCGGTATTGCAGCTGTTGCCGTTCCACGAAATCGCGGCGGATCATTTTTTGTACCTGCCGCTGATCGGGTTTGTGATCACGATTGTGGAGGTTGCGGACTGGAAATTTTCCAGGCTCCCGCTCCGGGTGATACTGGCGGCCGTGTGTGTGATTTTTTCGGCGCTCACGATAGTTCGCAACCGGGACTGGGAAAGCCAGCTTTCCCTTTGGCGGGCGACCGTACGCTACGCTTCCGATTCCGCCCGCGCGCAGACAAATTTTGGAACCAGCCTGCAGGCTTCAGGTGATCTCGAGGGAGCTCTGCCCCATCTGGTCCGGGCAACCGAACTGGATCCCTATGAGGCGACGCACTGGAGCAATCTGGGAACGCTGTACCTGGACAGGGGCGATTATGAAGCGGCAGTCGACGCTCTGGCGCATGCCAGCGGCATTGATCCCGATAATGCCTACACACATTCCGTTTTGGGCACCGCCTATAAGCGGCTGGCCCAGAGCAGAAACCTGAAGGACCCGAACGACCCGCTATGGAAGAACGCGCTGTGGCATTCAAGGCGGGCGGTGACTCTGAGGGAGGCTGACGGCATGCTGCACTACAACCTGGGCATTGCCTACAAGGAGCTTGGCTTCCGCATGGAAGCCAGAAATGAGTTTGAAACTTCCAAAAAGCTGGCTCCCGATTTTGCCAATGCCGATTTTGCGCTCGGGGTGCTGGACAGCGAGGAGGGGGATCTTTCTTCGGCCATACTGCACCTGCAAGATTCCATTTTCAAGAATGCGGACAATCTGGGCCCTTACCAGGTGCTCGCGGACATTCACGTAAAACGGAACGATTACGCCGCAGCCAGGATGCTGCTCGAGTTTGCCGTTAACCGGTTCCCCGGAGTTTCTGACTTGCGGCTGCGACTGGGCCTGGTGTATCTGAGGCTTGGCAAAACCGCGGATGCGCGGGACCAGTTGAGTCGTGGCCTGGAATTGGATCCCACCGGCTCAAAGGCGAATGAGATCCGGCAGTTGCTCAATTCGCTCAATTAGCGCGGATCATGTTTTGAATGATCCGGGCTAGTGGATTGTGGATGTATAAAGGCAAAAAAATTACCGTCGTCATTCCCTGTCTCAACGAAGAGGAAGGAATTCAGAAGGTCCTTACTCAGCTCCCAGCCTTTGTCGACGAGACGATTGTGGTTGACAACAATTCCACCGATAAAACCGGGGAGATCGCTGCGCGTATGGGCGCCAAAGTGATTCCCGAAAAGGTGCTGGGATACGGTCGCGCCTACAAGACAGGATTGATGCACGCGCAGGGCGACATCGTGATCACGCTGGATGGAGACCACTCCTACCCGGTGGATTCCATTTCATACCTGCTTGAAAATCTTCTGAGATCGAAGGCGCGCTTCCTTTCGGCGTCGCGGTTCCCCATACGACACCGGGCCGCGATGTCGATCAAACATCGAATCGGCAATCACATTCTTTCGGCGGTCATGTCGCTGCTGTTTTTCAGGCGTGTGCGCGACAGCCAGTCCGGCATGTGGATCTTCTATAAGGACGCACTGCAGGACATGAAATTGGAAAGCAACGCGATGTCGTTCTCGGAAGAAATCAAAATCGAAGCGATACTCAACAGCCAGATCGGATTCGAAGAGATTTCCGTCACATACTCAAACCGCGCCGGTGAAATGAAGCTGGAACCGTGGAAAGATGGATTGCGAAACTTGACATTCCTGTTTAAGAAAAGATTCCTGCGATGAATGCCTGTTGTATTGCCTGCGGCGGTGAGTTGAGACCCTGGAAAACGCTGGACGATCGCCGTACGCACCTTGGCAGTTTTCCGCTCAGCCAGTGCCTGAGATGCCTGAGCCTGCTGATGGAGCCCATGCCTTCAGAAGCCGAACTGGAGAGTTTTTATCCCAGCGATTACTGGTATCAGGAGAGCGATGCATCGTGGTTAAGCCGGCTGGAATGGCGCTACAGGCGTCTGGTGTTGAGCGATCATGTACGTTTCGTGGTCCGATTCCTGCAGCCATCCAGCCGGGTGCTGGACGTGGGTTGCGGCAGCGGCACGTTCCTGTATCTGGTCAAGCAGCGCGGTCACCAGGTAATGGGTCTTGATTTCTCCGGCGAAGCGGCAGCCGAGGCGAAGCGACGATACGGATTGACGGTAAAAGTGGGATCTCTGCCGCAGCATCTCGACTCATTGCGGGAATGGTCCCCCCAGGCCGCTACCATGTTTCATGTTCTGGAGCATTTGATAGACCCGGTTGCGGCGCTGAAACAAATCAGCTCGGTGCTGGAACCGCAAGGCCAGCTATTCGTCCAGGTGCCGAGCCTGGACAGTTGGCAGTTTGCGTTGTTTGGAGCTCGCTGGTATGGATTGGATGTTCCCAGGCACGTGGTCAACTACACGGCCAAGGGCCTCGATGCAGTAATGGAGTTGGCAGGTTTTCGGATTACGCACCGGAAGCGCTTTTCGTTCCGGGACAACAGCCCCTGCTGGGTTTCCAGTATGTTTCTCTCGGCAGATCCGATGGAACGTAGGATGAAGGGGAAGACGTCGCGCGCCGCCAATCTTTTTTACGCGGCCATGGTGGCCGCGCTGCAGCCGCTCTCCGCCGTCGAGTCGTTATTCGGCGCGGGCGGCACATTGTTCGTGCGCGCGGTAAAACAAGGGGGTGGGGCTTGAAGATCTGCATCATTGGGACAGGATATGTGGGACTGGTCGCGGGCGCCGGCTTTGCCGAAACCGGCAACGATGTTTACTGTATAGACATTGACCGAAGCAAGATTGAAAAGCTGCGGCGCGGAGTGCTGCCGATTTACGAGCCCGGCCTGGAGGAACTGATCAAACGCAACAAATCCGAGGGGCGCCTTACATTCTCAACCCGTGTTGATGAGGGTGTGAAGAAATCAGAAATCATCTTCATTGCGGTCGGGACGCCGGCAAGAGAAGACGGTTCGAGCGATCTCAAACACGTGTTGGCCGCGGCCGAGTCGATCGCGACGGCGATGAATGGCTACAAGATTATTGTTCTAAAGAGCACTGTGCCGGTAGGGACGGCCGATCACGTCCGCGAACTGATTTCCATGAAAGCGGGGCATCCTTTCCATGTGGTGAATAATCCGGAGTTCCTGAAGGAAGGAGCAGCGCTGGACGATTTTATGAAGCCCAACCGAGTGGTGATCGGCGCCGACGATCCTGGACCGGCCCAGGTAATGCGGGAGCTTTACGCTCCCTTCATGCGTACCGGCGCTCCTCTTCTTCTGATGGACAATCGCAGCGCCGAGCTGACCAAGTACGCGGCCAATGCGATGCTGGCAGCGCGCATCTCTTTCATGAATGAGATCGCAAATCTCTGCCATCAGCTGGGGGCGGATGTGAATCTGGTGCGACGTGGAATCGGAACCGACCAGCGCATCGGTTCTTCCTTCCTTTTTCCGGGGGTAGGCTACGGGGGAAGCTGCTTCCCCAAGGACGTGAAGGCGTTGATAGAGATGGGCCGCGAGCATGGTCTCCCCATGGAAATGGTTTCGGCCGCGCACCGCGTGAACGAAACACAAAAGACGATCATAGTCGATTGGGTGGGGAAACATTTTTCACGAAAAGCGGCGATCGCAGACGAGGGCCTGGTGCAGGTTGGAAAACGAGCCGCTGCCGCGCGCCGTCGAAGCGCGAGACATGTGGCCGGGACAGGGAAGAGCGGCAGGCGCCTGAAAGGCGTAACCATTGCCGTGTGGGGCCTTAGTTTCAAACCGCAAACGGATGATATGCGGGAAGCCCCAAGCATATCCATTATTGAGGGCTTGCTCGCCCACGGCGCGAAAATTCAGGCGTACGATCCGGAAGCGCTGGAAACGGCGCGCGAAATTTTTGGAAAACGGATTCGATACTTTGAGCAGAATTACGAAGCGCTGCGCGGCGCCGACGCTCTTATCCTGGTTACCGAGTGGAACGTGTTTCGCAATCCCGATTTTCCGCGCATGAAAAAGTTGCTGCGCCAGCCTGTGATTTTCGACGGGCGTAACCAGTACGATCCGCAGGAAATGAGCGAGATGGGCTTCACTTACTACGCGGTAGGCCGGGCCTGAGGTGTAAAAATTCACCACAGCCCGGCCGCAGGCCGCAACCAAACAAAAAGCCGAAAACGGTCACGTGCACGTGCACGTCAACCAAAGACGTCGACGATCACGTCTTCGCTCACAAACAGCCGCAAAATCTGCATCCCGGCTGGTTAAGTATGCACGAGGCGACAAACAGCAAACGTACTTGGTGGTCATTGACGTACTACCGAACCGTCAGTTCTGGTTTTTTTTTAACCACATTTTTCATTGCACGTTAGGAAGCGGAGAGACGGCCTGAGGGCCGTCTCCAGACCGCGAAGCGGTCAAGGAGAGTAGCCGGGGGCAAGCGCGTCTTTTGCGCGCCGCCCCCGGCCGCGTCCCCCAATCAGGAGCGACCCTGAAAGGGTCGAAGAGCGGCGGGGTGACGGCGATCTTGAAAACGGTTCTGGCACCCTTTCAGGGTGCGCCGGTTTGGGGAAGCTCACCGGGGGCGGCGCGCAAAAAACGCGCTTGCCCCCGGCTACTCTATTTGACGCTTTCAGCGTCCAGACCGGCAATTCAATGCTCTGAGTCTCCTTTTTGGTT
>DASXQR010000033.1:0-12813 GCA_036507075.1 Acidobacteriota bacterium | reverse complement strand
CCGCCCAAAAGCGGCGGGCTTTAGGTCGGCCGTACCATGTTTGGATAGGCCTGGACACGGCACGGGGACAAAATCCAACCAGTACCGAGGAAAACATTAACGTGAGTACAAGAATGCCGGCTAATTTGGACAGCAGTGACGATCACGTGCACGTGATCGCAGACGTGGGCGGCTTTTGATTGCGACTCCGCCGCCTTATGTAACCCTGGTGGAGGACTTGTGAACTAATGAGAATCAGGCACTTTTTTTTCTTTTTCCTGTTCACATTAAGCAGCGCTAATCTGACCTGCAGACATTCCCAGCCTCCTTACTCGGCTCAACAGGAGCTGGAAACATTTCAACTCCCGGAAGGATTCAGAATCGAGCTGGTGGCGTCCGAGCCGGAGATTTCCGATCCGGTCGCCATGGCTTTCGACGAGCAGGGTCGCATTCTTGTGGTCGAAATGACCGATTACCCGGTGGATCCTGCACCTTTGGGCAGGATTGTGCTACTGGAAGACGCCGATCTGGACGGTCGGTTTGAAAAACGTTCCGTGTTTGCAGAGGGCTTCCATTTTCCGAACGGCGTTTTTCCCTGGAAAGGGGGAGTTCTGGTGACCTGCACGCCTGACATCGTGTACCTGGCCGACAGCAATGGCGACAACCGGGCGGATATTAAGAAGGTGGTCTTAACCGGTTTTGCCGTGACCAATCCGCAGCTCCGGATGAACGGCCTTCAGTACGGGATCGATAACTGGATTTACGGCGCATATCTGAAGACCTGGGTTCCGAGGCATTTTGTAAAAGAGTTTGGAGACATGGGAACGCCCATCCGCTTTCCCGATCATCCTGAAATCCCGGGCGCGGAAATACAGGCGAAGGGGATGGATTTTCGGTTTAAGCCCGACCAGTTGAAGGTGGAACCAGTTGCGGGGAATTCGCAGTTTGGCAATACCTTTGACGCGCGCGGCAATCGCTTTACGGTTTTCAATAACGACCACGTCCGTCATGTGGTGATACAGAATTCCTATTTATCGCGAAACCCGTTTCTGGGAGTGAAGTCGGCGATGCAGTCGGCTTCCGATCACGAGAACGCGGCCACGGTGTACCCTGTTACCGAGAAACCGACACACATCCATGATTCGGAGATCGGGCATTTTACCTCGGCCTGTGGCAATTCTGTTTACACGGGAGGGAACTTCCCCGATGCCTACCGCAATGCGTACTTCGTCTGCGAACCGGTGCACAATCTGGTCCACTGCGACATTCTCCGCCCCAGCGGACCTACATTCATTGCAAGCCGGGCGTTCGCGGAAAGGGATTTTTTGGCGTCAAAGGACAGCTGGTTTCATCCCGTTTTCACCACCATCGGACCCGACGGCGCCTTGTACGTTGTGGACTACTATCGGAAGTTTGTAGAGCACCCGGAATACACTCCGCCGGACGTGACGTTCGATCTGCGCGAGGGGCATGGCCGGGGACGCATCTACCGGATCTCCCATCAGAACGCTCGGTCCGCGTCCGCGCCCCGGTTGAGAGAGGCTCCTGCGGCCCAATTAGTGCGGCATTTATCCGATCCCAACATGTGGTGGCGCATCACCGCGCAGCGCCTGCTGGTGGAGCGCCGGGATTTATCGGCTGTCCCCGAACTGAAAGCGCTGGCGCGCACGGGTACATCCGCAGAGGCACGTTTTCACGCCCTCTGGACTCTGCAGGGGTTGGAGGCATTGGATGCCGGCTCGATACTTCAGGCGTTGAATGATACTCATCCCGCGGTCAGGGAACAGGCGATTCGGCTGGCCGAAGAGCAACTCTCTCATTCCGCGATTGAGGAAAAATTGGCGGCGATGTCCGCTGATCCGGACGATCGAGTCCAGTTTCAGTTGGCCTGCACTTTGGGCATGTTCCCTCCCGGAAAGTTTTTTGAACCGCTGCGGCAAATCGCGTTTCGACATCTGGACAATTCCTGGTTCCAGATCGCGGTGCTCGCCTCGGCCGCGGGCGACGCCGGACAATGGTTGCATGCGGTGGTTTCGGATCCGTTGTTCGCGCAGGCAGGATCGGAGCGAAAGCAAGAGTTCCTCGGGCGCATCAGCTCGATTATCGGCGCCAGAAGAGCGGAAAGTGAGATCGCCGCTCTGCTGGCGCTGGTGCACAAGGATGTGAGCGGCGCGCCGTGGTGGCAAGCGCCGATGTTGCAGGGATTGGCAGAAGGACTGGCGCGTGGATCCCAGAGCAAATTAGGATTGGCGCCCGCCCTTCAACAGCAACTGCTGGTTCTGGCAGATGCCGGTTCGGCGCCGGTCCGCGCTGCGGCTCTCAACGTGCTGGCGCGCGTTGACCTGACCCGCTCTCCAGCGCTGCAAAGCGCCATTCACAAAGCGGCCTCAGTGGCGCGCAGTTCAAACGCAGATCTCGAGAGCCGCGTGAATGCCGTCAAAATGGTCAGTCTGGATCCGGCAAATACAGGCATCCCGCTTCTTGCCGGGTTGCTTGATGCTAAAGAGCCGATTGCTGTTCAATCGGCCGCGGCGCGCAGCCTTTCGGGCATGGAGGACGCAAAGGCGACGGCCGTTCTGCTCGATCGCTGGCCTGGATTTTCACCTTCCATCCGAGAGATCGCGCTGGAAGGGCTGTTGAGGCGGCGCAGCCAGCTCCCGTTGTTGCTGGATGCGGTAGAGCAGGGCAAAATCGATGCGCGCTCGCTCAGCCGGGCAAAGAGAACACAATTGATGAGAATTTCCGATGCGCAGATAAAGAGACGGGCCGAAGCGCTCTTCGCCAATCTCGCCGATGATCGGAAGGCGGTAATTGACAGGTATCGTCCCGCAGTGCGCGTAAACGGGAATGCCGAACGAGGCAGGGAAGTCTTTGCGAAGAATTGCAGCAAGTGCCACAGGATCGGATCGATGGGTTACGAACTCGGTCCTGACCTTGCCAGTCTGAGCAATCGAAACAAGCTGGACCTGATGACGCAGATACTGGATCCCAACGCCAGCATTGCTCCAGGCTATGAAGAGTATCTGATCGAAACCAAGGACCGGGCTTCGATCAGCGGCGTGGTGGTAAAGGAAAGCAGCACATCAATCACGCTTCGGCGTGCCGGAGGCGAAGAGCAGACAATCCTTCGAACCAATATTGCCGATTCCCGGCCTTCCACCGTGTCGGCCATGCCGGAAAAAGTGGAAGACGCCATCAGCATTGACCAGATGGCCGACATGCTCGCGTTCTTGAAGAGCCTGAGTGAAAAGCGCTCCGTTGCACAGTTGCGGAAATCGAATTGAGGCCCGAAGGGCCGCCAGTAAATAGGCCCGGCCGTAAGGTCCCAGCATTCGGACCCCCGGATTCCAATGCGGATTTCGGAATGCGGAATGCGGAATAGGGATTGATTTTGATCTCGACTCAGGAAACTTAAGTTGGATATATTCCGCATTCCGCATTCCGCACTCCGCATTGGAAGAGGCCTTATGCAACGTCGAACTTTTCTGAAACTACTCGCGGCAAGCCAGATTCCATTGCCTGATCCTCACTCTGTGCCGAGGTACCACGTGGTGAGTAATTATCGCGCCGCTCGTCACCCCGGCATGCCCGGCCGCTATCGGGGAAGAGTGATTTCCGTCCGCTCGGCAAACTGTATCGACGAAACCACCGACAGGGTGGATGCGGAAGTTGTACGCCAGATGATCGCCCGAGGCATCTGCGCCCTGACCGGCGAGTCCAGGCCGGTTCAGGCCTGGCGGCGCTTCTTTCAGCCTTCGGACGTCGTAGGAATAAAGGTCAATTGCTCCGGCCATCCCAGGGTTGTTTCTGCTCCGGAGATCGTAGCCGAGATCATCAGCAACCTGATGGCGGTGGGAGTGCAGCCGGCGCAGATTTATCTCTACGAGAGATACAAGGATCAACTTGACGACGTCAATTATGCTCCGCACCTTCCGCCGGGAGTGCAAATCCTGGCAGCGGAAGCTCGACGCGGAGGAGTGCGGCAGTATGATCCGGCGACCTATGTCGAAGTGGACTTTTTCGGAGAAGAGGATACGCGTTCGAACCTTATCCGGACGGTCTCGGAACGTATCACCAAGATCGTCAACATCCCCAACATGAAGGACCATGGCGCCTCGGGCGTGACTGGCTGCCTCAAGAATATCGCCTACGGAAGCTTTTCCAATGTGGCAAGGTCGCATCAGGGGGGATATTCGTTCACTCATTCCTTCATTGGAACGCTGGCCGCGGTCGAACCGCTGCGGTCCCGCACCGTTCTCCAGATCATGGATGGTCTGCGCGGAGTGTGGCACGGCGGACCTTTTTTGCACAATCCGCGCTTTCTGTTTTATCCCAAGCGAATCCTGTTGGGCACGGATCCGGTCGCCATTGACCGCCTGCTGCTCGACGTAATCGAGCACAAGCGCAAAGCCGAAGGCGCGATCTCAGTATGGGATCGGTCGCCGCAGTATCTTCAGTTGGACCAGTTGGCGTTGCGAGATCAGGATCCAAACGTCAACATCATCATCCGCGAACCGGGACATATTGAATATGCCTCCCGGCTGGGTCTGGGTGTCTGCGATCTGAGGAAAATCCGCGTCAAGGAGATCACGGTATGACGGCTCTTCTGGTTTTGCTCTCCATGCCGATGCTGTACGTTTCCCAAGCCTCGGAAAAGGCTGCCGTGCTCCGGCAGGCTGGAATTGAGCAGTTTTACGTGCCTCCTGAGGAAGTAGAGCAGTGGAAGATTGCAGGCCTTCAGCCGGCGCCGCTGAGTATTTCGGATCTGAGGGCACGCACCCGCCTGAAGGTTCCGGGAGTGGCTCCTAATATAAGGACTGCTTCCCCTACGCGCCGGCCCTGGGTGAATGCCAGCGGCTGGCTTTTCTTACGGGAAGCCTCGGCTGGAAAGTATTATTACGATCTCCCCAGGGGCAAGGCGACGCTGGCCGCGGCCGAAGCCTTTGTCTACGGCGCCGACGCGATTCTCAAGATTGATCCCGACGACGTGCCAGACGCTTCCGCAATGCTCGCCTTTCTGAAGCAGATCGAGCCGGACCGGATGGAGCCGCTGGCGGATCTGGCGGTGGTGGAAAGCGATTCTCCTCTGCTGGAAGAAGTTCTAAATCTCCTGGTGAGGAGAAACTTGATGTTCCGCCTGGTGCAGAAGCCCGATCCCAGATTTGCGATCAACGTGCAGATCGGCAGCGCCGAATATCCGGCGTCGGAAGCCGAAAACCCGAGTAACCTTGCGCTGAAGGTTCGCCGCAAACTCAGCGATGAGAACCGGCTGTTGCGCATTTACGGAAGCGAAGTCGTAATCGGCCGGGTTACAGGCGACGCATCCCGGATCCGGCTGCACCTCATTAATTACGGCGCGAATGTTATCGGAGGGCTGCGTGTTCGGCTGCGAGGCTCCTGCATCGCGAACTACGCCCAGGCGGTGGGAAAGGGCCGCATTGATTTGGAAGATTTCACTGCCAGGGCGGGCATCACCGAGTTCACGATACCTGAGATGCCGACCTATGTCGTGGTGGATCTGAGCAAAAGCATTGAACCACAGAGGCACAAAGGACACTAAATAATGCGATGGACAGCCACTTGGTGCCTTTGTGTCTTTGTGGTTCAAAGGCTTTTTCTTTTCAACCTGACCGATTTCCACGCTCGACTGCCCAAAGGCAAAAAGAAAATCACTTCAGTTCCCGGAACCTTGCTCAAGTAGCTTTTGCTTTTCACCGGCCCCAGAACATAAAAGATATTATCCAGGGCATCGCCTGCCGTCCCGGTGTCGGCCAGAACGGCGACACTCAAAATGCCGCGGACAGGCCGCCCTGTCCTCGGGTCCATCACGTGCGAATAGGTCACGCCATGGCGCCGGAAAGACTTTTCCGAACTTCCTGAGATCGACAGAGCTCGATTGCAAAGCAGCACTGTTTCGGCATTACCTTTGTTGCCCATCGGATCGCGAATGCCGACTGGCCAGCCTTCGCAGTCCGGCGGATGTCCCAGACCGTAAACAGTACTGCCGCCGGCGCTCACCAGGGCGCTTTCAATTCCACGTTTCTTCAGCAGAGCTACAGCCCGATCAACGGCGTAACCCTTGGCAATTCCGCCGAGATCAAGTTCCATTCCGCCCCGCTCGAACTCGATTGTTCTCCGGGCAGCGTTAAGTTTCAAAAATCTGCAGCCTACTCTGCCGCATGCTGATTTGAGGGCAAGGGGAGACGGAAAGCGCCCCTCTCCCTCGAAGAATCCCCACGCTTTCATCAGTGGGCCGACGGTTATGTCGAAAGCGCCGTCGGATTCGCGGCTGTATCTGACGCACTCCTGAATGAAGTCAAAGAGCTCCGGGTCTACGGCGGTCGGGCCGGATGAGGCTTGGCGGTTGAGCGTAGATATCGCGCTTTTAGGATTGTAATGGCTCATCAAACGGTCGATGCGGTCTATTTCGCCGAAGGCCTCATTCACGGCATCAAACGCCCCGCCGGAATCGGCGCTGTAGGCTGCGATCGAAAACGTGCAGGCCATCGAAACCCGGCTTTCTTCCAGCAGTTGCAACTTGGAATCGCGGGCAAAAGAGAGACAACCGCTCACGACCAAAAGCAAAGATAGGCGGCCGCAGGTGTGGAAATTGAAAATTCGCATAGGGTCATTGATCTTGGCTTGGTGTCTTGGTGGTTCAAATTTTTTACCACCAAGGCACCAAGCTTGTAAACTTTGGCATAACCAAAAATAGTTGAATTTCCTTCCTTTCGAGCGATTATGGTGAAAGTTCCCCCGGCAAATTCCTATGGATGAGCGTCGTTGGGTTGGATTCTTGGTCGTCGCGGGTCTCGGTTTGACACTGGGCGTGCAAATGCCCGGAGTGTGGAGTCCTTCCAAGAGCCAGAGTTCCAGCTCCTCTGCTCCCAATGGCCCCGGCGCGCGGGTGCAGGAAAGGGCGGGCGTCGAATCGCCCAGGATTTCACCGGAACACCATCTTTGGATTCTGGGCAGGTTCTACGGAATTGAGCTGGAATTTGAAAAGTCTGAAAAGTCCGGAGAGGCTGCAGCCACGCGGCTGAGTGCGGCTGTTCGCGGGAGAATCACGGATCGAGTTTTGAAATCGAATGAAGGCGACAAGCATGTGAGATTTCTGATCGCATCGATTCCCGACCCTCGCGATTCACACCTCAGCAACTTTTCGGATGACTTTCTGGAAGCGATCCAGCGCGGTGTTCAGAAATCGGGATACCAGTTTGACAGCCATTGGCTTCCCTGGCCTCTCAATGCTCTGCGCGAAGCTGACGCGCCGGAAAATGCAGCGTATCGTCAAGAACCCGGCGTGCTGCTGTTTCGCAAAACGAACGTTTCTCAGCCGCTGCAGGATCCGGACCTGCTGCTGATTCTGCTGGTAGGGGAAACTCCTACTTCCGGGGTCCAGAAGCAGGCGTTGATGAGGGCGCTTGACGCCGTAATGGAGCTTTCCAGCTCGTATGAAATCACCTTGATAGGCCCTTCGTTTTCCGGTTCGGCAATTTCGCTGCGCATGGCGCTAAGCGAGTGGCAGAACTCGGGACCTCCATTGCATAATCCCGGTAAGACCAGTCTTAGTTCGAAAAAGGCGGGCGGCGAAGGAGCAGGGGCCGATGACTCGGGCAGCCGAGCCGTCAAACTTTATTTTGTCTCGGGCAGCGCCACCAGCCCCGCCAATCCGGCGCTGCTAAAATTCGAGCTTCCACCAAAGGTCGCAGGCGGGTACACCATCAAAACCACGTTCCTGCCGCTGGTGTATGCGGACGATCTGCTGAAAGAAACGTTCTTCGACTACTACCTTCCCTACTTCGGGATCAGTATCAGCAAGGTCGCGATCATTTCCGAGGCCAGCGCCTACGGCAGTCGTTTTTTGGGCAAACTTCCACCGAAGGCTTCCGGCGCGGCCAAGGAAGACCAGATGCCCGCCTTCGAGGCGAGTTATCCGATGCACGTTTCGCAACTGCGCGCCGCCTACGAACGGGATGAAAGATTGAAAGCGGAAGCCGCAAAAAGCCCGTGGAAAGAGAAGGCCGTGGCGCTCTCTCTTGCCGAGGGCATTACCGCGGGTTCCGACATTCTTCCATCCTACGCGCCCGGTCAGACGGCAAGCGTTGCCGAACTGGAACTGGCGCACATTTTGAATACCATAGAGCGCCAGAAAATTCGCTACATCGTCTTGGCCGGCACGGACACTCGCGACAAGCTGTTTCTTGCGCGACTGATACGAGCGCATGCGCCAAACGCCCAGTTGATTACATTCGAAAGCGATATTCTGTACGCCCATCCTGAACTGATAACGGATCTGAGCGGGATGCTGGTTGTCTCCACATACCCACTGGTTCCGGCCTCCAGTGAATTGCTCCAATTTCCGAACGGGGCGGTCGAGGGTGTCTATAACGCGGTCACTGCCGTTCTGAAGAGGGACGAGACTGCTTCTTCTGAAGTGATTTCTTATTCCAGGGAAACTTTGAATCAGGGGCAGACACCGCCGGTTTATATCTCGGCGGTAGGTCGCAGCAGACTGTGGCCGCTCAGGTTTTATCCCGAAACGGGAGGGGCGGAGCTCAAACGGTTGCCGACTGCACATCCGATTTCCTTTTGGGTATTTGTGGCGCTGCTGACAGTGTGGTGCCTTCTTCACATCTCAAATTACCCGCGGGGCGCGCGTGCGGCCGTCCGCGACACCGTATGGGGCGTGCGGGGATACTCCTTCAACATCGAATGGCGCCGGTGCAGCGCCGCGAGCCCGGTCCCCACCGCTGACGGCGCGCTTCAGTGGATTGCCTATCGGGCGTATGTGTTTTCTTACCTGTCGGTTTTTCTGATCCTTTATTTGCTGGTTGTAATGATTAGCCTGATCCCGGCGATTATGGAATTGAAGGGTGATCCCGACGGGCGGAGATATCTGGTCAATCTCAGTCTGCTTTCCGCGGCGTTTCTTCTTGTTTGGGCGCTGGCGGGGATCTGGTTTGACTCCGGCGTTCTGTTCGTCCAAAGCCTTCTGAAGGAAAAGCTCAGAGAGCGCCTGCGCTGGAAGGGGGCCGCGGCCGGAGTGGTGGCTCTCGTAATTGTCGTGGCGGGCTTCTGGATGTTGTTTTTGATAACCAAGCCGGTCCACAACCTGCTCTACGAGCGGGCCACCACTCTGGGCAGCGGTCTTTCTCCCATCGTGCCGCTGCTCTTCCTGAGCGTGGGAGTCTACTTCTGGTTACTGTCACAGTTGTGGCGTCACGAATTTGCCGACCAGTTGCAGAGCTTGAATCCGTTCCCCGGCTCGCCTCCCCGCGAGTCGGATCTCTCTCACAGCCGGGAAAGGGTTCTGCGATGTCTCAAGTCCTGGGATTGCGGAACCTCCCCGGGGCTGGCGATCGGTTCGATGGTGCTGCTAGCGCTGCTTCCCGCCGTCGGTGTCGGACACAGGGTATTTGCGACTTTTGAATACCGGTGGTTCAACTGGCTTGCGTTTCTTCTCACCACGATCCTGTTACTTTGTGTGATCCGCTCCGGGCTGAGATTTTTGTCCACCTGGTATCAGTTCCGGCGTCTGCTGCGGCGGCTTGCGTGGCATCCCATTGCCGAGGCTTTCGATCGACTCTCACCGAAACTTTCCAGAATGCTCAGCCTGCAGTTCTCGGCCAGACCTCCGTCGGTTACGGAGCTGGGTTTGTCTGTTGATCAGCTGGTGCTGATTTCAAATCACTTCCGCACCATGATTTCGCAGGATCTTTCCGGGTTTTTCACGGAAGCAGAGCTGGAAGGAATCAAGAGTGTGTTGCAGGGAACAGAGGATATAAAAGAAACGTTTGAGAAGGAATTGAAGGACGCCACCGAAAGGCGGCTGCGTACGTCGGCCTGGTGCAGCGAAACGCAGAGAAAACTGTTTTCACTCTCTTCCGAGTTGATGAAGCATCTGTGGCTGCATTGGGAGAGACGGCCGGGGAAATCGCTGCTTCCGGACGACCCCAAGTCGGTCCCATTGAACGTCGATTCTGCCACGCTTTATCGCAGGGCGGTTTCCTCTTTTCCGCAGTTCTGGTTTCGGCTGCTGGAAGATTTCTGCGCGCTCCAGATTACTTTCTTTGCCAGTTGCGTGTTCAGCCACTTAAAGAATCTTCTTATCTGCTCCACCGTTGGCGGCGTTCTTTTGATCCTGGCCCTGACCTCCTATCCCTTCCAGCAACAGCAGGTGCTGGTGAGCGTCATCTGGATTGCCCTGGCCATTCTGGTAACAATGGTGCTCACCGTATTCATTCAAATGGACAGAAACGAAGTGTTGAGCCGCATCGCCAATACCGAGCCGAATCGCCTGTCGCTGGATCGCCGCTTCTTGTCGCAGGTGTTTACTTACGCGGTGCTGCCCGTGGCCACTTTTCTGGCCGCGCAGTTTCCGGCACTGGGAAGGTTCCTGTTCTCCTGGATCTCGCCCGCCTTCAGCTTTTTGAGCTGAGTTTCAGTAATCATCGGTCATGCAGTATGAAAGTTAGGCGGTCTTGGTGCCTTGGTGGTAAAAAGAATTGAACCACCAAGGTGCCAAGTCAGGCGTTCACTCCTACTTAAGATCCGCCAGGATCTTATCGATCAACCGCGGAATGTAATTCTGCATGCGTGCGTCTACCGATGCGTCCGATGTTGGAAGTGTCCTTATTGCGTTACTTAAAGCAGACGCCTTGTCATCGATCGCGTCCAGTGCGTTCAGAGCCGCCAGGGATACATAGATTCCATTCTTATCGACGGGCGCCAGTTGTATCAGTACATCCAGCGCCTTCGTCAAATCGGCTGCGCCACCCCACTGCGCGAGCGCCTGCGCTGCCACGATGCGCACGTAAGGCGAAGCATCGGAAAGGGCGCCTCGCAGCTCAGGCCCGCCGGCTGCGACTGCTTCTTTGCCGCGCATCAGAATTCCCAGTGCAGCCCAGTACCGTACGGCGCCGTCCGGATCCCTGAGATCTTTCTTCAGACGCGGAAGCGAATTTGCCTTCAGAGAAGAAGCCACATCGGCCGTTTCCGCAATTCTTGTCAACGGATAGCGCCTTTCGTCATGAGCCGTTTCGTACGGGGATGAATCCCTGGATCGGGAATGAATCTCGCCTTCGGGAAGAAAACCGATATCCCGGATTTTGAACAACAGCGCACGCTGTGCCTGGCCCATTCGCTTCAATATCTGTGAATGGTCGGGTGAGCCCGCCAGGTTTCTGACTTCGTCCCGGTCGTTTTGCAAATCATAGAGCTCCTCAGGCGGCTTTTTCTCCCAGAAGTATGTTTTGGGCGGAGCCAGCTTGCCCTGGTCGTAAAGCTTCTTCCAAATCTGCGTGGTGGGCGTCTCAAACATGTAATCCACGTGCTGGCCGTAGATCAGGTGGGGCATGAAATTGCGAATGTAAACATAGCGCTGGTCCCGCACCGACCGAACCATGTCGTACCGCTCATCCATGCGTCCGCGGAAGCCGTAGATGTAAGGCTGCCACCTCTCTTCATAGCGGCCCATGAAAGCATGTCCCTGCAGAAGGGGCGGCGGTTTAGTGCCGATCAGGCTCAACAGCGTGGGCGCCAGATCGACAAAACTCACCAGGCGCTCGGATTTGCCCCCCGGCGCGTATTCGCGCGGGGCGAGATGTTTGAATTTCACAGGAATGGAAACAATCAGCGGTACCTGCAGGCCGGAATTGTAAGGCCAACGCTTGCTGCGAGGCATTCCCGACCCGTGATCTCCGTAATAAAAGATGATGGTGTCGTCTCCCAGGCCCGCTGTTTCAATTTCTTTGAGATAGTCTCCAGCGACCGCATCCATGGAAGTGAGGTTATCGTAATACTGCGCCCAGTCGTGTCGCACCTCGGGCGTGTCGGGATGGTAGGCCGGGATCCTCACCCCGGCCGGGTCATGCACCAGCGTGTGAGGGCGCCGGCGTATCTGGCTTTCGTGGCTGATTTCGATATTGAAGACGGCAAAGAAGGGCTGTCCAGATTTTCGGTTTTTCCAATGGGCCTTCCTTGAAGATTCATCCCAGACTGCGCCGGGCTTTTCCAGGTTGTAATCTTCCTTACTGTTGTTGGTGCAGTAGTAGCCCGCTTCGCGCAGGAACTGCGGGTACATTTTCATTCCCGAGGGCAGGCGAGTGGTGCTGCGCATGTGCTCTGAGCCTGTCGAGGGAGGATAAAGCCCTGAAATAATGGTGGTGCGCGCAGGCGCGCACACCGGCCCGCACGACCAGGCGTGCAGGTAGATCAGGCCTCGGGACGCCAGCCGATCCAGGTTGGGCGTTACCGCGTAGGAGTCGCCATAACAGCCAAGGTGAGGACCGTTGTCTTCGCTGGTGATCCAAAGAATATTAGGGCGGGCCGGGGATTGTCGATTGCGGATCGGCGATTGGTGATTTTCGAATTGTGAATAATTCTGTTGATTCCACGATTCGAAAGCGGAGGAGCTTTTTGAAGAGATTGCAAAAAATGATACAGCCAGTAAAAGGAGATATCTCGGTTTCATTGCCGCACTCCCCAGGAAGTTACGTATTCAAGAGCATGCAGGATTTGTGCATTCACTGCAATGGGAATACAGATACAAAAAAGTAAAAGCCTGGCTTGGTGTCTTGGTGGTGCAATTTTTTTTAACCACCAAGGCACCAAGCCTCTGAACTTTCATTCTGCATGACCAATGACCAATGACCAATGACCAATGACCAATGACCAATGACCAATGACCAATAGGGGTATTTACTTGACTCCACCACGTACTACAGGTTGTGGTTTGATCAGAGTTGAAAATGGAGCTGGCTCGACCTGCACGGCCTGCTGGACGAGACGGTAGAAAAGTTTCCCGCGCGACGCGGATTTGCGCCGGTTGAA
>DASXQR010000032.1:0-42067 GCA_036507075.1 Acidobacteriota bacterium | reverse complement strand
AGCTCAAAGCATGAAGGGCCAATAAGAATTGTGTGTTTTTTCGCCTTGGCCTTCATGCTTTGAGCTCCAGGCCGTCACCCCGCGCTATCTTGGCGTTCTTTGCGTTCTTTGCGGTTGAAGTTTTGAATCACCCGGGACTCACGCGCGGGATTTCAAATTCACCCGCTTCCAGCCAGGCCAGCGCCTGACGGGCGAACAAGTAAGATTGGTCCAGTTCCAGGGCACGGCCGAAATCGAGTCGAGCCTGTTCCTTCTGGCCGCGGAAAACGTCATAAATCCCTTGGAGGTAGTAAGCTTGAACCCGCAGGTCCAGCGATGAATCGCTCTTGCGTTGTTCGTTTACGGCGATGAAATTTCTCATCCAGCTCTCTGCCTGTTCTTTCATCCCCGTCTGGTGCAGGGCGATCGCTCGAAACAATCCCTCACCTTCGATTTCGTCATCGCTGGATTTGGCAGCGGCCTGCCAGGCTCGCATTGCTCCCTCGCGATCGCCCGCGCGCCCGCGCGCCAGAGCTTCAAACACGAGCAGCCGCGGCTTTTGCAGTGCCGCAAAATCATCCGCTCCCAGATTGGCCGGCGGCTGCTGGGCCAGGTGAATCTCGTTCAACGTCCGCTCGCGGTTCCCCTGGCGCAAGCTCCGCAGCGCCAGCATCAGTCTGATGCCTTGATAAAGCTGCATCAGAGAATAGGACTGATGGCGCGGTTCAAAGGTATGGCCGGCGAGCAGCGATAAAGCGCGATCGTAATTTTCCGCCTGCGCCTCGACGGATGCCAGGTTCTCCAGTATCACATCATTTCCGGGCCTCTGCTGCAGCGCCCGTTCCAACACCTGGCGCGCCGCCGCCGCATTTCCGCGCCGCGCGTTCAATCCCGCGATCAAACGCATCGTCGACCATTGATCGGGACGAAGCTCCGAGGCGCGCGTAAGGTACCCCAGCGCCTCGTCCGTGTGACCTGCTTCCAACAGGGCCATCCCCAGATCGCGATGAGCCAGAAAATGCTTGACGTCGGCTGCAAGGGCCGTGCGCCAGTGCTGCAGCGCTTCCAGGCGGCGATTGCGGCTATATAGAATGTCTCCCAGAAGCGCGGAAGCATTCGCGTCATTCGGTTCAATTTCGAGAATGCGCTGGAGAACCGCGATGGTTTCACGGCGGAAAGGGAAGATCTCAATGTTCAGGTTTGAAAGCCGGGCCGAGTCCAAGGCCTTTCGCAGCGCCGGCGGTTGCGAGAGCCGATCCGCCGCATAAGCCCGGTAGTAATAAAGGAGTGGATGCGGAACTCCACCCGAATCCCGGGCAAGAGTGATCCCCCGATCCAGCACGGCCGCGGCTTCCCGCCAACCGGAAAGCCGGAAATACTGTGTCGCCAGCTCGAGGTAACCCTGCGAGTGACGGGCGCAGGCTCGATCGAGCAAGGTTTCCGCTTCGGGCGATTGCGCGAGGAAAAGTTTTTCAGCGAAGGCGAAGGCGTTGGTTGAATCCAGCGCGAGCAACAAGTCCAATTTGGCGCGCGCAACCTGCTCCCGTTTCAGCTTCCTGAGCACATAGCTGTAAGCTTGAAGAACCGAGGGATCGGACGAATTTTGATCGGCAGCGCTCTGGAAACGCTGTTCGGCTTCCTCGAAGTCATTAGCCTGCAAATCAAGCAACCCGATTGCGTACTCTCGACGATCGAAATAGGGCGAAGACGGCAGTAATCTCAAAAGGTGGCGGCGAGCTTCAACAATATTCCCTTGCTCGACGTAAAGAACTGCCAGGAAGTAGTGACTTTCGCCCGCGGCGGGGTCGCGCGCCAGAGCCGCCTCAAAGTGCTGCCGCGCCGCCTCGGCCTCAGAACGGTCGAGCGCCAGCAGCCCGAGTCGAATGTGAGCGGGAGCGTAGTGGTCGTCCCTTGCCAGGGCTGCATTGTAGGCCGCGGCCGCATTTTCGAGCCGGCCAAATTTTTCGAAACCGAGTCCTTTCTGGAAAATCTCTTCCACGCTGAGCGTCTCTGGGGGCCCAAAGTTCCGCGGAATCGAATCCAGAGCAAACAGGGCGCCAGGATGAGCGCCGTTCGGGTATTGATAATAATCGAGCAGCACACGCCCATCCTGCGATTGAATCTTCAGGTTCAGCTCTTTCTTCTGTGCGTCGGGCGAAACCGGCACAGAGAGATGATTCGCGACTCCGGCCCGCAGCGATTGTTTCACCTCCCAAATGGATTGACCGTCCGCCAGAAGCTGTACAGTTGCAGCGTGAAAGTTTCCGGTGGCAACCAGGGACAGCCGCGCGGAATCGAGTCGCTGGGAAGAGATTTCGAGTGCTGCGGCAACGTCGCGACTCGCCGTGGTCAGACCCCCGAGCTTGCCGGCGCCATACCAGTACTCAGTCCATCCGTCGGTCCGGCCGGGATCAATGAATTCATAATTTCCGTCCCACACGAACCGCCCGCTTTGCACTTCAACGTAAGGTCCGTCCTGATCCGTGTAGGAAGCCATGTGGCGCAGGGCGGCTGCGCCCGTCCCCCAGGTCCACGTTTTGATGCCGCGCGCCAGCATCCGGTCGGTGTAGCAGACAGTTCCGTAATCCTTTTTGAAGTCGTAAGCGGAAATAAAATTATCGTAGATATCCAGACCGAAGACCCCGAGCATATTCTTGTTATTCTTTTGCCAGCTCAGATCCACTCCTCCGATTACCGGCCAGGTTCCGATTTCGCCGCTGTTGTGGCCAATGGTGCGCGTCATCGGATAAATAAAGCGAGTCTCATCACCGGCGGCAACGCCGGCATTGGTCCATAGCAAATAGCGATTGGGCAACAAATTCCCGTTATGCAGTCTGACGGTTGTTTCGATGAAGGACCGTCCCGGTCGCAGCGTTACTTTGAGCGATATTTTGTCTCTGAAGAAATGATCGATGTGGGAAAGCGTCACTGTCGCGCTGCCGTCGCGATTCGAAGTGACGGCCCACGGCCACGGCTCGCCCGGCCAGGTGAGCATGTGCGCGTCAAAGGGACCGTAGAGTTCCAGGTTGCCGACCGGCCAGGCGCCGCGCTGGTTGTACCGGCTCGGTTTGATGACGCTGGCGCAATAGAAGATTTCGCGCCCGGCCACTTTGTCGTAAGCGGACCAGATTCGCCCTCCCAACTCGGGCAACAGTGTCACGCGCAGATATTCGTTTTCCAGCACCAGCGCTTCATACGTGACGGGGACAGGTTTGGAGCTCATCGAATCCCGGTCGACCGCGGTGTACGGGTAGATGCCGCCCGTATCGGTGGATTTGAACAGCGGCGCGACGGTTTCGGCCCCGCTGAAAGTGTAAGTGGGAATCTGCAGGGTTTCACGGCGGAACTGCACGGAGGCGGGAGCCGCCGATGCGGTAATGATAAGCGAGCACGAAGCTAAAAATATTGAGGTGACAGTCCGCATTCTGTGTTTCATGACCCACAACCAAAGAAAAAAGCCGAGGACGGCCACGCGCACGTGCACGTCAACGATAGACGTCAACGACCACGTCCACGCTCACGAAAAAAAATCGCAATTCTACGTGGACGTTAACGTGATCGATGTCTTTGAAATCTTGCCTAAAAACAAGAAGTTGCCGGCAAAGTACGCCAAGTCTGGCGTCTCTGCGTAAACTCTGAGTTTTTTGTGCCTCTGTGGCAGAAACTTCCCGACCGTCATCCGAACTACGCCAGTTTGTTCGTTACAGGCAATGACTTTTCCTTGGTGCGGGCCTGAATCGTTCAGCGTTTTTCGTCCGGCCTCGGGCAATAAAAAATGATTGCCTCATTTTCCAGAGGCCCTTCGCCCGTATCGACCGTGTAGGTGCGAGCATGCCAAGGCCGGTCGACTGCTTCACGGTGGTACTGCGGCCGTCCCTCGCGCGACCAGACATGAGTGATTTCCAGCGCCGGCGATGCGTCTTTCTCCACGTTGACCGCCGATAAACGGATATTGTCCAGCGCCATCGCCCGGAATCTGTACCTTACATAAACGTGCCGTGTTCCGGACGGCAACTCGAGAATCCGCCGATCAACTTCCGGCCAGCGGAGGGCGCGATCGACGCGCTCGCCATCCATGCCATTCCAGCCCGCCCGGTATTGCCAGAGAATCTTGAACGGACCACCGGGCGATAACGACCAGCTTAGCGATGTAGCTCCCGCCGGATCGGTCAATGGATGCGCCCGAGCAATCCTTCGCACTTCAGCGGTAAACTTGTCTGGGGCCAGACCCCCGTTCAGATCGAGAAATCTTCCACCAGCCTCGAAAGCCTTCAGCGCGGAATCCCCCGGAGCGGATATTTCGAAAATTACTTCGGCGGTTCTGCCTTGCAGTGATTCCAGGAAACCTTGAGATTCCGAAGCAGTGTAGCGGACGCCGGATTGACGAAAGGCGAAATCGTTCAGGGCTTCCAGCCCGACCGGAATAGCGCGCCAGCGCTCTGCCGTTCCGGACCGGTAAACGAGCTCATTACGACCGGAATTGAGTTTCGGCAGGGAACGAGGATTCAGTTGAAAACGAGTATTGATAACAATGTTGCTCAACCGAACCGGTTCGACAGAGCCTGATCCCTGAAACGTGAAACGCAGCAGGTATGCATAATGACCTGAAACGGCTGTAAGGGTCCCATGTTCGGATCGGGACAAAACCGCCGGAGCGCCGCTGCAGCGTCCCTGGAACGGTCCGTTCCATTTGCCGGCGGACTGCCAGTTCCTGCCTCCGTCAATGGATGTCTCGACCAGCAGTGATTGATCCAATTGCGCCAGCGCCAAATCGACGGAAAAATTCCCATCGATAATAACGTAGGGAGACTGGACTTCAAACACGGCGCGCGCCATTTTCCCCGGCTGCCGCCAGGTAACAAAGCCGTTTTGGGTTCGGCCCTCCGGCAGCCGCAGATTCTCGTTGTAGCCGGATTGAAAAAGCGGGTAGTAGGCCTTCGGGTCCGAGAGCACCGGTGTGTATTCAAGCTTGCCGGTCGCCCAGTAACGATTGTCCTTCTGGCTGCGCGGGCCATCTGGCGTCCGGATCCGATAGTGCGCAACCTCTTCCGGAAATTCTTCCCATCCTTTTTCAGTGCGCTTGTAGGGAAGATAAAAGAGGCTTGAATTCTCGGGATGGAAAAAACGAGTGAGGCGCTCGCCCGGGCGCAAAACAAAATCCATCCGATGCCCGGCGGCATATCGGGTGAAGGGAAAGAGCCAATTATCCTGCGTGGAAGTGAAGAGCTCCACCAGTCCGTTCATTTCCGATCCCTTAACATCGGCGGGATACCATGGATAGACCACCCGGGAGGCATCGGACTTATTGGGAGCGATCAATTTTCCCAAAATGATATCGCCGTCTGCCTCGACCTGCCGTACCGAGGCGACCGCCAGCTTTTTCGGATCGCCCGTTCCCACTGTGTTGAAGCCGAGCAAATCGGAATCAAAATAATGATAGGCGCCGTCGTAGAAAACCTCGGCGACCGTGTGGCCGGTGAGAAACCAGACGCGGGCATCGCTGAAGCCGCCGGCTTCCCAGACAGCCTCCAGCAGCGGTGCGATGTGATAGCAGAGACCAAACCCGTAACTGTTGAGCAGCTTTATCGGGTCCAGCACTTCGCCCACGGGCTCTTCGTAGGCCCAGCCTGCAATGTGATACCAGAATCCCGGCGCCACGAACCGTCCGTCCGTAAGAAAGAAGCGCCAGATCGCCTCGGCTTTTTCCCTGGGGGTGACCGCGCCCGACTGCGCGTAAATGGCGGCAGCCAGAGCTTTCGGATCGGTAGTGTCGACCTGACCCTTGACCAGCACCTTCGGGGAATAGACCTGGGCCGAGGCCTGCGTCGCCAGGACGACCAGAACCAAAATTCCGATTGCGGAATGTGGAATGCGGAATGTGGAATGGGAAATGCGGAATGTGGAATGGGTCTTCATATTTTGCTGGCAATCACCGCAAAGCGCCAGTGTAGCCGCAGACCGCAAGAAAAAAGCCGTCCATTTTGGGTAGTGGTGTCATAAGACTCCAGTACCCCATTTTGCGCCCCGGATGGGGCGCCTGTGCGGGATTTCGAAAAACTTTGCCAAAATCAAAAAGTTGCCAACCTACTATTTCAGAGAGCACAGAGTATTCGCGTCCTACCGCCTTCCGCCTTCCGCCTTCCGCCTTCTGCCTTCTGCCTCCTGCCTTCCGCCTTCCGCCTTCCGCATTCCGCATTCTATTGCTCACTCAACCCGGATTTTCGCCAATGCTTTCTTCCCGCTGATTACTTCGGTGACCTCCACTTGCCAGATGCCGGCAGGATCATTCAACGCTGTCATTAACCGCTTGACAGCGCGCGAGTCAACAACGTCTTCGTTGCCGCTGTAATATCGCACCGTTTGCCCGCGCGGATCCCGCACTTCAACTCTGGCCACCGAGCGCAGATCGTCGACGCCCGCAACGTGGATTCCTATTTGAATCTCCGCTCCGCGACGCATCCGGGCGGGCGCGGTCAATTCAATCCTGCCGGCCGGACGCCCGACGAATGCGAACAGCCGCGGGACCGCCGGTTCTATGTCCGTTTCCACTTCGGCGGCAAATCCGAGGTACCGCTTCTGCCGAACATCGTAGATGTGACGGGGTCCACCGCCCGTAATGATTCGAATCTTCTCCGCTCCACGCCTTCCTTTGTCCGGAACCAACCCGAGAAGCTGGGTCGATCCGTTGTTGAACAGATAAGTGGGACAACCGTTCACGCCGGCCCCGCCTGCCGAAGCGAGGCGAACTGGGGGGATGATCCCTGCATCTTCCAGAAGCCGCTTGAAACGCAGCAGCGCCGCGCCGGATTTCCCTTCCAGCTTGTCAGCCGGATAGGAGTGAAGCAAGTAATTGAGAAGGTAAGCCCGGCCGCTGCCAAACTGGTTGCGCAAAAGAATCCGCTTTCCATCCGCCTCCAAAAAAGGTTGCGCGCTCAGCAGCGTCACCTGCTCGCCGCCGCGTCCCTCGACCAAGGCGTCGCGGTCCGACGGTTGCCATTCCACGCCGAACACGTCTCCCAACAGGCGCTGCTTCCGAAAGGTGCAGTGTTCGTCCATGATGCCGGGCAGCGCGTCCGCGATCACGGTGCCTCCCTGGCGGACAAACTCACGGATTGCTGCGGCTTCTCTCTCGCTTAAAGCAATACTCATCGGCAAAATAAAAGTGCGGTATTTTTTCGAAAGCAATCCTCCCTTTTCGACGTCGCTGTAGGCGATGAAGTCGAACTGCAAGCCTGCATCTTTCAGGATTTTGACCCACCCATCGCGATTTTCGTTGAACCGGTCAAACGCGCTGCTCGTGTGGTAGGTAACCTTCTCCTGAACTTTACCATCCACGATCCAGGAGCCATGAATGCTCGGGTAGGAGTAATGGATCGCAATTCCGTTGTTGTCCGGTCTCGCCAGTCCCACCAGCTTCCCGATTCCATCTCCGCGAATTTCGCGAAAGCCGACTTCCATGTCTTTTCCGCTCTGGCTGAGCGTAAGGTCTGGATCAATGGTGGAGTACTGCCAGAAGATATATGCCCCGCCGTTGGCGCCCTTGAACAGGCTGTTGTACAGGTTGTAGAAGACATCCTTTCCCAGAACGCCGTATCCAGCCCCGCCGGAGATTTTCAGGTCCGGATTGAAACAGCGATGGAAATCAAGCTGATTTCCCCCCTCGTAGGCATTCAGATGGCGCGTAAACAAATCAACCCGGCTGTAATCGCAGCCGTTGTGCGAACCTGAAATCTGCGTACCCGAATTGAGCAGTATCCCGCCGGGGTCGATCCTTTGAAGTTCATGGAGGACATACTCGAAAGTGCCGGCGTAAACCGTTTCCATGTACGTGCGATGATCCGCCCAGGAGGCGTAATTGCCGCGCTTCTGCGCCGCGGGGGAATCGTCGGGCGTTACATCTTCCCAGCGGTGGAAATCCGTGCTCCACTGCTGATTCAGCGCTTCCAGGCTTCCGTAGCTGTTCTGCAGCCACCGTCGCATCGCCGCAAGGGTGAACGGCGAAAAACAGATATCCACGGCATCCCCGTAACAGGTCAGCGAAGGTTCCTCTAAAACGTAATAAGACAGCGGAGAAAATGGCACCCAGGGAGCGGTCAGTCGAGTCAGTTCCTCCCGAATGCGGGCGCGATAGGCCGGATCATCCAGACAGTACTCCCGCACCAGCACATTCTTGTCGCCGGTCTCCAGATATTTCTTTTTCATCGCAGTATAGTAGGCGCGCGCCGCCCCGTCGGGAGATTCCTGGCCGCTGATACGGGTCTGCGCCTGCACGTTGTAGTTGGCATGTTTGCTGTGCTGCAGCGAGTAGGACGACAGCGTCGTGACGTTGAGGCGCTGGAGCTGAGCATCGATTGTGGGCCAGATCCCCGGAATTGGATCAGGCCCGAACCGGTACATCACGATGTCGTAGTCATCCCATTTGCGAGGCTGAAGAATGAACACTTCTGCCACACGGCGGTCCTGGCGGACACCTGCGGCAAAGACTTCACATTCAATCCGTGCCAGATGAGAGAGGCAGCCGGCTGATTTCAAAGTCACTGATTTTTCTGTTTCTCCGGCGAAAGTGATCTGCAAACGCTGTTCATCCAGCAGCCGGTCGAAATTGTCCAGCACCCGGACCTTCGCGAGGCATTCGATTTTTTCGCTGGAAGACAACCGCAGGTTTACCAAGACGTCCTCTCCCGCAGCCACCCGGTCACGCGCCAGTTTGAGAACTTCTATTTTCAGCCGCGAAGGGACATCCAGGACTTGCGCTGCCCAGTCGAAAGCCTTGTCGCCGCTGATCACTCGCACGTCGGCAAAATGTCGTCCTGGCGGCAGCGAGTGTGGAAAACGGCTCGTCGCGTTGTTTGAAGAAAGGGATATGCGGGAAGAAATCTCGGCTTCCAACTCTCCGAAGCTGTTGTGAACTAAGACCAAGGCGCGCGCGTTCGGGACTGGGCCATTGAGCGAGATTTCGACGCGGTCCTGCAGGAAACTGATTTTCTCGATTCCGCGTTCCGGTTCCTTTCGAGCCGCCCAGGTAACCGCCCGTGCTACCAGCGACCAGAGATACTCCTGATACGGATAGTGCAATCCCGTCTCGAAGACCTGTTCTATTTCCGGGATCATTCCCTTCTCACTGTATCCGAAAGCGACCACTCGACCGCGGCCGGCGCTTCCCACCGCGAGAACTGGAACCTTCTCGGAGGTCTCGAGCAATACCTCCCCGACAGCACGCGACGCCGGCACGCCGATATGACCCCATGGGAAGGCCGCCAACGGCACACCACGTGTGATGTAATGGCCCGCCGCCGGGCGCCACATTGAGCGGTCCAGCCGGGATAGATCATTGAGTAAGGGATTGTTGCTGCTTGCGCTCTTGACCTCCTGCGCTCGCGTCAGCGGCGAAGGATTCCAAAGGCTTTCGTTCTTCGCGGTCCCGTCGCGGCTGAATGGGTAGAAGAAGACGAGGCCGGTTCCGCTTTCCACTCTCCTTCGAACGGCATCACGAACCTCAGCAGGATAGCTCTCCCACGGACGCAGACCCGGCCAGAGGATCACATCGTATTCCGGACCATGAATCAGATCGTCGGCGATGTAGGTGTACGCCAGGCTGTAGGCATCAATCCAGAATTCCCCTCCCGCGCTCCGCTGCTCATAAAAATCACCAAAGCCCCACTTGTTCGTGGAAGTATTGCGGCCGATGGTCGTTGCCTTGAAATTCGACTCCAGCCTCTGCGCCAGCTCCACGACCCCGCGGCCGTCGGCCACATCGGCGATTGCATAAATATGAATCGGACCATTGACGAAGGGACGGCCCCAGGGCACGTGGGGAGTAGGAACATCCATCGAGTAGTTGATGTCCCAGCGGCCGCGCTTCTCCAGCATCGGATGAAATCGATCCAGTGCAAAATAATCCAGGTAGAAAGTTCCCGCCGCACGCGATTGAATTGAAAGCTGCGTCATTTGTGCCCGGTTGATTCCGACCAGGGAGGCCATGGCAAGCTGCAGGTGATTTGCTCCCGGGCGAAGATTGAACGCTTTGCTGAATGACGCGCGCGACAAGTCACGCAGCGTAATTTCCAATTGCGCCGGCTGCTCGCTCCAGACAAAAAGAAGCAGCGCTTCCTGCCGGCGCCAATCGGTTGGAATTTTCGAGTACTCGATGGCGCCGCCCTGCGCGGGGAAAATCACCTCGAGCGAATCTCCTTTCCAGGCAGGAAAGCGTTTGGAAGATGTAATGCGGACTCCGTTTGTGGCATGGACGGCCTGCACTTCTGACGCTTCTTCAAACGACCCAAAGACCTGCAGATCGGCCAGCGCGAAACAGGAAGCGACGTGGAGCGCGGCGGCAAAAAAGAGAGCCCGTCCCAGTGCCAACCAGCTACGGGATTGAATTGCCGGTCCGGACGCTGAAAGCGTCAAATAGAGTAGCCGGGGCCAAGCGCGTTTTTTGCGCGCCGCCCCCGGTGAGCTTCCCCCAACCAGCGCACCCTGAAAGGGTGCCAGAATCGTTTTCAAGATCGCCGTCACCCCGTCGCTCTTCGACCCTTTCAGGGTCGCTCCTGATTGGGGGGCTCGACCGGGGGCGGCGCGCAAAAAACGCGCTTGCCCCCGGCTATTCTCTTTGACCGCTTCGCGGTCTGCTGCCCGCTTAACCAGATTCATCCTGCAATGAAAAATATGGTTAATGGTTGCGGCTTCCCTGCGCTGTGTCTTTGGGGTGATACCCTTTGTCATTTCACGTTCTCCTGAGAATCCAGATTCACCGGCTCCCAAAATTGCGCATCGAGCTTCTGCAGTGCGTGCATGGTCGATTTTGCCGCTTCGTCGATGCTGTCATTGGACCATTCTTCGGGCGAGACATCCGCAATCGCCGGCCGCGGTGTCCACCACTGCTCCGGCGTCGTTCCGTTCATGCGGTGTGTGACTTCCCATCGCAGGGTTTCGGGTGCGCGGTCTCGCTCAAGGTCATGCCTTGGAACATTATCAACCATTTCGAGAAGTTTTCCCTGCGAGGTGAATACAAAAACTTCGTGTCTTCGTGGCAAGATTTTCCGGAAGCGGGATAGCTACTGCCGGCAATAGCGCCCGTCCAGCCGGCATGCCTGTGACAATTCTTCCTGCGCGAGCTGCGACTGAGCTGTCTTCAAATAGGCAAGACCTAAATTGTAATGAGCGGCCGCATCCCGGCCGTCCAGCTCGATGACCTTTCGGAAGTGCCCGATTGCTTGAGTAAAGTTACCCTGCTGCGACGCCAGGTAGCCCAGCTTTGCGTGCGCTTCTGCGTCACCCGGATCCAGCTCGACGGTTTTGCGGAATTCCTCCATGGCTCGCTCAGTCCATCCACGTTCCTGATAAATAAATCCGAGATACTTGTGAGCAAAGACATAATCGCGGTCGATTGCGAGAATCCTCTGAAATCCCCGCTCTGCCTCCTGCAGACGCCGCAGATTGAAATCCGAAGCAGCCAGATAAAATCGCGCCTGCAGATTGCCGGGGTCGGCAGCAAGCACCTTTTTGAAGTCATCCTGAGCCGCCTCAAATTGCTTCAGGTTGTAGTGACAACGGCCTTTCAAAAATCGGACCGCGGTAATATCGGGATCGTTGCTCAGGATTTTCAAAAACCGTGGAATGGCCGAGTCGCAGCGGCCGCTGGCGGCCATCTGTCCCGCCTCCGAGATTACGCGAAAGACATCGAGCTTATCCTTTGGATCAGGTAAAGCCCGGACGCCTGCAGAGCTATTTCCGCGCGAAGGGGCGCCGATGTAACCGAGAGCCGCCAGCTTCTCCAGTGTCTCAGGGCTCGCAAAGCGTGAACGCTCGATGGCTCCCCCGCGCGGCGCCAGGGACCGCTCCAGCGACTTGAGGCGTTCTTTCATCTGACCGGCGCGCGCGCTGTTTTGTTCCAGCCGATTGCTCGACTCCCGCGGGTCGATCTTAAGATCGAAAAATTCCGGACGCGGCGCTTCAATGTACTTCAGGTCCCGGCTGCGCAGCGACTTCAAGGAACTCCAACCGAACTGGGCCGGGTAATATGTCTCGCTGTAAGCTTCCTGGGCGGGAGCTGTGGACTGTCCCAGCATCAGTCCCAGCAGTCCTGTGCCCTGCATCTGCTCATGTTTCGGCAAGGCCAGCATTTGAAGGATGGTCGGGGCAATGTCGACCGTCCGCACCTGTTGATCAATTACGCGAGCCTTCATCATCTCTGCGGGCTTGATGATCAACGGCACGAGCAGCGTGGAATCATAGATGTAATAACCATGAGTGAACTCGCCGTGCTCGCCAAAACTTTCGCCGTGGTCTGAAGTCAGGACCATGACGGTATCGGCGTAGAGATTTCGCCTGCGAAGCGCGGCAATCAGACGCGCAATCTCGCTGTCGGCATATGCGATCTCGCCGTCGTAAGGATGTCCCGCGTAATCCCTGTTGAATGGAGCCGGAGGATCATAGGGATCGTGCGGATCATACAGATGTACCCAGACGAAAAAGGGAGGCCGCGCATTCTCGATCCAGCCGGCGGCCCGTTGCATCACTTCCCCGGCCCTCCGCTCGAGTTGATTCAGATTGCGGATTCCGCCGGGAGAGGCGATTCCCTGAATCTGGTCATCGTAGAATTCAAACCCCTGGTTCAGACCAAATTTCGAATGCAACACATAGGAGCCGACGAATGCAGCGGTGCGGTAATGCCGCGACCGGAAAATCTCGGCCAGCGTGGTAAATGAGGATGGCAGGCGATACCCGGCGTTATCGCGTACGCCATGCAGCATCGGATAAGTCCCGGTCAGAATCGTGCAATGGGAAGGGAGCGTAAGTGGAACTTGCGCCACAACGGTCCTGAAACGGATGCCTTCGGCAGCCAGGCCGTCGATGGCCGAAGTCCTGGCCGCACTGTAGCCGTAACAACCAAGATGATCCGGACGCAGGGTGTCCACGGTTATCAGAACAACGTTGGGCGGGAGCGGGGATTGTCCGTATGCGTAAAGCAAAAGATTCAAAGATAGAATCAGAATCTGTCGCATGAAAATCGCTATCGAACCATAAGGATTCGATGAAGCCCGCAAAGTGGGCGCGAAGAATTGTAGCCGGGGCGCGTAAGCCCCCGGATAGCCGAGATAACGACGACAAAGCCGCAACGCGGCGACAGAGCTTTGAGTCGGACAGATACCGTCTTGAATGGATCCATATTTGCGATGTAAATCATCATGGGGCGGCCTGAATTCTGGCGCCGCTACGCGGCTTGCGGATAACTTAATCCGGCTATCCGGGGGCTTACGCACCCCGGCTACAATTCTTTTCACCCGCTTTGCGGGTTATTCAGGTGCTAGGACATGCTCGCGGGTACGACCAGCACCGGGCGGTCGGCTCCCGCCAGAATGGCGCTGGTAATGTTTCGCAGTCGTGAGAATCGCCGCGATTTCGGCGGGGCCCCACCCACCACGATCAAGTCGTAATCGCCGGCGCGCGCTTCTTCAAGGATGCCTTCTTGAGGCGAACCTGCGCGACGAATCCTGACCTCCGCCGGCACGTCCATCTCACGCAGCGTAGTGGCCGCCTTTTCCAGATGGGCGCTGACCAGTTTTCCCAGATGATCCGGGTTTTGGGACACGTACAACAGCGTCGCACCGGCGGCAAGCAGGCGGGCAAGCCTTCCTCCCACCGTGACGTCATGCTTTCCCGGTTCACCGACCGCGGTGCAAATCAGAATGCGCGATATTTCTCTGGTACTCCCTTTAACCACCAGCACCGGAATCGGCACACGCTTCAATATCTTGACCAGAGTGGCTCCGAGATGTTCCGTCGCCCCGTCGCGATCGGAAAACCGCTGGACCTGGGGTGTTGTGATCAACATCTCATATACGCCTTCAGCCGCTTCGCTGCAAACCTGCTCGGCGACATTTCCGTGTCGGATTTGCGCCCGCGCGTCATCCAAACCTGCCGCGGCCATTCTGCTGTTAAGGGCCGCTTCCAGCAGTCCCGCAGATTCCGGGCTTTTCCCCACCGCCAGCACCGTCGCGGAGGCATCCATGCGCCGGGCAAGAAAAGCTCCGATTTCAAGGGACACAGGCGTGCCGGAACCACTATCGATGACCAGCAGGTGCCGTCTGGGCTGGGCCAGGATATGCCATCCCCGAAGCGCCGCCCACAGTTCGGAGTTCGGCAGCGGATCATCGACTGCAATGGAGGCCTCAAGAATGAGCCCTTCCTCACCAAATGCTGTCGGAGGCGCGATCTGTCTTACGCCGGGAATATGAGGAAGCTTCAAGCGCAGCCGCTGCGCCGCCCCCGCAAAACTCTTCTCCATCACGCGCGCCTTTCCAAGGACCGGCGTGTCCGACTCAGGCTGCTCCTCCAGCAGCTTCACCTGCTCGGGGCGGATCAGCAACTGGACCTGAGATCCGTCGTCATGAGGCACGTCATCGGGTATCGGAAGTGAAATCGGTCCGAATTGCGCGCGGCCGCGCTGCGCCATTCCCACCAGAACATTTCCGGCGCCCAGGAATGCAGCCACCGAGAGTGTCTTCGGCTCGCGGTAAAGTTTGTCGCCCTCTCCGACTTCGAGCAGTTGTCCGCGCTCGAGAACTCCGATGCGGTCGGCCAGCTCGAACGCTTCCTCCTGATCGTGTGTTACCAGGATGGTCGTCACGCCAAGGCTGCGCTGTATCTCTTTGAGGCTGCGCCGGAGCTGCGCCCGGATTTTTACATCCAGCGCTCCGAACGGTTCGTCCAGAAGGAGGACCTCCGGTTCGTAGGCCAGTGCCCGCGCCAGAGCCACTCTTTGCTGCTGGCCACCTGAAAGCTGGCTGGCATAACGGTTTCCCAGGCCGGTCAGGCCCACCATTTCCAGCAACTGATCGCTTTTTCGCTTCCGCTCGGCCGCCGCAACTTTTCGGATCTTAAGCCCGAATTCAATGTTCTGCGCCACATTCATGTGACGAAAGATCGAATAGTTCTGAAACACAAATCCTGTTCCCCGCTGCTGGGGCGCAAGCCAGGTTACATCTCTTCCCTTCAGCAGAACTTTTCCCCCGTCGGGCTGCACCAGCCCGGCGATGATGCGCAGTATCGTGGTCTTGCCGCTGCCGCTTGCTCCCAGTAGAACAAACAGTTCGCTGTCCTGGATCTCGAGCGAGACCCGATCCACGATCGTGTGGTCGCCGAACCGCTTTATGACTTCTTCAAGAACGATGGACATGCGAAGATTTAAACGCTCACCTGGACACAGCTCATAATGATAACTAAATCTTTCGCGGCTGCCACGAAGGCGCCAAGACTCTTCCGGACGTAGAGACGCGGCATGCCGCGTCAGAGCTCAGACGCGACATGTCGCGTCTCTACGGTATCGATCCAAACACTACAGCGGATTGGAGTCCGTCCAATGTTAAAGAACCCATTTGTTTGGCCTTCGTGGCTTCGTGTCCTCGTGGCATCGGCATCTCCTGCCGGGCTACTTAGGCGACTTGAAAGGCCCCCAGCTTCCCAAGACTTTCCTGAGATCGTAGCTCACGACCAACTGGAAGTGTTGCTGATTCGCCACGGGGTAGTTGTTGGCCACAGCGGGTAACCAAAAGGCAGACACAGTAAGAAATGGACGTAGGTTGCAGCTCCCCGTCAGATACAGGCGATTGCCCTTTTGAAACTTGTCCGAATTCAATTGGAACCGATCTGCGTTCAGGACGCTGTAGTTGCGGTCAATACTGGCGTACCCTCCTCCAATATTGCCGCGGCCAAGGACCGGCCGCTCGCCGTAAAGCATGAATCCGTATGCCGGCCGAACATCGACGCGTTGATAGTTCTCAAAGCGCAGTCGGTGGATGAGACGAAACTCCGGGACGTTGACGGTGACCGCTTGGCGCAGCGTTTCTATTCCCGATTGAAACGTGTAATCCCCCGAAACGGTCGCCCGCGGGCTGATCTTCTTGCTTAGCAGAAACTGATGATAGTTAGACTTCTGCAGGCGATTAAATCGTTTATTGAGGTTCGGCCTTGTCGTATCGCCCAGATAGGCGTATGTCACTGAAATCTCGTCAAAGAAGAAATCCTTCGGCTTTTTGAGACTGATCCGCTGGCCCACGATGTAAGCGTCATTGTCATAGGTGGTGATTTCCGTCGTCTCACCGCGGAGCAGAAAAAGTCCGCCGTATTGCAGCTCCAGACCTTTCATCGGTTTGGCTGAGAAGTACAGTTGCTTCAGGTAATGATTAGTGACGCCGTTACCGCCGCGTCCCCAACCGCTCGCATCCCAGCCACTGATGAAGGTTTTGCCGGTATGCAGCCCGGCATTGAGGGTGTAACGGCCTTCCTGATCGAATTTGAAGCGCCCTACAACCGAGTCTCTGTACTGCAGGTGGCTGGTCGTAGTGATCCCCTCTGTGGTTTGGATGAAGCGGTAGCGGGCATTTATGGTAAGGCTCGATATCTCAAGCCAGCGGCTGATGCCAGGAGGCTTGGAGTTCTGGGATCCGGCAGCCCCTGTTTGACCGGCATTGTTCTGTGATTGAGCCGGCCTGGATGAAAGCAGCAGAGCAGCCAGAACCAACATCAGGTACCTGCTAATGGGTTTCTTTCTCATCAATGATTGTTCCACTCATCATTATGCGGATTATCGTTTGATCCCGGCGCGCTTCCTGAAAAACTCCATCAAGATAAGCACGCTGAAAGAAACAACGGCGAGCACGAGCGCCATGGAATAGGCGGCCGTGTAGTTTCGGTCGTCCAGAGAACGGAAGATGAATAGAGTGGAAGTTTCAGTCGAACCGCTGAGCGCGCCGCTCACTATGACCAGCGCTCCGAACTCACCGAGCGCCCTGCCAAGCGTAAGTGAAATTCCGTAAAGCACACCCCAGCGGATCGCGGGCAGAGTGACCAGGCGAAATGTCTGCCAGGGCGTGGCACCGATGGTATAAGCCGCGCTTTCCTGCTGGATGCCGAACTGCTCGAGCACGGGCATTACTTCGCGAACCACAAATGGCAGGGTGACAAAAACAGTCGCCAGCAACATCCCGGGCACGGCAAACACGACCCTGATGTTGAGAGCTGCAGCCAAACCGCTGAGCCAGCCTCCCCTCCCAAACAGCAGTATTAACATCAAACCCGCGATTACCGGTGAAACGGCGAAAGGCAGATCGACTAATCCGTTAAACCAGGCCTTTCCCTTGAACCGGTCACGCACGAAAACCCAGGCCATCACCAGCCCGAAAACGGTATTGATAGCCGTCGCTCCCGCGCTCAATTGCAGCGTAAGCTTGAGAGCATGGAGCGCATCGGGTGAGCTGATTTCACGAAGGAAGATCGCCGGCCCGTCCTTCAAACTGCTCCAGATGAGCGCCGCGAGCGGACCGATGAGCAATACCCCGGCGTATGCGAAGGCGACTCCCAGCAGTATCATGTCAGCCCCATTGCGCCGCGGGTTGCGGGGCCGTCGATCTGCCCTGAAGCGTCTGAAAAAATCAGGCACGGCGCGCCTCCCGCCTCAGTTGTATTCGATCCACCAGCAACAGAAGAGAAAATGAGAGGGCGAGCAACAGCAGCGAAACTGCGCTGGCGCCGAGTTGGTTCTGTGATTCGACCTGGCCGTAAACGTGCACCGCAGCCGTCAGAGTCTGGCGTGGAATGTTTCCTGCCACCAGCACAATGGCGCCGAATTCGCCCAGAGCGCGGGCGAAGTTCAAAAGCGACCCTGTCAGCACGGCCGGAGTGATTTCCGGCAGAATGATCCGCCAAAACGTCGTCCACCGGCTGGCGCCGATGGTGAAGGCGGCCTCTTCCTGCTCCTGTTCCAATTGCAGCAACACAGGTTGCACGGCGCGAATCACAAAAGGGTACGTCACCAGAAGCAGCGCCAGCACTATGCCGGGCTTGGCGAAGATGATGCGAATGCCTTTCGCTTCAAGCAATGAGCCCAGCGTAGTCTGCGGGCCGTACAGCACCACCAGCATCACCCCGGTTACCAGGGTCGGGATTGCGAAAGGCACGTCCACCAGACTGTTGAGCAGATGTCGTCCGGCGAATTCGGAGCGGACTATTGCCATGGCCGTGAGCGTCCCCATGACCGCATTGGTGATAGTGGCGATGAATGCGGTGACCAGAGTGAGACGCAGCGCGCCAACAGCCACTGGATTTGAGATTTCGCGCCAAAAACCGGCGACACCGTCGCTGAAGCCGTAATGCACGATCGATCCAATCGGCATCAGCACCATCAGTGACAGGTAAGCGACGGCCGCCGATCGCAGTCCCCAGCAACCCCACGGAATGCTCCTTGACGCCGTCGTGCCTGCAGCCGCTGCTCTCATTTGGACTGATGCAGTTCCTGATGCATGCGACTGTAGACTCCCTGCGGCCCGAAGATGTCGGAAATCACTTTCTTCCAGCCTCCCAGATAGTCAATCTTCCAGAGGTCTTCCACGGCTCGAAATTGGGACACTGCCTCCCCTTCCACATCAGGATCGACCGGGCGCAGTCCGAATTTCGTGAATGCGCGCTGCGCCTCTTTGCTCCAGAGATAGTTGAGAAACTCATCGGCCGCCTTGCGCGTGCCGTGTTTGTCCACATACTGATCAACCAGGGCAACCGGATTTTCGATCAGAATAGTGGAGCGTGGAACGATGTACTCGTATTTTTGCCCTGCCGCCTGACCGACCAGCACTTCATTCTCGTAAGTGATAGCCGCGTCGCCCACGCCCCGTTCAAAATTGGTGATGGATTCGCGCGCGCCCTTATCCATGACGGTCACATTTTTAAAGACGCTCTTGAGAAACTGCTCTGCCGCCGCGGCGTTGTTGGCTGCAACTCCCGCATGACCCCTGAGGGCAGCGCCGTATATTGCATTAATGTTCCACATCGCGCCGCCCGATGTCTTCGGGTCAGGTGTCAGGATATTCAAGCCCGGCTTGGCAAGATCGGGCCAGTCCTTGATTCCCTTTGGATTGCCCGGCCGCACGGCGATCACCACAATTGACCGCGTTGCCATTCCGCCGTGGGGCTTGGATTTCCAGTCGTGGTGAATCAATCCTGCCTGCTGGATTTTGTCAATGTCTTCGGACAAAGAGAGCGCTGCGACATCTGCTTCAAATCCGCCGATGATGGCGCGCACCTGAGATCCGCTTCCCTGATAGGAGGCCTGAAACTCGACATCCTGCCCGGAATTGCTCTTCCACACCTGCTTGAATGATGGAATGATCGCCTTGCTGTAGGCCTCGCGGGGCGTCGTGTAAGCTCCCAGAATCAGAGTCACCCGGCTGCCATTTCCCGGCCCGCTTTTTGCGCACGATGCAAAGCACAGCAGAAACGTCATTGCCGTTGCTGCAAGCAGACTTGTGGTTTTTGCTTGCTTGTCACGCTTCATTTTTGCTCCAAAAATGATCGGTCCTATCAACCACAAAGGCACAGCCCGGCCGCAGGCCGCAACCAAAAGGCCGTCCATGTTCACGAGGCTACAGTGGCAGAGCCGCAACCAAAAAGAGAGCACGTCGCAGTGCCAACCAGTCTAAAGGATTGAATTGTCGGTCTGGACGCTGAAAGCGTCAGAGAGAATAGCCGGGGGCAAGCGCGTTTTTTGCGCGCCGCCCCCGGTGAGCTTCCCCCAACCAGCGCACCCTGAAAGGGTGCCAGAATCGTTTTCAAGATCGCCGTCGCCACGTCGCTTTTCGACCCTTTCAGGGTCGCTCCTGATTGGGGGCCTCGACCGGGGGCGGCGCGCAAAAAAATGCGCTTGCCCCCGGCTATTCTCTTTGACCGCTTCGCGGTCTAGAGACGGCCCTCAGGCCATCTCTCCACTTCCCAACGTGCAATGACTTTTGCAAGTAAGTAGTAGCTTGGGGAAGGTCACTCGTTCAGGAGTGGTCGGGAGAAAGTCAAGCTTGGTCCCGCGACGAGTCACTCTGCGAATTTGCTCCGCCATCCATGAAGTACACCTGGCCATCCGGACAGGAAACTTCTCCGGCGTTTTGTCCTTCCCTTTGGCCTGCGAGGTTAGCTGTCGGGCTCGAGCCGGAAAGTGCTCTACGATAGGATCGCCAATATCGGATCCGGACGATGCGCCCCTGTTCCACGCGAAGTGAAACCTGGTTCCCCCGCGCCGCAGAGCTTTAAACAGCCCTGCAGCCTCGGCAGACAAATACCAGCGCGCACCCGTGCATGGCACTTTGCCTGCGCGCCGATACTCGGATCATACCATCGGTGGCAATCGAGTCAAGATTGCGCAACCCATAGCGCTGCTTTGCAGCGCCTGGCCGCGACATGTCGCGGCCTCGTTGCCGTAGCAAGCCTTGTAAAAAATTGCCGCGCATATACCTTTAACCAGTCTGCAAAGTATAGAATCAAAAAAACCCAGCCACGTGTCCCGACATGTCGCGGCAAACTCTGACGCGGCATGTTGCGTCTCTACGCCGGGCGCCGCTGAGCTTTTCAAGGAGGCTGCCATGCCAACAAACAGGCTTCACAACACCGGAATGAATCGAAGGAATTTCGCCCGCAGCGTCGCGTTCGGGGGCGCCGCAGCAATGCTGACTCAACCGGGATTGGCATGGCAGAAGAAGCGCCCGCTACCTCCGACTCCGGGATCTCCCGATGAACGCTTCTGGGACTCGGTCCGAGAACAGTTTTTGATGCCCTCAGATCTGGCGGTGATGAATGCCGCCAATCTGTGTCCTTCGTCGCTTCCTGTGCTTGAAACCATGTACCAGAACACCCGGGATATCGATCGTGATGCCTCTTTTAACAACCGCGCCAAAATGGCCGAGGGAAAGGAGAATACCAGAAGGTTGCTCGCCGAATTTCTGCGGGTGAGCCCGGAGGAAATCGTCATCACGCGAAACACCAGCGAGTCGAACAACCTGGTATCCAGCGGCGTCGACCTGAAAGCGGGTGACGAAGTTGTTCTCTTTTCCGACAACCATCCGAGTAATTACGTCGCCTGGCAGCAGAAATCCAAACGGTTCGGCTTCGCGATTCGCATTGTCGAACAAGTCAATCCCCATCCCGGGGATGATTACTACATCGAAGCCTTCACGCGCCAGTTCAATGCCCGCACAAAGCTGGTGGGCTTCACCCACCTGACCAGTACGGTGGGCGATCTGTTTCCGGCCAAAGAAATCTGTCGGATTGCGCGGGAACGCGGAGCGCTGACCCTGATCGATGGCGCTCAGTCGTTTGGACTGCTGGATATCGATCTTGGCAAGATTCAGCCGGACTTTTACAGCGGCAGCTCTCACAAGTGGCCCTGCGGTCCCAAGGAAACGGGAGTGCTCTACATCAATAAAAACGCCCAATCAAAGATCTGGCCGAGCATTTACAGCGCTTACCCCGGGGGTGTCGGGGTCTCAAAGACGTTTGAAGCATTCGGACAGCGAGACGAACCCGCGATCATCGCGTTCGGAGAAGCCTTGAAATTCCAAATCAGGATTGGTCGAAAGGCGATCGAAGATCGTGCGCGCGAATTGACCCAGGCGTTGATGGAAGGCTTAAGAAAAATCGACGGCGTAAAACTCTGGACCCATCCCGATCCCGGCCGTTCGGTCGCGGTGGTAAGCTTTCAGCCGGGCGCGCTGGATGTAAAGAAGCTCTCGGATATCCTTTACGAAAAAGATCACATTGCAGGGGCCACCAGGCTGGGACCCGACCGCCCGGGCCTGCGCTTCTCGCCTCATTTTTACAATTCGCACAAGGAGATCGAGAGAACCTTGGCCGCCATCAAGCGCTACCTGGCGTCAGGCGTTTGATTGGCCGGACGATATATTTGTGATCTTTGTGCCTTTGTGGTTCAAGAACGGTTGGACCACAAAGACACGAAGGACACAAAGACTTCTGACCAGGAGGTCAATCGGAAATGATCACGGTACAGATTGTAGCGTTGCTCTTAGCGGGTCTGGCTGCGGCAGCCAATGATGACTGGCCCCGATGGCGTGGGCCCAAAGATGATGGACTGGCGCGCGGAGACGCCCCTCTGGAATGGAGTGACACCAAGAACATCGCCTGGCGCGTAGCGATTCCCGGCCGCGGCCACTCCTCGCCGGTCGTCTGGGGCGACAAAATTTTCCTCACCACCGCCGTGCCAACCGGCGCAGAGCCGGCGGCGGCGGCGCAAGGCGCTTCTCGCGGCCCCAGGGGCGGAGCAGGCGCCGGGCGCGAGCACAGGTTCGTAGTGCTTTGCCTCGATCGCCACAACGGTAAGGTCTTGTGGGAGCGCGTGGCCAGGATCGCCACGCCGCGCGAAGGCTATCATTACCAGTATGGCAGCTTTGCTTCAAACAGTCCTGTCACTGATGGAAACCACCTGTACGCGTTCTTCGGATCACGGGGCCTGTACAAATATGACCTGAACGGGAAGCTTGCCTGGAGCAAGGAATTCCCGCCCATGCGCATGCGGCTCGATTTTGGCGAAGGCGTAGCGGCTGTCCTGGACGGCGATATGCTGTTTTTGAAGTTCGACCAGGAAGAGGACTCTTACATGCTGGCGCTGGACAAGCGCGACGGCAAGGAAATCTGGCGCGTGCAGCGGAACGAGCTTAGCTCCTGGTCTCCGCCTCTCGTAGTCACTCATAACAGGCGCAGAGAAGTAGTGGTGAGCGCCTCAAAGAGGGTCCGGTCCTACGATCCGTCGACCGGCAGGCTGATCTGGGAATGCGCCGGCCTGGGCAGCAATGTCATTCCTGCGCCCGTGGCCGCGGCCGGCATGGTTTACGTGATGAGCGGCCACCGCGATCCCAACCTACTGGCCATCCGCTTTGGCCGACAGGGCGACCTGACCGGAACGGATGCCATCGCCTGGACCAACAACCGCGGCAATCCTTACACCGCCTCGCCGGTTCTACACGACAACAAACTCTACCTTGTCACCGACAGCGGGATGCTCAGTTGCCTGAATGCAGTCACCGGCGAGCCTTATTATCACCTGCAGCGCCTGCCCAGGCCTTACAGCTTCAAAGCTTCTCCGGTTGCGGCCAATGGAAAGTTGTATCTGGCCACCGAAAACGGCGACGTAGTAGTAGTCAGGATGGGTGAGAAATACGAGGTTCTGGCCACCAACACTCTGACCGACCAGACGTTCATCGCCACCCCCGCCATCGTCGGTGGCAGCATTTACCTTCGCAGCCAGGACGCGTTGTACTGTATCCGGCAATAAAATTGACGAACAACAATCTTTGTGGCCTTTGTGTCTTTGTGGTCAAGGAAAAGCTCACACCACAAAGACACAAAGGCCACAAGCGTTCAGGCGCCGGCCGGTCAGATCCGACTGAAAGTGCGGGAACAATTGCCATATTCGATGATAATGGGAATCCGCTTCTCCTCGATTTTGGGTCCGGCATTGGATCACACTCGAGCCTGGACTACACAATTCCCGCCAATGGTATGATCAAACTTTCCACAACCGGCGTGGGAACGGTGAGAACCGGTTACGCGATTGTAACTTCCCGATCGGGAACAGTTCCGGCTGGAAGCGTAATCTTTTCGATTAACGGCGGCAGGGGGTTGGCCTCACAAGCCGGCGTGTTGGTGTCGGCACTGTGGCAGAAGGTGGCTTTCCGAACTACGGCAACGCAAATGCCACCAGCGGGTCGGAGGTTTTGTTGCTGCTTAGATATCCGCCGCCGCCGGCAGCGATGACGATGTACTGCTTTCCGTTCCTTGCCCGATATGTCATCGGGGCGGCGTGTCCCGGTGCCTCAAGGGATGCCGACCAGAGTTCATCTCCCGTGCGCGCGTTGAATGCCCGGATCTTGCTGTCAGTGGTTGCGGCAATAAAAACCAGATCTCCCGCCGTGATAAAAGAGCCTCCAAGATTCGGCGCACCGGTTTTGCGCAGTTGGCCGAGCGTGTCATCGTTTCCCAGCGGCACCTTCCAGACCAGCTCGCCTGTATTCAGGTTGACTGCGTTCAGGGTTCCCCACGGAGGCTGGACGCAAGGTCTTCCGCGCGCATCAGTGAAACGCATGTATCTCTTCAACGCGCCGCTTCGCTCCTTTGCTTCCCTTGACTCATCGCATTTGAGCGCGGCAATCACTGGCACTTCATTAACATTCACGTAGAGCCACCCGGTTCGCGGATCAAAAGAAGCACCCGACCAGTTGCCGCCGCCAAGCGTGCCGGGAATGATCAACGTGTTCTCGCAAGCGAGCGGAGTAAACACCTGCTTGCCTGTCACTGTGAAAAACAGGTCGCGGCAACGTTGTCTCGACTCCGGTGGCGCGTCCACCAGATCAGCCTCACTGATTGAAAGGCGGCTGAGTGGCGGCGGTTTTACAGGGAACGGTTGCGTTGGCCACGATGCCTGCGCGGCCACAGCCGCTTGCGGTACCGCCCGCTCCTCAATGGGAAATAGCGGTCGGCCCGTCACGCGGTCGAACAAAAATATCAGCCCGACCTTGGTGACCTGGGCCACGGCGTCTACGCTGCGGCCGCCGCTTCGCACCACAACCAGGTTTGGTTGGGCGGGAACGTCGTAGTCCCACAGATCGTGATGCACCATCTGGTAATGCCAGACCAGTTTTCCAGTTCGCGCATTCAGCACGACGAGCGAATCGCCAAACAGATTGGCGCCTCTTCGATCATCTCCACGGAAATCTTCAGCCGGAGATCCGACCGGCAAAAATAGAAGCCCTCGTTGTTCATCAACGCTGATTGTGGACCAGACATTCGTCCCGCTCCTGTCGCGCCATGCGTCTTCTGTCCATGTTTCATGTCCGGGTTCGTCAGGTTTTGGAACCGTGTTGAAAACCCACGCCTGTTTTCCGGTGCGCACATCAAACGCATGTACGGCACCGCTCGGTCCCAACGAGGGTCGCTCCTGCAATCTGGATCCGGTGATGACGAGATCCTGGTAAATAGCGGGCGCCGAAGTAATCGCGAACAAGGCGGCTGACCAGCGCGGGTCGGGGCTCCTCAACTGCACTGAACCGCCTTCGCCGAAATCGGGGCAGGGCGTTCCGGTTTTCGCGCTGAGCGCGATCAATCGTCCATCAAGAGTACCGAACAGGACTCTTGATTCCTGCCGGCCGTTGACACGCCCGGACCAGAATGAAACGCCGCGATGCTGGTGGTAACGCCGCGATGTTGAATCGGGCGCGCTGCTCTTCTGCGAGTCGAACTGCCAGATTTTTGTCCCATTCTCTGCGTCCAGAGCGATGACCCTGCCTGATGGCGTAGATATATAAAGGGCGTTGTCGACCATCAGCGGAGTACATTCGAAAGCCGGCGGCTCGCGGTCGGGACTGGCATTGGGAAGCCGTTGCAGTTCGCCCATATGGTAGGTCCAGGCTCGGCGCAGGTTAGAGACGTTTGACGTGTTGATCTGTTTCAGAGGGGAAAATCGCGCACCTCCGGAGTCATGGCCGTAGAATCTCCACTCGCCGTCTGGAATAGATGGAGCGGCGGCGAATGTGAACGCCAACAATAGCAGTGTTATCGGTCTGGGGAACACGGATGAAGCGGAAAAAAGAGAGGACACGGAGACGCCGGAGTTACGACCTGAGGGCGCCGCCGCGCCATTCACGCTTGATGTAGTCACTGACACGGTATGCGTTCGCCTGGATTGTCAGAGAGGGGTTAAACCCTCCGATTGTGGGGAAGCAGCTTCCATCGACCACAAAAAGATTATCCACGTCGTGAGACTGGCAATTCCGATTAAGAACCGACTCGCGTGGATCGTCGCCCATCCGACATCCGCCCACTTGATGCTCGCCAATGCCGCCATGGCGCGCCTCCTTTGCCGCTTTTTCGATTTGCTCTTCATTCAGTGGCTTTGGCAGCAATTCTTCGAGGGCGCCGGCGGCACGCAGGATTTCAATCATGCGATTGCGCAGGAAGTGCGATGAACGCACATCCATCGGATGCACCTGATGCGTGAGACGCACAACCGGAATTCCCCACGCATCGCGTACTTCAGGATCAAGATCGACGCGGTTGTTCTCAGTGGGCATGCCCTGACCTGGTGAGTAAAGCGCAAGGCACCGGCTGAAATTTCTCCGCACGAAATTCTTCGCTTCTTTACCCCAGCGGCGCCCGTCGGAAGTCTGAACGGCCCACTGCGCGAAATGCACCGGCGAACGATATTCTGCCAGCGTCGTGATCACTCCGCCGCCAAGAACGGCGCCGTTCCGATGAACGTAATCGGCCAGTCCGGCAGTGAAAGCAGGCCCGATTGGCTCAAAAATCTCTTCTTCAAAAAAGCCTGTCAGAGTAACGCCGCCGGTGTGATCCAGTACATGCCGGCCCACCTGATCATGGCGGTTGGCGAGACCGGCGGGAAACAACTTTGATTTTGAATTGAGCAGCAGGCGCGGACTTTCAGACGCATTACACGAGACGACGACGAGGTCTGCGGGCTGCTCGAACGCCCGTTTATCAGGACCGTAGTAAATCACGCCCGAGGCGCGGCCGCGGCTGTCGACCGCAATCTCGCGAGCCATGCAGCGCTCGCGCAGTTCACAATTTCTGGTCGCAAGCGCTTTCGGAATCAGAGTCGCGTGCATCGATGACTTGGCATTCACTTCGCACTGAAAGCGTTCGCAATGCAGACACCGAATGCAGGCTTTGCGGCCGTCATAATCTTCGGTGATAATCGCCAGCGGCAGCGGGAACGGGTGGAGGTTCAGTTCGGTCGCGCCGCGCATGAACACTTCGGCAGGACGATCCGGCGGCAGCGCCGGAAGCGGATACGGCTTGCTGCGCGGAGGATCAAAGGGATTGGCACCCGCCTCACCGGAGATGCCGATCTCCCACTCCGCTTTCGTGTAATAGGGCTCCAGGTCAGAATACGAGATCGGCCAGTCGGTGAGGGTCGAGCCGGGCGGCACTCCATAGTGCGTTTTCATCCGAAAATCTTTTTCGACAAAACGCCATGCCATGCAGCCGTATGCCGTCGTGCCGCCGCCGACGGTAGCCGCCGTCCGGCCGTAGCCTCCCTGATTCGGATAGCGAATCTGTGCTTTCTGTGAAGGATCGAGTCTGAAGGTGCGGGGATTGGGCTTAATAGCGGGCCCGTAACCGAGAGATCCGGTGTTATCGTATTGGCTGCGGAGCACGTCATGATGAGCTTCAGACATTCTGTAACGTCGTCCGCGCTCCAGGAGGACTACTGAAAGTCCAGCGGTGCTCAATTCTTTAGCGACCACAGCGCCGCCGGCCCCGGAGCCGACGATCACAACATTAACTTTGCGAAGCTTCATGAATTTGTCAGTTGTCGGTTGTAGTCGGTTGTCAGTTGTCAGTTGTCCGTTGTTCCGGGTTCCGAATTCCGGGTTCCAAGGTCCGGGTTCCGGGTTCTGGGTTCCAAGTTCTGGGTTCTGCCGTACGATTGCTGTTAGTCCAAATTCCGTCGCCTTTACCGCGAGAACGTTTCACCTCGAGCACAAAAAAACACGGAACGCGGAACTCGGAAACTCAGAACGCGGAACCCAGAACCCGGAACTCGGAACCCGGAACTCGGAACTTTTAGTGCTCAGTCGGATACCCGATCATCTTCCAACTGGCGTGAGCTTTATTGCCGCCGTGAATGGGTGACCCATAGAAGCCTTCGATCGTATGGCGCCATACCATATTGAAAAATTGCGGAGCCGCGATCGCGGTCCAGTCTGTCGCGTTGACTTTGCCTTGCTCGATGTCTCTGAGCAGCGTCGTTTGCTGATCGAAGCTCACGTCGCGAAACTTCCGGCCAAAGCGCGCGACGCTGCTTGCCTCCAGAGACGTGAGTCCCGCCGCATAGGGTTTCCGCTTCTCATTCTGCTCGCCTGCCAGGACTCTGTCGATGTAGTGCACCACACGGGTGTCGCGTGCGCCGGGGTCAGCGTCAGCCGGGATGATCTGCTCAACAATCAATTCGAGCAATGCCACTTCCGACTGACCGAGGATTCGGAAACCTGCGGCCGGAGGAGCAGTGACGGCTGCAGCGACGCCAAGCGCCTTCGCCGGACCGATAATTCCGATAGCACTGAGCAGCAAAAAAAACCGACGCCGGGAGAGCGTCAACAGATTCTGCATGTTAGGTCAGTTGTCAGTTGTCCGTAGCGGGCAGCGCCCGGTTGTGTGTAGCACCCAGTGTTGGATATTGCACCCACAGAACCCGACGCGTAAGCGAGGGCGCGCCAACCAGTGTCGGACCCGACGGTGTGCGCCGAGTATGATTGGTGCGCCCTCGCTTACGCGTCGGGTTCTGTGGGTGCTATACCCAAGATTGGGTGCTACACACAACATTGGGTGTTATACGCTCGCACTCAGAAATTCAACTTCAACCCCAACTGGATCTGGCGCGGCAGGTTAAACGTCCCGAGATTCTGACCAAAACCTGACGAGCCCACAGAATTATTCACCGAACCGAACAGCGGTGTGTTCGTGAGATTGAAGATGTCACCTCTGACCTGCAGTTTTGTCGTCTCCGTTATGCTGAAATTCTTCGCCAATGTGAGGTCGACGTTGCGGTAATAATCGCGCCGCAACCTGTTAAGGTAACGCGGTGCGTTTCCGATGGTATACCGTGGAGCTTCAATCCAGGCCACCGGTTCACTGGCGCTGGCACAGTTGGATCGTACGGTTGGCTTGCCCGAAGAATCCAGAAGCAGCGAACAACTGTTAAACCAGCGTTCCGGCGTGCGGTTGTCCAGCTTGAGTAATTTGGAGTCTACCAGGTTTGGATATCCGCGCTGGAAGCCATAGTCGCCATTTCGGTTGTTGGCATTCGGCGACACGGGCGTGCCGCTGGTGACCCGCACAATGGATGATAATTGCCATCCTCCAACTACATGCTCTACAGCACGTGGCATGGTGGATCCGAATTTTCGTCCACGGCCAACCGGCAGATCGTAAACCAGCGAGGTGACGAAGCTGTGCGGAACGTCGTGCGAACTGATCGAGTAGTCAGCATGACGGTTGTAGAAGTCGCGCCATTGATTGCTCGGAGAAACTCCCCAGCCCTGGTCTTCAGAAGCATCGTCAAGATTTTTGGACCACTGATAGCCGGAAATAATCATCAGCCCGCCGCTGAACTGCCGCGTGTAGCGTGCACTGAACGCGTCAAAATTATTCTGTGCTCCCGGAAATGATCGCGTCAGTGTCAGCGCGCCGAATTGCGGAAAAGGACGCAGCAGCCGCTGTCTCGCCACGGTGCGTCCAGACAGAACACCTGAAGTAATGACGCCGAAGAACGGATTCGGCACTTGCTCATTCAAGGCATCGCCGAGACTTAAAAGATTCGTCGGCAACTGGTTGATATCGAGACTCGGGTTTCCGTACACGAGTTTGCGCGCCCGGAAGCCCGTATACCCAACCTCGACGATGTTTCCCGGCGTCAGTTCGTACTGGAAATCAAGGCTGAAGTTCTGCTTATAGCCGGTCGGGTGTTGACCGGCCGGCCAGATCTGGAACGGAAACTGTCCCACTGCGGTCAGCAGACCCGCCGCCTTGCCTGTCGGCTGATTCAGGCCCTGCGGAAATGGATCGCGCAGCAAGGCAAGCGGCACCAGACCGGCACCGCCCACGCTGACAACGGCGTCTGTCGATGTAGAAAAACCGAGGTGCTGGCCGTCATGATCGAATGTGATCAGAGAGGACGCGGGCACATAGAAGATTCCATATCCGGCGCGCACCACCAGGCGGTCGTTGAGCTTGTAAGCGAGCCCCAGTCTCGGCGCCCAGTCGTTCTTGTCCGTTTTCCACGCGCCCCGGTGATCGGCGTCTGCAAATTGAAATCCGCCTTTCAGCGGCAGCCCGACGCGCTGGCCAAGCGGGTTATCGATTGTTGGATTAAAGAAAGACAACCGGTTGAATCTTTCCGTCATCGCAGGCTGGATCTCATAGCGCAAACCGAGCGTAAGGGTCAGGCGGCGATTCACTCGCCACGTGTCCTGCGCGTACCCGGCGTAGTAATGCATCGATCCTGCAATGTCGGCCTGGAACGGCGATCGTGCAGATGACATGGTCCCGAGCAGCATCGATGCCAGTGAGTTGCCGCTGGTACTGCTCGATGTAGACGCAATCGGACCGGCAGTGAAACCGCGGCCAAAATCGAACGAGCCGCTGAAGCGATCGACGTTGTTTACCATTCCAACTTCGCCCCAGAACCCGAACTTCAGGCTGTGATGACTCAGTTCTTTACTTGTATTGACCTGCAGCGTGTGGGTATAGCGCGGAAACTTTCTTACCTTATTTGAGAATGTATCTCCCAGAGTCGCGTAGCCGCTCGCCTGAAAACGAGGCAGCAGCGGCGCCTGGTACTGCGCGTCGCTAAGGCCGACACTGGACGGCTGTAATATACCGGTACTTGCGGAGATCTGCTCCTCCACCCAGCGGCTCGCCCCGACCAGCACGCTGATGACCCAGGTCGGGTTCGGCGCGAATGTATTGTCGAGTGAAATGTGCCACCCTGGATTGTTATTCGCCTTTTCGATGTCGGCGCCGTTTCCGTAAAAGTGAGGCGGACCATCTTTCTGCCTTACACGCCCTGAAAAGCGTCCGAACATGCTGAATTTTTCACTCTTGGCCCAGTCGATCCGCGTGTCGATTTTGTCTGTAGTGGCGAAACCGGAGCCGACCTGAAAGTAATTATTCGCATTGGTCACAGCATCACCAGGCCGGTTTGGCTTGGGATAAAGGCTCATCACACGCGCCGCGACTGGATCGATCAGGTTCGCGGGAATCTTGTTTCCAGGAAACGCATCGCGAATGAATTGGCCAGGATTGTTCGGATCCGATCGGGTGGTGAACGGATTGAAAATAACAGCAAGACTTCCGTTTGGATTGAACGTTTGCGAGAAATCCCCCTGCCGTTCCAGATCCGTGGGGACGGTCCTGAGGCCGCTGCTTGACGGGGTGGTTTGTCGCAGCCCTTCGTAGGATCCGAAGAAGTACAAATGTCTGCTCCTCCAGATGGGCCCGCCGAGGTTGCCGCCAACTTGGTGACGTTTTAGTTCGCCCTTCTTACGCTTGTCGCACTGATGCGGAGTGAGGCTGGGCGGACAAACAACGTTACGGTTGTTGCCCCAGCTCGTCGCGTCTAGATTCTCCGAGCGAAAGAATTCAAAAGCCGTGCCGTGAAAGTTGTTTGAGCCGCCTTTCGACACCAGGCTCACGATGCCGCCACCTGATTTGCTGAACTGCGCCTCGTAGGAATTGCGCGCGATCTGCATCTCCTGTATCGAGTCAATCGATGGAGAGACGATCAGACCGCCCCAGTCGGCTGCCGTGGCCGGCGCGCCGTCCAGCAGGATTAGGGTGCTCATGGAACGTCCACCATTCAGGCTGAATGAACTGTAGTTCTGGTCCTGCGTGAAGTTATTCGGTAACCCAAAAATTCCGGGAGTAGTTCCCGCCTGAGTCAAAACCAGCGCCAGCGGACTGCGGACATTTGTCGGGAGTTGTTTGATCATGTCCTCGGTCAAAGTGGATGACTGGTTGGCCGACAGAGTATCGAGCATCACGGGTTTGGAGGTTACCTGCACCGTCTCGCGGACTTCGCCGATTTGAAGCGAGATATTTAACTCAGCAGACTGATTCGCCCGCAGCGTAAAACCTACCTGTTTGAATGTTTTGAAACCTGGCAACTCGGCCGTGACGTCATAAGTTCCTGGCAGCAACTGCGACAGAACATACCGGCCGTCATCGGTGGAGGTCGTTGAGCGCATATCCTGAGTCGCCTGGTTCTGTACCCTGACCATGACACCCGGTATGAGCGCACCTTGCGGGTCAGTTACAACCCCGGAAAGCGTCGCTGTAAATGCCTGTCCAAAGACGGGGACGTTGCAGTACAGAATCACAGCAACAATGAGAACCAGGAAGGCTCGGCTGGCGAAGGGCTTCATGACTCCTCCTTTTCAAGTCGTCAGTGATCAGGAGCCAGAGTAACCAGTTGCTGATCGTTCGACTGGTTGCTCATGGCCCTGTTACTTAGTTTGGTGGCCGCGATTAAAGCATTAAGTTTTTACGGCTGTCAATAGGTTATATCTGCACTGCATATCCTTGATCCAAACATTTGGATTCAAACGGGAAACTGGACTCGCGCGGCCTCTGAAAGGCCGCTGCTGCAGCAAGTTTTAAACGATTAAATCCGAAGTGCGGCTATAATGGCCCGTTCAATGCTAACGATCAAACAGATCGCCGTTCTGGCCGACGTCTCGACCGCCACCGTTTCGCATGTGCTGAATAAATCTGCCAACGTGAGTCCCAAGCTGCAGCAGCGCGTGATGAAGGTGGTGCGCGAATTGAATTACCATCCCAATCATCTTGCCCGCAGTCTTCGCACGCGCCGCAGCAGGACGATCGGCATGCTCCTCCCCTCCATCACCAATCCGTTCTTTCCCACCATAGTGCGGGGCGTAGAGGACGTCCTGCGGAGGGCGGGTTACAACCTGATCGTCGGAAATTCTGATTATGACGAGCAGCGGGAAGAAGAGTATTACCATACATTCTGCGAGAAAAGAGTTGATGGTCTCGTCTTGATGATCACGCCGACGACCACGCCTGAGTATCTGCGCCGTCACAACGGGGAAAGCGCTCCACTGGTGTACCTGGACCGGCTATATCACGATGCTCCGGGCGATGCCGTCCTGGCCGACAATGTTCAGGGGAGCTACAAAGCGGTGCGACACCTGATCGAGAATGATCATCGAGCGATCGGCATCATTACGGGTCCGTCGCAGATGTTCATGTCGCGCAGACGGCTGCGCGGCTACAAGCGAGCCTTGCAGGAGGGGGGTATTGCAGTTGACAAACGACTGGTGCGCGTCGGCGACTGGAGCCAGGACTCAGGCTATAGAAATTGTCGAACCTTACTCGAGCACGCGAATCCTCCCACGGCGTTGTTTGTGTCCAACGGGTTGATGGCACTGGGATGTCTGCGGGCAATCAGCGAGCTTGGAGTTCGTTGTCCGGAAGACGTCGCGCTGGTGAGTTTTGACGATCTGGAAATGTTCGAGTTGATGAAGCCGGCGATCACCGCGGTCGACAATCCGGGATACAGACTCGGTTCCAGAGCCGCCGAGATGCTGGTCCAACGCTTGTCAAATGAACTGGCCGGTCCGCCGCTGAGTGAGATTCTTCCCGTGGAGCTGAAGGTTAGGGCGTCGAGTGCGAGGGTGGTGCCCACATCCACAGGGCCCGAACCGTAGCTTTGGTGGAGTGCTTTCCGCGCTCACGGTGCTGTAATCTGGTACTCCTCGTTCAACTTTGCATGTCGCTCGGCTGCCGAGGCTGCGAGGCGTTGATAGAGTTTGAGTTCTTCAGCCGCGAGCGCAGTCTTCCCCGTCGCGCTATAAGCCTTTGCGAGCTGGTAATGCAGCGTTCCATCCCGATCGTTCGCAGCCACCTGTTTGAGCTGCGCGATCGCCTTGTCAGGCAAATCCAGCGCCATGTACACGCGCCCGAGTGCCGCATGAGCCCGTGACTGATCGACCGAGAGTCGCTCTGCCGCTTCCAGGTGCTTCAGCGCGTCGGATGGTCGCTGCATCGAAAGCAGCGTCTCACCCATGAGCAGATTCAATTCGCCTGATCGCGATTCAAGATGAAGCAGGCGTTCGAGCAGCGGATGAGCCGACGCATAGTCCTGATTGAGGAAGTAAGATGTTGCCAACTCCTTCTGCAGACGCGTGTCGGCGGGCGCGAACTTTAAGGCCTCCTGCCATTCTGCAACAGAACGATCATGCAGATTCTGAATTCGATAGGCCTTTGCCAGCAGCTCGTGGATTTCAACAGATGGGGGAAGCATCGCGAGCCTGCCGAATGCTTCGGCTGACAATTCCGTGTACGCTCTCGCCTGCCAGTAAAGCGCCTCGGCTGTTGCAGCTCCGCGCGTCTGATTCACTATTTTGTCGAACTGACGTTGTTCGAACGCGCAAGCCAATGGTTCGGCTGCGCAATCGACAGGTTGAAGACGTCGCTCGCGCTCACGTTCCAATTCAGCCCAGGCCGGGTGATCCGTCGCCTGATAAATTTCGGCCAGGGCGCTATGGACGCCGCGAAGCTGCGAATTGCGCTCAAGCGCTCTGCGAAAAAAATAAAATGCGCTGCGATATTTGCGCTCGTTCAGACGCGAGTGACCCAACAGTTCGAACACGTAAGCGGATTCGGCCGCGATTTTGTCGAGCACCGCAAACGCGTTTTGCGACAGCGCCGCGTAACTCAGGCCCAATCCCTGCCACGCCTTCGGATCACTCGCGTCCAGAGCCGCCAATCGCTGAAAATACTCTGCTGCCTCTTTCGCGCGATCCACGAGCAGAAGCGCGCCTCCAAGTTCTGCCAGCGCCATTTTGTTTACCGGATCGAGATCAACGGCCTTAACGAGCGCGTCGACCGCGGCACTTGTGCGCCCAAGCTTGAGGGAGTCCAGACCAAGGAAAAACCAGGCAGCGCCGGAACGCGGGTCCATTTGAGTCACGGTTCGTAGTTGGCGCGTGGCTCTTTCGTAATCTCCCGCTGAGTGTAGCGCCAGCGCCAGGTTCATGATCATCCGCGGTTCTCCGGGAACCTCGCGTACCAATTGCGAGTAGAGTTGCACCGCTTCGGAGAACCGTCCCTGTTCCATGGCCTCCCTGGCGCGCTGAGACTTTTGCGCGAGTGTCTGGTCTTGCGCAAACACAACAACAGCACACAAACAGGAAGTTAGCGAGAAGCCGAGTAGTAGACGAATCATGGTTCGCGCACTTTCAAGACCTGGTCAGCGTGGACATTTTCCAGCTTCTGCCGCTGCCCACTCGGCCACAGTATTGCAACCCTGGCGACTGTGCTTCTGCCCAATCCGAAGTGCAGCGCACGATCACTGGAACTGGCGTACCCTGCCGCCGTAGTAACGTGATTCCACTGCTTCAGTCCGGATGCATCCGCGACCTCGACTCTCGCACCGATGCCATCTCGATTACTTTTCCTGCCTTCCAGCAGAAGTGTTAGCCAGTTATTATTTGTGCCGGTGATGTTGCGCAGGATTTCCGCTGGTTCATTTAACCTTGTCACCACAATGTCGATCTTGCCGTCCCGATCCAAGTCACCGAAAGCTGCGCCGCGATGCAGGCCGAGTTGTTTAAAACCGGCACCAGCCTGCGCCGTGCAATCCTGGAATGTGCCGTTCTTGCGATTCATCAGCATTAGGTTCGGCTGCCTGGATCTGCGACTGGAATAGACTTCCACGTTGTCCTGAACATCTCCGTTGGCTGTGAACAGATCTTTGTAGCCATCGTTGTTGAAGTCAAAAAAGCCTGTACTCCATCCGCTGCTGGACGAAACTGCCCGCGCAACGCCCGTTTCAAACGTCGCGCCTTTGAAAATACCTGATCCGAGATTGCGAAAAACTGGAAAAGACTCGCCCGCGAGCGCGGTGATGATCAGGTCGTCGCGCCCATCGTTGTTGTAATCGCGAAAATCGACTCCCATCGAAGATACCGGCTGTCCGTTGTCGTTCAGTGCCACACCTGCTTCGAGTGCGGTTTCGCGAAAGCGGCCGCCGCCCTCGTTGTGAAACAGAAAATTTGGCATCGTGTCGTTGGTGACAAAGATGTCGAGTTTGCCGTCGCCATCGTAATCAGCAAAGGTAGCGCTCATTCCCTTTCCTTTGTGCGCGCCGATGCCAGACTGCGCGGAAACATCCGTGAATGTGCCATCTCCGTTGTTGTGATAAAGCGAATTAACCAAGCCTTCGTAGTAACGCGGGTCGCAGTAGATGCGATAACCGGCGGTGGCATTGGGGCAGACGCGCTCGTTTTCCGGATTCCACGTCAGGTAATTCACAACAAACAGATCGAGCTTTCCATCGGCATCATAATCAAACCATCCGGCGGCAACCGACCACAGCCTGCGCGAGCTATTGGCGTTCGACAGGTGCGCCTTAGCCGTAGCATCCTCAAAAGATCCATCGCCGCGGTTTCGATAGAGCGTATTGACACCGACGCCCGCCACAAAAATGTCTGGAGACCCATCGTTGTTGTAGTCGCCCACAGCCACACCCATGCTATAACCCGTTCCGCCGACACCGGCCTGCCGTGTGACGTCGGAAAATGTTCCGTCGGCGTTATTCCGGTACAAACGGTTTGAATATGTTTCGTCGATCTTCTCCAGTCCCGGGACGGTCGCTCCGTTGACAAAGTAGAGATCGGGCCAGCCGTCATTGTTGTAGTCGAGAATCGCAACACCGCCCGTCATCGGCTCGATCAGGTGCTTTTTGCCGGTGGCGCCGTTGCGAAGAACGAAGTGAGCTCCGGCTCGTTCAGCGATGTCTTCAAAAGTCGGTTGGCCGATTAGATCAGGCGCGCGGAGTAGAACTGAACTGGAAAGGATAAGAAGCGCCGTTCCAAGGAGACCATTACGCAGCATCAAAGCTTTGAATTCCAAATAAAGACGTGACTCTGATGTTCAAAGTTCAAAGTTTGGCGTAAAAACATCAAATCCAGTATCTTGGGAATAACCCTTAGAGCGCGTGACAAAATCGATTCCACAGAACGATGGGGGAATAATTGACCCATCAGAACGTGGGAAAAATTACCACTCGGAACCCTACCTTGAACTTTGAACCTTGAACCTTGAACCTGAACCTTGAACTTTGAACTTTGAACTTTACCTCAAACCGGCCAGGCGCACTCTCCGATCGCCTTTTCGACACTCCCCTTCGGGGCGACCAAGATTGATTCGGCGACGGTCCTCGCCACGTCTCCTTTCCCTGGGATCATTTCGGTTTCGCAGCAGCGACATTACCTGAGCGCGACAGTTCAGGCAGACGATGACATGATCCACCATGCGCTTCTCTTCCTCAGGAGGCGAGAGGGGTCCGTATACGAATTGGGTCAACTCCTCGAGAGATCTGCAGTCTGAATTCATAATTTGAGGCGATTATTCGGTGCGTTGCTCAGTTTGTCAATCGGCAAACCATGATCGTGGCCACTTGTTTAATTCCGTCTGATCCGGGGTAAATCCGGACATGGATTACACGGGCAAAACTAGTAAATTACTGATTATAAGGCTTTTAAATTCGGCGACATCCTGACGTTGGCTGCTGGCTGCGCTGACGGCGAAGAAGGTCCAGGTCCGGAAATTGTGATCCGAACCGCTGTTTGTCGTCGACGGCCCGACGATCGCTCCCTTGAGTCAGGAAAGCACGGTCACGGCGGCAGCAATCAGCGGCACGCAGCCAGCAGCCAACGTCAGGATCACGTTTGAAGTGATTACGGGAAAGCTGGATCTTGCGGGCGCACCGAATGTTTCAGTTTGCGGTCGGCCTGGAGTCACAACCGGTGCCCCGACAGAGGCGCCGACCATAATGTGCGTTGGCCACAGAGGCACTGAGACACAGAGACCTCTGAAATAAACCTGTTTGTTTTAAGCTCGGTGTCATTGTGACTCTGTGGCATGGAACAGATCATCCTGGGCAATTTACATTCCGCGAATGGCACACGGAGGGTGCACTCCCGATGTAAACCATTACGGAAGGCTTATCGGTACGAACGTTCCCCCGACCGCAGGCGCCTGGAGTGACTCATTCTGCACTTCGGCGTGATGGGAGAGTAGTAATTACAGAAATCTTCCGTAATATCATCTAACAATACGTTGGACATTATTAAGCAGGCTCTTCCCTGGAATTTTGGGAAGGCGCGCGACAAAGTGTGGGCGTGAGGCGATTACGCGGTGATCCCGAACGCCTGTGATCATACTAAAATGAATCAGGAGCACTTAGTATTGGGTGGTATAAAGAGCCATCAACGCCAGCGCGAAGTCAAAAAAGGGCTGATCGAAGGTCAGGTTTCATTTGCGGTCACATCCCGCCAGGCTATTGGTGGTCGCGAGAATCGCCTGGGAGGTACCCGGGGTTTAAACTCGTGGACCATGGTCTTCGACTATGGTATAATTGCGTTCCGTGGAACAAATAGCCATTTCGAAATTCAAGGCGACTTGCCTCGCGGTTCTCGAACGAGTGCGGAGAACCAAAAAGCCGATCCTGGTGACAAGATTTGGGGAGCCTGTCGCTCAGGTAGTCCCACCTGCGACGCCTGATCGTCGCGCCCCTTGGATCGGCTCCATGAGCGGCTCGGGCACTATTCGCGGCGACATCATTTCACCTGCAAGTCAAGAGCGTGACTGGGAAGCTCTCTGGTAATGCAGCTTCTACTCGACACCCATATCTGGCTCTGGAGTCTTCTCGATCCCAAGCTCCTTAGCCGCCGCGTCGTGAAGGAACTCGAGAAATCAGACAATGGACTCTGGTTGTCGCCAATCAGTATCTGGGAGCTGCAGGTCCTTTGCAGGAAAGGCCGCGTGGTTCTGGATGATCCTTTCGACGTGTGGGTCGCAAAAGCCATGCAGGCCGCACCGCTGACCGAGGCTCCTGTAACTCATGAAGTCGCATTACAGACCGGTCGGATACATCTTTCGCACCGAGATCCAGCCGACCATTTTCTCGCCGCCACAGCAAAAGTTTTCGGATTGACATTCGTCACTGCTGACCGACGAATGATCAAACTCAAGGATATTTCGGTTCTGGCCAATCAGTAGCATTCGTCTTCGGCCTGAGGCTCTCCCTCACGCCCTGGCGAGGCGAAGCCTCGGAAAAAACCTGCCGCGGATTATGCGGACTGCGCGGATAATATCCGGAACGAAGGCTCTCATATCGCGGAGGGATATCGACTATGCGCATAAACCGTAGGGAGTTTGTGGGTGTCAGTTTAGGGGCGACGGCCGGGATGCTTCAATCGGGCGCGTCGGCCGAGGCAAAGCCGAAATCGCAGTCGAAGGAGTGGGACATTAAAGTCGGACTATACAGCATCACTTTCCTGGGGATCTGGTATCAGGGGGACGCGCTCACGCTGGAAGACGTAATCAAGCGGGCCAAAAAATATGGCTATGCCGGGGTAGAGATTGACGGCAAACGGCCCCATGGCAATCCGCTTGATCTGCCGGCGAGCCGGTGCCGCGAGCTACGGTCCGTCGCGGATGGAGAAGGGATCGAGATTTATGGCGTGGCAGCCAACAATGATTTCAGCAGCCCGGTGCCCGAGCATCGGGAATGCCAGGTCCTTTATGTCCGTGAACTGATTCGCATGGCGTCAGCTCTGCGAGCCAGGACCATCCGGGTATTTCTCGGCTGGCCCGGCGTCACGTACAACGGCGAAGTGGCAACTTATGGCATTGCCATTCCCCGATGGGAAGCCTTTCGTAAGGGTTTTTCCGAGCAGCAAATCTGGGATTGGTGTCGCGAAGGATTGACCGAGTGCGCGCGCTATGCGGGCGACACCGGCATTACACTGGCGCTTCAAAATCACAAGCCTGTTATTAACGATCATCATGACGTACTGCGAATGGTGCGCGAAGTCAACTCGCCGTATCTGAAGGTTTCGCTGGATGCGCCGATCATGCCGGTCAAAACGCCGGAATATATTCGCCAGGCGGCGCTGGATGTCGGAACATTTCAGACTTTGTCTCACTTTGGAGGCGAATACGTGCGCCAAGCCGACGGGAAGGTAAAGTGCTCGCCGACTTACAAGCGCGGCGCCGACTTCTATCTACCCTTTGTCAACGCGATGAAGGAGATTGGCTACAAGGGCTACATCGGATATGAGTTGTGTCACGAGCTACCCGTTGTGAACGGCAGAACAGTCGGAATCGAATTCGCAGAAAAGAACGCCCAGTTGGCCGCCGAATTCATGCGCGGCCTGATAGCAGCCGGGGATTAGCCACCAAAGAACGGCGGCATAGATCCAACCCGAAAAGCCGTTCACGTTCACGTGCACGACCACGTCAACGACCACGAGCCACGTCTACGCTGACGATCAAAATGATATGTGAACGGACTCGTTTAACGTACTCGTGGACCTTGACGTGGTCGTGCAGCCGGACCGTGAAATGTGGCTTTTTGACCAGATTCTTAGTGAAAGATTTGGACTCGGATAGCGGCTCTGCCGCCGGCTCTTGCGGAAAGGCTTCGCCTTTCCTTTCCGCTGCTGCCGCGTGATAAATGTAGAAACTCCAGGGAAAGGCAAAGCCTTTCCGCAAGAGCTGGCGGCAAAGCCGCGTGTTCAGCGCGAATCTTATGAGACTCCTGATCACTATTCTCGGATTTGCACTGCTCGTCATCATCCTGTGGGATGCGTTTGAAGTGGTTATATTGCCGCGGCGCATCGCGCGAAAGCTGAGATTGACGCGGCTGTTTTATCGATCCACGTGGGTTCCCTGGTCGGGCCTCGCCCGCCGGATGCGCCCGGGCAAGCGGCGCGACACCTATTTGAGCCTCTATGGCCCTTTGTCGATGGTATTGCTGTTGACCGTCTGGGCATCCGGACTGGTAGTGGGCTTTGGCATGCTGCAATGGACGGCCGATCCCGGGTGGCGTGTGGCAAAAGGCAATACTCGCTTTGCCACGGATTTGTATTTCAGCGGCACCACCTTTTTCACCCTCGGTTTGGGAGACGTGGTACCGCGCTCGACGCTGGCGCGCTTGCTCACGATTATTGAAGCGGGAATGGGTTTCGGTTTTCTCGCCATTGTGATCGGGTACTTTCCTGCGCTTTATCAGGCGTTCTCACGGCGTGAAGTCAATATTTCGTTACTGGATGCTCGGGCGGGCTCTCCCCCTACTGCGGCAGGATTGCTGCGGCGCTACGGGCACTATCAAGATCTGGACGCGCTCGGGCAACTGCTGCGCGAATGGGAAACCTGGTCGGCCGAGGTGCTGGAAAGCCACCTTTCCTATCCGGTGCTGGGCTATTTCCGTTCCCAGCACAACAACCAGTCCTGGCTGGCGGCGCTCACCACCATATTAGACGCATGCGCTTTGGTCATCGTGGGAACCACCGGCGCTATTGCCTGGCAAGCCCGCCTTACCTTTGCCATGGCGCGCCATGCCGCCGTAGATCTGGCACAAATATACGACGCGCCGCCCATGCCGCCGGATCCCGATCGCCTGCCGCCGGATGATCTGGCAAAATTGTGCGCGCTGGCGCAGACCGGCGTCCCGCTTTGTGATGTTGCCGAAGCCCGCCAGAAACTGGCTCACCTGCGGGGCATGTACGAGCCGTATGTATATTCGCTGGCGAACCACTTTCAAGTTCTTCTGCCTTCGTGGGTCTATAAGCCAATGTCAGTCGACAATTGGCAGACCACCGCCTGGGAGCGCATTCCCGCAAAATTCGAGGCGCCGACTTCTTCGGATGAAGCATCGGAAAACGAGCATTCCTGGTAAGGCAAGTCGAAGTCTCAAGGTCAAGTCGAAAGTCCACTTGCCGGGTAATGATTTTTTCACCACAAAGACACAAAGATCACAAAGTCAGACGAGCCAGCCGCAGAAATTTGTGTCCTTTGCGCCACTTGTTGGTAATTTCTTGTTTTTTTAACAAGATTTTTCAGAAAAACACAAAAACCGATCACGTCAACGTCAACGTTTGCCGCTACGTGCACGTAGGGCTGTCTGTAAAGGTTTCGTTGCGACCCTTGCCCGAAGGGCTCCAGCCCGGCCGACCCAAGCCGGCGGGGCTAAGGGCCGTCCAAACCTGCTCAGGCCGCTTGCAGCGGCCTTTCCCGAAGGGTTTCAGCCCCGGCCTTCCCAGGCCGGGGTTTAAGCGTCATCCAATCGTTTGTCCCAAGGCCGGTTCACCGGCCTTCCAAGACCGGCTTTAGCCAGCTGAAAATTTCTTCGCAGATTTCTCTGCTGGGCAGTTATGTCCTGATGGAGGCAACCATGGCCCACAGAGCCTACGCAGAGATTCTTCTTCACCTGACCTGGCATACCGAGCAGAATGCTCGCGTTATTACCGCGGATGTGGAAGAACGTTTGTACCGATACCTGCGCCATCGGATTACTCAAACACCCGGAGCTTGCGTATTTGAGACTGGCGGAGTAGAGGATCACGTCCATCTTGCAGTTCGTGTTCCTCCCACCATCACCCTCAGCACCTGGATTGGCGACCTGAAGGGCGCCAGTTCGCATTACATCAATCAGCAGATGGGTAGGCGCGCCAGACTGAAGTGGCAGGAAGGCTATGGAGCGGTGAGCTTTGGCAGGAAGGATTTGGAATTTGTTTGCGACTACATCCGGAGGCAAAAAGAGCACCATGCTCGAGGGACGTTGATCAGTAGATTGGAATGCACCCAGGAGGAGGAGCAGTCGGCCGGCCTCAAGGCCGGCTGTCAGAAGAAAAAAGGCCGTTAAAACGGC
>DASXQR010000031.1:0-11087 GCA_036507075.1 Acidobacteriota bacterium | reverse complement strand
TCCCTCCATCCCTCTATCCCTCCCTCCCTCCATCCCTCCATCCCTCCATCCCTCCATCTCTCCATAACTCCATCCATCCATCCCTCCCTCCCTCCCTCCATCCCCATCGAGGTGGCAAACACCACCACGCCGGTGGTAATTTAAGCGCATGGATGAAATGCGCTGGTACGCCGTTTACACACGTTCGCGCCACGAAAAGGTCGTTGAAGAGGAACTTCAGCGTAAGAGTATCGAAACCTTCCTGCCGCTGCGCGAAGTGCTGAGCCAGTGGAAGGATCGCAAGCAGCGAGTCCATATTCCACTTTTCACAGGTTATCTGTTTGTGCATGTCCCGATGCAGCAGCGGCGGCTTGACATTGTCAAAGTGCCCGGAGTGGCCCGGATCATCGGCTTTGACAACCGTGCCGAACCAATCCCCGATGAGCAGATCCAGGCGATCCAGACTTTCCTGCAAACGACCATCAAGTATGATCCTTACCCTTATGTAAAGGTGGGCCAGCGCGTGGAAATCCGGCGGGGCGCCCTGAGAGGCATGCAGGGAATACTGTTGAAAAAGAAGAACAAGTTCAAATTCATTCTCTCGGTCGACCTTATTCAGCAGTCGGTAGCCCTCGAGATCGACGCCTCAGATGTTGAACCGATCGGATGAAGCTGTTAATCGCCACTTCAAACACGGGAAAGTTCTCCGAATTTAGAGAGCTTCTCCGATTGCCGCATGTAGCACTGGTGTCTCTGAATGACATTCCCGGGCTCGACCCGTTTCAGGAGAGCGGGATCACGTTTGCTGAAAACGCGCGAGAAAAAGCAGCCCACTTCCACGGGCTCACGGGAATGCCGGTGGTCGCCGATGATTCCGGGCTGGAGGTGGAACTTCTGGGAGGCGCGCCGGGCATTCACTCGGCGCGTTATGCCGGCGCGGCGGCTTCCGATCACGATCGGATCGAAAAGCTGCTGCAAGAGATCAAACAGGTAAGTCGTGAAAGCGGCGCCCTTCGATCCGAGGCGAAAGCGAAGCGGCGCGAGCCAGGTTCTTCGGCGACATCCACGCGTTTGGACAAGGTGCGACCATTGACCGCCGAGGAGAAGTTCAAACAAATGGAGTCTTTTGAAATCGGCAGTGTGGATGTGCCAAAGGTCCCCGGTTATGACGTTCTATCTCCGGCCCGCTTTGTTTGCGCGCTGAGTTATTACGATAACGGCGAAGAGCAGTTCTTCTGTGAATCAGAGTGTCGCGGATTCATCGTTTCCAGGCCGCAGGGCACCGGCGGTTTTGGCTATGATCCCGTTTTTCTGGTACCGGAGGCGGAAAAGACCATGGCCGAACTCACTCGTGCCGAAAAGAACGAGCTCAGTCATCGAGGGAAAGCGGTGCGCAAGCTGCGCGAGTTCCTGGCCCGGTAGCCATCACGAAAAAGACTTCACCACAGGGCACAGCCCGGCCGCAGGCCGCAACCAAAAAGCCGTCCACGTCTACGAGCACGTGCACGTCAACGTCTACGATTACGTTTACAACTGGGCTCGCTTCGTCCCAGACTACGCAGAATTGCGGGGCTGTCTGTATGTTGTCGTGAACGTGGACCCGAGACGTGGTCGTTGACGTGCACGTGCTCGTGAACGTGGACGGCTTTTTGGTTGCGGCCTGCGGCCGGGCTGTGCCCCTGTGGTGAAGTCCTTTTTCCCGATGGCAGCACAAACCAGACCATTGCTGCCTGGCCCGATTCTTTGACATTTGTGATCTACACAACGTATAAGTGATTTTGTGCCTATGGAAGTAAAAATCGAACTCGAGGATCTCTCTTCGGTAAAGAAGAAACTGAAGGTGGAAATACCGGAAGAGGAGACCAGGAGAGCTTACGAAGAAGTCTCACGCAAAATCGCTTCGCTGGCGCGCATTCCAGGCTTTCGTCCGGGGAAAGCGCCGCTGGGATTAATCCGCAGTCGCTTCAAGAATGAGATCAAGGACGAGTTGATCCACGATCTGGTGCCGAAATCCTACGATGAGGCGGTCAAATCTCGAGACCTGAAGCCCCTGGCGCTGCCGCGGATTGAAAAACTGGATTTTCAGGTTGGACAGCCTCTCCAGTACGAAGCAGTGTTCGAGGTCGCTCCCGAATTCGAGCTCGGTGAGTACAAAGGATTGCGCCTGGAAAAGAAGGTGAAGCCGGTTACAGACGAAGACATCGATCAAGTGATAGATAGTCTGCGTGAGAAGCTGGCCAAGTTCATTCCGGTGCAGGGAAGAGGGGCTCAAACCGGAGACCAGGTGGTTGCAGACATTGAAGGAACCGGCATTGACAAGGAATCTAATGAGCCCACGGATGAAGAGCCGCTGAAAGAGGAAGGCGGGTCGCTCCTTCTGGGTGATGAAAGAACGTTGCCTGAGTTTACCGACAGCCTCACCGGCGCTGTGCCGGGAGAAACCCGCGAGTTCACGGTAGACTATGTGGACGACTTCGCCCGAAAGGAATTCGCTGGAAAGTCGATTCGTTACAAAGTGACGCTGAAGAACATCAAGGAGAAAACACTGCCCCGGGTAGACGATGATTTTGCAAAGGAGATTGGAAAGGATTGTGAAAGCCTGGAACAATTGCGCCGTGAAATCGGACAGGACATCGAGCACCGGCGGCAGCACGAACTGGAGACAGCGATGCAGGAGCAGGCGATTGATCAGTTGCTGGACCGCAACCGATTTGAAGTTCCAGCCGTGCTGGTGGAAGACAGGGTGCAGCAAAAGATTCAAAACTTTGCTTTGGAACTGGCCAGCCGCGGCGTGGATCCGGCCCGCAGCGGTGTGAACTGGCAAAAAATAAAGGACGACCTGAACGAACCGAGCGAGCGCGACGTGCGCGCCGCTCTGGTGCTCAACAGGATTGCCCAGGCGGAAGCCCTGGATCCTTCCGAGGACGAACTTGATGATGAATTGGAACGTATCGCGAAAATCGAGAAGCAAGCCGTGGAAAAAATCGCGCTACACTATGAGAAGGAGAACCGGATGGAAGAGTTGAGGGACCGGTTGAAATCAAGAAAGGCAATGAAACTGGTTCTGGACAGCGCAAGAGTTGATGAGGTGTCGCCGTGACATTAATTCCGATGGTTGTGGAGCAGACCAACCGTGGCGAGAGAGCCTACGATATTTACTCGCGGCTGCTGAAAGACAACATCATTTTTTTGGGTGCGCCGATTGACGACACTATCGCTAACGTAGTGACCGCCCAGTTGCTCTTTCTGGAAGCCGAGGACCCGGAAAAGGAGATCTCGCTTTATATCAATTCGCCCGGCGGCTCGATCACCGCGGGAATGGCCATTTATGACACCATGCAGTTCATCAAGAATGACGTGATCACCTACTGCATCGGACAGGCTGCCAGCATGGCCGCGCTGCTTCTGGCGTCCGGATCGTCAGCCAAGCGTTTCGCGCTTCCAAATTCCCGTATTTTGATTCACCAGCCGTCGATGGGTGGCCTCTCCGGGCAGGCTACCGACATTGATATTCACGCGCGGGAGATTCTCCGGCTGAGGGAGGTTACCAATCGGATTCTGGCATCACATACCGGTCAAAGCGTCAAGAAAATCGAGAGTGATGTTGAGCGTGATTTCATAATGACGGCGGCTCAGGCAAAGGACTATGGTATAATCGACTCGGTAATTTCTAAGCGCGACTGACCTATGCCAGATCCCCTCTTCAACCGGAATTAGGAGGCCTTTTGAAAAAGGACGGCGAAGACATCCTGCGTTGCAGCTTCTGCAACAAAAGTCAGAACGACGTCAAGAAGCTGATCGCAGGACCCACGGTTTTCATCTGCGATGAATGTGTGGATGTCTGCAATGAAATAATCTCTGATGACATCACCCAGGAGTCGGCCACCGTCCGCGACAGCCTTCCCAAGCCCAGCGAGATTAAGGATTTTCTGGATCAATATGTAATCGGCCAGGAGCTTTCCAAAAAGAAGCTGGCAGTCGCCGTCTACAATCATTACAAGCGGATCAAGATCGGCCGGCGTCGCCATCAGGATGTCGAGCTTGCCAAGAGCAACGTGCTGCTGATTGGACCGACGGGCACCGGCAAGACGCTCCTTGCGCAGACGCTGGCGCGAATGCTCAGTGTTCCCTTCGCGCTGGTTGATGCTACCACGCTGACTGAAGCCGGCTACGTGGGTGAAGATGTCGAAAACATCATATTGAAGCTTTTGCAGGCGGCGGGCGGCGACAAAGACCGCTGCATGCAGGGGATCATTTACATTGATGAAATTGACAAGATTTCTCGAAAAGATGAGAACCCCTCCATCACTCGCGACGTTTCAGGCGAGGGAGTGCAGCAGGCCCTGTTGAAAATACTGGAAGGAACTGTCGCCAATGTCCCGCCGCAGGGCGGGCGCAAACATCCTCACCAGGAATTCGTGCAGATCGACACCACTAATATCTTATTCGTATGCGGCGGCGCCTTCGTCGGCCTGGAGAAGATTATTCGCCGGCGTCTGGGTAAAAACTCTTTAGGGTTTCGCGCCAAACTGGAAGCCGGCAACAAATGGAAACCGAATGACACAAATATTCTGCTGCAGGTGCTGCCGGAAGATCTGATCAAGTATGGGCTAATTCCGGAATTCGTGGGACGGTTGCCCATCCTGTGTACTCTGCATGAGCTTGATCAAAAGGCCCTCATTGACATTCTCACCAAGCCGAACAATGCTCTGGTAAAGCAGTACCAGAAAATGTTCGAATTTGAGAACGTCTCATTGAAATTCAGCGAGGAAGCCCTGCACGCAATTGCCTCGCTCGCCATCGAGCGCAAAATTGGTGCTCGCGGCCTTCGTCTCATCATGGAAGACCTCATGCTCGACGTGATGTATGAACTTCCTTCCCAAAAGAAGGTAAAAGAATTCATAATCACAAAAGAGATGGTAGAGAATAAGGAAATCGTCTTCAAGCTCCTTGAAAAAGCCGGATAAACCGGTGGGTTCCTAAATAACCCCTTTCCCCTGCCTTGCTTATTGATTCCCTTGATCTTATGAAGGGGGAGTAGGATTCGGGCTGTCGGACCGACTGAAACTTTTGCCGAGTTTTGGCGTCTTTTAAGACAGCAGAACTTTTATCCGGCTGTCCTCGACGGGCGGTTTACTTCGAGGATTTAATGAAAATATGAACACTACTGAAACCAGAGAAACCCAGCAATACCCGATGGTGCCCATCAGGGATGTGGTGGTTTTCCCTTACATGATGGTGCCATTCGTGATCGGGCGCACCCCTTCCGTACTGGCCCTGGAAAAGGCCTTGCAGGGTGACAAGAAGATTTATCTGGCAACTCAGCTTGACGCCTCAGTCGACGATCCCAAGTCCAGCGATATTTACTCGGTTGGGACCGTTGCCAACATTGTGCAGAGCCTGAGACTGCCCGATGGCAATATCAAGGTTCTGGTGGAGGGAATCCGGCGGGCCCGGACCGTCGAGGTGACCGACGTCGATGGATATCTTGTGGCTGAAGTGCAGTTCGAAGAGATCCAGTCCGGCACCCGGGCCAAGGGCTCCATTCTGGCCAAGAGGCTTAACAGTCTTTTTGAGCAATTTGCCAAACTCAATCCCAACATTAATTACGACACCATTGTTCAGGCGGCCCGCAGCACCGATTCGGACCGCCTGGCGGACACGATCGCGGCTAACCTTCCCATCACGCTGGAAGAGAAGCAAAGCCTGCTCGAGATTTTCGATCCCGTTGAGAGGATCGAGAAAATCAACGAGCTGATCGAAATCGAGATCGAGAAGATCAAGATGGACAAGAACATTCAGGGCCGCGTGCGCAAGCAGATGGAGAAAGCGCAGCGCGAGTACTACCTGAATGAAAAGATCAAAGCGATTCAAAAAGAACTCGGCCGCAACGAAAAGAGCGAGATGGACGAGTTGAAGAAGAAGGTTGAAGAAGCTGAAATGCCAAAGGACGCCTACGATAAGGCGACAAAGGAAATCCAGCGGCTGGAAATGATGCCCCCCATGTCGGCTGAATCGACCGTTTCGCGCACCTACCTGGACTGGCTGATTGCCATGCCCTGGAACAAAAGAACGCGGGAAATGAAGGATCTCAAGCGGGCTGAGGAGATCTTAAACGAAGACCATTACGGCCTGGACAAGATCAAGGAACGCATCCTTGAGTTTCTGGCTGTGCGTGCTCGCGTGAAAAAGCCCCAAGGCTCAATTCTCTGCTTTGTGGGGCCTCCGGGTGTGGGCAAGACTTCGCTTGGCAGGTCGATCGCCCGTGCCACCGGTAGAAAGTTTGTCCGGCTTTCACTCGGCGGTGTGCGCGATGAAGCGGAAATCCGCGGACATCGCCGTACCTACATCGGCGCCCTGCCGGGGCAGATCATCCAGATGATGAAAAAGGCGGAATCCAGAAATCCGATCTTTGTGCTGGATGAAGTGGACAAGATGAGCATGGATTTCCGCGGAGATCCCTCCGCGGCGCTGCTTGAGGTGCTCGATCCTGAACAGAACCACGCATTTGTCGACCATTACCTGGATACCGAGTTTGACCTCTCTTCGGTAATGTTTATCGCAACGGCCAACGTGCTGCATTCGATCCCGCGGCCGCTGCAGGATCGTATGGAAGTAATCATGCTGTCGGGTTACACCGAATTGGAGAAGCTCAACATTGCCAAGCAGTTTCTGGTTACAAAACAACTGGAAGCGCAGGGGATCACCGCCGATCAGTTGACGTTCAGCGACGGCGCGATCCTTGAAATGATCCGTTCCTATACCAAGGAATCCGGCGTGCGCCAGTTGGAGCGCGAAATTGCAAATATCTGCCGCAAAGTGGTCCGCAAGATCGTCGCCGATGAAGGCGTCGAGTTCAAACAGCAGGTCGAGGAGAGCCTGGTGCGCGAGTACCTGGGCATCGCCAAGTTCCGGCCGTCCCTGGCTTCCCAGCAAAGCGAGGTGGGCCTGGCGACCGGCCTGGCCTGGACCGAGGTGGGAGGAGAAGTGCTTCTGACCGAGGCGACTTCGATGGAAGGAAAAGGCGATCTGATGCTCACCGGAAAGTTGGGTGAGGTAATGCAGGAGTCCGCCAAGGCGGCCATCTCATACGTTCGTTCGCGGGCCGACGCGTACGGCTTGACCAAGGATTTTTACAAGTTGCTGGACGTGCACGTGCACATTCCCGAGGGCGCGATCCCCAAGGACGGTCCTTCGGCAGGCATTACCATGGCGACCACTATCGTTTCGGCGCTGACGAAGATACCGGTTCGCAAAGACGTCGCCATGACCGGCGAAATCACCCTGCGGGGCAAGGTGCTGCCGATCGGAGGGGTCAAGGAAAAGCTGCTGGCGGCGCACCGGGCAGGCATTCGCCACATCATTCTGCCCAAGGAGAATGAGAAGGATTTGCGCGACATTCCCCCAGCCGTGCTGGAGGCGCTGAATATCCACCTGGTCGACACGATGGACGAAGTGCTTGATCTTGCACTCGAAAAACCGTTAAACTTGACGGCATTAAAGGAAAAGGCCACGGAAGAATATCCGCCGAAACTCGAGACTCAGGACCATCCGAAACCTAACGAATCGATTACTCACTAGTGCATCGTAACACCTGATTTGGCACTAGTAGAGGCGGCCCGCTGGGCATCTCTTGGACATTTTCAAGCGTAGAGACGCGGCATGCCGCGTCAGAGCTCAGACGCGACATGTCGCGTCTCCACGGTATCGATCCAGATGTTGCAGTGCAGTAGCTCGAATTGTTGAACGAAACGAATGAAATTTCACAGCGCCCGCTTTGTGTGCAGCGCTGGAGATTCAGAGCAGTATCCGGCCTCAAAGCTTCCCCGAATTGCCTTTGCAGGTCGCTCAAATGTAGGGAAATCGAGCCTGATTAACGCTCTGGTGGGCGTGAGCGGGCTGGCTAAGACCAGCCATACGCCCGGGCGGACTCAGCGTTTGAATTTCTTTTTAGTCGACGAGAAATTCTATTTCATAGATCTTCCGGGTTACGGATTCGCCAGAGCCCCGAAGCAGGCGCGGGACCGGTGGGGATCGTTCACTGAAAAGTTCTTTCAGGATTCCGACCAAGTGGCACTGGTCTTGCTGCTGGTTGACGGCCGCCATTCGCCGATGCAAATCGACATACAGATGAAGTGCTGGCTTGAATCGCTGACGGTACCCTTCCGCGTGGTGGCGACCAAGATTGACGCTTCCGGCGGGAGTGAGAGACACAAGCGGCTGCGCGAATTGCGCGGGCAATTTGGCTTCGGGCTGCTCGCCTGTTCGGCCCGAAAGAAGGAAGGCTTAAAAGAGATTTGGAAAGAGATTAACCGGGCGGTGCGTGCCGGCGCAGAAGCGCGGCAGGGCCTGCAATAAGGTTTGGAAATTGGAGAACTTATATGGCTGAAGAAAAGGAAAACGTAACAGTGAAAGAGGGGAGCGAACCCCTCAACATCAAAGACCTGAAGGAGATGAATATTCAGGCCCTGGCCAAGGTGGCCAAGGACTTGAACATCAGCGGGGCCACCGGGATGCGAAAACAGGATCTGATCTTTCAGATCCTGAAGGCACAGACAGAGCAAAGCGGCCTGATCTTTTCCGAAGGCGTTCTGGAAACGCTTCCGGACGGCTTTGGTTTTCTGCGCGCGCCCGACTACAACTATCTGCCGGGTCCCGATGATATTTATGTCTCCCCGTCGCAGATAAGGAAATTCGACCTGCACACGGGAGACACGGTTTCAGGACAGATACGTCCGCCCAAGGACGGAGAGCGTTACTTCGCCCTCATCAAGGTCGAAGCGATCAACTTTGAACACCCGGACGTAGTCCGCGAAAGGATTTTCTTTGAAAACTTGACCCCGGTATATCCCAACGAACGGCTGTTGCTGGAGACGGCAAAAAACAATCTCTCGGGGCGCGTAATGGATCTGCTCACTCCCATCGGCAAGGGCCAGCGGGGCTTGATCGTTGCTCCGCCGCGCACCGGCAAGACCATGCTGCTGCAGAGCATCGCCAACTCCACTACCAAGAACCACCCCGAGGTTATTTTGATCGTGCTGCTGATAGATGAACGGCCCGAAGAAGTCACCGACATGCAGCGTTCCGTGGAGGGCGAGGTGATCAGTTCGACTTTCGACGAGCCGGCGGCCCGTCACGTGCAGGTCGCCGAAATGGTGATCGAAAAGGCGAAACGCCTGGTGGAGCACAAAAAGGACGTTGTGATTCTCCTCGATTCGATCACGCGCCTGGCCCGCGCTTACAACACCATCGTGCCGCCGTCGGGAAAGGTACTCTCGGGCGGTGTCGATTCCAATGCTCTGCAGCGGCCCAAGCGCTTTTTTGGCGCGGCGCGCAACATTGAAGAAGGTGGAAGCCTCACCATCATCGCCACCGCGTTAATTGACACCGGCAGCCGCATGGACGACGTGATCTTTGAAGAATTCAAGGGGACCGGCAACATGGAAATTCATCTCGACCGCAAGTTGGTCGACAAGCGTGTTTTCCCCGCCATCGACATCAACAAGTCGGGAACGCGGAAGGAAGAATTGCTGTTGCCCAAGGAGGAATTAAACCGCGTCTGGGTACTGCGCAAAGTGCTCAATCCGCTGTCCAGCGTCGAGAGTATGGAGTTGCTGCTGGAGAAATTGGGCAAGACCAAGGCCAACGCAGACTTCCTCAAGAGCATGAGCAATGGCGGGTAAGAGTTTGGAACCTCCTGCCTAAGTTTTCGTCTCAGTCCAGACTTATCACATAGGCAGATTCGAGGCCGCGAATGTGGAATGCGGAATAGGAAGTGATTTGGTTTCAGCCCTTATAGCTCCAAGTTAGACAGATTCCGCATTCCGCATTCCGAAATCCGCATTTGGAGGCTACTCAATTCTGCAGTGCGCCAGGCCCCGCTTTTCCAGATACTGCTGGTGGTAGTCTTCGGCGCGGTAAAAGCGCGAGGCCGGGACGATCTCAGTGACCACTGGTCTTTTGAACCTTCCGCTGCGCTCCAATTCTTCTTTGGAATTGCTGGCCTCGGCCTCCTGCTCGGGCGTGTGATAGAAAATAGCCGAGCGATACTGCGTGCCCACGTCGGGTCCCTGCCGGTTAGGGGTCGTCGGATCATGGTTTTCCCAGAAGACCTTCAGCAATTCCCGGTATGATACTCTGGATGGATTGAATTGCACTTCCACCGCTTCGGCGTGTCCGGTGCGATCGGTGCAAACGTCCTCATAGGTAGGTTCGGGCAGCGTCCCGCCGATGTATCCCACCGCGGTAGCCGCGACTCCCGGAATGCGGCGGAAGGTCGCCTCAACCCCCCAGAAACACCCTGCGGCAAAAGTGGCTTTCTCGATATTCGGCTTGTCCATGGGGTTATTATACGCATGAAAGAATGAACTGCGAAGGCGCGAAAGCGACCTGTCCGTGGTCAGTGGTCCGTGGTCGGTGGTCCGTAGTCCGTGGTCAGTGGTCCGTTGTCCGGTTGTCAATGTTGAAAGTCTGAAGGTCGAATAGAGATGCAGTTTTCCGACCTTCGACCTTGAGACGTTCGACTTTAGACATTGACAACGGACAACGGACTACTGACAACGGATAGGTTCCGTTTCAAAAGGTGAAGAAGAATGACGTGGGAATCGCATACGCGTTTCGCTTTCGCTGCACTAGTGACATGGTGTGGGCATCTCAACTGCTTTTCACAGGATCCCGTCAAGGTAGATCCTTCTCACTACAGAGTGGAATTCGAAAACCAGCACATTCGTGTGCTGCGCTTCAGGCTCGGGCCGCGTGAGAAATCTCCCATGCACGAGCACCCCGCCCGCATTACGACAAATCTCACCAGCGGGAGGTCTCGGGTAACCCTGGGAGATGGAAGAAGCCAGGAGATGGAATCCAGGGCGGGAGAGGTGGCATGGCGTCCCGCCATCCGTCACGCTGTGGAAAATCTGACCGACAAGCCTTTAGAAATAGTGACTACCGAGTTGAAGCCCGAACCACCTCATGCGGCCGAGGTGGCTTCGCGGGCAAAAACAGTTTCCAAAGCCAAGTCTACGGTCCGCAAGAAACCGGCTGTGAAACGTGTAGTGAAAAAGGCTGCGCGCCGCCATCGGGCTCGAAAGCAGGGGAGGTAAACGAAGTGC
>DASXQR010000030.1:0-26923 GCA_036507075.1 Acidobacteriota bacterium | reverse complement strand
ATTGGTTCACAGCCTTCCATCCCTCCATCCCTCCCTCCCTCCGTCCCTCCATCCCTCCATCCCGCCATCCCTCCATCCCCTCCATCCCTCCAGCCCTCCGTCCCTCCATCCCTCCGTCCCTCCATCCCTCCGTCCCTCCATCCCTCCATCCCTCACTCCCCCCCGCAAACCTGCCGGTAAACCTCGGCGGTCTGCTCTGCGGTTTTTCGCCAGGTGAACAGGGCGGCTCGCTTCAGGCCCTTTTCGATGAAACGCTGGCGCGTCTCAGGCTGGCGCAGAATCGCCCGAATGCCCTCGGCAATTTCGTCTGGATTAAGCGGATCCACCAGCCAGGCTCCATCCCCGGCCACTTCAGGAATGGAAGCCACGCGCGACGCTACCACCGGACACTGCCACTGCATTGCTTCCAGAAGCGGCAATCCAAAGCCTTCGTAGAGCGACGGGTAGATCAGCGCAACCGCATTTTGATAGTAATGGGGCATCTGATCGACGGGCAGATCCTGCAGGAAATGAAGGCGGGGCAGAATTCCCAGTGCCCCGGCGCGCTCTTCGATTTCAGCCCGCCCGCCAAGATCCTTCCCCACCATCACAAAGTCAAGGTCGGGATCCGGCTCGGCCCGATGGAACGCCTCCAGAGCAGTCACCAGATTGCGGCGCCGATGCAGGTCACCGACATGAAGCAGATAGCGCGATAGTTTTTCCGGTCGATCCCATCGCGGGGCCGGTTTGACGTCCTGCAGTCCGGAAGCAAGATAAATGGGGTAGATGTCTTCCTCGGCCACCGAGTACACGCGCATGATTTCACTTTTGGAAAACTGCGACATAGTAATCACGGCGTCGGCTTCTTCGGCGGAAACGCGGTAAAAGCGCTGCCGCACCCTCCCGGAGCGATTTGGATACCATTCCGGATGCGCCGCATAGCTGACATCATGCACGCTTACCACGGTGCGGCATGAAAGGCGCGATGAAGCCGTGTAGGCAGGGAAATGGAAAAGATCGATCGGCCGCGTCCTGGCGCCTCCCGCTTCCCGAACCCGCGGCCGTTGCGCGCTCCTTTCCCACTCGCTGTTTGACTTCATTACGGCGCGCGGCAACTGCCATTCCGTCCAGAACCAGTTGTTCACCCACCGGCCGGCAACGTTTACCAGCGTCACGTGCGGCGAGCTGATTCCCAGTTCCACGGCTGGAAGGGCCCGCGAGCAGAAGCACGTAACCTGCAGATTCGAGAAGCGGGCAAACTCACGCAGCAACCCCCGCAGGTACGTCCGCACCCCGGCCGCCCCTTCCTGCAGCGGCCTGCAATCAATTCCCACGTGCAACATAATGATTCGTGTAATTCGTTTAATTCGTGTAATTCGTGATCAACTCGTAATTCGTGTAATTCGTGATCAACTCGTAATTCGTGACTTCAAAAAAGTTCTTCATAGATCCGGAAAACTTCCTCCGCTGCTTTTTCCCAGGAGAACTGTTCGGCCCTGAGACGCGCCTGCGTTCTTAAGCGCTCTCGCAGCGCGCCGCCCGTGTAGACTACTTCCAATTGATCTACCAGCGTGTCTTCCTCCAGTGGATCGAAGTACAAACCGGCCTCTCCCAGTATTTCCGGTATGCTCGACGTCTGCGCGGCCAATACCGGAGTTCCCAGCGCCATAGACTCGAGTACCGGCACTCCGAAGCCTTCGTACAGGGAAGGAAACACCAGCGCCAGCGCACCTCTGTACAGGGCACACAGGGATTCTTCGTCAACAAAGCCGGTAATGTGCACGCGATCCTCTAATCCGCAACGACTTATCTCACTATAAATCTCCTCGACTTCCCGAATGCCGCGCATTCGGAACGTTTCCCCGACCAACAACAGCCCGGCTTCGGCGTGTTTTTCTGAAAACCGGCTAAAGGCGCGTATCAGGAAAGGAACATTCTTCCTGAAATCCGTGCCGCCCACATAGAGAAAATAGGGCCGGCTCGTGAGGCCGTTCAAGTAGGGAGACAGTTTTCCCGGCCGGCCAGACGCGATTTCGGCGCTGTCGCTGGCGGCGGGTCCGAAATAAACAACCCGGATCCGATCGGGCGGGTAACCCGAAATTTCGGCGATATCCCTCATCGAGGCATACGAGTCCGTGATGACGCGATCCGCCTTCAGCATGCGACGCCTGGCCTGTTTGAGCGCCCACCTGAAATCTACCGGAATACGCGGGGCATATTGCTTCCAGAAAATGAACGGAATCATGTCGTGGACGTGAGCGATAATGCGCGACGATGAGGAAACGGGAATGGATGTGAAATCTGTCGCATGAAAAATCTCGATTTTGTTCCTGGACAGAAATCCCGGCAAAGTATGCCGATCCACCACCCACTGAGCTCGCGAAGGCCTCTTGACGGCAGGCAAATAATCGCAGTCGTCAAAGGCCGGCGCCGGCATTCCTCTGGAAAGAGCAACGACGAAGCGATGCGGAGACCCCACCGCTCGATTTCTTTCACTCAGAGCCTGATACAGTTTGCCGGTGTACATGCCGACACCCCGCTTCCTTGAAGCAGGTCGAGCCGCGGGCCTTGCGTCAAATCCTATGACCATGAAGTCGGTGTGTTGAGCGTCTGCGTCCTCTGAGCCTTGGTAGTGAGTCAAAGCTTCAGTCACCACAAGGGCACAACCCGGCCGCAGGCCGCAACCAAGCCGCGCAGATCCACGAGCTGCCACGAAGGCACGAAGACACGAAAATCTAAACTGATTTTAGAGTGCCACTTTTAGGAACATGATAGTGGATTTCGCGACGTGTCACTTCAGGATAAATTCGGAAACTCTTCGTGTCTTCGTGTCTTCGTGGCAGCTCGTGGACGTGGATGGCTTAAAAAACTTTGCCAAAAAACAAGAATTTGCCAACTTGTCACACACAGGACACAGAATCTGAGAAGCGATCATTCCACTTTCCAACGGCTTCCATTATCATCAGATCGATCAATCCGCGAATGAAAAAGAAAATTGCCTTTGTAATTCAGCGCTACGGAAAGGAAGTGATCGGGGGCTCCGAGTCGCTCTGCCGGGCGGTGGCGGAGCATTTGACTCCGTTTTATGACGTCGAGGTACTGACCACCTGCGCGCGGGATTATTACGACTGGAAGAATCATTACCCCGAGGGCCCCAGCGTCTTCAATGAAGTGAAGATCCTGCGTTTTCGCGTCGAAGGCTTCCGCCGGCATTGGCGGTTTCACCGCATGTGCAAGAAGGTCTACAACAAACCGCACACGCTGGAGGACGAGCGCCTCTGGATGCGCTATCAAGGACCGATCGCGCCGGGCTTGTACCGCCATCTGGAGGAGTTACGCTCGTCATACGCCGCTGTCTTGTTCTTTACCTACCTCTACCCCACCACCGTCGATGGCATCACCATCGCCCCCGAGCGCAGCATCCTTGTGCCGACCGCCCACGATGAACTGCAACTGTATTTTTCGATTTTTCGCCCGATTTTTCATTCCCCCAGAAAGATCCTATTCAACACGGAAGCAGAACGACTGCTGGTACACAAAACCTTTGGAAACAGCCAGGTTCCCTCCGAAGTGGCCGGAATAGGTGTGGAACTGCCTTTGGCGGCAGCGGCGCCGGCCAGGTCTGCAAACATTCCACAGATGTTGGAGCCGGAGAAATTTTTCCTTTACCTGGGGCGGGTGGACCTCAACAAGGGCGTGAGAGAACTGACGGACTGGTTTCTGAACGGGTCGAGCGCTTTTCGGGAGCAAAACGAACCAAATCGCTGCTCGCTGGTGTTTGCAGGCACTCCGGTGCTGCGCCTGCCGAAGCATCCTCGATTGCATTTGCTGGGAGAGGTCAGTGAATCACAGAAGGAGTGGCTGCTCAGCAATTGCATCGCCCTGGTCCTGCCTTCCCTTTACGAAAGCCTCAGCCTCTCAGCGCTGGAAACCTGGGCACACGGGAAAGCGGTGATCGCAAGAAGCGGCTCCAGCGTGATGGAGCGACATGTGCGTGACAGCGGCGGCGGATTATTATTCCATGACGCAATCTCGCTCCGGCAGGTGCTCGACATGCTCGCCGAAAATCCGGATTCCAGAGTGCTGATGGGAGAACGCGGCCGGCAATATGTGGCGGCGAATTACTCATGGGACAGAGTTACCGAGATATACCGAAGGTCCATTGAGGAAGTCTCCCAAGGGTAACCCAGGCGAGAAAATTGACCGCCAAGAACGCAAGGAAAACTGAGGGATTTTCGCTTTCGCGCCATTGCGCCATCGCGGTGAATTTTTTCACACTATTGAACCGGCGCGGTTCCCCTTTCCTCGTCCTTCCATCAAGGGGTAGGAATTACCGATTTGCAGTCGCCGATGCGCATCGGTTTCACCGAGCCTCAGCGGTTACTGGAAGTAGCCGTTCACATCAATAATCAAGTGCGCCGTACCAGAGGGTTGGAAAGAGCGGACAGCAATATCTCCAAGCGCACCTAAAGTAATGATGCCGTTGTTGGCGCGCGTTCTTCCGGCCGGATAGTTGATACTGGAGACCAGAGGAAGCGGAGTACCGCCCGGGTAGAGCCGGAGATGCCCATCAACGGTTGCCGCTGTGACGGTAATGTTTATGGAAACCGCTTTAGCTGTTGAGGGAATAGCGCACCGGCCGGATATCGTGAAAGTGCGAGTTGCGCCAGCGACCAGAGCGGGCCCTCCGAAAGGACCGTTCGGATTCCGAGTGTCGAGCACTCGGCAGGGCGTGAGCGTATAAAAATAGGTCGCCTGGGTGACTATCGTCGGGTCGCTTGCGTTATTGTTAGCTGAATTGAGATCACTCGAATTCGACACAGTAGCAACATTTGTGATGGATGGAAAGGCTGCAGCGCCGACGCTCACTGTCAGCGTAATGACTCTGTTCGCGCCAGCAGCAATGGATCCAGTGTTGGTGCATGTAACCACCTGGCCGGCAGCCGCGCAGATCCAGCCTGTGCCAGCACCTGAAACAAAGCTCAAACCGGCGGGCAGGTTATCGGTCACCGTGATCGTTCCACTGCTGGCGGCAGAACCAACATTGGTCACCGTCAGCGTGTAGACGCCATTTGTGCCCACTCTAAAGCTGCCGCTGTGGCTCTTACTGATCGCCAGGTCAGGTGTCAGGGGAGGCTGCGTAACCGTCGTCGGGTCGCTTGCGTTGTTGTTAGCCGGATTCAGGTCACTCAAATTCGAAATGGCGGCAATATTCGTGACGGCCGGAAAGGCTGCAGACCCGACACCGACTGTCAGGGTAAAGACGCTGCTGGCGCCTGCAGCAACGGATCCAGTGTTGAGGCAGGTAACTGTCTGGCCGGAAGCCGCGAAGCTCCAGCCTGTGCCCGAGCCCGAAATAAAGCTCAGACCGATGGGCAGTGTATCGGTTACCGTGATCGTTCCGCTGCTGGCAGCAGATCCAACATTGCTCACCGTCACCGTGTAGAGACCATTGGCGCCAACGGGGAAACTGCCGGCATGGGTCTTGCTGATCGCCAGATCGGGGAACCCAACGACAGCCGTTACCTCGTTGGAAAAACCGCTCTCCGATGCAAGCGCATTGACGGCTGTGACCACATAAAAGTAGGTCTGACCGCTCCCAGCCGCGGCATCATTGTAAGAAGGGGTGAGAACTAAACCACCGTTGAGACGTGAATAGCCCGATCCTGACGTCTGAGATCGGTAGACGTTATATCCAGCCAGGTCAGGTTCGGTATTGGGATCCCAAGCCAGTTTCACCGTGGCGGCATGCGCAGGACCAGCGACCTGGCAAACCAGCAGAGTAGTCCACAGGAAACACAGTATGGAGGACTTCATAAAAAAGCCTTCCCAACTCCTACGCGTCGCGGAAAATTAGTGATTTTGGAATGATGGTAGCCTGATCGACCCCCATCCTCTGTGTGCGGGCGAGCACACTTTTGGATTACGTGATCGGAATTACCGAAACGATTGCCGCGCCGGCGCTCTCGCAGGCATCAACTTTCACACCGTGACTTCCGTGCCGCGTCGCCGATACCCGCAACGCCGCCGGCCCATACGGCGGGCCCGCGCTTTCGACAAACACGGATCGGACTTTTTACGGTGGCAAACCAGTGCGGCATAGCCCATCAAACATCAGCGCCCCATCCACGACGCGATTTATCGCGCCCATCTCTCAGACGAGGTGTGTCGCGTCTTGCCGCAGCGCCAGGGGCATATATGGCCTTGGAAAATTGGGTGAACAGTGACATGATTTGTCAATTTCCTGGCTTTGCCGCTCAGAGTTGAGTGCGGTCCATCTTCGATTATTGCCGTCAAGATAAACGAAACAGAAGCACATGAGAAAAACTGTGCGCGCATCCGCAGGACGCCAAGGCCAAGCCCGATCCAGACATTGCACGTTAGTCCCAGTCTGGATTCGGTTGTCCGCAGCGATAGCCCTTCTGCACTATGTGGGATTGTGGATGTTTGCCGGAGCACAGAGCAGGACCGGGGCGCCCACAGGCCAGCAAACCGGGATTGAACTGGCCGGGGAACCCGTTGTTCCGACCGATTCCGCCACAGTTAACTTCGATCAATTATCCAAGGCGCAATTAGTGCTTCCGACCTTGCCTGAGCCGCATGTTGTTCATCCGTTCCTGCGAGATCCCAACGATGTGCCTTTGCCTTCAGATGTAAAACCTCCCGGTAGCGAAGCGGCAAAGAGAGAAGGTGTTGTCCCACGGTCGGTAGTCTCCCCTCCAGCGACATCAAGCTTTCAAGCGCTCAATGACAACAACACGACTATTCCGCCGGATACAAACGGCGCCGTGGGTCCAAACCACCTGATGGTCGCGCTGAATTCCCAGGTGCGAATTCAGTCAAGGCCGGCGGGTGCAACTGTCAGCACTACTTCGACCTTTAGTTTCTGGAGCCCTGTGCTTCCGGCAGGTTCAACTGGAACAACAGATCCTCACGTGTTGTACGATCCCTTCGCGAACCGGTGGATATTTGCAATCGTGTCTGATCCGGAAAACGGCAATTCGTCGGTCTGTATCGGCGCAAGCCAGACGAGCGATCCCACCGGCCAGTGGAATCTTTTTCGTTTCGATGCTGATAACACCGATACGTTATGGGCCGATTATCCGACACTCGGGTTTAACAAGGACTGGATCGTCGTTTCGGTCAACATGTTCACCAACGCCGCCAATGCCTTTGTCCGCGGCCAGGTGTATGCTTTCGACAAAGCCGGTGTTTACGCCAACACCGGATCCGGTTTCACATTCAACTCCGTCACTATTCCTTTTACGCTGGTGCCCGCCGTGACCTACGACAATATTTCCAATACGGTCTTCCTGGTGCGCCACATCAGCAGCGCCTCTGGAACTATCAGCAAGTCCACGCTGGTCGGATCACCTCCGTCTGCGCCGACACTTACTCTGAATACGGCAATCATCACCTCCGGTCTTGGATCGTGGGCGGTTCCATCTGGTGAATTCTTGCCCCAGAGTGGCACTGCCCGCAGGATTGACGTGGGAGATGCGCGAATGCAGTCTGTAGTGGTGCGAACCGTGGGCGGGGTGACTTCAGTCTGGTGCGCTCAGAATGTCACGCTTCCTGCGGGTATTACTCCCACCCGCGCGGCCGCGCAGTGGTGGCAGTTGGATTCCAATCCTTCCAGCACCGCGATCCTGCAACAGGGAAGAATCGAAGATCCAACGGCTACACAAACAAACGGGGGCAAACATTTCGCTTATCCCAGCCTCACGGTGAACAAGAACGGCGACATGTTGATCGGCTACTCGCGGTTTTCGTCAGCTCAATTTGCGAGCGCAGCTTACTCGTTCCGAAGCGCAACCGATCCCGCCAATACGCTTCAGGATGACGTGGCACTGAAGGCCGGCGAGGCCCTGTACGTAAAGACTTTTTCAGGGACCGAAAACCGGTGGGGCGATTACAGCAAGACTGTGATGGATCCGCTTAACGACGCGGACATGTGGACGATACAGGAGTATGCGGCTGCACCCTCTGGAGGTTTCGACCGTTGGGGAACATGGTGGGGACAGATTGTTCCTCCTGCGGCCGTTACCGGCAGTAATTTCTTTACGCTGACCCCCTGCCGCGTTTTAGATACCCGTAATGCCAACGGTCCATTTGGCGGCCCGGCCCTGTCTGCTAATGCGGACCGGTCCTTTGTGGCGGCCGGCCAGTGCGGCATTCCTTCCACTGCCAAAGCCATTTCCGTCAACCTTACGGTCACACAGCCGACTGCCGCTGCTGGAGACCTGCGTATTTATCCAACCGGAACTGCCATACCCAATACATCATCGATAAACTACCGGCTCGGCCAAACCCGCGCCAACAACGCCATCATTGTTCTCGGCTCAGGCGGAGCATTCACCGTGCGGTGCGTCCAAACCTCCGGCACAGTTCATTTCATTTTGGATGTCAACGGCTACTTTCAGTAACGGAAACCTGACAAGCGTCGGCGAGTGCTTCGCCAGCGCGCGGCTTCGCCGCGTGGAGAGACGTCCTGAAGGACGTCTCATAGAATGGGACGGAATGCGGGCGAAAGCCTGTCCCATGCCAAAAATTCTTCGCAAATAATAAGGGTGGCCAGTTATGTCCTTCGAATAAGGAGGAACAGCTCCACGCCCGTCAGTACCGCGGGCGTCAGCCCGTGCGAGACGAATCAACCCAACTCCAGCGTCGTCAGTACCAGGGTTTCGACCCGTGTGCCACCACGTAGTGGCTGCGGTACTGACGGCGGTAAAGCTGGGGAGATTTGCCGCACACGGGCTCACGCCCGCGGTACTGACGGGCGTGGAACTGGGAGATTCCTACCGCGCGGGCTCGCGAGACGGCCCGATGGGCCGTCTTCTGCAGAGGTGTTGTTTGACTCCGGAGCAGACGCCCACCGGGGCGTCTCTACAATTGCGCGGCAATAGCGGCGGCGAAGCAGTGTCAGGGGCAGGCGGAGCTTCACCTCACGCGGCGAAGCTGCGCTCCCTCAGTGCCTCAGTAGTAGTAGCCGGTGACGTCGATGATCAGGTGCAGCGTTCCACTCGCGGCCATTCCGATCACGACAGCCAGGTCCTTGTCCGTCGGGACGGCCACGGCGGCAAGAGGCACGGCAGCGCCGTTGGCGATGGCGGCAATCCCGGCAGGATAGTTCATCACCGAAACGCCCGGCAGCGGGCCTCCGGCGGGAAAGAGCCGCAGGTCACCACCCTGGGTCGGTGTCACCACTGTGGCATTCAGGGCGACCGCCTTGGCGCCGTTTGGGATGCCGCAGTTACCCTGGATCCGAAAGTTGTACGGGCCCGGATTTGCGAGAGGCGCTCCTGTTGTCTGCGGACCCACGGCGCGGGTATCAAAGACGCGGCAGGGCGTGATCGGGTTGAACTCGCCGGGAGCCGGCAGATAGTATGCCACGCGCACGCCACAGAGCTGGTTCGTGTTGTTTGCGACACTCGTTCCCCAGGTCAGCACGTATGCGTTGGTGGCGTTGTCTACAATCTCCGCCGGCGGGTCCCCCGGGTCAGGACCTCCTATCAGCTTGCTCAGGGTCGTGCCGTAGCCAGTAGCGTTGGCCGACTGCACGCTGACGATGTCGACGTTCGACTGCCCCGGCTGGTACTTTGTGAGCCAGACGGTCATGTCCGTCGCTGCCGTGTCGACGTAGTATAAGCGAACATACTTGAGCGACGCCCCCTCGGGAAGCAGCAGAGGGGTCTGAAACCGGAAATCGGAGCCGCCGTTCTGGAAAATGCAACCGTTGGAAACATAGTCGTATGTCGATGTGCTCTTGCGCGGTGAAAATGCTGTTCCAATAACTTTGAGGTAGGTGAAATCGTTCGGTTGCACGAGCAGAGGTTGCAGCATCCCCGGGCTTCCGGCAAGCTTCGTCATCCGCGGAGTCCACGGGCCGTTCTCGTCAGGCTCCCGCTCGCCCAAATCGCGCCTCAGCATGGCCGACAGCGGCGGCAGCAGGGAGTCCCCGTCGGCAGAGCGCGATTTCTTGGATTGCCAATGCCATGGGGGGGGCAATGCGTTTTTTTGCTCAGCCAAGCCTATCCCTCCAGCGAGACACTTCACAAGGAAAATTTCACGCAATGGCAGCGCCATTCTTCACATTCTTCCTTTCTCGCAAACCGAGGCCCAGCCTCGGTTTGCCGAGAAAGGATGGAGGGCATCGCCCGGAAAGGCAGAGCCTTTCCGCACGAGGGGCGGCATAGCCGCAACTCCTCTTCGATTTCTTCTCACGTTCCAAGCCCGGTGGCGTCGATTTTTTCACACCTGCTGACGGATGCGGTACTGAGGCGGCAGAGTCGTTCGTTAGAAATGTCCAAAGACAAACCCTAAGAGAACATGGGTCGCAATATCGCGTAGTTGGCCGGGTTCGCGGCGACATCGTATAATCGCTCTGAATTCTGCTGATGCATTATGTCTATTCATACTGACACTCGGCATTCCGGCACGGCCTCGAGTTTGCTGGTGGTGGTTGCTTACGAAGCTGAAGCACACGTCACCGAACTGATTCAAAGGCTAGCGGCAATTCCCGCGGTCCGCGACGAATGGTCGATTCTCTTTCTTGATGACGCCTCAACGGACGGCACGCGCGAGTTGGCGGAGAAGCTGTTCGAAGAGCATGGATTTCAAAGCTGGAACGTTGTACGCCACGATCAGAATCAGGGCTATGGTGGAAACCAGAAGGTGGGTTATCGCCATGCCTTGCAATCGGGAAACTACACTCATGTGGCTTTATTACATGGAGATTGCCAGTATCCTCCCGAAGCGTTGCCTTCCATGCTGGAAACTGCGCTGGCCAAAAAAGCCGACGTAATACTGGGCTCGCGCATGTGGAGCATGGCATCGGCCTGGCGAGGAAGCATGCCGCTTTACAAGATCGCCGGCAACAAGGTGCTGACCCGAATCCAAAATCTTTTTACCGGAAGAAATCTCAGCGAGTACCACAGTGGCCTGCGGCTCTATTCCACGGAACTTCTTGGTAGAATCCCTTTCGAACTCAACTCAGACAGCTTTGACTTTGATACGGAGATCCTTCTTCAAGCATTTTACGTAGACGCTACAGTCGCAGAAGTCCCCATCCCGACAAGATACGCCGACGAGGTCTGTCGCGTCGTGGGTTTCCGCTACGCCGCCAATATTCTTCGAGCTACATTTCAGTACTGGCTGCAGAAGCACGGCATGGGATGCTCTTTGCGCTTTAGAGACCTCCTGTACAAGCGCACTATCTATCTCGACAAGACCTCAGTGCTGGGTTCCACTCACCAGACTGCGCTGCGGGCGCTGGTGCAGCAGAAGCCAAAGTCGGTTCTCGACATTGGTTGCGGAGCAGGCCACATCGGCGCTGCGGCAAAAAAACAGATTCCGACTCTGAGCTATTCCGGATCGGATTTGCTTGCTCAGAGCCCGCCGGCCTGCGACCGATACTGGCGCTGCGACCTGAACCGTGAACTGGTGCCCACCAACCCATTCGACTACGACGCGGTTCTGTGCCTGGATGTGTTGGAGCACTTGCACGAACCGGAGCAGTTTCTGCTGCGGCTCAGGCAATCACACTCGGGTCATTCAAAGACACGCTTTATTTTCTCCACTGCGAACGTGGCCTTTGTAACCATCCGTTTCGGATTGCTGCTTGGACGGTTCGAATACGGCGACAGAGGCATTTTGGATATTGATCACAGCCGTCTGATGACTCGCGCCTCGTTTGTCAGGTTGATCCGAGAAACCGGCTTTGTAATCGAAAGGATCCGCAGCGTTCCCGTCCCATTTCAGATTGTGTTTGGCGACAGCCGATGGACGCGGATGGCTACCAGAATGTGGCAGGTTCTGGTTGCAATCATGCCCGGCCTTTTCTCCTTTCAAACTCTGGTAGAGGCCCGCTCCAAGCCTTCAGTACCCTCGGTGTCGGGGCGCTTTCGGAACAGCGGCGCCGACCCTGCAGCAGTCTTTTCCAATCAACGCCAGCGTTTGGGAAGTTAACCGCCGGCGCGCGACTGCTCAAAAAGGATCGGTCAAGGCGCCACGACAGGCGCCGGAGTGGAACTGCCATCAGCGGAAGCAAAAGACCAAAAACCGGCAGCTTTCGCGAGGCAACTGCAGTCGGGGGAGTTTTTCCTGTATCTCGGGCGCGTGGATATTAATAAAGGAGTTAAGGAACTGACCGAATGGTTTTTGGATGGACATGGAGTGCAGTCGGGTCGAGACGCTTCAGGCAGCTATACACTGGCGCTGGCAGGCACTCCGGTGATGAAGGTGCCGCTGCATCCGGCCGTTCACCTGCTGGGAGAAGTAGACGAATCACAGAAAAACTGGCTTGTCGGCAACTGCGTCGCGCTGATCCTGCCTTCTCTTTACGAAAGCCTGAGCCTGTCGGCGCTCGAAGCCTGGGCTCATGGCAAGGCGGTCGTGGCAAGACGCGGCTCGAAAGTAATGGAGCGGCATATCCAGGACAGCGGCGGAGGCCTCTTGTTCGATGATGCAGACTCGCTGGGCGCTCTGCCGGCTCGTTAAAGATCCTGATTTGACCGCCCGGATGGGTGCCGTCGGGCGGAAGTATGTCGCAGCCAGGTATTCCTGGGAAAATGTGACCCATGTTTATCGCGCTGCGATCGAGGAAGTGTCCGCTCTTCCGTCTTGACGAATACTTACGGAGGGACTGGCCGCCCTTTCATGCAGACAACCCCGGTGGTATCGCGGTCGAGGGATAGGCCTCGATGCTCGGCGAAGCTGACATACTGCAGTTAGGGACCCTACCCTCAAATTATCGGAATAGCGCGCGTAAGCAAGGGGACTCTCAATTATTCAGAACCGCGCGCGTGAGCAAGCGGACCCTCTGATGTCCCCCAGCCGAACCGCGCGCGTGAGCCGAGATTATTTACGAGTCTCCGTAGTTACACAATGGCGAGCAGCCGCGCAGCGGCGACAGAATCCTTGCCACATGTCCCCTTTTCCGAAATCTTATATTCTGTCGCCGCTGCGCGGCTACGCTCGCGTACAAAACGCTACCGAGGGCTGACGCCCTCGGCTACAACTCGATCGCCGCTACGCGGCTAATTTCACTGCGCGCCTCGTTGACCCATTGCGAACTCATCAGATTTTACGGGGATTCATGCATAATCCGCGTAAGCAAGCGAGCGGACCTTCCGGAGGCGGCAACCCGGGCGGCTGTGAGGCGGGCGACCATGATAGGCCGCCCCTGCGACGTGAATTCAGTCCGGAGAGTCCGCTTGCTTACGCGCGCGGTTCGGTCATTTGGGTTCGCTTGTTGATACACGCAATCCTAATGGACCTTATGGAGGACCGGAGTTTGCCGGCTCCCAGAGCCGGAACTTTGATCTGAATTCCAGCTGTTCCAAATCTGGCATCAACCCGAGAATGCTTCAGCAGCGACGTAACTAAGTACCAGCTCGCTCATTCGGCACCAAATGTGATTCATTGCACTCGTTTTTGGCATGGTTTAAGTCACGATTATCAGCCTCGGCGCTGCGCCTTATGTGGATACGAAAGATCGTTGCTGCGTCTCTTTTCCTCCTCTCCAGTCAAAGTGTCGGGGCCACAACAGTCATCATGGTGCCCCGGGAGCAATTGATCGCACGGGCGGACGCCGTTGTGCAGGGTCGCGTGACTTCGATTCGAAGCGTGCGAAGCGCTCGCAGTATTGATACGTTTATCGAGCTGGCGGTCCAGCGGGATTTCTTCCGCCAGATTCCCGACGGCACCAGTATCTACGTAAAACAGTTCGGGGGAAGATACGGCGCGGAAGGGGCGTGGGCATTCGGGTCGGCCGAGTTTGCAGAAGGCGAAGATGTTGTAGTGCTGCTCAGGCTCATGCCGGACGGTTTCTTTCGGGTACTCGACCTGTTCCAGGGAAAATTCAACGTAATGCCATCAGGAAGGCTGCGTCCGGATTCGGCTCCAGGCGCTCGCGTATTGGGAGCGGAGGTCCGTCGCTTCGAAAATCTGAGTGAGATCGCCGACGCAACCAGGGACTTCCCGGCGCTTCCACTCGGCCCGTACCGAAGGGAACTGGACTTGCCGGATTCCCTTCCTCTGAGGGAATTCTCGCTGCAAGGAATCAGCACATCTCTGGAAGTAAGAAACCAGAAAGCAGACTCCGGCGAGAAATACTTTACCCTCCCCTCCCCCGCTCAGTTTCGCTGGCATCAATTTGACAGCTCGGTCCTGGTGCCTTTCCTTCTGAATCCGACAGGCTCGCCGCTTACTTCCGCGACTACGGCGACTGCAGTGACCAATGCCTTGCAGGCGTGGAACAATATCGTGACCGCGAAAATTTTCCTTTCGTACGGAGGCACAACAGCCATCGCGGCCCGCAACGCCCTGGACAACACAAACGTGATCTTGTTTAACGATCCTGACAACGAAATGGACCCGATTGTTGGCTGCGTCGGCACTCTCGCGACCGCTTTCATGCGTTTCGGATCACCCGCTCAAACGGTAAACTCGGTCAGTTTTTTCCAACTCCTCGATGCGGATATCGTTTTTAACGATGGAGCGGGGTGTTTTCTTGCGACCGACAACCACCTGGACCAGGTAACCGCGCACGAAGTAGGGCATGGAATCGGGCTGGATCACTCTTCCGAGAATCCATCGGAGCCAAACCCGCTGCTGTCCGACGCTTTAATGTACTTTCTTGCCCACAACGACAACCGGGGAGCCTCCGTACGGCTGGATGACATCGGAGGGGCCTCGTTCATCTATCCGAAGTCGGGCGTTCCCGCCGGCGTCAATTTTCACACTGTGACTCCCTGCCGCGTCGCCGATACCCGCAACGCCGCCGGCCCCTACGGCGGGCCTGCGCTTTCGGCCAACACGGATCGGACTTTTACGGTGGCAACCCAGTGCGGCATACCGATCACGGCAAGAGCGATCTCTGGAAATATCACAGTTACCCAGCCCACCAATATTGGCGATCTCAGGCTCTATCCCGGCGGCACCAGCCTTCCTCTCGTTTCAAACATCAACTTCAGGACAGGGCAGACACGAGCCAACAACATTGTGATCCCGCTTGGGAACGGTGGAACACTGGCGGTGCGATGCGACATGCCAGCGGGGACAGTGCATTTCATCCTGGATGTAAACGGCTATTTCCAGTGACAATCCGAGCTCCCTGGCCAGCCCGGCCCCGCGCAGAAACTCCAGTCAGCGCCCTCCGGGGCGCTATGCGCTGCCTGGCAGACGCTTCGCGCCGCGGCTTACGACTGCGGTGATCTTTTGAGGCCCTGCGTGAATTACCTTGATTCGTAGGTTATTTGCGGATTACTTTTGGACCCGATACGACGATTCCCATCGCCATCAACTCAGCATCGCAACACGTTAAGAGCGAAGGGTGGCATTGAAATTTCGATGCATCACCCGGCCTATGTGAAGGTGCGCAGCTCAAGGTTCATCCGGACCGCAGCGAGGTTTCATGAAATCGAATTATGCCGCAGCTCTGATTGTTATCGCCTGCTCGATCCTGGGGAAAACTTACCTCTTCGCCGAAGACCCAATCAGGGGAGACTCCTTTGTGGCAAGCCAGAAGTCGGTCATGAATTTTTCCGATCTGGAGGTTGCAGCATCCCCGGGCTTCCGGCAAGCTTCAGCATCCGCGGAGTCCAAGGACCGTTCTCGTCGGGTTCCCGCTCGCCCAAATCGCGCTTCATCATGGCTGACAGCGGCGGCAAAAGGGAGGATTCTCCATCGGCAGAACGCCCCGTTCGTCCTTGCTCCGCCGCAGCTACAAAGGCAGCCGCCAAAAGCCAGATACTGAGGAAAAGAGCAATCGGTTTACCAGTACGCGTCAGTCCTGGTGTCATTTCAAAATCTCCTCTTTTTTGATTGATTTCTTGCATTGCCAAGCCATAGGAGGGGAAATTCTTTACTGGTTTCGTTAGGCCTATCTCTCCAGGGAGGGATCTCACAAGGAAAATTTCGCGGGTTGGAAGGGGTAATTCTGATCGGCGTGTCGCAGACAAATGACCCGACGGGCAGGTGGAATCTTTATCGTGTGGATGTCGAGGGCGCCAATCGATGTGAATGGGTATCTTCAATAAGGTCCTGATTTTCTCGTAGTGGGCTGGTTTGGCTGCTATCGGAAAAAGGATTTCACCACAGAGGCGTACTGCAGAGAACAGTGGAAGACTTTTGGTGGTTTCGTGGCAGCTTGTGAAAGCGGCTACGGCCCTACGACTCGCAGGCCGTGAAAGTAGGCGCGGAAAAATCCTCTGTCCCTGCTGAGCAGAAGATCCGCTCTCCTTTGTGCATGCGCCCCGATTAGAAAGTCGGGCAGAATCCTCTTCTTTCGTGCTCCCCTGGCATGGTAATCCCGCCACATTTGTGCAGCCAGAGTGCACACTTCTGGGTCGAAGTCCTCGTAGATCAGCCCCATCTCTTTTGCAATCGAAACAAACTTGGACGGAGGATAAAGGCACGCTGCACTTTCAGAGTAAGCCACAGGACAGATCACCACAGCGCCCTCAGCAATATGTGTTCCGAGGAGTCTCATGGAGGGCCCGGCAAATTCCGGGTCATCCAGAAGAATGTCGAGTATCACGGAACTGTCCACGGCAGCTTTATTCAAGCGATCCCTCGCGAATCCGTCGTAAGAAGTCATCGGTGCGGCGAGGAATTCCTTTCTTGTCGGCTATTCCCCGGAAGCGAGCCAGGGAGCCTGCTGCCGCCTTTTTGACCAAAAGGAGGGCGCCGTCGCGTTCGATAAACTCAACTTCTGTTGCCTGCGTAATACCGTATTTTCGCCTCAGCTTCTTGGGCAGGGTGACTTGTCCTTTTTCTGTGACTTTCATAATGGACCCTCGATTCTTACTTTTGAGGTAAGAATATCATACCAGATAATCAGGACCCAGCCGTTAGAACTTACTTTTCAGAAGCTTGCCCATGATTTTTTACGATAAGGGCACAGTGCGGCCTCAGGCCGCAACCAAGCCCGCCATCGTGCTGAAAAATCGGGATTTGGGGAAACGGTAAGAGACAGTTTTCAACCCGTGAGTCCCCTCACAGATGTGAGGGACCCCTTAGTATCATCATTGGCGACCAGGGAAGTCCTATGCCTGAACCGAAATTAGTCAGATCTGACAGGCCTGAACGAAGGGCTGGGGACCTCTGCAGACGCGTTTGCCTGCTCATTCTTGCCGTGGTGTTTTTCTGGCAGAACTCCCGGGCCAGCAGCGTTATTCCGCTTTCGCCTGATGCACTGGCATCGAGCTCCGACGCGATAGTACTGGGGCGTGTTACCAGTATTCAGAGTGCGCCGCAAGACGATGGCAACATTTACACCTTCATCGCAATTTCAGTAGAGCGGGAGTTTTTCGGTCACCTGAATAAGGGTACAACGATTTACTTAAAGCAACTGGGAGGGCGTTTCCACCATAACGCGAGTTGGGTTTTTGGATCGCCTGAATTTTTCGTCGGCGAGGAAGTGGTGGTTTTTTCGGAATTGATGCGCGATGGCTTCTTTCGAGCGGCCCACCTTTTTCAGGGCAAATTCACAGTCGATTCTGCTAACTTGAAGCAGGAAACGCCTGCAGGCACGCTGGTGCTTGGTACGCCTGCAACCCAATTGAGATCTATTCAGGAAGTAGATCGGGCTGCAGCTCGCCGGAGGAAGGAAACCAGGCCCAACGATTTTGTGACGCAGATGAAGCTGCGCGAGTCAGAAGAGCTGCAGGAATTTTCCTATGCCAGCCTTGTCAGCGATGGGACTGCCTCCAGGCGGAGGAAGGGTGACAATTTTCCTCCAGGTCGACTCTTCACTTTAGAAGCGGGAGGCGTGCGCTGGCATCAATTCGACAGCAGCATCGCGGTTCCATTCTATGTAAATACGACCAATGCCCCGCTTTCACCTTCCAACACCATTGCAGCTATCGATAGCGCCCTGCAGGCTTGGAACAGCATCCCGGCAACTCACATCGTGTTGAGCGACGGCGGACAAACAGCTCTCAGCGGACAGAATTTTGGCGACGGGACCAACGTAATCACATTCGGGGATCCGCAGGGGATTATCCAAGATCCGGTAGGATGCGCCGGAACACTCGCTGTTACTTACATCCAGTTCGGCGCAATGGGCAACCGCATTGTCAACGGCGTTAACTTTAAGCCGCTGTTTCAGGCAGACATCGTATTCGCCAATGGAATGAACTGTTTTCTCGCCGTGTCGAACAACCTGGCACAGGTCACCGGACATGAAGTGGGACATGGAATCGGTTTTGACCATTCTTCCGAGAATCCGAATGAGCTGAATCCGGTTTTGAAGGACGCCTTGATGTACTACCTGGCCCATAATGACGGCCGCGGCGCTTCTCCCCGCGCCGATGACATCGCAGCGGCTCAATTCGTTTATCCCGGAGTAGTTATAACTCCGACAGCCAGCAACTTCTTTACGCTCACTCCATGCCGCCTGGTAGACACGCGCAATCCGAATGGTCCTTTCGGCGGGCCTGCTCTTTCCGCCAACAGCGACCGGACTTTCACGCTGGCCGGAGTATGCGGGGTGCCCGGCACCGCCAAGTCGCTTTCACTGAATGTAACGGTGACAGGGGCCACCGCGCTCGGGAATTTGCGATTTTATCCGGGCGGTTCGAGCGTCCCCAACACTTCAACCATCAATTACCGCGCCGGGCAGACGAGGGCCAATAGTGCGATTATTCCGCTCGGCCCAGGCGGCACACTTTCCGTGCACAGCGACCAGGGTTCCGGCACCGTTCACCTGATCATTGATGTCAACGGATATTTCGAATAACTGCTCCCTTCAACTTTGGGCACATCCAGATTCTGTCGCAGAGTCTCCAAGGCATTGGGGGCCACGTCATAGAAAACTTCAAAGGGAGGCAGTGTGAACTTTGAGAAAGAAGCATTTCGGGAGCGCAGGTAGTGAAGCATCTCATAGACTTCGGGCCCGGCAAGTACAAACGCAGGCCGGGGGTCAAGAAAGACGCTCTGCTGATAACGAGACACCCGCGTATGTCGCCACGCGCCGAACGGGGTGCCAATGACACGTTCTCCAGACTCGAAACTGAGACGATAGGCAACCCAGTAACCTGCATAAACTGACCTCAAACCTCGTCTGTCCAGTTCCTTAAGCAGGTCCGAAAGTGGACCATTGTTCGTGCGATCCAAATAATCGTCGTATTTATCCGCAAGAAACAGCCCTCGCCCACTGGAAAACAAAGCCATCGCCAGCAGCCCCGCGGCAAGCAGACGCCCCGGCCATAGAAGCGACCGCCAATTCCGGAGCGGTCAGACTGTGCCATGAAAAACGGATATTATTATGCCACCATGGAAAACCGCCCAAAAAAAATGCGCCGGCAAAAAGAGGGTAGAACGAGAGATGCGCGAAGACGGAAGGTCTGACGACGACAAACCAGATCAGTACCGCCAGATAAAAGTAGACTATTAACGGATCGACCCACCAGCCCAGCCCGGCGGCCAAACCCAGAAGCGTAATCCACAGACGGCCGTCTCTGGAGCGCCGCAGTGATTCTTCCAGTCGCAGCGCCGCATAGAGGAGGAACGTCCCTAAGACCGCAACGGCATCGTACGCGCCGTCCGATGTCAGGCCCTTATACAAAAAGAAATAGGGCGGTACGGCGAGGTAACCGGCCGCCAGAAGCCCGATTCGGTTTATGCCAGTTACTGGGTGGCATATCGACTTGCCTTCGAATCTAATGAGCAAATAATCTCGACGCCATTCGGTGCTTACCCGACTCGTGTGGCTCGATACCGGGACATTGTCGTGCAAGATCCAAACCCTGCCTTCGTGCTGTATGACTCAGAGGCGCAGGACTTAGAACGTTATCTCTGGAGCACCGGCACGCCGTTTCAGTCCTTCCGAGTCCAGCAGTTTGTTGTATTTTACGGCTTGAGTAACGACGTGGTGGGCAAGTTACACCGAGAGCAGAAAATTCCCGCCCTTTAGAGACAGACTGGCGGTACTCCAGACCGCTGACAACGGGCACGGACAAGGGGAGAATCCTATGTGCTCTATCCTCCCCGTATATTTTCTCTCGATAGCGGCCGAAGTGAAATTTTTACAGCTTTTCGTTTGGCTACGGGTATCAGCTATACTCATAGAAAACGCCAGATGGCCAAAAAAGCTTTATCCCTGAGAGTTTACGGGCCGGCCAATACCAGGGCCGAAATGGTTCATCGCTCACATTTTCGAGGTTTTGACCTAGGGTAGAATTAGTTCGAGAAAGCAACAAAAGGGGACTTTATGACAAAGAGTCGCTTCCTGCGGTCTGCGCTTCTTATCATCGCCATTATTCTGCTCGGCTCGCCCGCGGTTGAACCTGCCGGGCCTTTTCAGTTCTTTTCCGTGACGCCCTGCAGAATTGTGGATACTCGTAATCCGAACGGTCCCACGGGAGGCCCGGCGATGAATTCAGGACAGCCTCGCGGCTTTCCTATCACCGGACTTTGCGGAATTCCGGGAACCGCAAAAGCAGTTGCCTTGAACGTCACTGTTGTGACACCCACGGCCGATGGTTTCCTGATGCTTTATCCGTACAACACTTCCCAGCCGTTGGTTTCGACGATTAACTTTGTTGCCGGTGAGTCAGCCCTGGCGAATGGAGCGATTGTGCCGCTCACGACCGGCGATCCCAGCGGCTTGAACCTGACGATAGTTTACGGAACAGCCGTCCCCGGCGCTTGCCATGTAATTGTGGACGTGACCGGGTATTTCCAATAACACGAATCTGAGGACCGGGCTGCCAATGAGCAAGTTGCAGGGGTGTCCCGCCGTTAATGCGCCCTGACTGCTCAAATCACTCTAAACACACAGCTCGCTCCCAAGATGAAGAAAACCCGCCACTCTGAACCGCGCAGGGAGGCATGCTGTGTGGTTTCGCGTTTCGAACGTGCCAGATTGTTCGGCGCTTCGCTCCTCCCCGGCTCATCAAAAATAAGCTTTGGGTATTCTTTCGCTGCAATTACGATCGTTCTTTGGGGAATCTTTACAGCCACAGTAGGTGCACAAATTCCGAATACTCCGGCCCAGCGCGCCGGCTTTCCCAAAGTTCTTGCTGGTTCCGGATCCATCGTGGTCACCCAGCCGGCTGTCGGCGATCTGGACAATGACGGCGTCAAAGAGATCGTCGTCGGGACTAAGGGACGCAAGCTCTACGTGATCAACGCTGGCGGAACGATTCTGGCAGGTTGGCCTGTTACGCTTCCCGCCGAAGTTGTCGGATGCCCCGCCATCGGTGATATCGACGGTGACGGGTTTGCCGACGTGGTCGTTAGCTTCAAAGGAACGACCGATCCCACGGGAAGCGGTGGAGTTCGAGCCTACACACGAACGGCGGGTTTGATCTGGTCGGTCACCACTGGGGATGCCAATGCTGACGGTCTTCCGGACGGCGTCTATTCAAGTCCGGCAATCGGCGATGTGGACGGCGACGGGCGCAACGACGTCGTCTTTGGAAGCTTCGACTTTAACGTGTATGTCATCACCCGAGACGGCACCGCACTTGCCGGATGGCCGAAATTTCTGCGCGATACGACTTTCTCTTCACCGGCTCTGGCGGATCTGAAAGGAGACGGCAAGCTGGAAATCATTATCGGCTGTGATACGCATGCCGAGGGACCGCCCTTCAATACGCCCGACGGTGGAGGGCTGCACGTTTTCCTGCCGAACGGGCAGGAAATGCCCGGTTTTCCGCGCTTCGTAAACCAGACGATCATGTCCTCGCCGGCCGTGGGCGACATTGACGGCGACGGACGTCCAGACATCGTGGTGGGCGGGGGGACGTTTTACACCACTCCCGGCGTGGGAAAGCAGGTCTATGCGTTCCGCTGTGACGGCACAAATCTTCCGGGATGGCCGGTAAATGTAGCCGATCAGGTATTCAACTCGCCGGCGCTCGGAGATCTTGACAAAGACGGCAAACTGGATGTGGTCATCGCGGACAACAGCGCCAACATTTATGCGTTCCGATTCAATGGCACACAGATTTTTACATCGATAAAACCCAAAGATTTTTTTGGCAACAGTTTCAACGCGTCCAACCCAATCGTCGCCGATGTGGACGGAGACGGGAATCTTGACATCCTCGTCGCTACAAATACCGAGATTGCCGTCATCTCTTCGACTGGCGTCCAGATTACCGACGACGGCACGCATCAGCCTGGCAAAATCAGTTACTTCACGCAGACTACAACATCGGGAGCCGTCGTAACCAATCTGGACAACAATGGAAGCTTGTACGTGATCATAGGGAGCGGAACGCCGTTTCCTTCCGCAGCCAACGGGGAGGTCTATGCCTACCTGGCAGGATCCGCGACGGCGGCCACCCCTTGGCCGGCTTTCCATCAAAATCCGGCCACCCGACGCGGTGTCATTCCGGGAACGCCGACATGTGCTCCCGTGCCGCAACAGTTTTTCACGCTGACACCCTGCCGGGTTGTCGACACCCGAAACCCCAACGGCCCTCTCGGAGGTCCGGCTATTCCGGCTTTCCAGCAGCGCGAATTTATTCTTATTGGGAACTGCGGCATCCCTGTCACAGCCAAAACGGTGGCGATGAATGTTACCGTCACCGGTTTTGCGCGCAGCGACTCCTTTGGCGACGCGCGCGTTTTCCCCTCCGGCACTTCCTGGGCAGGCAACAGCACGATCAACTGGTCCAACGGAAGAACCAGAGCGAACAATGCCATCGTTCCGCTCGGAATCGCTAACGGTGGTGTCTATGTCTGGATAGTAACCCCCACCGATTCGGTGCACGTGATCATTGACGTTGTCGGATACTTCCAGTAAGAGATCTCCTCGTAAAGGACTATCTAAGGATCTCTCCACGGTCTCAGCACTCCGAATGCGTCTGGCCCAGATCACGCTGGCCGGCAGATCCACTGTCCGGTTCGATAGAGATGGATTGATTGCCGACCCTTGTGCCACAAGCTAAAATTTACTTCCAGGGGTTTCATGTCATCCCATTGGGTGCTTTGGGTAATGGTTTTCTTGCTGTCACCGTGCGGCATAAGCGCGCAGCGCACTTCTTTTGGCTCCAGCAACGGAGAGCCTCGGTATCGGCTGCCTGACCAACGCTACTCGCAAAGTCCTTTGCAGCTAGCGCTGTCCAGGTCTGGAAAACAGCGCCCACCATCCGCCAATCATCACTCCTCTCCCTCACAGGAGTTGAGAGCTGCGAAATCGGGAAACTATCTGAGGACCTTTTCATTTGAAGAGAACATCGGTCAGGCGCCTTCCGGCGTAGCATTTGTGGCGCGTCAAGCAGCGCGCACCTTGCTCTTTAGCCCTGGAAGACTCACCGCTCAGGTTTACCGCTCGTTTTCCGGTGTACGCCCTGATATCAGATCACCCGCGCCCGGCTTCCGGCCATCGAAGGTGAGCTACCACCGAGTTGCCGCGGAAACGCTGCAAATCCGTTTCAGCAACTGTAACACCGCAGCCGCGGCAGAAGGTGAAGAGCGGCTACCCGGCAAAAGCCATTATTTCATCGGGAGTGATCCGCTCCGCTGGGTCAAGGACGTTCCACATTACCGGCGTATCCGTTTTCGAGAGATCTATCCGGGCATCGATCTGGTTTATTCAGGAAGTGCCGATCATCTTGAGTACGATTTTTACGTCGATGCAGGCGCCAATGCGCGACAGATTGAAATGGAATTTAATACCGGCCCCGGGTTGCCGAATGTTGCGATTGATCGCGGGGGCAACCTTGTCGTCCAAGGGAGGCTGGGACGCCTTCTCCAGCACAAGCCTGTGGCGTATCAGTATAAGGCCGGAACGAGAGTCGAGGTCGCCTGCCGCTACATTCGAATTACGCCGCGACGGATTGGATTTGATCTGGGCGCTCACGACGTCGGGCTGCCCGTAATTATCGATCCGGTGATCGTCTTTTCGACCTACTGGGGCGGAACTGGAGCTGACGAGGGCGATGCGGTAGCGGTGGATGGGGCGGGAAACATTTACGTCGCAGGCAGGTCCAAATCGATAGATTTTCCTACCACTGCCGGATCCTACCAGCCCGGGAAATATCCGTTCGACCTGGATTACGACGCGTTTGTGGCAAAGTTCAGCGGGACTGGTGTTCTTCTTTATTCAACTTATCTGGGGGGCAATGCAAGCGACGGCGATTCTGAAGTTAGCCTGGCAGTGGACACTTCCGGGAACGTCTGGATTGCCGGAGCAACGGCGTCGACTAATTTTCCAACTGTCAATGCGTTCCAGCCGGCGCTCCAGGGAGGCCGCGATATTTGGGTTTCGAAACTGAATCCGACCGGCTCCGCGCTTATCTATTCAACCTATCTGGGCGGGTCACTCGATGAGTTTCTTGGGCGCGTCGCGCTGGACACACAGGAAAATCTCTATTTAACCGGCACAACGTATTCGAGTGACTTTCCAGTTGTCGGATCGACGCAGGCCCTTGCCGGTAGCTCAGATGCTATCGTGACAAAAATAAGCGCCGTCGGAAACTCACTTGTGTACTCCCGATTTTTGGGTGGAAACCAGGGCGAGATCGGCTCTTCAATCGCGGTCGATGCCTCGGGCAATGTCTACGTAACCGGAGCGACGGTGTCGGCCGACTTTCCGACAAAAGATACCTTCCAACCTTTAAAGTTTGGCAATTGCGCGTCGGTAGCCGGGTTTATCTTTTGCCCCGACGCCTTTGTAACTCAGATCGGACCTTCCGGAAACGACCTTGTTTTTTCCACATTTCTGGGAGGGACAAGTAATGATCAGGGAACAGCGGTGGCGGTAGACGCCAACGCCAGCATTTACGTGGCGGGAGTCACATACTCAAATGACTTTCCCACCGTCAATGCTTACAAAGCTGCCTGCCCGGAATGCACATACCGTTTTCCAACGCCGAGTAGCGACTCATTTCTTCTGAAGATCACGCCGGACCGTCGCTCCATTGAATACGCGACCTACCTCGGTGGAACGTCGTACGAACAGGCGACCAGGATGGTCCTCGGCCCTGGCGGCAGTGTTTACGTTTCGGGCTGGACCTCTTCGCCGGATTTTCCATTGATCCGTCCCCTGCAGGCCTACAACGGCGCAATCGACGGGTTTATCGCAAAATTCCATCCATCGGGCACATCTCTGGATTTTGCCACTTATCTTGGAGGGGACGAAAGCGATCTGCTGAAAATGATTGTGGTCGACTCAAGCGACGTTGTTTACGTGTGCGGTACCACCTCCTCTTCCTATTTTCCCACCGCCCGCCCGCTGCAATCGAATCGTAAAGGGATACAGGACGCGTTCTTAACAAAAATCGCCCCTTCCCAAACAATGCCCACCTCCGGTTTTTTTACCCTCACGCCGTGCCGCGTTGCCGACACCCGCAATGCAGCCGGCCCCCAGGGCGGCCCCGCGCTGGCGGCGAACAGCGACCGCACGTTCAACATTTCCGGCCAATGCGGCGTGCCAATGACAGCTAAAGCCGTTGCTGCCAATGTCACCGTGACCGCCGCAAGCGCCGCGGGAGATCTTCGGCTTTATCCCACGGGCATTTTTGCCGCTTTTGCCTCAACCATAAACTATAGACCCGGACTAACGCGCGCGAATAACGCGCTGCTGCAGCTAGGTGACGGAGGCGCGGTGAATGTGCGGACTGCGCAGGCTGCGGGCACAGTTCACTTCATTTTGGACGTGAGCGGCTACTTCCAGTAGCACTGGAGTTGACCATTTTGGGTGTAGAACGCATGGTGTCGGGATTCTCCGCGCGACAACCGATCTCCATCATCAGTACCGCGGGCGTCAGCCGCGGCAAGACACGCTACTCGACTCTCTCATGGTGATGCGTGGCAGGGATCGGGCGAGCCTTGAAGAGTGGCTTGCCGCGGCTTACGCCCGCGGTACTGTGGCCTGCAAAGCAGGCCCTGGAGTTTCTACATTTGGGAGAGGAGAGACGGCCGTCTCAGCCTTGCAGTTTACATCCCAGAGAGACGGCCCTCAGGCCGTCTCTCTGGGCGCTGCGAAGCAGGCCCTGGCTATTTCCAGTAGCATAGACTCGACCGGATTGGCCGTCGATCTCTTCGAGACGGGAACGCAGCACTCCAGCTCGCCGGACAAACAGCCTTTTCCTCCAAGCGGGCGGGAGTCAGGTTGAACGCAGATGCATTACCGTGTTGCCACGAAACCACCGGAGGCGCCTCATGTCGAGAAAACTGTTTTGGATCGCGTTTGCCGCGCTTGCGCCGCTCCTCGCTTGTGCCAGACAGAACACTTTTATCGCGACCCATCAATTTGGCGACAACGTTATCAACCAGTCTCCTGTAGGCGGACTTAACGGCGCCGTATTCAATGAAAAGGAAAATACATACAGGTTAAAAAAATCGCGATCGGAATCCGAAGCGACAGGGCCGAGGCGATGAATTTTTTTCTCACGTTTCTAACGCCTGGAATTCTGGCACGGTGCCCCCCACCATCTCTCCCGCTCCCCGCTCTCCTGCTCTCCTGCTACCTGCTGCCATCAATTTTCGGCACATCCAGATTCTGTCTTAGCGGTTCGAGCGCGCCGGGGGTCAGGTCATAGAAAACTTCGAAGGGAGGCAGTGTGAACTTTGAGAAGCACGCCTTTCGGGAGCGCAGGTATTTAAGCATCTCATCCGCTTCAGGTCCGCACAGGACAAACGCCGGATGTGGGTCAACGGAGACGCTTTGCTGGTAACGCGACATCCTTGTAAATCGCCACAATCCGAACGGGGTGGCGATAACGCGTTCGCCTGACTCGAAGTTAAGACGATAGGCCACCCAGTAACTTGCATAAACCGACTTCAGTCGTCGTTCCTGCAGCTTTTCAATCAAGTCGGTAAGTGGACCGTTGTTGGTGCGATCCACATAATCGTCATATCGGTCCGCAAGAAAGAGCCCTCGCCTGCTGGAAAACAGCGCCAGCGCCACCAATGCGGCGGCAAGCAGCCGCCCCGGCCAGAGCCCCGATTTACCGAGCTTCCAAATAGAAAAGCCGAAGGCTAT
>DASXQR010000029.1:0-19999 GCA_036507075.1 Acidobacteriota bacterium | reverse complement strand
GCGTTCAGTTCCTCGCCCATCATGGACTTCACGGGATATCGCCAAAGCGCTACCACCGAACCAAGCTCGATCGGCGCTGCGTTTGACATACTCCACTCTCCTTGTCTGCTCAACTCGGGACTTGTCTCTCAAGCCCCGACGCCGAACGTCCTGCCGCTCAGCCGCGAGCGGCGCGAGAGTCAAGTTGCAATTGAGCCGCAACCGCCGCGCGCCGCTCGTCGGTCTGCAGCGGCTTGTTATGCCGTCTGCCTCACCTGTTTTCAAGGGACCACGATGGATTACGAAGTGGAGGCAGCTTCCGAGTCTCGTTACTTCGATCGATACGAAAGGTAACGACGGATTGGCCACGGCTCCCACTTCGCATTGAGGCAGTCATTTCAATAATGCGAGTGCGGTTCTTATTGACCTCAACGATAACCTCCAAGCCAGAAAAGGGATTCAGCCGACCATTCATCTCAACTCGGAAGATACCGGTCGGACCTCCGTCACGCGTTGGGCTGTGTGGCTCCAGAGATACACGCGCGTTACGTCCTGTGCTGTAAACGACGCCACTTGGATGGAACACGTTGGCATCCGTCCACCAAACTCGCCTGAGAGCTCCCAAAGCTCGAACCAGTCAGCCTGTTCCTTGCCGTCTTCGGAAACAGTCATGACAAAAGACTGCAAAATCGACGTTGGTTTCGACGACTGTTGACTCTCACCGATTAGCAGCAGTGGCGAAACGGCAAGAATTAGCATCACGGCCACCGTCTTCACGCGGACCTCCTCTCAATCTCTCAATCGGCATAACTTGAAGTATACAGTTCTGGATAATTGGATAGGCGGACGGGCGCCAGCCGTCTATCATGGTGCGTAGTCTTCATTACGATTGACATATCCGAAAAAAATCAATGGGTTGCGAGCGAGTGACTGTCGCGGCCTATCCAGATAGATCGCGAGGCCGGTCTGCTTAACCCGATTAGCCTAGCGAGGCGTCTCCCCGACCACGGATGCCTTCGTCCGTCAACGTCAGGGCAAATGGGTTCGACGCGGAAACGTCATCGTGAAGACACATTGTCCAGCGGGCTCCGCACCCCGCGACCGCCTCGATTGAGAACATGGGTGTAAATCATCGTAGTGCTTACATCGCTGTGCCCCAGCAGCTCTTGAATCGTCCGAATGCCGTAGCCGTCCTCGAGCAGATGTGTGGCGAACGAGTGCCTCAGCGTGTGGCAACTCGCAGGCTTCGCTATCCCAGCCCGCAGGACAGCCTCACGCACGCTCCTCTGCAGCACAGACTCGTGCAGATGATGACGGCGGCGCCGCCCGGAAACACGGTCGACGTAAAAGCGGGTTGCGGGAAAAACCCACGATAATGATCAGATCAAAACGCTGCAGTCGAATCAGGGTGCGCTTCAGTTGCCGCTCTTCACGAGCCTCCACCAGTGTGTTGACCAGGTCGGCCGCCGTCCAGAACTGTACCCGATAACCGGCCCGGCACACTTCCATGCCAAAGACAATCCCCGCGTGCGTTTTGCCGGTGCCATGCTTGCCGATAAAAATCAGTTTCTCGTGCCGGCCAATCTAATCGCACTCGGCATACTGGCGGATGGCAGCCGCTGCCAGTCCCGGCCACTTCCATCAGCTTTAGATTATACCGCTCGACCAGTCGTAGGAGTTGTCTAATCTGGTAAGGCTTGGCTTCACCTCGGACTTCCTGAATATTAATTGGCTCGGGGAGCTGCACGTGCGTGAAGATGTAGTGGCTGCCAGCCAAGCTCCCGGAATTCTGTCGCCCGGCCCAAAAACGGCCGGGCTCAGGGTGTCGAGAATGGTCGGGCAGTCCCAGGGCTCCGCAAGCTCCGCCCTGGGCTTTATTCTTCCGCCCGGCCGGCTCACCACTCGGTCCCGTATCACATACTGCAGGACTGTGCGCGACAAGAATCCTTAATTCGTTAGGCGGCAAGTCGGGTGCTCACCTGAGGTCCCTTCACTCGCATAAGGCTGGTGAGAGGCAATGGATGTCAATCTGGTATTCATCGCCGTCCTTGAACGTGGGGCCGCCTAACGGCCATGTTCAGCGGGCCGCCGCCGAGCGATTGATGATAGTCACATGACTCGGGTGCGGCGGCTCCGCTGGAACGGGTGTTAGGCCCGATGATTTTACAGACAAACTCATTTCTTATTAGCCTCTGCCTCAACGCTGGCCAGCATCGCTTGCAACTCTGACTTTGGTATGAGTCTCCCATTAACCACGACCGCATTGATCTTTTGTGTGTTGTGGATGTCTTCCAATGGATTCGCTTCGAGCAAAACCAGATCGGCCAATTTACCTTTCTCCACCGTGCCGAGGGAATCGGCCTGGTCGAGAAATTTTGCCGGATTGATGGTGGCGGTCTGGAGTGCCTCCAATGGAGTGAAGCCCGCTTGCACAAACAGCGCCAGCTCGTGCAGGCTGAAACCGGGGACGACGTATGGCACACCGAAGTCAGTTCCGGCAAGAAATTGCACTCCAGATTTGTGTGCCTTCCCAGTGCCGGTAATGCAGGCGTTCCCTGAAGAATCCACTGCAATGTCGAAAGGAGTGTCGAAGCTGTTGCCGCCGATGAATGTGGAATAGATCAGCTCCGAGCCGCTTGGGTTGAACTTGGCGACGAAAATGTCGCCACTTCCGCCGTAGGCGGACTGGATCGGATTGCGCACTGGAAAATCCGCCGAACTGGCATCTCCCGTCACGTATATGTTGCCGGACGCGTCGGTGGCAATACCAAGACCCGTAGCTCCGGCGCTTCCGGCCAGATAGGTTGAGAAACTCAATACCGGGTCGATGACTAACGGCTTGTTCACATCATACGGGCCGATATCAAACCCAAACCTGTTTTTCCCTGTGATTCGAAATCGTCCTGGTATGAGGTTTTCATTATCTCCCTTTTGGAAAACAGTTGGGGCCTTGATGCTGATCGACTGGCTGCCTGCGCGAAGGTTCAGATCCCCCAAGGGGCCGAGCAATAACTCTTCGGCGCCAATCACCTCTACGCCTATTGCTTTTGGATCGGCCGCAGGCGCCAATTCAAAGTCGAATTCCAGTCGGCCTCCGGTTCCGTGGAAGACCATGTCGATTCCCGGGTAAACCTGCCGATATTTCACCTTGGCATATCGCTGGACGTCTCGAATCCAATGGTCAGGTTCATTGCCGATCAGGTAGTGGCTTTTACCCTCGAGCGGTCCGATACCTTCCAGATCGGGTCCGCGGTTCGATCCGATCAGGCGCATGCGGATTACCGAACGCGTTTTCGTGGCTCCGGCGCGGGGCAGGGGCTCGGCCGGGGTTGGGGTTGCAAGCACGCCGGACAGGGGCTCGGTCTCAGTCAGGCTCAAAACTACTTCTCGAGGCGACAAAAAGAGGGTGTAGTCATTCCCGCGCGAGATAAATTGCACCTCATCCCGGGCTTGCCCCCGATTGACCTCAAAGCCGAACTGCACTCGCGCCGAACAGTGAGCGCCGTCGCCAGAGCCCGGCCACGGTTCGGGTCGCGCCAGCCGGTCAGGATGGCTCCGCTCTCCCTGAGTCCGGAAGGCGAGGCCGAGAGCGAGGGCAAAAACAAGCATCGAGAGAACCGTTTCAAAACCCCAACCTGCCACGTTCGAAGAGAGCTGGCGTATTGTTCTTCCTGGACGTGCTGCCACAATTCCTCCGTTACCATTATTGAAATGTGTGGAAGGGAATGCTTCCATCATGAAGCATTTTCGAGCCTGATTCTAACAAGCCGCGGACTGTCGGTATACCAACAACTGTAACAGATGAATCGAGTCAGGCGGGAAACGACCTTGGCGAAGCTTCGCTGCGCCCACACGTAGCGACGCGGCATGCCGCTGGTGCCACAGGATGGGCGACTTACCTTTTCGGCGGAGTGTACTGTAATCCAAAAAACTTCAGGTACTGTGCCAGGGGCGGCAACCCAACCGCTGCTCGTCGCGAATCCACGCTTTCCTCTTCCGCTATTGGCCATAGCTCTAACTTGCCCGTGATGTGATTCGTCGAAAGCTGTGTCCCGTAAACCTGCGGTTTTGCTTCTCTCATCAATATACGATCTTCCAGCATGGAGGAATCGGCGATGGATGCATCATATTTTTCGGCAGCAGCCTTGAGCATCGGAAAGTAGGTCTTTTGGTCGCTCAATTCCGCGTGCTGAAGAAGGAGAAATGCCGCGCTGCTGGCTTCTCTCCCGACCAGACCGACGCCAGGCCAGCCATGCTTTTGAATGATCTCCCGGAGCCTGCTCATGTTTTTGAGATCAATTGTGTCCTGCGCCCGGGTAATCTCGATGAAGCGTTTTTGGACCTTTGGATCCTTCAACCCCTGCTTCATAAGCGACATCATTCGATTTCTGTGCCGCTGGTCCTCTTTGCCCATTTTCAGGAGTTCTCGCTGAAGGATCTTGTCGAATCCTGAATTACCCGCCACGCCTTGTCCTGGCGACGACGGACTGGTTATCAATGTCAGCAAAAACGACACGATCAGGTAGTGTCTGAATACGCGGTCTGTCATAAGGCGGTCTGTCATAAGTAGGTATATTATCCTGTACCCAAACCTTCAGCAGAGGCAGCTATGAAAACAAAAGATGCAACAACTCGCCGCTCGTTCCTGGGTCGCAGCGCCGGAGGCGTCGCGGGGTTAGGGCTAACCACTTCGCCGCGCTTCAGTGGCTTGCCAGGCGCCAACGAGCGCATTGGCGTAGCCTTGATTGGCAGTGGTGGTCGAGGTCGCGTATTGGCGAAACATTTTCGACAAGCCGGAGCTGATCTGCGCGCAATTTGTGAGAAACCGTCTGCTCGATTGATTTGGCGCCGGCGTTGCCGATGACAGTGAAATTCTCCGTTTTGACGCGCAGCCATTTGTCTTCTGCGCGCACGATGGGAGCGAAACAGACGAGCAGGAGAACGAAATAGAGCGAATGCTTAAAACGTATCATTGCAAACAGGCCAACGAACTCGGCATAAGAACCGGATCACAGGAATTGTTACATGAAGATAAAGAATATGTAAAAGGGGGCTGGTTATTTTTCAACCAACCCTGAGATTCTACATTTGTGGCAACGGGAAATAGCGTCTTTGCCGCCACGCTCTGGCGGCCGTCTCAGCCTGGCACTTTGCATCGCGGAGAGACGGCCTGAGGGCCGTCTGTACTCACAAAATGTAGAATCCCCTGAGACGGCCCTCAGGCCGTCTCTCCACTCCCCAAAATGTAGAAACTCCAGGATACAGCGAAACGGCCTATCGCTTGGCGTCTCAGCGGGTCAACCATTGGGCAAAGGTGAGCCAGGCTGCGGTGTGCCCGAGTTTCACGCACAGAGGTTGCGACGCGATCAGCAGCAGGCCGCCCCAGATGTAGGCCGGATGCACGCGCCGGTGAACAACCGCGTCGTAAACAATACAGGGGACGAGAATCAAATCGGTGGGTCCGAAAAACGCAAGGGCTCCGTTGGCAGAGATGAAAGCGAAAGGCAGACGGGCAATGGCGGCGGGAAGAACGGAGATGGTCGCCAGCAGCATCAGCCTCTTGTGGGTTTCGCTCTTCCGGCGATAGTGGAACCCCGCCGTCACCAGGATCGCAAAAACCAGAATGTTGATCAACGGCACGGACAGGGACGTGAGCGCAGCCGGCGGCCCCGGTCGAAATCCGGGCTTGGATGCCTGGATCGCTGTGATGGGGATGATCACCGTCATGAGCGCTGCCAGGACAGCTCCGGCAACGCCCAATCGGCGATGTATGTCGGTTCGTTTGGCAGCGACCAGTGTGACCTGAATGAAAAAGAGCGCGAGCCAGGACGTGAACAGAAGGCCGTGGACATGAAGCAGCAAACGGAGCGGGGGATTTCCGAATAAATTTCGCAGGTAGTAGGTACGGGCGAAACCGGCGAAGACGACGACAGCCGCTGCGACCGCCATGACAATATAGAAGACACGATCGCGGCGGCGCACCGTTACGTAGTCAGGTGAGTTCAAGGCGCTCCGGGCAGCAATGCTCTGCCCGCTCCTCGTTCCGCTTTGTATCCTTCGTGTCTTTTGTGATGAAAATTCATGCGGGAATTTACGCAATCTTAACTACTATCCCTGGGAACCCTCCGACTTTCGTCGTCCCTCGTGCGCGATGTACGTGACCGCATCCCAGGCATTGTGGATTCCGACGAACAGCAGGAGGACGGCAGTCGCACCTATCACGAACAGGGACCCCACGGGCTGGCGCCCGAGTACGACCGAAGCCGCCAGAAGCGCCGCGTAGGCGATGAGTGGAAGCGCACCGTGCCATAACCAGTCCTCCAGCACCGGCACGTAGTCAGTCTGCCGCCGCGCGCGCCTGACCACGATCAGGGCGTAGACAAATCCAGCCAGCCCGCAGGCGCCGAGACCAACGGCCGCACTCGCGAGCGAGCGCCACGGTGCGCTCAGAATCGCTGAGATGAGCAGAACGGCGCAGAAGTGGACAACCGTGGGAGTGCCGAAAGCGCGGGTCGTCGGGACGCCCAGCCCCTTCACTTCGGCGCCCAGGACAATCACTACGAACTGTAGACCCGTGAGCGCTGCGGCCGAGGATCCGATGATGACGTAAAAGCTCTCCCAAGCGACAAGCAGCGACAGGGCGGATTGTTCCATTATGCGCCTCGCGACGAAGGGGCGGTTTCTTCGCGCTTTCCCAGTCCATCAGGAAAACGATCCGATATGAGATTCAAGACAATGATAAGACCAGGGACATCGGAAACGGAAACGAAGTTCCACACAAAACCAAAACAGCGGTCCAGGACCGGCCTCATTTCCCGTTCATTGTAACCCTATCCGCTGGCACGAAAGTTGCGGTCAGTTCTGAATGGATATCACCGTCCGCGCGCCGGCAGGTTTAGCGGATCTAAACCTGCTGCGGCGCGCGCTCCGGTGATGGACGAAGGGGCGAGCCGCAGTTGAGGCAATAGAAATCCGCCGACCCGATGGCGTGGCCGCAGCGCGGACAAGTCTGTGCCAACTGGTAGCCACAGCCACGGCAAAAGTTGGCTGGAGAGCGCACCACTGCCGCACACCGCGGGCAGACCACCAGCAGTGGTTTACGAAGGATAAAATAAATGATGAATCCAATTCCCTCGGGCACGAAAATTACCAGCAGGGTCCAGGCCCAGACTCGCATGCCGCGGCGACGGGCATCGCGGGTCACATAGCCGACAAGCAGAATCCACACGGCCAGCACTCCGCCGACCAGTCCGCCTAACAAGATTTGCAGTACTTCGGGCGGCGGATTAGATTCCTGCCTCATCAGGTAGTGAAACAGTACCTGGCCGCAGATGAAAAAGAAAACAGCCAATGCGATGGCCCACTTGGGAATGAGCCGTCGCTCCGAGGCGAAAGTGTGCACGTCATGGTTCATCGTGTTCTCCTTCCAGAAACGCCCGGCGAGGCGACATCCTCTGTCCGACGTCGCCCCAGGAAAGCGGCCGCCGCGGCTATTCCGGGGAGCAGATACGCAACCACAAAAGTGGCCTGCCAGACCGGATCAGGCATGTGGAGTCCTTCGGCCACCCAACGGATGACACGCCATAAGTAAGGCTGCAGCAACGCGCCCCAAATCGCCGCCAGCGCGCATGAAAGCATCAGCATCCGCTCCCGGCTTTCGGTTTGTTGCAAGAACCTGGCATGGATCCGGACACTTCGGCGCGTCGCGGCAACTAATGCGGGCGGCGCCACCGCGGTCGACATCCGCAGCGCGGTAATCGCCTGTGCGACAGACTCTGCAAAGCCGGCGCACTCGGGACACGCTTCCAGATGCTGTTCCAGCCAGGCAGTGTCTTCTCTGTTCAGTTCTGTGAAGCTGCGCTCGCCCAACAAATGGCGCGCGCGGCGGTGAGTTTTTTCGTTTGTCATGACTGCATGCTCTCCAATTTTTGCGCCAGCACCTGCAGCGCTCGCCGCAGCCGCGATTTCACTGTCGAAAGCGGAGCCCCAGTCACCTGGGCGATTTCCTCCAGTGTCATCCCTTCGTGGAAGCGCAGCGTCAACACCTCTCGATAATAGGCGGGCAAGCGGTCCAGAACAGACGCGATCTGCTCCTGTCGTTCCGCTTCGATCAGCGCGTCGACGGTGGAAGGCTGGCGCGGGTGGGCGGCGTCAAAGGGCTGCTCGTCGCGCTCGGGATCAAGATCGATCGAGACAACGCGATTGCGACGGCGCATCTGATCGATCGCCAGGTTGCGAGCAATGGCCAGCAGCCAGACGTCGAATTTCCATTGGCTGTTGTACTGCCCGCCACGCTCCATTACCCGCAGCCAGGTTTCCTGGAAGAGATCCTCAGCCAGGCTTCGATCGCGCATGAGAAACATCAGATATCGAAACAGCCGATGCTGATATTGCTCGATCAGCCGGTCCAGAAGCTCAGGGTCGCGGCGCCGGAGGCCGCGAACGATTTCGGAACTGTCCTTTTCCACTCGGAACTCGGTGCAATACGCCGCGGCATTCATCCTATCCGGGTATACGGGACAAGATGCAAAAAAGACGCAGAGATTGGCGCTTTTCTTAGCGTTCTTGGCGTTCTTGGCGGTGAAGATTTGCGTTCAGCCGTCCGAACGAAGCGAACGCGGAGAGAGGCCCGGCTGCAAGGTGTTGTTAGCCCGACGCCGGGAATCTCGACGAGGCGATCAGCATCGCCGCACGGATTCCCGGGGCGACGACCGGCACGCGAAGCGCAGAGCCACGTCCCGCAAGGGCGTGGTGGGGACCCGGTGAGTCGGCTCGGGCCCAGGCACATGTCATTTCATTCCCTTGTGGTTTTGCCTGCTCCAGCGTTGACGGGCGTCACAGGACACGGCGGCGAATTTCGCGTGGAATGCGCCGACTTACATGGTTCCCACCACGCCCTTGGGCTGCCAGCCGGCCTGACAGGAGAAGTCCCAATGCAAACGATCGAAGCGCGAATACGCCAATCGCGAGCTGGGAGGGAGTCACGACACACGAACACCGTTTTGGCGGGATCGCATTTCAGTTCGGACGCCGTGAGTTGGGACATCTGCATGGCTCCATCGCCGATTTGCCCTTCCCGCGGCGAGTCCGCGACGAGCTCGTTGCGGCAGGCCGGGCCAGACCCCACCACGTTCTGCCCGAGTCTGGCTGGGTCACAGTCCCCATGCGGACGGCCTCCGAGGTGGCCAACGTAATCGAGCTGTTCCGACGGAACCACGAGCGAGCCACCAGCGCGCGTCGATAATCGCAAGGGTGCCGAGTCCGCCGTTTTTTGGGGGAGACAGGCTGGGCCCGTGGCAGAGCGAAGCGGAGCTACGTGTATCGCATTGCGGGTAACCCCGCGTACTTCCTCAAGAGCGCCAGTTGCCCCACGTGGTAGCTGTCGTGCTGCACCAGAAAAGTGAGCACGCCGAGCACAGTCTGATTGGCGACGGGGAATCCAATCGTGACCGGGGCATCCAATTCCGCGGCCGTCACCGCGTCGAGACGATCGCGAAGCGCGTGGGAGGCTGTGGTCCACGCGGTCTGGATCTCCGTCAGCGACGGGTACTGGCTCAGATCGTCGATACTGCGCGCGCCATTCAAGTAGCGGGCGAGTGGGTTCGGCCGCTCGGCGCCGAGCACGCGGAGAAGGTAAAAGCGCGCGTCGGCCACGTGAGCGGCGACGAAGGCTGCGCTGTTGGTAGTCCCCGACGGACGCACTCTGGCCTGTTCCTCCGTGAGGCCATCGAGACAATTGCGGAAGAGCCTCGTGTTGAGTCGAAGAACGTCACTTAATTGAACAATGCGTGAATCCATCAGACTGTCGCCTCCGAAAAACATCGCCGCCGTCTTGTGACTCCGTAAGCTAATCCCTGCGGACCTAAGTGAAGGAAAAGAGCCGCCATAGAATCGATAGGAAAACCGCTGTCATCAAAGTCTTCTGCGGCTCAAATATCTCGCAAGGCGAGTCGATCTCGTGAATAACATTACACCACGAGAATCTTTGTTGCCCATCGCATCGTCGCTGCAGTAAGCTTCGGATTGGTAAATTGGGCATTCTTTCCCGCCAAGTCTTCCTCTACTACCCCACGGGCAGTTGCACAGGCTTTTCAGACGAAGATAGGAATTTTAAGTTCCACCACTTTGGCCAATGCTTGACTGAAGGGTGGCCATCCCACAGGCGTTACACTATTTGAAACAACAGTTCTCATCAGTACAGTTGCATCTCCGGCCAATTCTATCCGTACCTCGCTTCCTGCTTCGCGTAGCGCCCCAGCCCATACAAATGGGAAATTAGCTCGCGTGGGATTTTCCGAGCCTACCAAACCGATCAAGAGGAATTTCTGTGCCTCAGCAGCATCCGCTGCAGCGGTGGTAGCGAATGCAGTCATGCTAGCAACAGCGCCAGCACAAACATGACTGCTCTTTTTCAGAAACTTTCGTCGCGTTGGCAATGTAATCCTCCTGTGACTATGTTTAGTTTTCGCCTGCGCTCAGCAACCGCGAGGGTGTTAGCCGGGCGACGCCGCTGGTGGGGATGTCGCTTGCCACACGGTGTTATCGAACGAGCTGCGTAATGGATGGCCTTGACCAATGACGGCTGCTGCCTGAAGAACGCCAACTCGGCAGCTGCGTCGTTGCGCTTCCGCCGGATGTAGTCGCGGACTACGTCGCTGTAGCTTGTGATCCGCAGACGCCGGCTTGGCGGAGCGCACAACCCGATACCGTTGCGTGGCTTCACGTATCTCATCTCATTTCATTCTCGGTCGAACGCCCGGCATCAGCCGCGCGCTAGGAAATAATATCGATCCAAGGGAATCGCGGTGGCGCGTTGGCTGCATGCCATTGTTAGCTGGCCCGGCCGGGCTATGCAACTCCGGTGACAGTTGCCAGCCGATGGTTCACTACCCGCCAAAACGTTCTTATGGCCTTAGGCTTGTCGTCGAAAAAGTCTTCAAAGAAGCCAGGCTCGTTAAGGGGGGACGGATATGCGTACCGCTCACCGTCGTCACCGAATTCGGTAAGCCAATCACCCGGTTCGTGAGGATCGAGCACCTGGAATAGATTTGGGGGGTAAAGGTACGGTCGACCGGCGTCGTTTAGAATTCGAAATTCATCCGCCTCGATACCAATGACAACGTAGGGCTGACCAGGTGTCAGATCACAATACCGTGCGTTCTTCCGTCGCAGTTTGACAATCATCGTTGACTCACTCGTTTCCGCTTCAGTTCGACCTTGCCAATACCGGGATGCTCGTACCAATTATACTCGAAGTACTCGCCAGCGATTTCGAACCGAGGGCTACTTTTCTTCGCCGCTGACGCAAATACTGTCAGTAAGATTGAGCTAAGAATCCGTGTCTTCACACTCCCTCCGATGCACTCCTACAACGACCCGTCTAACGGCCAGCCGCTCAGCCGCGAGCGGCGTTCACGATACTGCGAATCACCCGAACATTGCCGCGCCGCTCGTCGGCTGCAGCGGCCTGTTAGCCAGCCCCTTCGCGACGAGATCCGAACGGGAAGCCATCAGGCGCGCGGAGACTTGACGGCGGGCGGCATCCGTCCCCATCCTCTAGAACGACGTCTGGATGTCCGGTGACGGCTCGCCGGTCGATCAGGTCCCTCCGTTACCTAGCACCCTGGCGATCGCGGTGATGGTATTCCAGTTGCGCGTGGTCACCGGGACCCCAAAGAGCCGGTCGAACGTGCCGAGGTAGCTGATGACCTTCATGTGGCGCCGGTACAGGCCGAAGACGAACCGGTTGTCCCTCGCGAGGATTTTCAGCAGCCATTTGCCGCTGGAAGGAAAGCTCATGGGCATCGACGGCGCCGAGCGGGGGCGTTGGGACAGGACGCTCACGAAGCGGACGATGTCGGGTCGCACGGGCTGGTCCGCGAAATGATTGTGAGACATCATCCTGACAATCTCGCGGCCCTGGCAGATCATGATCTCGGCATCAAAGGGAAGCCTGCGTGTGAATTCGGCGCGGAGTTGCGCCCGCGTGACTGGCTGCCGGATCACGAAGGTGCCCGCCGCGCCGATGTTGACGGCATCGAGGTGCTTCAGTTGTTCGGTGAGCGTGGTGGGTCGGAAGGTCCTGTGACCGCCGACGTTGACCCCTCTTAGAAGAACCACGAGTGCCACGAGTTTCCTCCTGTTGGCGCGCTCGAAAACTAATCCACTCGGCCGGCCGAAAACTGATCCACCGGCCCTCTTGTCTGCCCAACTCCTAATTGAACAGACCGGCCTAGCACGGTGCTTTGGTCGGCCTAGCACGGTCAACGGTTTCGTCTAATCTTCTTTCCGGAACTTCACCGCTGTCAAGCACGTCCGGTAATCCTGGCACTGTCCTCTCAGCCGTGCTAGTCGCCCGTGCCGGTCGGCCTAGCATGGCATGGGGAAGGGCTGTCCAGTCGGCGGGCCTGATGTGTCCGCCGCTCACACTCTGTCCGCGGGGCTTTGCACTCCCTTGCCACCGCGATTCAAGACGTGGGTGTAAATCATCGTCGTCTCTACGTTGTGGTGGCCCAACAGCTCTTGGACCGTGCGGATGTCGTAGCCGGCTTCAAGCGATTGGGTGGCGAAGGAGTGCCGGAGTGTGTGGGGGGTGGCTGGCTTGGCGATGCCAACCCGTCGGACCGCCTCAGCCATGGTTTTCTGTATCACGGTTTCGTGCAAGTGGTGCCAATACCGAACGCCCGAATAGCGGTCGGTATAGTGCGAAGATGCCGGGAAGACGTACTGCCCTGCCCACTGGCGGTCCGCGTTGGGGTACTTCTGGGCCAGAGCGTCCGACAACGGGGCGCGGCCGAGCCCTTGGCGCAGGTCATCCTTGTGCTGTTGGCGCACCTTCTCCAGGTGGTCGAGTAAGGCTGACTTGCAGGAGACCGGCAGCATGGTGACGCGGTCCTTGGCGCCCTTACCGTCGCGGACCGTGATCTCGTTGCGGCGCCAAGATTGGATGAGAAGGTCGGTCTCCCGGTAATGGGTTGCTGGTAGCGGAACATGAATGCTTACCTAAACCCAAGAAGGAGATTCCAAATGAAAAGGGAAAACCGAGCCACGGAAACCATGCCGGCGCTTTCGTCAGGTGCATGCGCATACCAGGAGCGTACACGACCGGGAACTCAGCATTTGACGGGCGTTTGGTTTGATGGCCCTCAGGGCAGCGCGATTATCGCACCGAGTCCGGCCTGATCGAAGCGATCTCTGAAGCGATCGAGAAAGACCGCGAACCCGAGTTCGCTCGTGCAGTGCCCGGGAGCTACGCGTTCGAGTTTGAGCGCGTCATGGAGCACGTTTGCTACGCGCTGCACTTCCTGCCGGGGAGTAAGGACGAGATGGAAGCCGCCAGTCACCGTGTACAGCCGGGAATCGATCTTCGCGGCTCCTTCGAGAATCTTCTCAATGCCCGGATGCGAACAGCCGACTACGACAGCAAGTCCTTTCGGCGTGCGGATCGCAAGCGAGGTTTCGTTCATCTCGAGCGTGCCAGGCTTCTGAGACTGCGTTGTCAGGACATAGAAGCCGGGAAGAATCTCCGAGGTTGTTGTGACGATCTGGAAATCCCCCTGTTCCCATGGGGTACCCGAAACCCAGCGGTCGGGCGGCTTGCCTTCGAAGTACCGCAGGTTGGCAGGGAGGTCAGGCTGCCGTTCGAGGAACCCCGGTGGCAACCCACTCTTGAAGAACGCTCCTTCCTGAGGCACGTAAATCTTGACTCCCGGATTCGCCTGCAAGAGATACGGAAGCCCACTCGTATGATCACCGTGGCGATGTGAAATGACGACACCATCGAGTCGCCTCAGCTCGACGCCCAACTGCCGGACGTTATGCTCAAAGATCTGGGCGTTATTACCGGTGTCGAAGAGAATCCGCCTCCCCCCATACTCTACTAATGCCGCAAACCCCCAGTCCTTCCGGAGCGTAGAGGGCGCGCCGAACGCATCGTAGAGAATCGTGATGCGCTTTGCCTCTTGCGCCTTCATTTGCAAGGCCGGCGCAAGAAACAGTGTGGAGACAAGCATGCATCTGACGACGAGATTCATAGTCTCCGCCTCTCGGCTTTGACGTCGTGTTCGTTCAGCCAGCACGTCAATATGTACGCGAAGTCTGTTTCGCCTGGCGCGGATGACCATGATACATCACGCTCAAACTTCTCACACTTCCGTATTCACGACGTACGACCTCACTTCCATTCCCATAGTTGGGAGCGGCTGTTGCCCTGCGCGTCCACTTCGTACTCAAAGATTGCTGCAACGCTGTTCAGCCGTACCCATCCCGGGGATTGGGTCTGGTAATACACGGCGCCCCGATAGCTGACGGCGCCGTCCTTCTTGATGGTGCCCACACCCTGCCCTACCCAGGTCGCCACCTCTCCGCCACTGCCCATAATGATCCCCTGGCCTTCTCCGTAGAGACTGCCATCGGGCCGGAGGACCGACCAGTATGTGCCCGTTTCTTTCTCTTCCACTCCCAACAGCTTCCCGTTGGCCTCAAAGGACGTTTCCATCCTGGGCCCGCCGCCCTGACCGGGCAACACCCTTCTAGAGGTCACCTTCCCTGATGACTCGCCGATTTTCTCACCCTGCATTTCAATCCTCCTTTCGCTTTTGTAACGGCTGAACATGAGACGTTGGCGGCTCCGAGACCGTCGACACACGGTGTTCCATCCATCAAACATGGATTATGCAGAACTGCGTATGACACTTCCCAAGGATCGGTGCGGGCGCTTCGCAGTCGCGGCACCCCGATCGATTTTGTTGATTTCATGAGGATCCTGGTCCAGATCGTAGAGTTCTTCTGCCGTCATCGTGGGAGCGACCAGTGCATCCTGGACGGAAGTGAGTTTTCCTGCAGCGTGAAGTTGTTTTGTCAGGTTCCACACGGGATAGGAGCGCTCTTTGTAGTCGTTGCGCGACGGAAGTATAGATGCCTGTCACCATTTGGATTCGCAAATTCAATTCTGCCGAAAGTTTAGAGGACAGGTGACTTTTTTTGGCGGCTGGTTCGCGCTGCCTGTCGCCAGTCGCTGGCCGCAATGCTTCCCCCACACGACAGTAGGAAACTTACACCACGAATCAACTAGTCAAAACAATACTCGTCGATCACTAAACTACTGTCAGGATTGATTTCACATTCCCTAATTGTGACAGGCATGTATATTATCTTTTGTGACAGGCATGTATATTATCTTTTCCTCTGAAAAACGGCCAGGCACTGGCTTGTGACCTCAGTGATTTACAGGCACGGTAAATCCAGTCTTGGTCGAATCATCGCACTGCTCCCTCTTGATCTCTTCACCTGCAGGACTAAACTGACGACCCCGGAAATCTGCGAAAGAAAATTTTCGGCAAGGCATAGCCTTGCCAGGTAAGGCAGAGCCTTACCGCACGACGGGCGGCAGAGCCGCACTGGCACCGCAGGATGTAAGCTGACGCCGGGTGCCGAAGTGAAAACAATACTGACTGGTAAATGATTTCAATAGTGGCAGTCACTTAGGATACGAGAGGGTGAGAGGTATTGGCTTGTCGTCTTGGCTTGTCGTCAGAGGGTGAGAGGCATTGGCTTGTCTCTTCAATCATTCATTAGATCGCGGTTGGCTGAGGCCTAACGCCATGTGGCTCACTCGCGACGGCCGCGTCCGAGTCATTCTACGCGACCACAGAACGAAGAGATCGCCGTCGGATGCAGCCACTAGGCGCAACCCATGTCATGCGTGGCCCCACCGCACCGTTAACTCTGCGATGGCCGCCAGATGATGATCATCGTGTTCGGCCACGAACAGAGCGAGATCAATCAGCCGCATCGACGTCCGGAGCCGGGGATGGAGCGCGGTGCGCGCAAGGATCGAGTCATCCGCCCTAGCCAAGAGGTGCATGAACTGGGTGCGCGCGGCGCGAAAGGCCGTGAGGAGATCGGACAGCTGGCGGGCATTGTGGTTAGCCTCGTGAGTCCGACGGTTCGTCAGGTCGGCCGGAACGAGCTCGGTATCGCCTGCGAAGAACTGCTCTGCGCGGCGCAGCCAGAGCGGCTCCAGATCGAGGAGGTGTCCGACATTTTCTTGCACAGACCAGTGTTCATTGTCGCGCCGAGTAAGAATATCTTGGGACAGGGAGCGAGTGCGCTCCTCGATTCTTGCCGGCGTACCTCGGAGCCGTTCGAGGAGGCTGGGAAAGCGACCCAGCGGCAGCGTAAAATCGAACGAGCGCTCAAACCACTTCTCTCGTTCATTCACAGATCTCTCCCCCGCCAGAAGGCTGGCTGCTTGCCCGTTGCGCCCTAACGCCCGGCATCAGCCGCGCGCCATGGAATCTATCAAGTCAAACGAATCGCGGTAGTGCGTCGGCTGCATGGCCTCGGGCTCGCAGCTTTCCCAGCGGGCTCGTACAGGCGCACTACGATCGCAAGCGATAGTCGACGGCGCCTGCCGATTTCGTCGGCACGACTCACGCTTGACCGCCATATGGACGTTCCATAGACATGGCAGTCTCCTCCGCGATCAAGACCGAGCACCCTTCGGCGGCCAGCTCGGGGCCTCGACGCCGAACTGCTTGGCGTATGAGGCAGGTGCCGAAGCTCTTCCCCTATGGGAGGAGATATGGCCGGGACCTGCGATGAAGCTAGTCGGCCCGCTTGCTGCTCGCTCGCCGGGGCTTCGGCTTGCTCTTGCCCTTGAGATTGAGCGCCACTGCGGCGCGGATGAGATCCTTCAAGGCCGCCTCATCGACCTTGTCGCCTTCGTGGATGTCGATGGCGCGCCTGGCATTCCCGTCGAGGCTGGAGTTGAATAGACTTGAAGGATCCTTCAACGCAGCTCCCTTGGGAAATGTCATCTTGACGACGTTCTTGTACGTCTCTCCCGTGCAGACGATGCCGCCGTGGGACCAGACGGGAGTCCCCATCCACTTCCACTCTTCGACGATCTCAGGGTCTGCCTCGTGTATGATTTCGCGCACTTTCGCGAGCGTCTTCCCGCGCCAGTCCCCAAGTTCCTTGATCTTCTCGTCGATTAATGCAGAGGCAGATTCCACCGGGACGGGCCTTTTCATGTACAGCTCCAACTCTCGCACCTATTTTAGCTGCGCTCAGCATAACCTGCACCCTCCGCAAGTGGAAGCCTCTTCTGGTTCGATAGCAGTTCGGAAAGATGGTGGCAACCCGCGTGCGGGCTGTTGCATGAGAATGTCCCGCCCTCCACTGCTCGCACCCTTCGCCCAGCGCCCCACGAGTGGGCTCGTCGTCTCGATGTGTTCGCCTAACGCGCGGCATCAACCGCGCGCCAGGAAATGTTTCTATGCAAGGGGATCCCGCCGCAGGCGAGTCGGCTGTATGCCGATGCTTGAGCCAGTGCCGAGCCTGCTCGAGGTCCCTTTTCAGGCTGTGTTTGCGCAAGCAGCAGGAAAGAAAACTCTGAACAGCGTGGTTAATGCAGAGAATTGTTTCATATATCTGTATCGCCGTGCAGTGCCGCAAGCATCAGGGGTCTTGCACCGGCGCGATTCGTCGCATGGATATCTGCACCTGCCCGCAGCATGATATCGACGACCTGTGCACGGCAAGGCAGAGCCTTGCCCAAGGAGAGGGAGGGAGAAGGGAGAACCGGCAAGGCGGAGCTTTACCGCACGGCGGGCGGCAGAGCCGCGCTGGTACGGTCGGACGGGAGCTGATTACTTGGCTGTGCGTGATTTGTGAGTAGGTATATCCTGTACCCAAACCTTCAGCAGAGGCAGCCATGAAAACAAAGGATGCAACAACTCGCCGCTCGTTCTTGGGACGCGGCGCCGGAGGCGTCGCGGCCTTAGGGCTAACCACTTCGCCGCGCTTCAGTGGTTTGTCAGGCGCCAACGAGCGCATTGGCGTGGGTTGATCGGCAGTGGTGGTCGAGGCCGCTATTGGCGAAACATTTTCGACAAGCTGGAGCTGATCTACGCGCAATTTGTGATGTTTATGAACCGAATCTGAATGCCGGACTTTCGCTGGCCAACAGTGGCGCCAAACGCTACGTTGACTTCCGTGAAGTTCTTAATGATCAGGACATCGACGCCGTCATTGTTGCCACCCCGGACCATTGGCACGCGCAGATGATCATTGATGCCGTTGCGGCTGGCAAGGATGTTTACGTCGAGAAGCCGATGTGTCACCTGGCCGAGGAAGGTTTTGAGGTGATGGATGCCGTGAAGAGGAGCGGTCGCATCGTCCAGGTGGGGACTCAGCGGCGCAGTTATTCCATTTTCATTGAAGGTAGAAAGATCGTGGATTCGAACCAGTTGGGCAGGGTGCACCTGGTCACTTCAGGCTGGTTCAATCGTCAGGCCGCCACGCTCGTGGATCGCTCGCTGCAAGGCCACGCTGGATTGGACGCGGTGGCTCGGTCCCGCTCCGCAGCGCCCGCTCGATCCGAAGCGTTTCTTCCATTGGTATCATTTCTGGGACTACTCAGGCGGCTTGACCGTGGGCCAGGGGGCGCACATGTTGGATGCGATCGGCTGGTTCATGGATTCCACCTACCCTGCCGCCGTGACCTGCATCGGGACAAAACCACACACGCAGGGCGCGGAAGTCCCCGAGACGACGACGATCACCGTTGAGTACCCCGAAGATTTCATCGCCTCTTTCAGTCTTGGTTATAAGGCCATGCGATACGCTCCGGTCAACGACCAGCTTCTCCAGTTGCACGGTTCAATGGCGCGACTCGACATGGGTCGCGAATCGCTGGCGCTATACGCGGAAGGCGACACCCCTGCAGAGTTGAAGCCGGCACACTATCGCCGGGAAATCGGCGCTTTTGGGCACGCCACCGGCGATCATGTACGCAACTTTCTTGATTGCGTTCGCAGTCGTAGGAAGCCAAATGCCCCGGTCGAAGCGGGACATCATACAAGCGTCATCCTGGCGATGGCCATGCATTCTCTGAGACACTCCGGCCAACGCGTGCGCTGGAACGGCAAAAAGCGGCAAATGGAGATCTAGGGCATGGGGTCAGGTCTTCATTATTCATTTTTTGATCGGCTTTGTCTGTCTAAGGCTGACCAGTTGTCTAAAAACTGAATAATGAAGACCTGACCCCATTAACGCGCAGCTTCCTTATAGAGCCGCGAAGCGGCGTCAGCATTGTAGCCCCGGCCGAAGCGGAGGCCGGGGTCGGCATATGATTAAAGGGATGAGCCCCGGAGGGGCGACAGAAGTTGAAATTGCTTCTGCCAGAGGGTGAGGCCGCGGCCTCCCCGTTGCCGCGGAGGGGTGAAAAATTCTTACGCAAACTAATGCAGCGACTACAACTTCCACCACCCGCATGAAACGTAAAGCTCAACTTCCAAATCTACCTCTGTTCACGCTGGTCCTGCTGCTTTTCGCCTGTGCGGAGACACTCATTCAGGGCAGCGGCCAAACTCAATTGTCACCAATACAGAATTACTACAAGTCCCAGGTCGAACAACTCGAGCAGTACCTGGACCAGCAGTTGCAGCGCGCGGATCGGGAGCGGGGTACGAGATGGCGCCGGAATTTTTCTTCGGTCGAAAAGTATAAGGCTTCAGTCCGCCCCAACCGCGAGAGGTTCATCCAACTAATCGGCGGCGTCTCCAGTCATGGTGGTCCCCTGCTCCCACGGCGCACACGGGCTGGAGAAACAGCCAACTATTTTATCGATCGTGTGTGGCTCAGCGTGCTACCCGGTGTTGATGCCTATGGCATTTTACTCATTCCTCGAAAGAGCGTGCAGAGCCCGGCCCCTGCTCTCATTTGTGTGCATGGCATGGGGAGTTCGCCCGAGAAGGTTTGCGGTTTAGACACCGAAGAAGACTATGCGCGGCGTTTTGGGGCTAGAGCAGCCGAGCGCGGCTACGTCGTCTTTGCGGTGCTGATGACCAACGATATCCGAACAAAATCACGACTCGACCGGAAGGCAAATCTGCTGGGAACGCGGTTGCAGGGGCTGGAGCAAAGCAAATTAATCCGGGTTATCGACTACCTGGCGGACCTTCCAGAAGTCGACCGTCAGAGAATTGGAATTTATGGCATCTCATGGGGTGGC
>DASXQR010000028.1:0-13960 GCA_036507075.1 Acidobacteriota bacterium | reverse complement strand
TTTTGAACGTGGAAGAAGGATGGGAGATGGTGGAACACGGCGTTCCACGGCGACCGAATCTGAATACGTTGGACGTCAGGCGTAATCGTAGTCGTGCCCGTTGACGTGCTCGTGCTCGTGGACGTAGATGGCTTTTTGGTTGCGGCAATGCTGCACTGTGCCTCTGTGGTGAAGGCTTTTTCTCGGAAACTAGATCACGCTAACTAAGCGACCAGCCAATCCCCAATCACCATTCCATACGCAGTCCCAGACGCATCTCTCGATTGCCTGCTTTGTCTCCGGTCGATGCGGTGTTCGGCCCGCCCACAGATCGGATGGTTCCGACCGTGCCTGTGGACGAAAGGCTTACCGTGGGATTACCCCAGTTCGGGTGGTTAAAGATATTCGTCGAGGTCAGTTCCACTCTGAAGCGGGGAACATTGGGGTTTTCAGAGAACGTAAAGTTCTTGTGAAAACCAACGTGAAACACATTGGTTCCCGGACCGATGATTACCCCCCGCGCCGCGTTTCCGAATCGGCCGACAGGAGGTGCAGCGAAAGCCTGCACATCAAACCAGCGGTCTATGGTCCGGTTCTCGATGTTTGGGTCGCGCAACTGGTCGGGCCGGATTGTGACCAGAGGGCGATTCGCGCTTGTGGTAAAAGCAGTGCCCGTTGGGTCAGGCACAGAGATCGTGGGTGTCAGAAACATGCCGGTCTGATGGAAGGCAATCATCGATACCTCCCAGCCGCCCACGGCCAGGTCCACGGCCCTTGACCCGCTCGCCAGCCAGCGTCGCTCCTTTCCGAACGGCAACTGGTAAATGAGCGCATTGGTCAGCCGGTGGGTGGGAATCGTCTGATCCACCGCCCGTTCCCGCCGCCGATCGAACGGATTCTCGATGCCGCCTTCCGTTGCATCGCCAATGTCGCGTGCCCAGGTGTAACCGGATTGAAAAAAGATTCCTCCGGATAACTTGCGCTCTGCTTCAAGCGTTAATCCGTGATAGTTGTGGTTTGCGCCGTTGTCAAAATAACTAATGCCCGGATACTTAGGGAAACGTCGAGTTTTATTGATAAACAGGCGATCGTCCACCACGGGCGAGTTGATGTTGTAGTTATATTGCATTTGCCGAGAATTCGTCCCGATGTAAGAAACCCGGAAGCCGGTGGCCCACTGCTGGTGTTCAATAGTGAGGTTCCATTGCTGGCTGTAGGGCATCTGCAGGTCCGGATTGATGGCCGCCGGCAGACCGATCGTGGAAGGTCCTCCGGTGCCTGTGGCTGGAAAGGCCTGCGGCAGGACCAGGCTCGGAGTGGGAGTTGTATTGCTGAAACCGGGTTCGTTGATTACAAACGGGCTTCCTCCCTGAGAAGGATTAATGGGAGTGGTGTCGTAATAGATGCCGTAGCCGGCGCGTACCACCGTGTTGTTGTTGCTGAAGGGTTTATAGGCCAGACCGAACCGTGGGCCGATGTTGTTCTTGTCGCCGCGAACAATAGTGCGAGGATGCAGCCCCAGGCTGCTGGCCTTCACAATGTCCACATATCCGGCAGGCACAAGAGGCGAGATTTTGGAAATGCCAGTGTCATCGACGGCGATCTTTCCGCTGTTAATGTCGAAATAAGCGGTCATGCCGTTGTCTTCCTGCCAGACCGGGTGATATTCGTAGCGCAACCCCAGATTCAAGGTCAGACGGGACGTGACTTTCCAGTCGTCCTGAACGAAGAATTCATACATCCAGCGGCTGCGCTCGACCAGGACCGGCGGGAAATTGCGCGAGGCTGAAGTGGGAGCGCCAAACAGGAAGTCCGCATAGGGATGGCCGCTGCTGGCAACGCCCGGCACGCGCGTGTATGTGTTGGCGAAAGTTACATTTCCAAACAGACTTCCGCCGGCGCTCGCGCTGTCCCAACGAACCTTGCGGAGCTCGACACCCATCCGCAGGCCATGCCGGCCGCGGAAGTAGCTGACCTGATCCTGGAATTGGCGGATCTTATTCAGGAATCCCGGACGCGTCCAGTCAATCTGCGAAATGCCGGTAAGGCCGACTCCCGAGAAACCGACTTTGAATACTCCTCCGATGTCCGGGAGATTGGGCGCCAGTCCTTGAATGCCGAGATCCTTGATCACTTCCAATCCGTTCAAAGGTCCCTGCAGCGGGTTGTTGTTAAACGTGTGGCCGAAGCGGGCCTCGTTTACAAGATTCGGATTGACGCTATGGGAATGGACCAGGGTAAGCGCCTTATTGCGGCGAAATTGCTGGCGCGGTCCAAATGACGGCAAGTTTCCTTCCCAGGATGCCACCTTTTGTTGATTCACCGTGTACCTGGCGAAGATTGAATCCTTGCCGCCTAACTTCTGGTCAAGCCGGCCTACCATGTAATAGGGAGTATCAAACGGTCTCGGCAAGGTTGCCCGGTAATTGGAGCTGGCAAAAACGTTAGGGTCTCCAAAGTTGGGCAGCGGGTAGAAGCGCTCCTGGATTTTTTTCGACACGGGATTGATCAGAGCAGGAGGAATCCTCCCGTCCGCGTAAATCTCTCCTGTGAAGGGATTCCGTATCTGAAGTCCGAGCGCGGAAAAATCGCCGCGGCGCCAGCTTTCCAGTGGAACGCTGGGATTGAGCTGAGCTGTCGCCTGGCTTCCCGTAAATGTTTCCGTAGACACAAACCAGAAGGTGCGGTCCTTGCCGTTGTAAAGCTTTGGAATGTAGAGGGGGCCGCCGCCCGAGAAGCCTAAATTATGCGACACCCCGGTGCCGCGCGCGCTGGCAAAAGGGTTGCGCGTTCGAAAAAACGGGCTGCTGTAATAATCGAAGGCGGAACCGTGAAAAGCGTTGCTCCCGGATTTGGAAACGATGGTTACCTGCCCCAGCGTTCCGAATTCGGCGCCGTTATTGGCCATGTCGATTTTCAGTTCCTGAAACGATTCGATGAAATTGGCCAGCGGGCCGATTTGTGTCTCGCCCACGCCGTCGCTCATGGTTGTTCCGTCAATCGCCCATTGGGACTGATTGCCGCGGCTGCCGGCAAATGATATGGTGCTGCCTCCGGCGCGCTGCACAATCGTGGGAGTAACGGAAAGATGGGCCCAGATGCTGCGGGTATTGAGCGGCAGGGTCTTCATTTCGTAAGCTGTCTTTGTGTCGCTGATGCGCGCCGTTTCCGTCTCGATCAGCGTTGCTCCGGCCGAGACCTGAATGGTGGTTTCCATCGCCCCCACTTCGAGACGTATGTCCAGCCGCCGATTATCGCGCACCGCCAGGACGATGTTCTGTGCGACGAACTCCTTGAAGCCGGTCAGGCGCGCGCGCAGCGTATATTCACCTTCGCGCAGTTGGGCGAGCGTATACACCCCCGCATCGTTGGAGATCGCCTCGGTTTGAAGATTCGTTCCCACGTGTGTCGCAGCGATCGTGACACCGGGAAGAATCGCGCCCGAGGAATCGCTCACTGTTCCTGTAATGGTGGCAAAAGTAGTTTGCGCAAAAACCGGTTCAGCCACAAATGCGCATGCGGCAATCACGAATACCGCGAATACTGGGAAAGGAATTGTCCGGGTGTTCATGGAATACCTCCTGGAAGAATGATGCAGTCGAATCTGTCGTACGCTCGGAATTTGGCAAAAGCCGCTTTTTGGACTCCGCGAAACTCCGTGCGCTCGGCGCCTCTGCGGTAAAAAAAAATTCCCGATCCGGCACCCGCAGATTTGATCTTAACCCTTCAGACCGTCAAAACCGTCTGCACCCCTGTATAACCACATTATAGATCTCCCCGCAAATCCGCCTCCCCGGACACTGATTCTGTTTCCCACTAGAGAAGCAGCATGGCAAAAGCCTAGATCGAAGTTGTGGACTGGCTACTGGATAGTGCAGCCGACATCATCGGGCGCTGGATTCTCGTCGTAACGGAGCAGAACGTGCAAGAAAACAATCCCCGCGTCCGATATCATACTGCACCGTCGGCGGCACAACGTAAAAGTCGGTGAACTGCAATAACATCGTTTACGGCACGCGAAGCACAGAGCCACGTCCCGCAAGGGCGTGGCGGAAGCAATGCAAGTCGGTTTACACTCCACGATCTGGCCCGTTATGGCAGGACCGGTCGCCGTGCTCTAAGAAAGGATCGCCGACTGGGTCGGAGCCGACCGTACTGGTGCGCGCCACGCCCTTGCGGGACGTGGCTCTGTGCTTCGCGTGCAAGCGTTTTCACTCAATGCCATGCCTAAGTATGTTGCGTTCCTGCGAGCCATAAATGTCGGCGGCCACACGGTGAAAATGGGCCATCTCCGCCGCCTGTTTGAGGCGATGGGGTTCTCCAATGTCGAGACGTTTATCGCAAGCGGCAATGTCATATTTGATTCGACTTCCAAAAGCACAAATGGCCTCGAAAAGAAGATAGGAACGTATCTACGGAAGACGTTCGGTTACCAGGTGGCTACTTTCATCCGGTCGATACCTGAATTGACTGAGATCGCCCGCTACAAACCCTTTCCGGACTCAGAATTGAACGCGGAAGGCGACACTTTGTATATCGCTTTCCTGCCAGACAAACCCGGGAAGGAATCGAAAAAGAAATTACTGGCATTCGCTACAGCAATTGACGACTTGCATGTCTATGGACGCGAGGTTTATTGGCTGCGCCGTAAGCGGGTGGAGTCAAAGTTTGTTGCGCCCCCGCTCGAGAAGACGCTTGGAATGCAGGCAACACTGCGAAACTCAACGACCGTCAAAAGGATTTTATCCAGGTATTCATAATGTGCTTTGCGCTGTGGGGAGGGCCGCAATACGCGGCTGCTGGCGGTCGCAGTCGAAAGCGCAAAGGGAGGGCAAAATGCGGAAATCACTCCTGGTAACCGGGCTTCTGTTGTTGCTGGCTTCGATGGCCGTGTCCAGCGGGTCGCCGGTAGGCGCTCCTGCGCTGCCCGAGGAGCCGGGTCGGACACATACAACCTGGGGTCAGGTCTTCATAATTCATTTTTTCCTCGCCTGAAACGGACATCTATTCAAAATCCACCAAAAAATGAATTATGAAGACCTGACCCCATCCTCTACGGCGTGTTTAGATGACGCGTTTGCCCTTGGGATGCTGGCTGGGCAGAAGGAAAGTCCTAATGAGCTCGCCGTCGCTGCAGACAAACATTCCCGGGAACCGCTTGTACCATTGGCCTGCGGGGACTTCAGGCTCGCCGTTCAGCCAGCGTGCAAGGAGTTTCAGTTGCTCGGAACCGATGCTGCGGTCCTGTATACGATCCAACAGGTGCTGGAGGACGCCAGGCGGAATATTGGTGCGTTGGATTTTCGGCAAGGACTAGATTCCGTAAAATCCCCGAGTCAAACGCTCCCTCAGGCGCGCGGCCTCCGCCGGGTTGGAGGTGGCGGCCAGTTTTTTTGCGAGCAGCCCGAGCTCTTCCGGACCGAGCTTATTGCCCTTGCTTTCAAGTACGGCCAGTTCTGGTGTTTCCAATGACACTTCTTCGCCGGTCGGTTTGCGGGCCAGAACCTCGGCGCCCGTGACAATGTGGCGAACAAACCAGTGGTACACTGCCAGAGCATTCTTAATGACATCGGTGCGCTTGGTCTGCGTCAACCTCGCAACCTGATCGACGAGCTCGGATTCTGATTTTGACAGTGAGGGCTGGATTCGACTCATAATAATCTCATTTTATACTTTAAAATATATCAAAAACAACTCACATTTTCACATAACATTTAAGCGCCTGCGAATAAAACTTCGGTTCATGTTCGCCCTGGATTCGTGTGATTCGTGGCCTAGATTCCGCTAGCCTCTGCGAAACTCTGCGTTCTCGGTGTCTCTGCGATGAAAAAGATCCGGCGAATCAGCACCCCATCGACTCGCGTACCACCTTTCAGACCGACAAGGCCGCCTGCATCATCGCCCGCGCATACCCCAGGTTATAAATCTCCCCCGCGAACCCGCCCCCACCCGGATATTGATTCCGAATCGGCCCGCACTGCCTGTCCAGATCAATCGCCCGCGGGTGTTCCGGATAAATTGCCCGCGGATACTTCTGCCGCACCAGCTCTCTCATCACCGCGAACATATTCACCTGCCCGTTGTCCAGGAACACTTCCGTGTAATCCACGTAGGGCTTCCGCACCACCACATTGCGAAAGTGAACGTGATTGATGCAGTCCCTTTCCCCCAGATAGCGGCACACCGCCACCGGATCCTCACCCATTTCCCGTGTCACGCCGCAGTCAAAAGTCATGCCGTTGTACGGGCTCTTGACCAGGTCCAGGTACTGCTTCCACTGCTCAACGCTCGCCATGATCTGCTCTGACCCGCGGCTCAACGGCACCGGCGGATCGTTCGGATGCAGCGCCAGGCGCACCCTCGCCTTCTCGGCCTCCGGCACGATCGCCTTCAGGAAATGCTCGGCGCGCTTGAGTTGCTCGGCGCGCGTGTGGGTCCCGACACCCTCGCGCGGAGGAAGATTTTTGGACAATTCATAATCGTACGCGGTATACCCGGCGCCGGCCCTGCCGGTTTCTTCTTTATAGCCTTCGATGAGCCGATGCGCGTAGAAGTTGTATTCGATGACCGGCAACCCCACCTTCCCCGCGGCGCGGATCGACTGAATGACATCCTCAATCTGCGTGTCGGCCCCCGGCCTTCCCCAGATGACATCATTAAACCCGGATATCATCATGTTGCACACGGTCAACCCGCCCGCCTTGAATCTCTCCATCAGGCCGCGGAGGTCCGCTTCCTGCCACGGAATCCTCGGCCCTCCCATCAGCACATTCTCCACCCCGATCTGCTTCAACCGCCGCATCCCCGCCTCATCGGTATTCGCCGGTACTCCCAGGCAAATCTTGGGCGTGTTCTTCCCCTCCGACGGCATTCGAAAATCCTTCGCTTCGGCCGCCACCGAAAACCTGGACGACGTCGAAGAAACCAACGCCGCCGCACTCATCGTCTGCAGCATTCTCCTACGGGAAAAGACAGCGTTCATAAGTTGACCTCCTGTTTTTCAGATGAATTCTCGCCCCACCAAATTTTGAAAGGCCCGAAATCTTTGAACTACCGTCCGCTCGTGCAATGGGGTTTGCTAACTTTGACCTTAACCATCCCTATTTTACAAACAGCTCTAAATTAAATTAAGGAACAATCCTGGCATCAGGTGCCCGAGCAGCACATACGGCGGCTTTTCGCCCGCCGTCTGCAGCGCCGCGTGCAGATCGCCCGCTCTTCGCGCTCTTGGCGGTCTTCGCGGTTAAGTCTTTTGTCAAGCCGCGATTAGCTGACGAATTTCGGCCTTGCGCATGGAATACAACTGGAATTTAATTGCGCTAACCCCAACAGCGAGGATGAACCATGAAGCGAGGCGGCGCTTTCAAAACGAGGTTTTTAGTGTGGGCGTGCGTTATCTCTATCCTCATGCCCCTGCCGGTTACGGCCCAGGAATTTCGCGCGGCGCTGATTGGAAAAATCACTGACCAGCAGGGCGCAGACCTCCCTGGAGCCACCGTTGAAGTCGCCAATGTGGAAACCAGCACGACCAGGAAGACCCTGACCAATGATGAAGGCAACTACAGCGTGCTTTTTCTCGATCCGGGAAGGTACCGCATCTCGGCCGAGCTGCCCGGCTTCAAACGGGCAACCCGCGAGGGAATCGTCCTGCAGATTGCCGATCGCGTGACCATTGACCTGAAGCTGGAAGTAGGGGAGATCAGCGAGCAGATTGTCGTCGTGGCGGAAACTCCGCTGCTGGACTCCGACTCGGCCAACGCAGGGCAGCTTGTCGACCACAGAAAAACGACCGAATACCCGCTCAACGGCCGGAATATTTTCATGATGCTCGATGTCGCCGCAGGAGTCTTCAATACGCAGGAGGATTTCGGCGCGACCGGGTCGTCGGGCACCCGTCCGTTTGATAACCTGGGTGCTTCCAACTGGTCGATCAACGGCAGCGCGCCGCAAACCAGCGAGTTCCTGCTGGACGGCGCACCCAACAGCGTGCGCGGACGCTACAACGCCGCGCCCACGGTGGATGCCATCGGGGAATTCAGAATCCAGACCAGCTCTTACGATGCACAGTACGGTCGCACGGGCGCCGGCGTCATTAACATGTCCCTGCCCGGTAAGACTTCCGCGCCTGTTAAATCCCCGCGGCGCTGCTCCTCGGTGGGAACGGTGGCAAAGACGGGAAACGGGGTGCGCTCGCGGATCCCCTCATAGCTGAACATAAAGAAGGTCTTGCCGTCGCCGGCTTCGACCGCCACATCACCGAGCGCAGCAAGTTGTTCGCCAGCTATGTGTTCAACCATCGCAATGAACTGCGCAACAGCAGCGGCCTTCCCGGAATTAGAAGAGTCTGGATCGATGGTTCGACACCTGTAATTCGTGAAATTTGTGGAATTCGTGTAATTCGTGGCCCAATTCGTGTTAATCCGCGGCCCTCTTCAATTATCTCCGCATCTCAAGCTTCCCCAGCCACTGCTCAAACGCTTCCAGCACCGTCTGCCCGCGGTAGATCACCGTCTTTGGCTGGACATCCTTCCCCTCTCGCCGCAGCGAAGCCGATGGGGCGCCCGGAGTTTCCGGCCAATACTCGAATTTCAGCTCGACCGGACCGTCCAGCTTCCAGGGTGAAAACTCCTTCAGCCGCTCCACGGCGCGCCGCGCCGCCGCCTCGATGCGCGTCTTGGCCTCGGTGTGAGACATCGAGAGCGTCGAGGCTCGGCCGATCAGGTGCTTTACGGCGACGGTCTCGGCTTTGGGCTGAAGCTCAAGCAGCTCCCGGCAGGCCGCGTCGTCGCCCGAGAGCATAATCGCAGGGATGTTGAAGTAGCCGCCGATCGCTGCGGCCTGGCCGATCTCCCCGACGGGGCGTCCATTCAGCGAGATGCGCTCGATGGTCGCCGAGCTCTGCGAGTGCGCCAGGGGCCCGGCGGCACCGGCCATCGCGTGCTGCCCGACAAACATGATTCCGTCGTATTTGGGTTCGCTCATGTAGTAATCGGCCGGCGTCGGTTTTCCCTGGATGAGCTGCGCCCGCGGGTGGATTTCGTCAATCGACAGCGTGCGACTCCCGTCGTGGCCGTCCCACACCACCACCTCACGCGCGCCGCCCTTGAGCGCTCCTTCGACAGCCGCGTTGAGCTCCCCGATCAGCAGCCGCCGCGATTCCTCAAAGCGCCGCTGCCCGGGCAGAATCTGTTCGTCCCGGTCGTTAACCCCGCCGACGCCCTCAAGGTCGGTAATGATAAGAATACGCGGTCGATCCTGCGCCATAAGCGGCAGGGCCGCCAGCGCCAGCACAACCCAGATTAGTCGCCTCATACGCCTCCTCTGCTGCCGGTGATCAGTCGCGATTATCAGGGGAAACCACTCTCTTGAAGATGTCACTGGCATTCCGGGTCGTTGAAAGTCCGAACAAGCTGCAATTTCGATGCTGTTCCCGTCGCGAGTTCGCCCCATTCTTGTGCTGTGTTGCGAAATTCCTTGAGTGATCCGAAACTTCAAATAATTGCAGATTCTAACACCATACTGTGATTGCGAAAACGAGGACCGACTCCCTTCTCCGTTGCTGGCACGGAAGGGCTTCAATCATCACTTCGGCGTGCGTTGGCCTTGACGATGACTACGCTATTGGCGTACGGTTATGTTTGTACGCTAACAGCGTATAATGCCGGTCGAATGGAATTCATCGTCGAAGGAAAAGATGACTCTGAAGAACGCAATCTAAGCCGAATTGAAGGCGCGCGAAGCGAGACAAGCTGTGCGAAAACATAGATCCAGGAGGAAACGGTAATGGCCAAGCGGGACATTTTCGGAGAGTTGGTGGAGGGCGTTGCGGCGATGAAGAGCCACCGCCAGGGAAAGCTCACGCTGCGCAGCTACAAAGTCGATACGACGCCGCTTCCTAAAGTTGACTCAAAGCTCATCAAGGACACACGCCTAAAGTTGCACTGCTCACGAGCTGTCTTTGCCCGCAAGCTTCACATCAACGTAAGAACATTGGAGAAATGGGAACAAGGACGCTCCAAACCCAATCCCCAGGCAGCCACGCTGGTGTTGCTCGTCCGTAAGTATCCAGACACACTCAAAAGGCTCGAAAAAGTAGCCGCACGTTAGTTGGTACCTTCTGCGAAACTCGGCGATCTCGGCGCCTCTGCGGTGAATAAACATAGCGAATCAGCACCCGCCAGATTTGAACACCACATTTCAGACTGACAAAGCCACCTGCAACACGCCGAGCCGCTTATTTTTTTTGGATAAACAATATGCACACGCGCAAATCGCCGAAAAGCAGATCTGTGAGTCGCAAGCATTTCACCGAAGTTTACCAATTCAAGGTCTCCCTGAATGGCCTGGAGCCGGAGATCTGGCGGCGGATTCAGGTTCCCGCCAACTACAGTTTCTGGGACCTTCATGTTGCGATTCAAGACGTGATGGGTTGGCTGGATTATCACCTTCATGTTTTTCAAATACCGGGTCCTGTGCCTGGCAAGTTGGTGCAGGTCGGCATTCCTGATGAGGACTACGGGGAGGAAATACTTCCTGGCTGGGAAGTTGCAATTTCGGAAAATTTCACAAGGGAAAACAACCAGGCCGGCTACGAGTACGACTTCGGCGACGGCTGGGAACACGCCATAATGCTGGAAGAGATTCTCCCGCGTGGCGAATCCTTCGAACTTGAATTCAGCAGTCACTTTCCCGATTACGGCATGTATCTGACAAAAGAGCGCCGCTGGATAATAACCTGAATGCAATCCGCAGAGCTCTTTCGTCTTCGTGAAATTCGTGTTAATTCGTGAAATTCGTGTTCAGAGTTCGTGGCCAACCCTCGCAACGCAAATCTCGGACGATCACGCCGAGCACACAGAAAGGCGTTGTTCGTGTTAAAATCCTATCGTGATGCATGCCCAAAAGAGCGGAAATTCCATTGTGCACAGCGACCCGGATATCCTGGGTGGAACACCGGTCTTTATCGGTACTCGTGTCCCGCTGCGCAACCTGATCGATTACCTCGAGCGTGGGCACGGCCTTGATGAGTTTCTCACCGAGTTCCCCTCCGTTTCACGTGAACAGGCCATCGCTGCACTTGAAGCAGCCCATGAACTCTTGACCGCCGGTGCGCGTGCTGCTCGATGAACAGCTTCCGCGGGCTCTTGCGCGGGAGTTATCTGGACACGAAGTTCGCACAGTTCAGCAGCTGGGCTGGTCGGGACTAAAGAACGGTGAGCTTTTGGAGCGCGCGGCACAGGAGGGATTTGAGATCTTCGTTACCGCCGATCACAGCCTGCAGTGTCAGCAGAACCTTTCCCATGTGCGAATCGGCATCATTGTTCTGATCGCACCCAGCAACGCTCTCGAAGACCTGCATCCGCTAATTTCGGACCTGCTTTCTGCCATTACAAGTACTCACGCCGGCCAGGTAACGCGTGTAACAACGCGACCAACTCTCTGAAACCGATTTAACCTATGGTTTCAGCAGCGCAGGATTGATTGTGGTCGAGGGCATTCACGGACTGTCGCCAACTCTCGGTAGCGGCACAGTGCGTTGGCCAATTTCATCTGTCGCGGCGTTCGAGATTTTCGTGAGATTTTTTCGCGGATTTGCAAGTTTGCCGGTTATGTATGGGCGGGAGGATCGATTACAATATAGGCAGGCTTATGCTTCCGGAAGAGAGATTTGAGCGGATTGAACGAAAAGTTGAGTTCCTGGTCGAGGAAGGAGCCCGGATCGATCAGCGTATTACGGTCCATTCCCAGCAGATCGCCGATTTAGGCGGGTTTCTGCTCCGACTCGGCCATTCGCTTGAAGAGCTTGCCAGAAATACAGCAGAAGGATTCCGCGAGACCCGAGAGCAATTCCAGGTGTTCGAGGAGCAGATTCGCGAGCAATTCCGTGTTACCGCCGAGCAAATCCGGGCCACCGACGAGAAGCTCCGGGCCACCGACGAGCGGCTCAATATATTGATCGGAATTGTTGAGAGGAAGTTTTCCGGATAGCAAGACTAGCCGCCGATCTGCCGCGGATCACGCGGATTCAGCACAAAAACACGAAGAACACAAAGTTAGAGCGCCTGCCGCCCCCCGCCGCATGAGCCGAACCGCGCGCGTCAGCAAGCGGACCCTGTCACCTCTACGCGCCGCGCCCTGACGGATCGCGGTACTGACTTGCGGTTATGTTGGCTAGTTGTTGCCTAAGACCCTTCGAATTGCGGCCGCTTTTTTCGGGCCGCAGCCTTCGACTTTAGCCAGCTCGGCTTCTTCGGCGCGCATGGCGGCTTCTACGGAGCCAAAGCTGGACAGCAGGCTTTTCGCCAGCTTAGGGCCCACTCCCGGGAGTCCTTGCAGCACGAACAACTGCCGCGCGTATGGGCGCGGAGGCCGTGAGCCGTGCCGGGACAGCACGGGTTTGCTTACCGCCTGGCTCTGTTCCGCAAGCATGTTAAGCATCAGACAGGATTCGTTTGGATCTCGACTAAACACCACCGGGAGACGCCATGCCACGGCCAGCGAAAGGATAGCTCCTTTCAGGGCATGGGGATGCATTCTGGGCATGGCCGCCGGTTTTGGCCCTTCAACCAGAATCAGTGCAGGTTGGCGCGTTCGGGTTAGTTCTGCTGCCTGGTGAAACAAGCGGCCATCGATGATCGACAGCGCAAAATCCGTGTGAGTCTTTCTTTCGACCACGATTCTGTCGTTCAAGATGTAATCGCCGGCCTTCAGTGCGCACATCTGCAGCTCGAACGCGTCGCTGTCTTTCAACAATTCTACCAGGCGCGAACCCCGCTCGCGGTGGTCTACTTGCAGCTTCCATCGGGGGCGGCTGGGGGATGCGGTTGTGTCGATGACCTGTCCAGATTGCGCCATTGTTACCTGACATAACCGGCATGCTGTTGAATTTGCGAAAATTTTTGGTTCAGCCGCCGATTTACGCGGAGAACGCGGATCATAGAGTGCCGCTGATTTGCGCGGGGTACGCGGATTGCCTCCTGAAATTTTGCGAGATTTTTTCGCGAATTTTCAAGTTTGCCCGTTATGTATGGCGGGAGGATCGACTACAATATGGCCAAGCCTATGCTTCCGGAAGAGAGATTTGAGCGAATCGAACAAAAAGTTGAGTTCCTGGTACAGGAGGGGGCACGGATCGATCAGCGTATTGCGGCTCATCAGGGCCAGATCGGTGATCTAGGCGCGTTTCTGCTCCGCCTCGGCCATGCTCTTGAAAACCTTGCCAGGAATACAGCAGAGGGATTCCGGGAAACCCGCGACCAATTCCGTGTTACAGACGAGCGATTCCGCGCAACGGACGAGCGGCTTCGAGCCACCGACGAGCGGCTCCGTGCAACCGACGAGAGGCTTCGTGCTACCGACGAGCGGCTCAACATTTTGATCGGAATTGTTGAGAGAAAGTTTTCCGGATAGCACAGTGCAGCCGGCGTTAAACCTGCGCGCCGCGACCTGACGGATCGCGGTACTGAGTTTACGTCGTCGTTGGCAGCAACGATCCCTTCCGGCTGTTTGAAGACCTCACAACAGCGTTGACACTTTTTAATTAGTTGAAAGCTGGCATCAGCCTATGACCACTACCACTGACAACTGACAACTGACCAATGACCGATGACAATTAGTACTGCTCACTAACGTTGAACCGTATTCCATGTAGTCCTTGCTGCCACGATTGCAATCGCAAACCGCCACCACCCGGATTTCGGGGCGAGCCAGCAGGCCCATGGTGACGGCCATGCCCTGTCGACCCAAACCGATGGAAGCCAGCGTAATCTGATCGCTCGGCGGAACGTAAGGTCGTCCGAGTACATGACGCGGAATGATGGTGAAAGCGGCTGCGGCGCCGACAAACTCGCGGCGTGTGAATTGACGGAGGGCGACTTTAGTCGTAGGAACCTCGCTATCCGGCGTGCTGCTTCAGCCGAACAGTACTCAGGTTTTCTGGTGGAGACGAAGGGACTCGAACCCTCGACCTTCCGAATGCGAG
>DASXQR010000027.1:0-12286 GCA_036507075.1 Acidobacteriota bacterium | reverse complement strand
ATGCCGCGTCGCTACGTGGTCGCCGCAAGGCCGCGCCGGTGCCGGCCAGAGGCCGGCGCTACAGTTCATGGTTTCATCTCTCTTCTCAGAGCGACAGCCGAGAGCCTTTTGTTTCTCCATTGCCGTGCTAGTTTTCACCAGCGTTGCGGTCTCACTCGGCCAAAGCCAGGCATCAGATCGAGGATCCAGTTCGCAAATTGAATCGAGCCAGGCAGGAATTCATCGTTCACTAGATCATGTCGCTTCAGCGATTCTGCAACGTGCTGAACGAGCCGATGTGGTTCTAAGAGCACAGCGGCTTCGAGAAGAAGGCGAGCAGCTCATGACACAGGGTAAGACTGAGATGGCGGGCGAGCGGTTTCAATCGGCCTTGAAGCTGCTCCAATCCACGTCTGAGTCCAAATTTGCCCTGACCGGTCTGTCCGGGGAATTCGAGTTTAAACTCAAAAGCGAGTTGCAGTCAGTGCTCGGACCGCCGAAAACTCGAGAGGCGGATTTCACACCCTTTGGCCTTCCTGGTGACAGAATTGGACAATTCGTCCGATTTTTTCAGGGTCGCGGAAAAGCAACGTTCCTAAGAACCAGCCGGCGGGCAGTGATTTACCGCTCCATAATGGAAACGATATTTCGCGAGGAAGGGCTTCCGCCGGAGCTGATTTACCAGGCCCAGATCGAAAGCGGATTCGACCCACTGGCGCTCTCCTCTGCCAACGCGCGCGGCCTGTGGCAGTTCATCCCCGAGACCGGTCGCCGCTATGGTCTTCGTCAGACCAAGGACGTGGATGAAAGAATCGACCCGGCCAAATCCACGCGGGCGGCGGCTCGTCATCTACGGGATTTATATAACCGTTTTCAGAACTGGCACCTGGCGCTGGCAGCTTTCAACGCGGGTGAGATGCGAATCGCGGCTGCTATTGCCAAAGCCGGAGTTCACAATTTCTGGGAGCTGAGTCGTCGCAGGCTTCTTCCATCTGAAACAGCCGCCTATGTACCTGCCGTTCTGGCAGTGATTGCTTTGCAGACCGCGTTGGATCCGATGCACCCATTGCCAAGACCCGCGCTACACACGCGCAAGAATGTGAAAGAATTAACCACAGAGACGCGGAGAGACGGCCTGAGGGCCGTCTCAGTTTGGCAGGATACCGCGGAGAGACGGCCTGAGGGTCGTCTCAGCTTGGCAGGACACCGCAGAGAGACGGCGCTCAGGCCGTCTCTCCTTGACTTTTGATTGCGGCTTCGCCGCGCTAAGCCTCTGTGGTGAATTCTTTCTTAGGAACCACAAACTCATGGAGGAAAAAATGAACAAATCAAGTTTCTTGATCCCAACACTCTTTCTTTTCAACTCGCTCAGCATCCTGGCAGCCGACACCACCTGGACGGGCGTAATCAGCGACAGCATGTGTGGAAAGGACCACAGTATGATGGCTCAGGGTTCCAAGAAGGTAGACCCACGTTCCTGCGCCCAGGCCTGCGTCAAAGGAGGCTCCAAGTATGTCCTGGTCGCCAGCGGCAAGGTCCTCGAGATTCAAAACCAGGCCCTGCCAGCTTTGAAGGAGCATGCCGGCCATACCGTAAAGGTCTCGGGTACCGCGAGCTCCGATGGAAAGAGCATCAAGGTCTCCCAGGTCACTATGCCCACGAAAAAGAAGTAACTTTTCCTGCCGATTTTCGGGCGGTTCCTATGGACCGTTTCGATTTATCGCCTTGGTACAATGTATATGGGAATGGTCCGCCAGTGACCGGCCCGGAAGGAGTGATTCCAATGAGGTTAGTACATTTCAGCGCCATTATGGTTGCTTTCATTCTGCCGCTTGTGTCGGGAAATTCACTGCGCGCACATGAGACTTCCAAGAAGCACCGGAAGGCTGAGCAGCAGACAGTCAAGCAACATCAGAAATCCGAGAAAGAACTTCTCAAAGAACACCAGAAGGCCGAGCATCGAGCGATCAAGCAGATCTCGCCTCAAGAGCGCGGGGCCGCCGAACGCAGGTTGCACGAGCACCAGCGTATGGAAAATAAGGATTTAAAAGCCCATCAGCGAAGCGAGAAACAATTGCTGAAGCAGCACCGAAAATCCGAGCGCCACTGAAGAGGTTTCAGCTTGCGCCGCGAACGGCTTCCCGGACCGTTGTCTGCCGCCAGGCACACTTGAGAGTGAAGTACTCCGACCTTGAAACGTCGCGTGTAGCGCCGTCTTCCACCGGCATCTCGATTTTGGACATTTGTAGAGACGCGGCATGCCGCGTCTCTACGAGGATGCTGCGAAGCAGCTGCTGTGTCGCCCGCCGAGAGGGCTTTCTTTCCTCCCATGCCGCCTGATCAAACTGCAGTTTCAATGCCCCCGGTTAGCCTGAAAAAGGGTTGGCTCAATAGAAATGTCTTTGGCCTTGGATTGGGGAGCTTGTTCGGCGACTGGAATTACGAGATGGCCTCGGCGGTATTGCCGCTGTTTTTGTCATCGGTCCTGCATGCTCCGCCTGCTGCTTTGGGAATCATCGAAGGAGTGGCCGATGGAGTCTCGACATTCTTTGAAGTATTGGCCGGCTGGTATAGCGACCGCATTGGCAGGCGCAAAGGCATAACTGCCTTCGGCTACTTCATTATCGGTCTCAGCAAGGCCAGTATTGCCCTGGCCGCGACGTGGTGGCACGTGTTGATCAGCCGCACTACGGCTTGGATCGGCTGGTCGGTCAAAACTCCGCCCCGAGATGCTCTTTTAGTTGAATCAACCCAACCAGAAACGGTCGGCCGGGTATTTGCCTTTCATCGAACGATGGATACCCTGGGAGCGATTGCCGGACCGCTTACAGCCACCTTATTGCTTGCCCATGTTTCCGTCAGAACCATCTTCGCCTTGTGCTTGATTCCGGGGCTTTGCGCGCCTCTATCTATTTGGCTTTTAGTGGCAGAGAAACCCAGAGCGCCGCAGGCCAAAAACCCTTGGCAGAGCCTCAGCAGCTTGCCAAGGGATTTTATGAAGTTCCTCGTCCCGGTAGGATTATTCGGCATATCAAATTTTGCCCCGACGCTTCTGATCCTGCGCGCCGAAAACTTGCTGGAACCAACTCGCGGAGCCATTTCAGCAGGCACCCTGGCTGTCGGCTTGTATACGCTCAGCAACATTGTTTATGCGTTGGTCAGCTACCCGATTGGGGTACTCTCTGATCGTTACAGCAAAAAAGCGATTTTGAGCGCCGGCTATCTCCTGTTCGGATTGTTATGTTTTGGTTTTATCTTTGTGAGTGGCCAGTTGCCATCTTTGGCGCTATTGTTTGCGTTGAGCGGAATTTATACGGCAATTATTGAATCCAGCCAACCAGCCCTGGCATCAACCTTGATCGACGAGAATCAGCACGGCACCGGCTTCGGTTTGATGAGCGCTGTGGACGGAGTTGGCGATTTTTTTTCCAGCATCATCGTAGGCCTGCTCTGGACGTACCTGGCTCCGGGCGCCGGTTTTATGTTTGGCGCGCTTTTGGCGTTTTGCGCAGCGGCGATCCTCTCTGCCATCCGCCTGGATAAGCGGTAGCCCAACGATTGACTCTTTTACCGAGATTATTCACAAACTAATTGCCACGAAGTCACGAAGACACGAAGGGACAGCATTCAGATTCTATCTCCAGGTTTAAGCCCACCGCCTTTAGGCGGTAAGCTTCTAGGCAAAGCTGGCCACCGAAGTATTTAACGTGAGTCTTGCTCCCTCCACAGGCAAGTCTGACCAATCTCGAAGAGTTTAGTGCGGGCGGCGGCACATCTATCGTGGATCTGCGTCCTCTGTCGCGATTAGTTAAGCTGCGAAACTTGTTTTTGATTAACAACCAGGGCCTCAGCGATCTCAGCCCGCTGTCGCTTTAGCGATGACGCCAGTGCCTGGACGGCGGTAGGGCGCGCGCACGTCATTCTGGACAATCTGATTGCGCAAGGTAAGGCAAGGCCGATGCTCGTCGTCATGCCGCTCGGCTATGCGTTGCTCGAACTGGTTTCGCGCACTGAACTTCCACTGCCTGCCACGCCCTTGCGGGACGTGGCTCTGTGCTTCGCGTGCCATCGGGGCTGAGGGATGGGCTCCATAGGAATTGGGGGCAATTGAACTATCGCCTCACCACCGGCAGGATGATCGCCGACGGATGGGCGGCGTCGTGATAGATCGTCTGCTGCGCTTTCACCATGCGGGTCGAGCCAAGCGTCGACTCGCCTGTGTTCAGGTTTCGATTAAAGCGCGGGAAATTACTGCTCGAAATGTAAACTCGGATGCGATGACCCTGCCGGAATGTGTTACTGGTGGCCCACAGATCAATTTTGTACGGATAAATTTTGCCCGGCGAAACGAGATCGGCTTTTTCGGTTGAATCGCGATAGCGTGCCCGCACAATTCCGTCCGTCAGAAACCGCGCGTACCCATCAGGCGCTACATCCACCAGCATTGCCGTCCAGTCGGTATCCACGGCCGATGTTGCGGCATACAGCTTCAACTCAATGTAACCGGTAACCTCGACATTCTGATCAAGCGGAGCGGTGGAAAATACCAGCACATCCCGGCGCGATTCGTTCGGCCGCTGATCAAAGGGACCGGGAGGAAACTCGTTGCCGCAGCACAGGCGGCCGCCGATTGTGGGGACCGGATCGGAGGGATCGTACTGGTAGCGATCCGGCGTTTCCGCTCCCGGCCCCGTCGTGTCAAGCCTTCCATCACCGCGGACGGAATTAGCGCCGCTGGTTGAATGGAGGTAATAAGTTGTCATGACAGCCCGCGCCGGGGGGAAACTCGCCTCTTCGCGCCACACGTTCTCACCCATGACAAAAATCCGAACCGGCGGGGTCTTCGCGTAATCATTCGCTTCGTTCTTAAGCGCGAAGTTGAACCAGCGCAGGGCTGTCTGCGTCATGTCGAGCACGGCGTTTTTGCCAAAGGTTACATCGCCGATTTTTCCTTCCGGAGATGTGGGCGCGTGAGCCCAGGGACCCACAAGCAGCCGCTGGCTGTCGCGGGCGCCTGCGGCGGCGCTGCGCAAACCGGCATAATTTTCGATCGAGCCCTTCAGAAACAGGTCATGCCAGCCGCCCGCGTGCAGCCCCTTCACCTTCATTTCTGAATAATGATCAGAAACTTTCCACCGCTTCCAGTAGCTGTCGTTCCTTTCATGCTCGATCCAGTCTCGGTAGTAGGGAGCCACGTTTTGTGGCGGCTTCACGATCGGGTAGCTCTCGACAGGCAACCGGCTCACCCAGTCGCGTGCGTGGGTTTCTGAAGCGGTTTGCTTTCGTAAGGTGTCCAGGGCAAGTCCAGAAGTCCAACTGCTGCTGAACCACTGCATCCATGCGCCTCCCTGGTATGTCCAGCCTTCGTAGTACTCTGAAGCCGTCACGTAGGGAAAGATCGCCGACAGATGTGGGGGATTAGCCATGGCGGCAAGCATCTGTGTGGCGCCGACATAAGAGCCGCCGAACATGCCGACGTCGCCGTTGGAATACGGAAGACTTGCCGCCCATTCAACCGTGTCATAACCGTCTTCGCTCTCATAGGCGAACGGATAGAACTGGCCTTCGGAATCATAGCGGCCGCGCGTGTCCTGGATGATGACGACGTAATCATGGCCGGCCAGCTCGTAGGCCATTTCAGGACCGGAGCGCCTGTCGTATGGCGTGCGCTCGAGTAAAACCGGGAATCTTCCATCCCTGTCGGGGCGGTAAATATCGGCGACGAGAGCGATACCGTCGCGCATTTTAACGCGCACGCCGGACTGAACTCTTACGCGCGAAGTGGCCGCGGTCTGGGGAAGAGTGATCTCCGAGAGAAAAGCGAGAACCAGAACGACACAAAGGAGCGGAGCCGGCACTGAAACCAGAATCGCGAATGGCAGTTTTCGCACTGCGGATTGGCCGGGTTTGGTCATATTCCGTATTAATCTGCCACGGCGAAACGATGCGTGCTGATGGATGGTTTACAGGAAGATACCACAAAGATCGGCGCCAGCCACGTGGGTTTTTTGCACGCGAAGCACGGAGCCACGTCCCGCACGGGCGTGGCGGGGGCGGTATAAGTTCAGCTCCATGGAGCACAGGGACTTACACGGTCCCCGCCACGCCCTTGCGGGACGTGGCTCCGTGCTTCGCGTGCAAGCATCGACTATCATGGGCCACGACGGCGGTGATGCTGGCGCACGTATGCGGCCATTGTCTCTAGAAAATTACGTACGAATGGAGCGCCGTTCTGCAACAGGTTTTCCCTGGTCATGTAGTTATTCACTACCTCAGGACGCACGCCGACGTTCTCGATGTAGATCGTGGTTGGGTAGTCCGGCGTGGCGACCGGGCGGCTGCGCGTCTGCAGGCCTATCGTCATTCCGGCCAGTCCCTCCGAAAAGGGCCCTGCGTCGTATGTTGTGTTATTACCGCCCGCTCCGTTGGTCCGCATGCCGTAGAGCACGCCACGGCCCGCGTCCTGGATCATGCTTGCCACGGAATCCGCCGTTGACAGGGTGAACTCGTCTGTCAGCAGCATCAGCGGCTTCCGATACGCTATCAGGCTGCCGGAGGCGTCCGTTGCCGGGTCGCGGTTCAGGCTGGAAGTGCACAGCGGTACAGGCTCGGTGAGGCCGCGAAGCTTCGCGTTGGCATCGGCGAGCGCCTTGAAAAGCAACTCGTAGCGCGCGACAACATCCGGCGGGGCGCCCTGAGCCTTGGCGTTGATCATCGCGTTGTAGAAGCCCAACATCCGCGTCCAGTAAGCCCGAAGTTGAAACCCTGTGGCCTTGAACGGGTAAGGGATCAGGCGGGACGCGATTTCCTCGCCAAAACAGAGAAAGCCGCCGGTATTGCGCATTTCGTCCACAATCAGTCCGTCAGTGTTTGCGGCCATGAAATCAATTTCGCGCTGAAACTGCTGGAGCGCTACAGCCTGAGATGCGGGGGCGTAGTTCGGAATCCGAATATAGCCAAGCGTCAGTTCTTCATGTTTGAACGTTCCAGAATAAAAGAAATCAGCGGCGTTGCCGCCGAGGCGACGTGTGAACGTCGGTGGCAAGCCACCCACGAAGATAGGCGTGCGAGAACCGAAGTTGAGGACACCTGTCAAACTGCCCTGCAGAACCACGCCCGAGTAAGTCACCTCATCGAGCTGGCGCATGTAGTCGGGTGTTTCCGGAATGGTGTCGCGCTCCGGAAACGCTTGAGTCTTCGGAACAGAGAGAGGACCAACCTCCAGAGGAGTACCGGTTTTCTGCCAGGGGATTTTGTACGTCTCCAATTGGCCGCTCTGGCGCCGGACGACAACGGTGGCGGAAACACCGACATCGGGCGCATGCGGCATGACGGCCTGTACGCGCGATACGATACGCACAGCTGCCAGTCGCCGCGTCGAAATCGGATTTGCAAAAGCGGCGTACTTGGCATAGTCCTTCAGCAGTTGTTCCACATCCGTTCCGTCGACAGAAACAAGCTCGTCGCCCACGGCGAAGGGAAAGCTGGCCGGAGGGAGCAGCGTCGTGTTGATGGTTTCGATCACGACCTTGCCGTCGTAAATGTCCACGGTGATCGGAAATCTGGCGACAAAATCCGAAGGAAGTGTGAAACTATCGTGCGTATCGTTTAGACTGGCCACATACTCAACGCAAACCTCATAGAAGTCGAGATCGGTTTTGGTGGCCGCGACGCGGTCAAGCCACGATTTGATGCTCAGAACATCAAAGCCCAGCAGTTCTTTCTTCCATTCGTAAGGGGCGTAGTAGGTTGCGTAGAGGGTAGCCAGGAAGCGGAAGTCCGACTCCTTCTGCGCGGGAGTCAGATTCTGCGCCGACGCGACCGCGGTCGCCAGGATGAGAATAAGAATGATCGCGAGCTTTTTCATGGTCGCCCTCGCTTTGCAAGCCTGCCTCTTTGAAGGTAGTCGACCATCGCCGCGACGAAGGCGTCGACAAAAGGCTTCCCGTTTTGCATCAGATTCTCCTTTGTCATGTAGTCAACCAGGATTTCCGGATGTACCCCGATGTTCTCCACATACGGCGCGGTGGCGTAATCGACCCTCGAGATGGGGTTCTTCCGGTTCATGAGTGACTGCGTAACCGTGATTGATCCGAGGGAATAGCTGCCGGCTTCCCAACCAACGACGTTGCCGCCGGCCCCCATGGTCCGCCAGCCCAGTAACGGCCCGCGCACGTTATCCTGAATAGTGGCGGCAAAGTAGTCACCTCCGGACGCGGAAAGTTCGTCTACGAGAACCATAAGCGGTTTGTGGTAGGCGATCACGTTCCCTTTCTCATCCATGGCGGGATCACGGTCAATCGTGACGTCGTCAAGCGGAATGGGCTTTGTCCGGCCCCGTTTGGCCCGGTTGGCGGCGATGATCTCGTCTTTAATCGCCTGGAGTAAATCGATGACCACCTGCGGGGCTCTCTGAGCCTTGGCCTGTTCGAGGGAGCTGGAGATAGCTCTGACCCACCCCGAGGTCGCCCGGACTTCAAACGGAAGGCTTCGCCAGGTGGTCGGAATGAGCAGCGTCAGAATCTGATTGGTATAGAAGACCGACCCGCCCGGATTCCGCATGATATCGACGATCAGGCCGTTTGTATTCTGCTCGAAGAAGTCGATCTCTCTTCGGAAAGCAGTCAGCGCGGCTGCCGTATTAGCAGGGGTGAAGTTGGGAATGCGGATGAAGCCGATCTTGTACCCTGCGGCCTCGAAGATTCCCGAGTAAAAAACATCCGCTGGTGTTCTTCCCAAACGCAGCGTGAAACCGGGCGGCATCGCGCCGGCGAAGATTGGAAGTTGAGAGCCGAAGCCGTTCACGGCGCGATCGGGGAGGCGGCAATTCCACAGGTTCATTAAGGGGGCCATGTACTCAGGAACGATGTCGGGGTCCGACTCGGCGTCGTCGGCCTGCTGGTCCTTGCGCGCCGTCGCTGGCGGTATGTACTTGCCGATACTGATGAGCGGCAAACCGGTTTTTGTCCAGGGAATCCGGTAGGTTTCCAGGGAGTCATCGGGGCGTCGAAACACGACGGTTGAAATCTCCGGCACATCGGCCGCGTGCGGCATCAATGACTGCGGTCGAATGGTCAGCAATTGGGCGGCGAGCCGCCGGGTGCTGCGCGGATTGGCCGCGATCTCATACTGCAGCAGGCTATCGAGGATCAACTGGGCGTTTGTTCCGTCGATTGACACAAGCTCATACCCGATCAAGAACGGGAATTCCGCGGCCGGGAGCCTCGTCCGGGTTATCGTATCGACAAGAAGTTTCCCATCATAGACGTCCACGCCAAAGTTGAGTCGCGCCACAAAGTTCGATGGCACGCCGTAGAAATCGTGAGCATCGTTCAGGCTTGCGACGTACGACACCATGACCTCGTAAAAGTCCAGGTCGTCCTTTGTGGCGCGGATCCTGTCGAGCCATGGGGCGATGTAGAGCAGATCGAACCCAAGCGCATCCCGCTTCCATTCATAAGGCCCGTAGTTCTTGTTGTAGATTCCCACCACATTCTGGAAATCTGAAATCTTTTGATCCATGGTGAGCTGGCCGAACGCGGCGGTTGTCATAAACGCCATTACAATCGCCTTACAAAGATGATGCATGTGGCCCCTCCTCGAGCAAATCATGCGATGCGACAGCAGAGGTATTTGAGCGCCAGAGTGGTTGTCGGATCGGGCGCCCGTCGGTAACATTAGAACAGTCCTGCTGAAAATATTCGGGCAGTATATCGCATCGAGTCAAAATACCTCAACCAACTCGTGCCCGGGTAGTGGTCTAGTTTGGAGCGTAGCGGCGCGGCATGCCGCGCCAGAGCTCTGACGCGGCATGCCGCGTCGCTACGGGCAGCCAAACTAGCCTGGCGCCTGCATTCCTTCACCGCAGAGGCGCAGAGGACACAGAGAATGCGCAGAGTTTCGTTTCCATGTCTCTGCGCAACCTCTGCGTTCTCTGCGCCTCTGCGGTGAAGGAATGTGACTTTCCACATCAGCATATGACGATCAGGCTGTCAAACGGGACTCCTTCAGCGACAGGCTTAGCGTGCCCAGTTCCAGGAAGCGCTCAGCGCGGTTGGGCGGTTGATGTAACGCAATGCCGTACCATCGATATTCACAGTCCAAAGCCCCAACGATCCGGGATTCGCAATGCCGTCGATGTCCCGGCCGCGATCGAATAGCAGCTTCATCCCATCGGGGGACCAGCTCAAACTCGCCACTGTCTCCTGGGAAAATGCGACGACTTCATGCTCCTGCCTGAGGAACAGGTCGAGAATTCGGACTGACGACTTCGATCTTTTTCCGTCGGATTGGATCGTCCATCGAACAAACGCGATCTGGCTTCCGGTGGGAGAGAAAACCGGCAAGACGTCGTGCAGCGAGCAATTGCAGGCGGGCTCTGCGTCAGGAAACGTCAGTTGCCAGTAGAAGCCGTGTTGGACTGCATCGCCGGCCGGTCGCACCATAAACAGCGCCGTCATCGCCTCGGTTTTTCCGCTTTTTAAATCCACCGTTCCGGGAGTCACCAGTAGATTGCCTCTCGGATACCAATCGAGACCGAATAAAGGAAATCCCTCGCTTGTGGTCACAGTGTCGGCGATTATTGTTTCTTCCTCCGTCCGATCAAGCCGATCAACCCCAATAATCGCGCGGCCGCTTGACTGATTGAATGCCACAAACGCTAATCTCTTACGATCCGGAGAGAAGGCTTTGAAGAGCGGGATTAGTGAGCCGCCAGAATCGTTTAAATGAGTTACTTGTTGCAGGGTAAATCCCGCAGGGTCAAAAATGAAAATCTCTGAAGCTGCCTGATCCGCATCCTCCGGAAGAGCACCCGTGATCGCAACGACTTTCCCATCGCGCGACCAGACGGGAAGCGCCACAAGTCCGGTCACAAGATGCAATGCAACAGGCTGGTCCTCGCCACTACTTGCATTTAACAGCCAAAGCTGGCCTCGGCCCGTCTCGGGATCGAATCTGTTGTAGGCAATCGTCCCGTTGGGCCGATGTTGCGCAAGCAACATGTCCGGGCAGCCGGAAACAACAATTAATGCCGTCACGAGAGTTGCGATCCACCTGAGTTGCACTAGTTTTGTCATGATATTTCACCCGTGTCTGGGACTCATCGCCTGTTGAATGAGATCAGCGTCCTGAAACCTGCTCAAATACTCAGTACGCTCTGTTAAGAATCTCTTAAGATGCCGGGCAGGCAAACCGCAGACCGTTCATCCGCGGCGACGAATCGGAATGAAGGAAGCACCCCGTATGCCAGAGGCGATCTGCGCCCCCGCGCCTTTTTTGATGCTTCTGAATTGGCTGCCGGCATAATGGTTTATGTGAGTGCTGCTCGAAATAGCGGCGCAACTTGAGAGACTGAAGAACCGCTTCCGTCTATCCGAATGGATAGGTGCGCTATCCGAAAATTAATTTCGGTTGCATGGATTTTTTGGCATAACCAATAATCATTGATTCCTGACAACAAACCCTTCCAGTATCGGTTTGCATTGCAACTCTCCAGATTGAGCATGAATATCCATGGGAGTTCTCCAGTGAGTATCCGAACTTTCTCGACGAAAGGGGAGGAGGAGACATGAAAACCAAAAGGACAAACAGCTCGAAAGGTGTGGCGATAAATATTGGCCTGAACTCGGTAGATCCAGCGCATTACTCCGGTTGGTCGGGTGATTTGCTGGCCTGCGAGGCTGATGCAGAGGATATGGCGCAAATAGCAAAAGCAGCAGGTTTTAAGACAACCAAGCTGCTTACCAAGACTGCAACGCGACCGGCAGTAACTCAGAACCTTAAGAACGCGGCCGGTACCCTCAAGGCAGGCGATATTCTATTTCTTACATATTCCGGTCATGGCGGCCAACTTCCGGAAACGAGCGCTTAAGGGGAGGAAACAATGGCAAGCGATTTTGAATTTGATCACTTTGACTACTTCGGCCACAGGGAGTTCGATCCCGGGAAGAAGGAAACCGTGCGCGGTGAAGCGCTGTCCGAGCGCAGCTCCCAGCCTGAAGAAGCGCGCGCGAATGTGAAAGCCGCATCAGAGTTGGGAGTCGCGATCCGGGCCACAGACCGGAGAGTGTTCCTTCGGGGCGCCGTCGCAAGCGCTGCGGCGCTGGCGTGGCCAAACTGGGCGCGAGCGGCTGCAGGCGATATTGAGGCAATTCGAACGGAAATCGCCAAGCGGCACAACGAGGCCGTGCAGCGCCTGCAGCAGTGGGTGCGACAGCCGTCCATTGCCGCCGAGAACAAAGGCATGACCGAGGGCTGCGAGCTGATGATGCGCATGCTCCGTGAGGCGGGATTCAGCCGCGTAACC
>DASXQR010000026.1:0-5422 GCA_036507075.1 Acidobacteriota bacterium | reverse complement strand
TGCTGGAGTCGGAGAAAGCCAATCTGGGCCAGGTCATCGAAGAAAAACGCATCCGCGATTTGCCGCTCAACGGCCGAAATTTCATGCAACTGGCTCACATTTCGGCCGGCGTGATTCCAATTGGAATCGGTTCGTCGCCGGTGACAAGCTGGACCGGGCGAGCAGACCAATCAGCGTCCATATCGGGAGGCCGCGAAAACTCCAATAGTTTCCTTATCGATGGAATTGAGAGCCGGAACAAACGCTTCGGCAGCACCGGCATTCGCCCTTCGGTCGATGCGATTCAGGAATTCAAGGTGCACCGCAATACGTTTTCCGCCGAGTATGGAAATGCGGCGGCCATTATTAATTCCACCATCAAGTCGGGAGGCAACGATCTTCACGGATCTGTGTTCTATTTCCACCGCAACGACAACCTGGACGCGCGTAACTTTTTCGACATCGGGCGCGCGCCTGCTCCCACGCCTCTGCCCGAATTCAAGCAGAACAATTTTGGCACGGCGGTGAGCGGGCCGATCCTGAAGCAGAAGCTGTTTTATTTCGGCAATTACGAAGGTTTCCGCCAGCGCAGAGCGCGCGAGGCCAGGAGCCTTTATCCGGATCCTGCGTTTCTTCAGGGCGATTTTTCAGCCTTGCCCGTAGCAGTGATGGATCCGCTGACCAATCGACCCTTCCCGAACAACCGGATTCCGAGGGAGCGTTTTTCCCGCGTGGCGCAGAACCTGTTCGAGTTTATTCCGCAGCCGAACGTCCCCTTCAACCGGGTGCAGAATTTTAATCGCCTGGACACGCTGTCCAACAAAAATGACTGGGATCAGTTTCATATTCGCATCGACGAGGTGCTGTCCGCAAAGGATTCATTGTTTTACCGCTACTCGATATCGGACGAGGAAATCTTTCTTCCCCAGGTGGCGAAACTGCGCGGCGAGAAGTTTCCCCAGAAGGACCAAAACTCCGTTATTTCGGAAACTCATACGTTTTCAGCTTCACTCATCAATGAGCTGAGATTCGGGTGGAATCGAAGTTCGTCATTTAGGGTGTCGGAGGGATCTTTTGGGGAAAACATTGCGGCCCGCGTAGGCATCCAGAGGGCCACTCAGAACCCGTTCAGCTACGGGATTCCCAATATCTCCTTGCAGCAATTCAGCGGCATCGGGTCGATTCCGCAGTCGATCGGCGCCATTGATCAGGTATTTCAGTTGACCGATCACTTGACCTGGACGCGGGGCCAGCACAGCTTCAAGCTGGGCGCCGACGGGCGCCGGACGCATTATTTTCAGGATACAAACTTTGCCGGCAATCCCAGCTTCACTTTCAGCGGCGTATTTTCCTGCGGGCCTGATGGTCCGAGAACAATCGGCTGCGCCGCTGCCGACTTTGTGCTGGGCCTGCCCGTCAGTGTTTCCGCCTCGGTCGGCGATTCCCGGCAGTACCTTACGACAGCGTCAACTGGAACGAACAGCAGTTCCATGTAGTCGGGCCGCCATTCTTCCAGTCGATCAGTTTGAACTCACGTCTTACGCAGCCGGATTTCTTTCTGGATGAAATGCTGCCGGACCTGCAGTTCAATCCTGCCCTCACTTTTCCTTTCAGCCTGGATCCGAACAATCGCATCCCCTACTATCATCAGTACAGCTTGAATATCCAGCACCAGTTGACTTCCGACCTGTTGCTTGAAATCGGCTACGCAGGGTCAAGCGGGCACAAACTGGGGCAGCGGCTCAACCTCAACCAGGGCCGGGTCGATCCGACGGGGACTGTCCCTCTCTCCCAACGCGTGCGTTATCCGCAGTTCTCAGCGATTTTGTGGACCTACAATGGCGGCAATTCGAACTACAACGAGGGGACTTTGCGCCTTGAGAAACGCTTTTCGCAGGGCCTGTCGCTGCTGGCCAATTACACCTTTTCCAAGTCCATCGACTCCCCATACGGACGAATTCGCAGGGAACATTTTCAATCTGAAAGGCGACCGCGCGGCCCGTCTACATTTGATGCGACACACCGCTTTGTGGCTAGCTACATTTACGATTTGCCATTCGGTTTCCGCCGTCCTTTCCTTTCGGGATCGACAGGCTTTGTTAAACATCTGGTCAGCGGCTGGCAGGTCAACGGCATTACTACGTTCATGTCGGGACAGCCCCGCAATATCGGTTTCATCGGCCGGGCGCCTGTGGTTGGGCCGTTTTCCAATGTGCGCGCGGACCGCGTCGGTCCCGGCAACTGCTCCCAGTGCCGGGAGAACATCCGCAAGAATCCGGTTCCCGGTCCCTACTTTCGAACCGAAGACTTCAAGCTGCCGGCCGATTTTACGTTCGGCAACGCGGGACGAAATATATTGCGGGCGCCGGGCATCAACAACTGGGATCTTTCTCTGTTTAAGAACAACTACATTGGAGAGAACGTCAACGTGCAGTTTCGGGCCGAATTCTTCAATGCGTTCAACCACGCGCAATTTACGAGTTTCAACGCCACCGTTGGCTCTCCAACTTATGGACGCGTGACGGGGGCCCGCGAGGGGCGCGACATCCAGTTGGCCCTGCGCGTGCTTTTCTGATGACACGCGGGGGACAAGCGGTTGCTGGTATGAGGGCAAAAAAGACTCGAGCGGTCAGGCATACTGCGGTTACGTCGTGTTGACCCCGGTCGATGTTTATGACAAACAGCCGCTGCATAGGAAACTCGACGTCAGCGGAATCGCCGAGGGCGCCTATTTCAACAACGGGGCCGACACGCGGCAATTGTGGGTCAAGGTCAACAACAAGGTTGCCTTCGTGGTGGCCAAATGCTTTACGGCGGCGGCTCGAAGAGTATCGACGCCGAATTGCTGGAGTCGGAGGCTGAAGACCGCGAAGTGGTCAGGTCGCTGCAAAGCAGAGCACTGGAGTTTTGACATGTCTGACGAACTATACAATTCCCAAGGGTCGCAAGAGCCACAGCCGAGCTTCAACCAATTTGCAGGAGGGGGCGCCCGCGTTTACGGCCATCTTCTCCATTCATCTCAGTGCGAGGGAGCCGATGGCGCCGAGAGATAATGTTCAAACTCCTTTAGAAAATCTGATCTTTGGATCTTCGTTGAAAGTATCTTCCCATCCTTGCCTATCAGATAGTAGGTGGGCCAGGCATCGATGCGGTAGAGTCTATGGATCGGTCCGTCCTCTGCTTCCATAATCTCGCGCCAGGTCATCTTGTTTTCAGTGATGAACGTTCGCATCTTCTCTTCGGTATCCCCGGTGTTTACGCCCAGAATTTCAAATCCCCTTGGATGCAGATTCTGAAAGGCGCGCGCAAGACTGGGCGCTTCGGCTCTACAGGGTCCACACCAGCTCCCCCAGAAATCGAGCAGCACCACCTTGCCCCGATAATCGGAGAGCCGCCCCGTGTTGCCATTGATATCGGTGAACGAGAAGTCGGGAGCAGGATAACCGGTCATCAGCACGGCGCGGTCCGGAAGTTTTTCGCTGAGCGGTTCCAACGTTAGATTCCGCCCGTAGCGATCCACGACAAATCTGTAGCTCGTGTTCCCGAGATTCACGTGTTTTTCTTTTACTTGAAAGTATTCTGGAGAGTGCTTGTCCATGTCCAGATGGCCGTCGCCGTTCAGATCAAAATATGCGACGTTAAAATCCTGGTTGTAAAGGCCTCGCGAGCCTACCAGTGCAAAAGCGACATCCTTATCTCCAACATGGATCAGTCCATTGCGGATTGTTTTGAAATAGACACGCAGGCACGGTTTCTTCTGGGTCTGGCCAGGTGGTTCCACCTCACCGACGACCATTTTGGAAACGAAGGGATAGGTTCCACCGTTCTCACGGTCGAGCACTGTTGTCTTGTACAGCAAGAGGTGTTTTCCGTCTTTCTGTTCAAATCGCAGCGGCGGATCATCCGTGAGATCTTCGTTGGCATTCAGATCCGCGTACAACGTGTAACCCGCTCGATCGTTTCCGTCCAGCACCCAGCTTACGCCGCGATCTCCGAACAGCAGACCGAAACCGAACTTTGCATCCGGCATCAAGTTCGGAGGTTTGATTTTTATCAGAGCAAGCTTGCCTGATTTTGCCGCGCGTTCTGCGATCTGACGGTATTCTGCTTCGGGCATTGCCAACATGATAGACGCAGGACCCACGTCAATCAGCTCTGGCTCTCCCGCTTGAGCCGTCAGCTTCTGCTGAAGCAAGGGGGCAAACTGCTGATAAGCAATCATCAAAAACAAGGCGGCAATTGCGATCATGTCCCTCCTGTGGTGCAGGCGCAGCCTTAGAGCATGGTGTTATAGTTCAAAGCTCTAGTGTAGTTCGCCTGCATGTTAGCACTCCGGCTTTCAAATACGCCAGCCCATGAAACAAATCCTGTGGTAAGCACTCCTCCGACACTCGCGAGAACGCCAGGACCGCGAAGCGGTCAAAGAGTATAGCCGGGGGCAAGCGCGTTTTTTGCGCGCCGCCCCCGGTCGAGTCACCCCAAAACAAGCGACCCCGGAGGGGTCGAATGGAGTTTGGACATTTCAGATCGCGTCCCCACCGGCCCTGTGCCGACGGTCATACGCGCCGGGCTGGGCGTTTACTACGACAGCGTCAACTGGAACGAACAACTCCCCCAGAAATCGAGCAGCACTACCTTGCCCCGATAATCGGAGTCCAGGGGCGCTTTTATCACTCCCTGGCGCTCCCGAGGAGTTCAGAAGAACGTCGGAGGAAAGAGATTGTCGGCATGCCGGCGAGTTTTTCGCAGTTCATTCCGACAATATTTTAGTCGGCATTTTTTTGACGCTCCCCTGGGTATCTTAAGTTCTCGAACCCTCTTCGCTGAATTAAAGACACTCACTCCCACTCTCGGATTTACGGCCTCCGTGATGGAATTCTTAGCTCATAACAGGCATGTTGGATGTCGGGCATGGATCTTGCGTAAAGACATCACAGTTTACAAACAAACACATTAATTTTCGTAATGAGGCTGAGCGTGCCAAGCCTTCTGGCGGGTGCAGGAGTACTACCCCGTTTGACGCCTGTTAGTCGCCAATGCACGCCTGATCGCAGCAGCACCGGAGATGTTTGAGGCGCTGCGGGAAGCACTCACGGCTTTTGAGGAAGCTGACGACAAACGCAGCGACGAACACGGCCACCGGCCTTATGGTGTGCTGACTTCAAGGATAGCCAAAGTGCTGGCAGTAATCCAGGGGAGGGAGTGATGCGGCTGAGCAGCAGTATGGCTGAGCAGCAGAAGCAAAGCCCGCACGAGTCATTTCATCAAGTGTCACGCCAGGGTACTGCTTGTCGTCCTCATCTGGATCTGATCAGTTGAAAAAAGAATGTGGGAACATTTTCCGTCGCCCGGCGTCTTTATGCGCATGCGACTACTGGCAGCAGTGTTCCTTTGCGCTGGTGCGCTCGCCGGAGCACCCCAGCAGAAGACGGCGGCTCCCGCC
>DASXQR010000025.1:0-7021 GCA_036507075.1 Acidobacteriota bacterium | reverse complement strand
TTTTTCCACCGGGCCGAATTCCGGTTTTTTCACAATCAAGCCGGCCCACAATCTGCCATACGGCGGAAAGCTCAATACTCGTTTTGCCTGGTATGCGGGGGACAGTTGGAAGGCCCTGCGGAATCTAACGTTGAACTTCGGAACGCGATGGGAATACGACAGTGGCTATTTCAATGATGAATCAAACATCCGGCGCCCGGCCATTCTGGATGTTTGGATTAAAGGGGCGTCGCAAACTCCAAAATTTCCCAAAAACAAATTCGGTCCTTCGTTCGGCTTCGCCTGGGATCCGACAAAGCGCGGTACGATGTCCATCCGAGGCGGCGCCTACCTGGCCTACGAGATGAACATTTTCAACAACCTCTTATTCGACCAGTATCACTTGATCCCGGCGGGCATTGGGCCGGATTCCTATGACATCTCGCTTGTGGCAGGTCCTGACGGAACCCCTATTAATGTTGACGGCAAACATCCCGATGGCAACTACGAGGATCTGATCGGGCAGCCGATCAAAAACCTTGTCGATGTTATCGGAAAGATTCATGTGGCGCTCCAGAATGCTTATACCAATTTCAAATTTGATCCCAAGGGAAAAAGTCTCTTTGAGATCACCAACGGCGGTGGGGGGCTTTTTGGCGGCATGGTACCCGGCAATCAATTCAAGATCCCTTATGCCCTCCAGTTCAATATCGGGGTCCAGCGCGAACTTCGACGAGGCACGGTCGTAACCGTCGATTACGTTCGAAACCACGGTGTGGGACTTCCTTTCTTCTTGACCGATTTCGAACGCCGGCGCGCCGCAAACACTCTGAACGTCGCCGCAGCACGCACAAGGGTCAACAGCGTGCTGGGCGGGCTGACGGTGGATCAGTGGATCGCAGCAAATCCTACCAGAACCATTAGCGCTTTTGGGCTGATCAGAGATGACGTTTATCAGGGGCTCACGCCCAATTCATCGACCGCGATTAATTTCACGCGCGCCCGTTTTATGACCGGCGGTTTCACTTCTTATCAGGGATTACTGGTGCAACTCCGCGGGAATTTCGGACAATGGGGAGTGATAAAGGGCGGCGCTTATACGGCAGGGTATGCTCTGAGTCGCAGTCAAGTGAGCGCCGGTAATAACCGGGCCGAGTTCCTGGGCGGGCCCTTGGACAATGACAATCCCAACAACCATGACACATTCGGCCCCAACAACCTGGACAGAACGAGCAATCTGAGAATTGGATCACGTTTTGAAATTCCGGGTGGTTTGCAGCTTAGCAGCATCTGGGCGTTCCAAACTGCCCCTCCGATTACGCTGACGGTTCCTAACCTGGGCGGCGCGATTTCGGGGACTCAAGGTTTCTTTGGCACCGATATCAATGGGGATGGAGGGACAGGTACTACCCCGCGCGCTGATGTGTTGCCTGGAATTAGGACGGGCCAGTTTGGCCGGAAGGTTAAAAGCTTCTCCGACCTGAATCAGATCATAACCGCCTTCAACACGAATTTTGCCGGCAAGCTCACGCCGCATGGACAGGCGCTGGTGAACGCGGGATTATTTACGGAAGCTCAGCTGCGAAAGTTGGGTGCTGTCATACCTGCTATCCCACTGGTACCCGAAGGCAATCCAGACCCGTTCCATAATTTGTTTTTCACCGACCTGAGGATTTCGCGGCCGATCAATGTTGATAAGAACCATGAGAACTGGAAAGTTGAACCGTTCTTTGATGTGTTCAATCTGTTTAACCACGCCCCCGTTGGAACTTACGGCGGTCTGACTGGCAGGTTTGGCGCGCTTAATTTCGATTATAAGAACGCCGCCGCCGGGCGAACAGCCAGCGATCTCGATGAAGCGCGGGGGCGCATCAATAACACGCGCTTGCTGCAGGTCGGCGTCCGTGTGCACTGGTAGTTCTGATTTAGGCGGCGTGTTTCAGGGCCCGTGCCTTACATGAAAGGCTGCCTGACATCACGATGGACCTGACGCCGCTTCGGGTACTGGCACGTCCGAAGCGGTGCCATCAGCTCGCAACGCTCGCGCAGCGCTCGGGCTCTGACTGGGCGAGGTATTTGCACAATGTACAGCCTCGCGTTGTTGCGAAGCGGCCTTTTGTTATAGTTCCGACACTTCAATCTTCAATCCCAACAGGAGGAGAGCTCTATGAAATTCCGACTATTTATGCTCGCAACAGCGCTGGCTGTTCTCTTTGTAGTTTCCGTGCAGGCAGCCGATGTCACCGGCAAATGGATCGGCCAGGTTCCCGGACGTGGAGGCCAGATCCGCGAGACCACGTTCAATTTCAAAGCCGACGGCGACAAGCTCACCGGCACGGTGTCCGGGCCACAGGGTGACGTAGCCCTGTCGGACGGCAAGGTTCAGGGTGATGATGTCTCGTTCAACGTAGTGATGAACTTCCAGGGCAACGAAGTGAAGATCACGTTCAAGGGAAAGGCTTCCGGAGACGAAATCAAATTCACGCGCCAGCGCCAGGGATCGGATCAGGTCACCGAATTCACTGCAAAGCGGGCAAATTAGTTCGCCACCACGAAGGCGCGAAGGCGCGAAAGCAAAACTGCGCTGGTACTCCTGGCCAGAACCACAGCGGTTTCGGTACCAGGTTGCATTCGGGCATCCGGTCTCGCTCATTTCGCGCTTTCGCGCCTTCGCGGTGAGTTTTCCCACCCGTTGTCGGCCCGGCTACAATTCTTTTCGCCCGCTTCGCGGACTCACATTATGAAAAGATTCTTCCTCTCTCTGCTGCCGATTCTTACGGCAGGCATGCTGCTCCAAGCCGAAGGCGACGCCGTAGCGAATCGAGCGCGCAAGCTGCACTTTTCGTCCGTTGTGATGGACACTCACATTGACACCACGCCCAGGTTGCAGCAAGCCAACTGGAAATTTACAGAAGAGCATCAGGAAGGGCACATCGATCTTCCTCGCATGAAAAAAGGAGGGTTGAACATGCTCTTCTTCTCGATTTTCATGCCGGGCACGGTCACCGGACCGAGAGCAGTGAATGATTCCATTGAGCGCATCGAAGCCGTCTACAAACTCGCGCGCGATCTGCCGCGTGAGGTCAGCGTGTGTACTTCATCCGCTGAGGCACGGCGGGCACACAGGGAGGGGAAAATCGCCGCCTTTATGGGCATGGAAGGCGGGCACATGATTAATAACAGTCTGGCGGTGCTGCGAATGTATGCCACACTGGGCGTGCGCTATCTGACCCTCACCCATTCCGTCAATACTGACTGGGCGGATTCCTCGGGAGCAGAGCCAAAGCACAATGGCCTGACTGATTTCGGCAAAGAGGTCGTTCGCGAGCTCAACCGCCTTGGTGTGATGGTCGATATTTCACATGTCTCGGACAAAACTTTTTGGGATGCCCTGGAGATAAGTAAGGCCCCTATGATTGCATCGCACTCGTCGTGCCGGGCCCTTTCCGGGCATCCCCGGAACATGACCGACGACATGATCAAGGCGTTGGCCGTCAAAGGCGGCGTGATTCAAATCAACTATCTGGATCAGTACCTCGACAACGAGCTTTATGAGTACAACAAAAAGATACAGCCATTGATGCGGGAATTAACGCAGCAAAATCCGGGGCGGTAAAATCTTGCGCAGCGGCGTGAAGAGGCCGCCAAGCGCTTCGGCCCGGCGCCGAAGGTAAGCTGGGAAAAAATAGTGGAACATATTGACCATGCCGTAAAACTCGCCGGCCCGGACCATGTCGGCCTTGGCTCCGATTTTGACGGGGCCAGAATGCCCGAAGGGATGGAAGATGTGACCAGAATCCCGAAAATCACCGAGGCGCTCTTACGCAAGGGGTATACCGAAGCGAATATAAAGAAGATCCTCGGGGAGAACACGCTGCGTTTGTTGTCTGAAGTGGAAAGAGTCGGATCTCACGGCAAGAATTAGCGAGCGATCATTAGGGCAGACTCACAGACTCCGACTGCCCATAATAAATCCCATTGAATAGAAACTTGAAGCTGCCGTGGGGTTGAGCTCGGAACGTAATCTCCGGGCCAAAGAGAAACAGCTTGCCTTTGCCCACGGTGGCATCTATGACAGCCACGCCATCCTGAAGATACTTTTGTCCCAAAGCCCAGCCGCTTCGCAGCGGGCTGTCGTTGTCAAACCATGCCACCGGCCTGACGCCGGTGAGAAGAGCTTCGGGTCTCAGCCGGAAGACGGGACTGTTGTCAAAGAACACGTCGAGCTTCTCTCCCATTCCATAGGCGAGAGGATTTGTATTGTCTATCCGAACATGAAGAATCGATCCGGGGACATAAAACTTTTCCCTTGGCAATGCTCTCTCGGTGCCGTCCGCCAGCTTTTCTCTCAGAGCATTAGCTATGGGGAGACCCGCGTGATAGCCCATGCTGGTCGAGCTGCCGATGGCAATGATAGTACCGCCTGCTTCGAGGAATTGGCGCAACCGGGGGACCGTTTTTCCGACAGTGACATTGCCCAGCCGATCGCGGAATTCAGCAGGAATACGCTGAGGATCGGGCGATCCGCCAAAGCCACTCCCGCCGCCACCGCCTCTGCCTTCCTGTGCGAAAGATCCTCCCGCCTGTCCGGGAATCCCACCGGTGACAAAAATGAGCACGTCGAACTTACTCGCCAGGTCTCCGGTGTCCAGAGTCGGGGGATAGACAACGGTAAACGGGAATTCGTACTGCTCCAGCAGCCAGCGCACCCAGCCCGAAGGCATAGAGCCTCCATACCGATCCCATAATCCAATGCGCAACGGCCGCAGCTTGAAGGCTTCGCCTGCCGGTCGGGAAGCGGTGGCTTCAAAATTCAGGCCGATTTCCTGGGCCAGCTTCTGCAGTTTAGGCAACGTGGAAGACTTTGCTGGAATAAAAATCGCGCCGGTTCCATAGGGCTTGCCATTGGCGCTGAAGGATTGTTTGAGCCAGTAGACTTCTTCATTGCCGGCCAGCAGGCGGTTTATGGCGATGAAGGCATCATTGACCTGATGGCTCAACAAAAATCCAACTGCCTTTGCCGGCGATGTTACTTTTCCTGCAGCAGGCTTTGCCAGACCGTCAATCTTTTCAAACGGGCCGTCAAATCCGTCCAGTATGCGATCGAATACAACGCCCATCTGATAAGCCAGGGTCCAGCCGGCATTATCGTATGGTGGCGTAGGCGGGCCGCCCGGATAAGGGATGTCGTCGGGGTGATCCTGAGGCTCAAACATGTCCAGGAGATGAGGTCGAAACGCTTGGGCTGCCTTAATCACATAGGAACCCGCAGGGTAGCTCTTTCCCGCCGCTTCAAAGGAGCTGGTCGCGCGTTGGACAGTGATTCCGTTCTTGATGAGGGCGTTGATGAACTTTGTCGCGGTCAAAAAATCCGGCTGGTCGGACGGAATTATGAAGCCTCTCGGGTCTCTTTTGGCCGGCTCGTGCAGCATCTCGTAATATTTCATGGGAAGGCTTCGGCTGGCGGCGGCCCTGCGTGACTGCGACGAATCGGGCGCGGTGTCGCCGAAAGCCGGCTCCTCGGAAGCCCGCGTGTCTGCTTGCTGAGGCCTCTCTTTGGCTATGGCGGCCTGCACCTCGGCAATCAGCTTGGGATGCATCGTCCAGTGATCACTGCTTCCGCGCCCCATCGAGTTCTTCCCCATGCGATAGAAGTTAAACAGGAAATCTTCGCGGTGTTTTGAGGCCACATCGAGAACAGCGCGATTGGCCGTGATCGAGTATTCAATGGATTGTCGGAAGTGCCATTTCTGCGGCGCGACCGGATAAGGCAAATCCCCTTTCGGCAACTGCCGGTTGATCAGGAAGGGGATCTCGATCGGGGTCGGATTGCCGATGCTCTCGGTGAGCAGGCCGATCATATTGTGGAAATACGTGGTGCTCCTGAGGCCGCCGTTCCACCAAGTGGAATAGGAGGATCCCGATCTCATCGTGGCTCCCGGCTTGCCTTCGACGACAAAGCGATTGTGCATCGCGGCGCCCACCAGATCGATCCCCAGCGGGATGAGTGGATCAAAGTAGTAATTAAAGGGATCGCGAAACGGCGGCGCAAATAAGACGGTTCCCGCCGGCCCGGTCTGGTGGTGGTTATAGACGATCTGCGGAAACCATTCATGATAAAAGACGCGGTTGATCACTTCCGTTTCCGGCTGTGCCACCATGTAAAAGTCGCGATTGTTGTCGTGCCCGACATACTTCTGATAGAGCCTGGGTAGCCCTGATGTCGACCGTTTGGTCGGCTCGGGATCACGCATGTACCAGTCGGCCACAAGCTCCAGCCCGTCGGGGTTGACGCAGACGGCCAGCAGGATGTCATCGTTGAGGAAGCGCAGGGTTTCAGGATCGTCCCGGCTCACCATCTGGTAGACCAGTTCCATCAGTTGTTGCGCGCCCAGGACCTCGGTGGCGTGCAACCCTCCGTCAATCCAAACCACGGCTTTCCCCTGGGCTGCCAATGCGTGGGCTTGATCATCATTCAAGCCCGCAGCCAATGCCAGCCGGCGCGAAATCTCTTTGTAGCGATCCAGGTTTTTATGGTTCTCCGGCGAGGTAATGATGGCCATCCACATTGTCCGCCCTTCGGCCGTCTTGCCGATTTCAACGAGCTTCATTCGTTCGGATTGCTGATCGAGTTTTTTCCAGTACTCCACCAATTGCGTGTAGTTGGCGAGCTGATAATCATCGCCCAGGTTGAAGCCGAATTGCTCCTTTGGGCTTGTTGTCTTCGTTTGAGCCTGTGCCGATCCGGCTGCAAGCAGGCAAATCAACAAAGCGTACAGCAAGGGGTGGCGTTTGTTCTTTGGCACGATTTCCTCCATCAGGCTCGGAAGCTCCATCCGTCGGGTTTTGACTTGCAGGATTGCGAAATTTTGCCTCTATCTTACAACGAGCCGAACAGGAAGGCCTCCCGAGGAACGATAATGTCGCGGTACTGTAAAATTCTTTCGCAGAAATCAAACCTGCCCGGTTGTGTATGTCAGGAGGGCGCGATGCGAACATAAAAGAAGTCGCGCAGATGAACATGGCAAAGACAGAGCATCGG
>DASXQR010000024.1:0-39891 GCA_036507075.1 Acidobacteriota bacterium | reverse complement strand
GCGCGGCCCGTTCGCGACACCAAATCTGGTGAGATCGAGCACGTTCGGTCGGGGCGGCGTGCCGCCCAGTCCGAAGTTTGTGCGGTTGAAAATATTGAAGAATTCACCGCGAATCTCGAAGTTGACGCTCTCTGTGATCGTCGTGCGCTTGATGAATCCCATGTTGTCGTTGTAGGCGTTCGGGTCTCGCAGCTCGTGGACATAGACCGGCGCAGATCCGAGCTCGTACGTTCCCGGGATACTGAACAGACCGGGATTGAGCCAGCGGATACTGGTGTTGCGCGGGTCGAGATCGCCGCGGCTCACGTTCGTCCGGATCGGCTGGCCCGTCAGGTTGACCTTCTTGCGACCGTAGAGGAAGCCTCCCCAGTTGGGATAGGTCAGCGGCGCATTCAGCAGGATCAGCGCGCCCGAGGTGTAGCTGCCGGAGAATGTCATCGTCCATCCGCCGACGACCCGATCCAGAACCGTATTCCCGCTCAGGAATCGTTTGCCCATCCCGAAGGGCAAATCCCAAGCCGCCACGACGTTGAAAATGTGGGGATAGTCCGTGTACTGGAAGCTCTTTTCCCGGGACAGTACATCCGGTGCAAACGGATTGTCGGTCTTCGGATTGCGGTTGTTATAGTCGCCGCTCGTCTGGGAACCGGATGCGTTGGTGAGCGCCTTAGACCAGGTGTAGTTGAACTCGGAGACCAGGCCGCCGAAGCGGCGATCCAGTTTAATCTGAAGCGAATCGTACCAAGAGTTGCCGATCGGATTGTACTCGTTGTTTACCGGCCCGTTGACATGGGGATAAGGACGCAGCGCGCGCGCCAGCGTCGCACCGGAGCCCCAGTCCGCGATGAAGTTCGGATACGGTGACTTGTAACCGGCCGCCACAACCGACGGGTCATCAATCCGTCTGTTCAGCAGGTCGCCGAGCGCATAGTACTTCGGATCGAGATGGTTCAGCGGCCGGTGGTTTACGGAGAGGCGCGTGCCGCGATTGCCGATGTAGGCAACTTCACCCACGAGCTTCCACGGCAGCTCGCGCTGAACGCTGAAGGCCCAGTTGTGCAGCCGCGGCGCCTTGCCGGAGTCCGGAGTGATATACCAGATGTCGTCCGCAGTGTTCCCCGCCGAGGGGCTGATGATCGGAGGCGCCTGGAAGCCCGCAGGAGGCACGAACCCGTTGTCCCAATTGAATGCAGCACCGGTCGTCGAGGGGCGTGACAGCCCCGCCGTGGTCGAGTACCCGTTCTGGCAACGGATGCAGAATCCACCGGTGAGGCCGTTGCCTGCCGCGTAATAAATGCCATATCCCGCGCGCACTACGGTCTTCTGCTGCGGCGACCAGGCCAATCCCAGGCGCGGTCCCCACGACGAGTAATCGATTTTGCCGAAACGGCTCTTGCCGGTGCAGCCGTTGCAATCCCCGGCGTAGGCAAGCGCGCCTTTCAGCCCGGACTTGGGATCGGTCAGGTTCGGATCGAACGACGTGAAGGAGTCCGGCTCGGTGGAACGCGGGACCGGGATCTCGTATCGGAACCCGAGATTGAGCGTCAGGTTGGGACGAGCCTTCCAGTCCGTCAGGGCGTACCAGGCGTGATAGCCGAACTTTGCCGCCGCGAAGCTCGCGTTGAATGTGCGCGAGGCGTTGTCGACAAGACCGAGGAGGAAGCTGGCGTACGAATCTCCAGTTGTGCTGGTGGCAGTCGGGGATGCCGTCTGGAGGTTGGAGAAGTTGAACACTCCCTGCACGCCGGCATCATCGGCGCCGCCGGTTGGAAGCTTGATGCCCGTTGTCCGCATCCAGCGATGGTCAGCGCCGAACTTCCAGCTGAAGTTGCCCCGGACCCAGCTCAGATCGCCGCGGATGTGGTCGGTGTAGTTGAACTGAGTTCCTTTGGTCTTGGTTCCGTTCGTGTCGGCGTAGTTCGCATACCGGCCGTCGGTGAACTGAACGACCGGAAAGGCGCTGGTTTCCCCTTCGGCCACGCCTTTCAGTCCGAGTTTCTGGGGCCAACCCTTGCCGACGCTCTGATTGTCGAAGTACTGCCGGAGTCTCGTTGCGCCGTACGTCATGTGGAGACTCAGAACGGGCGTAAAAATCCAGTCATAGTTGAAGCGGGCGAAGATCGGCCTGTTGGCGCTGACCGCACCGCCGCCCGCGCCAAGGAGCGGGCTGGGCAAAGGGCCGTCTACCAGGCTCGAGAGATCCTGGCTTGAGTAGTAGGCGTTGAGCAGGTGCTTGTTGGTGAAGTTGTGGCTGACCTTGAGGCTCCACGAATCGGACTGGTTGCGGGACGTCGTGGTCGCCAGGTAATTCTGCTGCAGACTACCGTTTGTCGGTTGCGGAACGACGGCAACCACGTTCTTGCTCACGGAGCTCAACCGGTTTTGCGGAATGATATTGCCGGCGAACGGCTGCCCGGTCAGCGGATCGTAAATGACGCGGCCCGGGAGCAACTCCGAAAAATCCCCCGTTCGCTGCTTCGCAGTCGGCAGATTGAGAAACCGGGAGGATGAGTCTGTCCGGCGGTAGTTGTCCAGGGCGAAGAAGAAAAATGTCCTGTCCTTGCCGTCGTACACTTTCGGCACCCAGATCGGGCCGCCGAGCGCAAATCCGTACTCATTGCCGTGATAGGACGGTTTCCGGACTCTCGAAGCGTTGTTGGCCCAGGAGTTCGCGCTTAGGGCGCTCGAGGTGTGGTAGTCAAAGACGTTGCCGTGGAACCGGTTGCCGCCCGAGGTGGTCACGAACGATTCGATGCCGCCGCCGGTGCGCCCGTACTCGGCCGCGAAGGTATTGTTAATGAGCTTGAACTCGCCCAGAGCCTCGACCGACGGCAGACCGTTGAAAGCCACGCCGCCCGATTCGGGATTGGTCGCATTCGCGCCATCGATCAGGATCTCCTTCGACCGGCGCGCGCCGCCGGAAATACCGCCTTCGGCCCCCGCGCCATTGACGACGCCGGCCTGGAACCCGATGAACGCCTCAGGATTGCGAAGTCCGCCGGCATAGATCGGGGCTTCCCTGAAGAGCTTTGGGGAGAAGCTCGTGCCGACCTCGCTCGATGCTTTCTGCAGCAGTGGCGCTTCGGCGGTGACCGTCACGCTCTCGGCGGCCACGTCACCGACTTCGAGCGCGGCGTCTACGACGGTCTTGGTCGAAATGGAGATGACGATGTTGGGATGAGAGTACTTTTTGAAACCCGACTTCTCAACGGAGAGTGTGTACGGACCGACATCGAGATTGGGGAATGCGTACAGCCCGGCCTCCGTGGTTACGGTCACCAGGGTGCGTCCAGTGTTTGTCTGCGTGGCCGTCACCGTCGCCCCCCCAACGGCTGCGCCGCTGCTGTCGGTCACCGTTCCTGACATCGAACCGGTGCTCAACTGCGCCAAACTTGGAACGGAGAGTACGAGCAGAAAGGAGAGGAAAGATGCGAGCCGCCGGAAAGTATTCATTGTGTTCCCTCCAGGTTCTGGAGATTGGTTGAGGGAGGACGTTTACCGCGTTGAGAAACGCGACCGCCCAAACCAAGGTCCCAGGAACTTTGCAAGAAGCGTTGGAATGTCTTGTAGACCAACCAGGCAGAATAGTCAAGAAAGGTTGCGAGGCTGGTATTGATCCAGCCTGGCGGAAAAGAGATCACCACAAAGGCATAAAGGACACAAAGAAACTTTTTACTTTGTCGTGGTCAGCAACTGTGCAAGCTTTTTTCAGTGTCCTTTTGTAGTACTTGTTCGTAAAAGACTTGTTTTTTTGAGCAGTTTTTGGACGGGTGAGGTCTGGACGCTGAAGGCGTCAAAGAGAATAGCCGGGGGCAAGCGCGTTTTTTGCGCGCCGCGCCCGGTAGGTTTCCTACCACCACCGCACCCTGGAGGGGCGCCAGAACGCGCCGCTCAATATTCCAGGAACGGTTGCCGCCGAGCGTCTTCGACCCCCTCAGGGGTCGGGCTCGAGGATGGTGCACGTGACCGGGGCGGCGCGCAAAAAACGCGCTTGCCCCCGGCTATTCTCTTTAACCGCTTCGCGGTATTCCGTCTGCAATACACACAACCCTGCCTTCATGCTTCTTTGGTTGCGGCTCGGCTGCATCGTACCTCTGTGGTAAAACCAGATCCTAATTCGCCAGCTTTACGACATCTTCCCAGAAGCGCCAGCGCGCGTATCCGGGGCGCGGCGGCGAACCGTCGAGTTGCAGCGGGAAAGTATTCGGAAGGGCTTCCAGCAGCGTTCGATTGCGGTAAATGGCTCTGGTCAGGTTCGAAGCCGCATAGGCGATTTGGCCGCCTCCAATCGCGGCGTAAAGGAATGCGGCGTCCGTGGTGAACTCCCCATACGTCACCTTCCCCCGCTGGAAGCCATATCTGGGACGAATGTTTTCGCGCGCCAGATCCATGTCCAGATCGAGCTTGACCAGCAGCGCGGCGGTCGAATCGGCGTCGACGATTGAGACTCCCACCGCCCGCCCCGGCTTGTCCACCGGCAGCACGTGTATTCGTCGCAAGCTGCTGCGCGCGACTTCGGCCTGAGCCGGAGTCTGATCATGAAGCTGCAGTATGGTGATGAAGAATTCCATATCGCCGGTGTTGTAAAAGCTGGACATCGTCTGGTAAATCGCCGTCTCGTCCTGAAAGTGGCGTGTCTCCTTGTATGTGCCGATTTGTTTGCCGAAGTCGCTCTCAGGAAAGTGAATCAGAAGCGCTTTGTTGTTCGCCAGCCGGTCGGTCTGAATCTGATCGTAGAAGGTGTCAAAGCTCTGCTTGTCCTGACTGAGAATCGTTCGCGTGTGCCAGAGATTCGTGAAAGTGAAATAGTCGCTGCGCAATGCCTTGACTCCGTCGACGACGACAAACATATCCTTTGATCTGATCCAGGTGATTATCCTGTCCCATTGATATCCAAGATCCGCATCAGTCAATCTGGTACGGCTGACCTCGACATCTTTGAATTTCAGGAAATCGATCTTTTGCGTGGTGACCCGGCGGTACGCGCCGGAATTGCGGATGAATTCAAAGATCCCCTGGTCTTTGGCGCGTTTGTCTTTGCGTGCCACCACGCGGTTGTGAAAATAATCGGCGCGCCATTCTCCGTTTGGCCCGCTCGGCAGATCCGGACGATAACCGCCGTCGTGCAAAAGGACCGACCTGCCGCTCATCAAAAGCGCGATGCTGTTCTCATCGGCGTGGCCATGATGCATCTTCTCCTCTTCGACCGAGAGGTTCTGCCGAAGGTAATCGCGTCCCAGCCATCCGCCGTCGCCCTCGTCACGGTAATTAACCAGCAGCATGGTGCTTGCGGGTTCCCATCCATCGCGAAAAACGACCTTCTTGCCGACCAGGTCATCGAGCACGTCCTGGCTGAGCGTGGCAGGCGGCTGTGACTTGACCGAATCGTCGGTCCAGCGAAAGGCATCGGTAAATGCCGACCCGACGGCGGTCCCGACGTAGACGGTTGCCAGCGAAGGCTGGCTGCTGTTTGCGGACCGGGCAATGCGTTCGACCGCGCGCCTGGTAAGCTGCTCGGCGACGTACTTGTAATTCGGGTTGCGATAGAGCGTCGCCGCCTTTTCGAACACGGGGACGAAGCGTTCCCACCCGCCGTTCCAGTGCGCGTCGCCAAAGTCGGCGATGTTGCCGTGCGGTGTGAGCAGTTGCGTAAAGTAATCCATGTAATACCGCACCTGGATGGATTGGAGTATTTCCGGTTGCCCGCTCACATCCGCGTAGGAGAACAGCGAATACAGCCAGACGCCGTGATAACCGGTTGCGTCTTCGATCTCCCACTGTCGAATACTGTCGGCAGCCAGGGTCTCGGCGAGTTGTTTCCATTTACCGGCACTGGGGTGATGGGCCAGCGCGACTGCGCCGTAATACAAACTCTCGGCGCGGAGCATTGCGCGGTTGTGAGCACCCCATTCGGGAAAGTGGAAAATGTGATCAAGGCTGAACGCGAGATCGCGTTCGATCTTCTCTCGCGTCTTCGCGTCGATGACGCCGCTGGTGCGGATGCGCAGGTATGCGCGGGCGTACGGTGGCATGATGAAGAAGTTCGAGATCGCAGGAACACCGTCGCGGTACTCGACGCGGGTTGCCTGAAGCTCCTTTGGATACGTGTCGCGAAGATCGCCGTACCCGGCCAGGATCTCGCGCGCTCTCTCCGCGTAAGTCTTGTCTTTTGTCTCCTGATAGAGAAAGGCGAGCAGGTCTGCGAGGTAAATCGGATGCCCGGGCGCGTCGTAGCCCCAGAGCTCGTGATGTTTCGGGGAGTTTCTCCATCGCTCGATCACGCCGGGATATTCCTTCCACCCCTCGTCGGCAGCGCGCTTGATGTAGTCGAGGTAGTCGCTTCGACGCATCTGAGCCTGAGAGGAAGAGGAGAAGAAAAGGAGAAGAGCTAGAAGGAGGAGAATCCCACCAGGACTTCTAAGAAACATGGAATCTCCTGCGCCCCGGTTCTGTACGAGCGTGTGAAAAAATCGACGCCACGGTTTCACGGAAGATTGGCGCGCGCTGCTTCCGCCACCTGATCGTGGCGCGCAAACCAGACTCCGGGTTTTGACTTCATGTGCAGGATCAGCTTTTCCAGGACGACGACACGCGAGCGATGCCCGATGATGTGCGGATGCATGGTGAGCAAAAAGAGACTCCCTTCCTGGTAGGCTACGTCGAACTCCTTTTTCCAGATATCCAGGACGTCTTCAGGACCGATGTGAGGCCGGATTGTAGAAAAACGGTTCATTCCAAAGTAAGGATAATCATCCAGGATCCACTCGACGGGAAGTTCCACCACGCCTGTGGCTTTCCCTTCAAAGAGGACTTCATAGGGCCGTTCGTCGGCCATCAGGCTGCTGTCGTAAACCAAGCCCAGCTCCCGAATCAATTTGATCGTGAACGGGCTGTAATCCCATGATGGGGTACGCAGCCCGACCGGGCGCTTGCCGGAGATCTGCTCGAGCGTGTCGGCGGCCTGTTTCATCAACCGGCGCTCGTCATCTTCAGTCAGCGCTGAGTTTCGCTCGTGGATCCACCCGTGAATCCCGATCTCGTGTTTCCCGGCAATAATCTGCTTGACGGAATTCGGATAGAGTTTGGCCACGACGGCGGGAATGAAAAAGCTTGCAGGGATTTGATGTTTTTCCAGCAATGCCAGCACGCGGCCCAGAGCTACGCGGCTGCCGTATTCGCCCTGAGACAGCTCCGACGGACTGAAATTCCCATCCCGAAGGGACGGGGTTTCGTTGTCCAGGTCGAAGCTGAGCGCCACGGCTACTCGATTGCCTCCTGGCCACGTTTTCGGGGTGAGATCCTTCCCTGCGCGAACTCTTCCCACGATGCTTTGAATTTTTTCCCAGCTCCACTGCCACGCAGGCGGCTCCTGCAACTGGGAAGGAGTCGCAGTCTGTGAGGCGCTCTGCGACAAAACGGGAATTGCTGCGGCCATGACAAGGGCAATGCAGAAAATGCGGCGAGCATATTGTCGGCCTGCGCAGGATTCCCTCGAACTACTTTGATGGCACGGCATGCTCTTTGACATAAGTGTCGATGCGGGCATCCCGGTCCGCGCCGGAGGCGCCCGGTGCGATGTAGTGAAAGGCTTCGGCGTATTCAACGCCGTATTGCTTGCCAAGCTCGCGGCTGCGCGCCATGGCGAACTCCTTGATGTAATTGCGATCGGCGGTGACGTCGTCGTCGCCCAGAAGCGGCAGGCGCTGCTTGCGCTTCGCCAGTTCCGCCCGCAGGCGCGATCCGTGGCGTCCCGCCGGGCCCTTCGCCTGGTTGGCCCGGTTGGCTTCCACTTTCTTGTCGATTTGCCTGCTGATATCCACGACGCGCGTGATCTCGGGACGCCGGGCGTAGTAATACTTGTCGCTCACCGTCTTCGGTTGGAGGCCCGCCGCGAACTGTTCGGGGTAATCGTGCGCCCGGCCGGCCATCCAGCACGCCGCCTCCACGCCGCGGGCCAGCATGTAATGATCGGGATTTTCTTCGTCGTGCGCCCAGGGATCCCAACAAACGACAGTGTCGACCTTGAGCAAGCGAATCAGAAAAATGAGCCGGCAGATCAACTCGTTCAGCGAAACATCGCCCATGCGGTGGTTGGGGTAGTTCAGGTCGAAATGGCCTTTGCAACCCAGAACGCGAGCCACTTCGACGTTGTCACGCTCGTTGCCGAGCACGTTCTCGCCGATCGTTCCTGGCGTGCCCAGGCCGGGCGCGTCGCCCATATCGTCATTGGTGGCGCGAACGAGGTACCCGGTATAGCCTTCTTCAATCAGTTTGGCCACGGTGCCCGCCGCCATCAGAGGGATATCGTCGGAGTGAGCCTGCAGTGCGAGAAGCACCTGCCCTTTGTGCGGTTGGCCAGTGATGGGGCGTTCAAGCAAAGTTTCAGGGGACGACTGCGGCCGCTGCTGTTGTTGAGGAGGCGCCAACTGTGCCCCCATGCTGCCGGCCACAAGGTTGCTGACGAAATTGCGTCGTAACATGGCGGCGATTATACTCCGACTCCAGTCGAGGTAGAACTGTGCGAATCACGGAGATCCGGTCCGCGGGCTTGCGCCATGGCACACCTGCGGGCGGGTGGGCCAACGAGATCCGGCCGGAGGATTGCGTCCATACACTGATTGCCGTGTTCACCGATGAAGGCATTACCGGATGGGGCTCGGCATTCACCAACGATGAACTGGTGCGAGGCGCGCTGCACGTGCTCGAGCCGTTGTACGCGGGCGAAAACCCGCTGGAACCGGAACGGGTCGGCGAAAAGTTGCATGCCAATACGTTTTGGATGGGACGCGGCGGCTCCATCACGCACGCGATCAGCGGAATCGACATCGCTTTGTGGGACATTCTGGGCAAGGCCACCGGCCAGCCGGTGAGCCGGCTGCTCGGAGGGCGATATCGCGACCGGGTGCGGCCTTATGCATCCCTCCTGATGGAGGAACCCAGGGCCATGGCCGAGCATCTGGCTGCGGTCCGTTCTCAGGGATTTCGCGCTTTCAAGATTGGCTGGGGACCTTTTGGGCGTCATGGCTTCGCCGTAGACGAGGGACTTGTTCGCGCGGCGCGCGAGACTGTTGGATCGAAATCTCTGCTCATGGTTGATGCGGGCGCCAGCGACGCATTTTGGCGCCAGGATTACAACTGGGCGGCGCGAACGGCTCGCATGCTCGCTGATTACGATGTGTACTGGTTCGAGGAACCCCTTCCACCGGATAACCTGCACGACTACGTGCTTCTGCGAAACAGTTCACCCGTGCCGATCGCCGGTGGCGAGGTCTTGACCAGGCGACAAGCGTTCACTCCATGGCTGCAGCAGAGGGCGTTCGACATCGTACAGCCGGACGTCACCAAGGTCGGGGGCATCAGCGAAGAACGTCGGATCGCGTGGATGGCCGAGGAGAACGGCGTGCGGTTCATCCCGCACGGGTGGAACACCGCACTGGGACTGGCTTCAGATCTTCACCTTGCGTCCGCGAGCCGAAACACCGACATGGTCGAATACCTCACCGGATCCCCGTTTATTGACGATCTGGTGGAAACCCCCTGGAAGCTGGATTCGGAAGGGATGCTCCCCATTCCCGATGGCGCCGGCTTGGGCATCTCCATCAATATGGATGCCGTAGAAAAGCACACCGGCCAACGTTTTGGCCCGGCACGCGGGAGTACGGTACCGCGGACATGAGAAGCTGTGAAGAAATTGGCCACAAAGCCACAATGACACGGAGCATGAAAATAGAAGACTTATCGAATGGTACTTTGTGCCTCTGTACTACTAACTGCGAGAATTCTCTCAGGAAGAAAGACTTTTTCCTTATAGAGCCGCGCAGCGGCGTAAGAATTGTAGCCCCGGCCGCAGCGAAGCGGAGGCCGGGGTAAGGCATTATTTGCAGATCAGCCCCGGAGGGGCGCCAGAGGGTGCGACGGCCACCGTCTGTCGCCCCTTCCGGGGCTTGTCCAGATGGGCCGGTTAACCCCGGGTTCCGCTTCGCTCCACCCGGGGCTACAATTCTGGCCGCCGCTGCGCGGCTCTATAAGGAATTTGTCTTTTTTTTGGTTGCGGCTCCGTTGCACTGTTGCTCTGTGGCCAATTTTTTTGCCCGAGACGACCATCGGGCCGCCTCTCCACTTTGCGAGGTTTTTATTTGACAAAAAGCTCCATCGAATCTAACTTTTTGATAAATCTAGACCAGCATTGATCCGATCTCCTGGGGAGGGGGAATAGGTATGTCAAACATCCGTCCTGATACTGCGGGGACGACCCGCTTGGCGTGTCTGCTTTTCACCGTTTCTATTTTTGCTTTCAGCAGCGCAATGGCGCAATCGGCTCTGGCGACGATTCGTGGAACGGCGGCCGATCAAAGCGGGGCGGTCGTGCCCGGTGTAGAAGTGGTTGTGACCGACGTGGCCACGAATGTTCATGTCAGAACAGTCATCACCGGACAAAACGGTGACTATGAGGTTCCGGAGTTGAGACCTGGAATCTATCGTCTCAAGGCGGAGCTGCCGGGGTTCAAAGCATTCATCGCCGATAACGTCGCGCTGGAAAGCGGACAAATGCGGCGGGTGGATGTCCAGCTCCAGGTCGGCGAGTCGACCCAGCAGATCGTGGTCGAGGCCGGCAGCGCCGTGATGACGACCGACAGCGGCGCTATCAGCGGCAGCATTGACAAGAAGCAGTTTGCCGATACCCCCCTGATAGATGTTTACCCATCTCCTTTGGCGATGCTGAGCACGATCCCGGGAGTGCAGGGCGCCGGGTGGGAAATCACGGTTTCCGGACAAACCCGGACGCAGCTTTCTCAGGCGATGGACGGCATTGAAAATGACCGTACCGGCGAGCAGACCAACAACATGAATTTCTTCGAGGAAGTCACTGTTGTCACGGTCAACAACACGGCCGACCATTCGCGCGTGGCCAATTACAACATGACCTCCAAACGGGGCGAGAACGCGTTCCACGGCACGGTGTACTACAAGCATTTCAATTCCGGCCTGAATTCGAAGCTCTTTTTCGATCCTCGAAAGACTCCGTTTATCCAGCATGAATGGCAGGCGGAAGCGGGCGGTCCGATTTTCAAAGACAAGACGTTTTTCTACGCGTCGTGGATGGGCCAGCGCATTCCGCTGGGCTTTTTCAAGCGCGCCGACGTGCCCACCCTAAGACTGCGCCAGGGGGATTTTTCTCAAATCGGCCGAGCGATCAACGATCCGCGCACCGGTCAACCTTTCCCCGGAAACATCATTCCGGCCAACCGGATCAGCGAGGTCGCCTTAAAAGCGCAACAGTTATACATCCCTGAGCCGAACCTGGGAGGCCCCAACGACCTGACGAACAATTTCGGTTTTACTCATCCCTTCCATTACGACTTTTTCAAGGGAGACTGGCCGTTTATTCGCATCGATCACAACATCAGCGCGAACAATACGCTTTACGCCCGGTGGCTGCAGCGGCGCACTCCTTATGTCCTTGATTCGGGTTTGCCGAATTTCATCTGGACCCGGCTGCGCGACCACCGCCAGACCGTTGTCTCCGATACTCACCTCTTTTCCCCCAGGGTCGTCAACACCTTCCGTTTCGGGTGGAACAGCGACTACATCGTGGACGGCCAGGAAACTTCCGGTGTGAGCCCTCTAAACGGCGCCGAAGCGGTAAAGCAGCTTGGCGTGCAGGGAGTCAACAGAGGTAATTTCAGCGCACAGGGCTTTCCGCGCATGAATATCACCGGATTCACTACTCTATCGACCACCGCGGGCGGCGTCAGAGCCGATGACAGTGATTTCGCTTACGAAGACTCGCTGACGTGGTCAGCGGGGAGTCATGTCTGGAAGTTGGGCGGCGAACTGAAAACGTTCAGAGCCTTCGACGGCGTGATTCCGGAAGGAACGTTCGGGACATTCACTTTCAACGGAACGATCACGGGACATCCCTATGCCGATTTCCTCCTTGGGATCCCGCAAAGCAGCACGCGGCTCGATCCGTTCACCAACAGAACACGGAACAATCGTGAAGTCGGATTGTTCCTAATGGATACTTTTAAAGTGAACCAGAAACTGACCCTCGATTACGGCCTGAGATGGGATTATTACGACTTGCCGACGTACCAGGACGGCCTCCAATTCAACTGGGACCCGAAAACGGGCAACGTTATCGTGCCGGAAAAGGCGCTTTCCAAGATCAGCCCCCTTTATCCCAAAACAATCAACATCGTGACCGGTGAAGTGGTGCCCAAGAGCAAGCTGACCAACATTCGACCGCGCTTTGCCGTCGCCTATCGCGCCACCGACAGGCTGGTGATACGCGGAGGGTACGGAGTTTTCACGGAACGAATTGACTACTTTGCTCGCATTCAGGGAGGCGGTCCGTTTCAAATCAGCGAGACGTACACCAATGCAATACAGGGCGGGCAGCCGTTGTTCTCATTCCCGAATCCATTCCCCACCAGCCTGGCGTCGGCAGGCATCCCCTCGCAAAGTGTCACCGGATATCCGATGGACACGGACAATGGCGCGATTCACCAGTTCAACTTGAGCGTGGAAAGAGAATTCGGAGACATCGGCTTGCGAGTGTCCTACATCGGGTCGCGCAGCCGCGGGTTGAACTACAACGTAAACATCAATAAGCCGAGGCCGAGCGAAACTGCTTTCGCGCAGTCGCGCAGGCCATATCCCCAATTCATCGGCACCACTCTGGCATTCTCCAATGGCAGCGCCAAATACGACTCTCTGCAGGTTCAGGCTATGCGCAGGATGGGGGCTGTCACGTTTAATGCTCACTGGACATGGGCAAACAATCTGAACAACATGCAGAACACGGAGAACCCGTACAATGTTCTGGCGCATTGGTCTCGCTTCGGTGGGGATCGCCGTCATAACGCCGTCATCAGCGCAATGATTGAACTCCCCTGGGGCCAGGGGCGACGCTATCTCTCCAAGGCCCCGCCCGTAGTCGACCAGATCATTGGCGGCTGGACACTGCAGACCATCAGTTATCTGGCGACCGGAGAGTATTTCTCACCGAGCTTTTCGGGCGCGGATCCATCCGGTACCAACACCGTAGGGGGGCTTCCTGACCGAGTCGCAGACGGTAATCTCGGGTCCGACAAGCGCACTTACAACCGTTGGTTTGATCCCTTAGCCTTTGCCCCACCGCCCAGGGGACGGTTTGGAAACAGCGGTGTAAATATCCTCGAGGGCCAGGGGCTGAATGTTCACCATTTGAGCATGGTGAAGCGCTTCCGGTTGACGGAACGATTTTCGACGACCTTCACGTCCTCGGTATCGAATCTGTTCAACACGCCGCATTTCAATAATCCACGCACCAATATTACCGCGGCCGATCCAGGAAAATTTACCAGTGTGGTTCCAGATTATGCGCCCGAGAAACACACGAACCGCCGGATCATGATGAAGCTGCGGATTGAGTGGTAGGAGGAAATAAGGCACCCAACTGCACGCAAAGCGCAGGAATTAGCCGCCGATTTACGCGGACAACGCTGATGGTATCGGGGTCGAGGGATGGGCGTCGACGCTGCCGAAACTGACACGCTGTAGTTATGGAGCCCATCCCTCGACCCCGATACTAATCCGTGTTTTCCGGGTAGATCAGCGGCCAATTCTTTCAGTGGGAATCGGCTCGCCGGCGCCTGCGACTAAGGACAGGTCAGTACTCCGGTCCTTTGCGGGGTGAAGAAGACTGTCGCGCCGCGGCTAACCAGCGTCTTTAGATCCGAGCAGTTGGCCGCTGTGAGACTGTTGTTTTTCAGGTCAATGACATCTCCCAACCCCAAACCCGAATTGGCAACCAGCGGCCGAATATCGAAAATGGAACAGTTGGCCAGGCTCAGGTCGGTCAGGAGCGTCATACCGGATAATGGACTGAGGTCGGTGATTCCCGGATTGTTGAACAAGAATAACTGTTGCATTTTCGTCAGCCCGGCCAACACGCGAAGATCGGTAATGCCGGTGCCAAAAAGGTACAGTATTGAGAGGTTTTTCAGATTGGCCAGCGGAGCAAAATCGGCCGGGCGAATGAGGTAGGCATCGAGCCGCTCCAGCTTTGATAGTCCCGACACAGGCCGAATATCGATAACCCCGCTTCATACAGCCGGTTCAGCGAGGTCAGGTACACAACCGACTGCACCACCCCCAGTCCCGAGATAATCGAATTCCTTTCCAACACGTCAACCGAGCCGCCGGCAATCTGCTTGTTCAACTCCGCCGTGACGGTCACAACGCGCGGGAGGGGGACAAGATTCGGCGCCTTGAACACTCCCGAATCCGTGATCACTCCCTTGAGTGGGGTTCCCCCGGGAATTCCATTCACCTTCCAGGTGAACGGACCGCCGGCCCCCTGCACCTGAAAGTTCTGCAAGCTGCCCGGCTCCAACACCGCAAGCGGCGGCTTCACTAAAATTCGAGCAAGAATTTTTTCACCACAAAAGCACAAATGGCACAAAGTCAGACGGTACGCGAATTTATGCAATCAGGTAGTAGCTTGCCTTAATGCTAACATTCCGGAATGCGCCCAGGACGCGAAAAAACTCCTGTTCAACGATCACCGCGGAGGTTCATCATGCGGACACGGATACGGGCTTTGGTTTTGTGCGGTATCACCGTTTTGCTCTCGGGCGTTGCAGACGCCCACTTTACTCTCGTACAGCCGCCATCGGCGTTGGCGACCGAGGACGGAGGTAAGGGCGCACCGCCATGCGGCGATGGGATCCCGTCAAATATCGTGACCAAAGTTCAAGGGGGCCATCCTCTCACGATTAAGCTGGTCGAATTCGTTCCTCATCCGGGCCATTACCGGATTGCTCTCTCGGTCAACTCGCGAGCTGAACTGCCGCCCGATCCGGACGTTGTGGCCGACGAAAACGGCACCTCGCTGAGCGCAGCATTTCAGAACGCCCCGAAGATACCAGTGCTGGCCGACGGCCTGTTCGCCCACACCAATGCCAGCGATACCATGACATGGCAGACAGATATCAGACTGCCGAATATCAATTGCGCCAGATGCACGCTGCAGGTCATCGAATTCATGGCCCAGCATGGGCCCAACGTAGGTGGCGGATACTACTATCATCACTGCGCCGATCTGCAGATCACGGCCGACCCGACCGTCGGGCCGCCCGAAAACGGAGCATGGACGAGTGTCGCAATCAATCCCTCTCGCGTTAACCTCAAGCCAGGAGCAACTCAACAATTCACGGCTTCGGTCAGGGGCAGCGACAACGCCGCGGTGACCTGGACAGCTACTGCCGGCGCGATCTCCGGCACGGGCCTTTATACGGCCCCTTCAACCGGCGGCACTTTTTCAGTTACGGCAACCAGCGTCGCGGATCCCGCCAGGAGCGCATCGGCCGCGGTGAGTGCGAGCACGCAAAATCACAAGTTGTATTTTCCTCACTTTGGTAACGGCTCGCAGTCGGGCACTTCGCTCGTTTCTGAGATCACACTGGTGCCCTCGGTTGTGGGAAGCACGGCAACGGCGTCAATTGAGATCAATGATGACGCCGGCAATCCGCTGAGCGTCAACCTGAACGGTGACGTCGTGGCCGGCAGGCAGGAGGTACTGATTGCAGCAAACGCAGGTGTCACGCTGAGGACGTCAGGACAGGGGCCCATCCAGGCCGGCTCGGTGGTGGTCAGCTCAGACGTGAAGCTCGCCGGCGTTATCCTCTTTGGCGGTTCCATTGGATTGGCGGGTGTGGCTGACAGCAAACCGCTGAAAAAGTTTGTGGCTCCGGTAAGAGTTGCTTCACAAAGGAACACGGGAGTTGCGCTCATGGGGCTGGGACAGAATCAGACGGTCCAATTGGAACTGCGCAACCAGCAGGGTAACCTTGTGGCCAGAGCCAGCGTGCCTCTGGGCGCCGGGGCGCACCTTGCAAAGTTCGTAGACCAATTTGCCTGGGACAGCCCGGTTGGCTTCTCAAACTTTTCAGGAAGCTTGACTGCAACAGGAACAGCAGAACTGGCGGCCACTGTCATTCTGGTAACTCCCGGAGAATCTGCCGCGCTGCCGGTGGCGGAAATAACTCCCTGAAAGTTGAGCACGAATTACACGAATTACACGAATCTTTTTTTTAATAATTCGTGAAATTCGTGTAATTCGTGCTCTAAGTTCCGATCCTCGTTTTGAAGACGATCGAGCGCTTGTACGTTTTTTCCATTAAGTCGACCGCCAGGCGCTCGGCATCCCAGATCTCAACCACAGGCGTGGTTTCCGCAACCAGCGTCAGGACGAGCTGCCCTTCATTCCACTTGACGACTACGTCACGTACCCGGCTGTTTTTTCCGCGTTCCAGACATTCGGAAAGCCTTAGCAGCGCGGCCAGCCGGGCTACACGAAGCTCATCTTCCGAAGGCAGAAGCGAACGGTAATCTCCAAGCGAGGGATTTCCATCCCGGTGGTAGCGGGCAAGAAGAGCTATCAGGGCCGTTTCTCTTGGGGAATATCCGGGAATTCCGTTACCGGCGATGAGCATCTGAGAGTGCTTGTGATGATCGTTATAACTGATCACTGTGCCGATGTCGTGCAAAAGGGCCGCAGTGTGCAGCAGCCTTCGCTCCCAGTCCCCATACGCGTGCAGGGGAGCCATCTGATCGAACAACCGAAGTGCCAGTCGACCGACGTGATGGGCGTGGCGCTCCTGATAGTCATAGAAACGGGCCATGTTCAGGACGCTGAACTCGCCTGGATCAGAAGCCACCGGATAGCGCAGCCGCTTCCAGAAGTGTTCAAAGAACAAGCCCTCTCTGAGACCGTACTGGGAAACGGTCAGCTCTTTCACATCAAGGCTTTCCATAACGCTCTCGACTACCAGGGCTCCAGCCAGGATGATATCGGCACGGTCTTTACTCAGGCCTGGAATCTCTTTTCGTTCCCGGACGGGGAACTCCTCAAGCAAACCTGTGGTCTTCTTGACTGAGGATCGCGTCAAAACAAACCCATTGATGCGATTGAGCGGGAAAGCCTGGCGGCTGGCTTCTATTCTGGCCAGATTTCGGATCGTGCCGCCCAAACCGACCAGAGGGCCGGAGAGATGGCTAAGCCAGCGGAGAGAGCCAATTTGGCGCTCGATTTCCCGCTTAATCTCTCGAATCTCTCTGCGCTTTGGAGGATCGCTCCGCACAAAACGTTCCGTCAGGGCCAGCGCGCCAAGCGTTAGAGCCTCACCGCGTTCAAAGCGGCGGCTGTTGACCTGACTGACCTGGACACTGCCGCCCCCGATGTCCACTACGACACCGTCCTGCAGAGGAGTGCAATTTAGAACGCCCAGGGTGCCGTAATAAGCTTCGCGTTCTCCGGATAGCACCTGAAGTTTCAGTCCGGTTTCCTTGCGCACCCGGCGCACAAACTTCCTGCCATTGGCCGCTTCGCGAACCGCGCTGGTTGTCGTCGGAATAATTATGTCCGCCGCCATGGCATCGCAGTACTGTTTGAAAAGCCGCAGTGTCGACAAACCACGGGCCATCGCATCCTGGGCCAATCCGTTTCTGGTCATGGCCTCACGCAAACGAACGACCTCGCGAATTTCATCCTCGAGATGGTAAGTATAGGCCGGCCGGAAATTGATTAAAATCACGCGGGCTGTATTGGAACCCAGATCAATGATGGCCGCCCGCTTGGGTGAACGAGCTTTCAACTTTCCAACCTGGAACATCATAGTTATCCGGAACGAAAGCTGAACCGCGAAACCGCGAAGTAAGTCAAATTACTTTGCGAGCTTCTTTCGCTGATTTGTTGTTTCGGACCATGCCGGAACGGAGACCTTTGCCCGGTAGTTCGACTCGTTGTAGTGCGGATTTCGGACCGGGTCATAAATGCGCGGGCCCGCGAAAGGACGGTCCTGGGTATAGATCCAGACCCGCTTTTGATCCCAGAGAATGATCTCGTCGCGCGCGTCGCCGGTCACATTGGTGACATAGGCCGCCAGATCCGGATGCCCGTCATCCGGAAAAAGCACCGCGCGACGGAGCTGACCATCGATCAATCCGCCCTCGCGAATATTTCCCGAAAGCAGCGCGAACTCCTGGCCGTCGCCGCGCCAGTTGACCGGCAGCAGCGGGCTTCCGGTGTGAATCGGCTCTTCCTGCGCCAGGATGCGGCCATCAAAATCGAACAGCGTCACAATGCCGGGACTGCGCCAGAAGTTCACTACCATCATCTGGAGACCGGGCGTGTCGGGCCGGAATTTTGCAATGGCCATCACCTGCGTGTGACCGACGCGCAGATGCTGCATTATTTTGCCGCGCGCATCCATCATCATGAAGCCTTCGTCGCTTCCCAGGGCGTAAACCCACGGCTCGGCTTTCTCGTCGCCGCTGAAATTCCCGAATGCGATCGCGTCGGCGTGGTCTCCCAATCCGGCATCGTGCGACCAGAGTCGTTTGCCGGCATGATCCCAAAGTGAATAGCCGATCAGAAGCTCGTCACGCCCGTCCTTGTCGACATCGAACGGATAAGCGAAATGGCCCACCTGCCCTTCGCCGCGCCAGAGAAGCTTGAGCTCATTATTGAAGACCCAGAAGTTGCGATAACGGTCCTTGACCACCACTTCCCGGCGATCGGGTTGGCCGCTGAAGTTGACAAACAGAAGCGAGTCGCCGTTATTAAGCGCATAGGGTGTGTCTTTGGCCGCATCCGGAACAGGCGGCATGAAGACCGACCGCTTTAGCTTGCCCGTCTTTCCTTCCAGAATCTGAAGTTGAAAATCCTTCACCAGGATGACTTCGCTTTGGCCATCACCATCGATGTCATGAATCTGAAAGGGGGTGTCATTGGTCAGCAAACCGTTTCGGGGATCGGGCCTTCCAACCTGCCACAGGATCTTTCCATCCAGCATCACTGCGGTCAGGCAACTGATATGATCGAAGGCATCGCCGCGCACCCGCGGGATGTTCTGCGCAATCAACATGTCGAGCATGCCGTCTCCGTCCAGGTCTCCAAAGCGGACGTTTCTGCCTGCTCCATAACCGGGAGTGTCGAATTTCTTCCACAGCTTCGGTTTGGGCTGGAGCGCGCGGATTTCCTCGAGTTCCGCCTCTCGGCGTCGGATCCGCTGATCGATTTGCTCCCTGGTTTTTTCCGGGACGGTTACGCGAAAATCCTGAAACCGGGCCGGAATATTGGCGGTGATGCCGGCCCTGCCGGCGACGCTGTCAGGGTCGTCCGCTTCCAGCAGCAGCTTTCCGTCGACGTAGGCCCGGATGCGGCTTCCTTGATTCTCAACTTTCAGCGAGTAATAACGCTGCACATCATAGGTGAAGGCCGCGCTTCCCAGATCGCGCCATTGCGCCACACGGAATGTTTGTTCCAAGGGGAGCCGCAGTGCCAGGCGCACCTGGTTTCCTCCGGTCAGAGCAAACAAATAGAAATGACGGTTGGTGTGGTAGCGAAAAGCCACTCCCGCCATGTCGGCCACCGAGAGCGGTTTGACTTTGACTTCGACGGTGTAATCTCTCCATTCCGGTTCACCGATGACAAGCAGCGGGTTCATGATATTGGAAAGAGTGTTGATCTGGTGCTGTTCCAGGTACGGCACTCCCGCTTCGTCGCCCGCGACCCATGCGTCCAGGTGGGTAATGGCATTGGCCCATGGTTTGAAGGGCGTATTTCGCTCGGGCAGAAAGTGATACTCCTCAATGGCGCCGTTGAGTTGACCCACGGGGGTAGTAAGCCATCCTGGAGGAAAACGCGAGAAGTCATCACGGAACAAATCGGCCGCATTGGTCTGCCGGAGAATGAACAAGACGAAGCATACAAACAAAAACACATAACATATTTTCTTGAAGCGGGCCGGGTGTATCGGTTTTTTCACAAGCACTCCTGGTTTCAGCCTAATATATCAGGCCTCACTCGAATGCGGATTTCGGAATGCGGAATGCGGAATAGCGATTGATTGAGCGGGCGATATTCCGCATTTCACATTCCGCATTTCACATTCCGCATTCCACATTCCGCATTCCCCATTCCCCATTCCCCATTCCGCATTCCGCATTCACAATTCCGCATTCCGCATTCCCCATTCCGCATTCGAGACTGTCCCTCCATCCCTCAGTCCCTCCATCCCCTCACCTGGCGCCTGAGCCTTCCACCACTTTGATATAGGTGTTGACCGGCAGATCGGCCAGCTTGTCGAGCTTGCCGCTTGGCCAGCGAATCTCGATGCTATCCACTCGCGCAGCGTTCCCCAGCCCCAGGATCTCGCGCGGATCATGCGAGGCGAGGTAACTTCCCCCGCTGGTTCTCAATCGGCTCCACTTCTTCCCCCCCGCCTTCCAGGTGATCACGGCGCCAACGGCCGCCGGATTGCTCCTGGTGGAAACCAGTTGCAGGCCAAGCCAATGATTGCGGTTGCCTCCTTCATTGCGCAGCAACAGCGGAGGTTCACCGTTATTGGAGATGAGCACATCGAGATCACCATCATTGTCAAAATCACCGACAGCAAGGCCGCGCGCAGAAAAGTCTTTGCCAAAAGCCGCGCCGGATTGCGCGCTCACATTCTTGAATACACCGTCCACATTCTCGAACATCAACGGCGGCTCCCTGTATTTTACGCGCGCGTTCTGCGCTTCGATCATGTCATCGGGATGGCCATTGGCGAGAAAAAGGTCCGGGTCGCCGTCATTGTCATAATCAAAAAACTTCAGTCCCCAGCCGCTCAGCAGCCGGGTCGCCCGGCCGATTTCGCCCGCCTGGTCGCTGAAGGTCAAGTCCTTCTGGTTGCGATAGAGACTGAACATCTCCTGATCAATGTTGGCGACAAAGAGATCCTGCCAGCCATCCCCGTCACAGTCGGCGGCATCGACGCCCATTCCGGAGCGAGGGGTGCCCGCATCGCTGTAGGCCACTCCAGCCGCCAATCCTGCCTCTTCGAACTTCCCTTCGCCTTTGTTGACGAAGAGAAAGTTGGCTACCGTATCGTTTGCCACAAAAAGATCCATCAACCCGTCATTATTGATGTCGGTGGCGACGGCGCCGAAGGCTTTGCCGAGTACGCTTGCGATTCCCGACCGCCGGCTCACATCGGTGAAAGTGCCATCGCCATTGTTATGGAACAGACGGCTCGGCGTCGGCCTGAAAACTCGCGGGATGCAGTAATAGCGGCGGCCCAGACGATTATCGCCGCAGATGGCACTCTGTGATTTGTCGTAAAAGACGAAACTGGCAACGAACAGATCAAGCCTGCCGTCGTTGTCGAAGTCGAACCACACGGCGCAGGTCGACCAGCCCGGGGCGGCGACGCCGGCTTTTGCGGTCACGTCAGTGAAGGTTCCATCGCCATTGTTGTGGTAAAGGATGTTACGCCCGTAGTTGGTGACATAAAGATCCGACCGGCCATCGCCGTCATAATCCGCCGCAGCCGCGCCCATCCCGAACTGACCGCCCGCCACGCCGGCCTTGTCGGCCACATCGGTGAACGTCCCGTCGTGATTATTGCGATAGAGCGCGTTCTTGAGCGGCCTGGATGGAGTGAAAAAGTCGGATGTCCCGCTGTTGACCAGATAGATATCCACCCACCCGTCATTGTCGTAGTCAAAAAAGGCACAGCCCCCGCCCACCGTCTCCGGCAAATGCCGTTCCGGCGACCGCGCGTTATCATGCGCCCAGGTAATACCGGTCTTTTTGGCGGGAATCTCTTCAAAAGTGACCACGGGGCCGTCGGCTATCGGCTCTCGCGGGACCTGCGAGCCGAAGGGGAGCGGGCAAGCCAACGTAATGACAATTGAGAAAGCAATCACCCGTATTTGTAGCGCCGGTGTGCAGCCGGCCTTCGACAGTGCTGGCATGACAGGAATGCCGGCCGCAGGCCGACAGTACAATTCTACGTAAAACGGGGACAGACCCCGATTTTAATTTGGGATCTGTCCCCATTTAAGCCCCCTTCGATGAAGCGCCTGCTCGCGTTGCCCTGAGAACCACCACTGCGATCAGCGGAAGAAAGGAAAATCCCGCACAGATAAGACCAAAGCCATGTCGGTCGACCAGCGCGCCGATGGCGGGTGAAACAAAGGCCTGCATCAGGCCATAGGCGAATGTCAAAGCCGCCACGCCGAAAGCGGCGCGCCCGACGCCGAAGAAGTCGATCGGCATGGCGTAAATATTCGTGCTCATCGCCGTCACCCAGAAGAAGCTGAACGAGATCACGACAACCGCCCAGAACGCGGTCGGCACGATGGGAACGGCGGCGGTGGCGAGCAGCAAAAAAGCGCTCAGCCAGCAGATGCGCATGCGCGCGGCATGGACTTCCAAGCCGCTTCGAATCAGCCGATACGCCAGTCCGCCTCCGAAGAAACCTCCCAGCGTCGCGAACACCGGCGGAATCCAGGCGAATTGGCGGTTTGCCTCTGCCTGCGTCATGCCGCGCGCTTCCACGAAATACAAAGTGGTCCAGTTCGTCCAGAGCGTGTACATCGTCATGTAAAGGATGTTTGCCGCCACTAAGCCCCAGAAACGCCGATCGCGCAGCATCTCCTCCACGGGAGTGGCCGGCGCGTCTTGTGTCTGCTGGATCGGCGGGACACGATGCGCCGTCCAGAGCCACAAAGGCACCCAGGCCAAACCGAGAAAACCACAGAGGACAAACACAGCGCGCCAGCCGTAGCGGATGGATAGAAAACCTACCAGCAAAGGCGCGGCGACGCCGCCCAGTGTGAGTCCCACCTGATTCATGGCAGTCCCCAGCGCCAGCTCCTGGGGAAGGAGATAGGAGCCGTTCGCCTTGCCCGAGGACGGTATCCCGGCCGCTTCAGCCATTCCCAGCGCGGCTCGTGTGCCAAGCAGCCCGCCGAAACTGCGCACCAGCCCGGTCGCAATCCCTGCCATCGACCAGAGGGCGACGGCAATGCTGGTGCCCCTGTTCAGACCGATGCGATCGATCCAGAGACCGGCCAGTGGCGCGGCTGCCGCGTAGCAGATTGAAAACGCAAAGAGCACTTGTCCGTAATCCTGATTGGAAAGGTGAAACTCGGCTTTCAATGCGGGCGCCACGGCAGCCAGGAGCTGGCGATCGAGGTAATTCAGCGAGGACGAAAATACGAAGACGGTGATCGCGACCCATCGGAGCGGAACGTGGCGTGTCACAGGCGCTATTATCTAATCTTCTTCAGCCGCGCAGATACGAATTCCCGGCGGCCGCCGCTTATGAACCGTTCATTCGTGCGGGCTGGTCGCACTCACTTGACAACCCAAACGCCCACGGGCTCAACCTGTTCATCTTCAGCCGTAGGAAGAGATCGAATTGCTTTCCGGCCGTCAAGCCGGTCTCCGCAAGACGACCAGATCCTGATGGGCATTCAATCCGAGGTTGATATAATCGAGAACCTCGAAGTACTTGCCCCAGTTCCTATAAACATAGCTGCGAGACTGATACACACTCAGGTAATAACCCGCCGGCGCAATCCCTTCCAGCGCAAGATCATTCTCAAGACGTACTTCGACCAGGCAAGGCGATCTGTCAAACAGGTTTTTGACGATGTCGGGAAACAGGCTGCCGCATCGCAACAGTATTCGGATCCATCGTGGATGAACTCCTCTCAGAGGGAAGACCCGTTTGTACAAGGCAAGAGAGCGGTGGTAGTCGGATAGAAAAGCGAACCTGCCGTGCGTTGAAGCCAGCAATATGCCCCCGGGAACGATGATGCGTCTCATCTCTTTGAGCCACTCTGTCTGCAATGCCTCCGAGAGATGAGTGAACACTGAACAAGCTGTAACGAGGTCAAACATTCCGTCCGCATAGGGCGTCGGTGGGTAAGGCTCTATTTGCCTGAATTCGGCTGAGTCCAAATTATGCCCGCACCATTCAACTGCTTCACCATCGATATCGCATCCGTGGATGATAGGTCTGTCCTGTTCCAGCAGAAAATGTCTGGTGACTCTTCCGCACCCACAGCCCCAGTCAAGCATGCATCTGACCTGTGAAAGCGGTGAAAACCTGCCGATCTGCTCCATCAGGTCCCCGAACATTTTCAATCCATGCAGCTTAAAGAGATAATCCGACACTCCGAAACTGACGCGCTTCATTAATTGCCGAGGCGGCAAGGAGACAATTTCGTCAAGGTCTGTGCGAAATACAGTGCTGAGACGGGCAACGGGGCTATTCTTCCAAAGTCCGACGATATCCACACGCTGGGTGGTCTCAACCTGATCCGGATTAAATGAAAAGCCCGATGAGTGCGCGTAGGGTATCCACGGATACGCAGCGCCCACATCTTCTCTTAACCTGCAGGGGAATGACGCAACTAAATCGCCGTCGAGAAAAAGCGTGATGGAATCTATTGCCTGATCCGGTGCGAATAGCCAACCTTGCACGAACAGCTTTCCGTTCCGGCAGCAGAGTTGATCAAAATGGCCGACAGCGGGAGCGAAATTCAAATCCATCGACTGCCTATGGTTCCTGCTCACGGGTCCGGTTCGTAAAAGATGCAGGTTTTGACTTTCTCGCAATTACGATCAGCTCGTGACCACGATCATGCTTCACAAGCCATCTGTCAAGGAAGGGCGTGTAGTCGTAGGCGGTCTTGAGCTTCTTTTGGACGACCTGCTGATTAAACACGCTATAGACAAAACTAAGAAGCCGGCGCCTCAGGCGGGTGAGCGGGAACCGAGGAATTTTCTGCAAGAGATCGCACATAGCCAGGACCAGAGACTCTTCTACTTCAAAATATAGATTGGGTGTCTCACTCCAAGTTTCCCGCTTGACAATAGATAAACCTCTCGTCTCAAGCCATCGGGCCAGACTGACCAGCGAAAAGTATTGGACATGACCTGGAGCGTACACCCAGCTCCATCGTTTTCCGAGCAAACGACAGACAGTCGAATCAAAATTAGGCGAATTGACGATCAAGTGACCGCCTGGCCGTATCAAAGCGATCGCCTCCGTAAGTCTGGCTGCGGGTGAATTTACATGTTCGAGTACATGCCAAAACGTGACCACGTCATAACTCTCCCTTGGCAACTCCTGGAACGCTACCTGAATGTCGCCACGAATCACGATCAGGTTGAACTGCTTCCTCGCGAAGGTAAGCGGAATCGGTGATGCCTCAATACCTGTGACCTCCCAGCCCGCATCACGTGCCTTGGCAAGAAAGAAACCATATCCGCTGCCAGCATCAAGCAAACGACCCCGAAATCCGCTGGGATAGAGACTGCTGAGAACGGTCATGCGTTTGCTGGCGAGCGCTTCAAACCAAAGCCGGACAGTTGCTAGATAGCGGTCGTCATATGATTCAGCGTAATGTAATACAGTTTCATCGCTCGTCGGAAGAGGAAAAACAAACACGTGGTGACAGTCGTTGCATTGATGGAAGTGGAAACCTTTTTTTGAAAAGATCTGACTAACGGAACCACTCCCACAAAGCGTGCAGTGAATCATAGCTTGCGACAAGTGTCTGTTTAGCGGCGAAGCAACGGCGCCCGCAATTCATAGTGGAAAATGGGGACAGTCCCCAATTTTAATTTGGGGTCTGTCCCTGTTTGACCCCTGTTTGACCCTGCGGTGTGCAACTTTACACGTCGCATGGAAAAAGAGTCATCACCAGAGAAGACAAGGTGGAGCGTTCTGCCGTCCGCACTTATCCATTTGGTCGGGAAGGAGCTCGTTTCGCCCGGACCAACGTCCCACTCTTCTGTGTAGTAAACCGTCGTCCACGGACCCCACGGCTCGGGGGCATCGTAAATACCGAAGCCCCCTTTGAAACGCGCGTCGCCGCCGGGCAAAGTCTGGCTCCAGAAGTAGCGCTTCAACCCCGCGTTGTAGGTAATGCCGGAGCGGTAACATTTTCCCGGGTGTGTAAAAACCGTGCCCCGGCGGGCGATGTCCCTGGTCCACTCTGGCCGGTTCCTTTTGCCAAGATGCGTGAAAAACTCGTAGGCTTCGCGCTCGCGAATTCTCTCCTTTGGCACGCGCGCCAGGACCATGCGGTCGGCAGGCGTGTAAGCGTTATCGGAATCGTGAGAGTAAATGTAAACGTAGTTGTCCCGCGCGCCTGCGTAGTTCTTACCGAAGTTGAGGAACGTGGGACAGCCGAAACTGGTGGAGAATTTCCAGTCGTTCCACGTCCAGGTCCGGCCGTGGTCGGCAGACCACGCGAGCTGCGAGTTGCCGGCATTGCGGGCCCATAGATAAAGGATGCCATCGAGCATCAGCAAGCCGCTGGCCTTCTTGCCTGCAGCACCCTCGCCTGTCTGCTCACCTGACAGCGAGCGGATGTTCATCCCGGAAAAGTCGCCGGGCCTGCCGATGACTTTGGCAAAACCAAGACTCAACTTCTCTCGTTGGGACGGCTCGAAGCCGTGACCGTCTCCATAGGCAGTGTAAAGGTTGTCGTCGTCGGCCCAGGTGAGCGGCCAGTTATCGCTCCCCTGTGCCTGGCGGATAATGTTTTCTTTGCCGGCCCACGTGATGTCTTTGATCACTGGGCTGGAAGCATACGGCGCCTCTGAATTTGGCGTTGAGGGCGCAGGAGCCCGGCCATCTCTCACAGCAGCAACGACGAGGCTGAAAAAGCCGGCGACCCTTTTGCCCCAGTCATCGGGCGGTTCGGCGGGCAACTGGGATCGCGTCGAGCCGACACCCAGCCTCACGGCCACGATGTCAAGGCTTGGACAAACGACGACAAAACTGTCGCCCAGCCCCAGCGCCCAGTACGTGTCCTTCGGCATTTCCGCGTAGGTCCCTTTGGCGTTGCTGCCCCAGTAAAAGCCGTAGTAAGGCCAGGGCGCCGGAAGCATGGTCGGCCGTGTGGCCAGCCGGACGAACTGCGTTGAGAGGATTTGCTTCCCGTTCCATTTTCCCTCCCGCAGATAAAGATAGCCGATGCGCGCCATCGCCAGGTACTGATCACGCAGGAATCCGTCCTGGAGTTCGTGAGCCCGCTTCGGCAGATCAGCGCAGGTCGTTTCTTCGGGAAGGAAACGCTGTTCTGTGTGAGCGAACGTGGCTTGCGCGTTTTCGACATTAGCCGTCCCAACGCCCCGCAGCTTACCTATCAACTAGGCCAGCGAGGTCTGTCCGGGACGATAGAATGGCAACGCGGTTTTCTCATTTGGGGAGAAAGCGCTGTAATTTATTACGCGTTCGACGAACCCCCACGCCCTTGCGGGACGTGGCTCTGCGCTTCGCGTGCCGCGCGATCGGTCCGCGCCCCATCCGGGCGCAAGTTGGCGAGGCCCGCACTAACGAGCAGCTCGGGCGTTCAGGCTCTTTACTCGCACCGGATAAGGCGGCCGCTTGGGACGGGATGGAGGATTCTTCTTTAACTGTTCCATCACCACCTCGATGGCCTTCTCCAGTTGTGGATCGCGCCCGGCGACGACATCAGCCGGCGTCTGCTCCACTTCGATATCTGGAGGAATTCCCACATTTTCAACGATCCAGCCTTCCTCGGTCCAGATGGCAAAGTTTGGGGCCGATACCACACCACCGTCCATCAATACCGGGAATCCCAGCGTTCCAACGAGCCCTCCCCAGGTTCGCTTTCCCACCAGTTGGCCGAGCTTGAATTTGCGAAACATCCAGGGAAGCAGATCGCCTCCCGAACCGGCCGTTTCATCGATGATCATCACCTTTGGGCCTTGAATCGACGCGGAAGGAGTCTTCAGATCGGCGCCGTGGCGCATGTGCCAGTAAGCGGCGAACGGCCGCCGCAGCAGATCGATATAGTAATCTGCCATCTGGCCTCCACCGTTGAATCGCTCATCCACAATGATGGCATCCTTGTTAGACTGCGGGAAAAAATAGCGCTTGAAGTATATGTGCCCCAGCGTGCTGGTATTGGGAACATAGACGTAGGCCACGCGACCACCGGTCGCCTGGTCTACCTTTTTCAAGTTGCCTTCCACCCAGTCGCGATTGCGCAAGGCGCCTTCGCTGGCGACAGGAACGACAGAAACCGTGCGCGAGCCGGAGCCTTCCGGATTGGGACCGATCGTGATCTCGATAATCTTTCCGGCGCTGTTTTCAAAAAAGCTGTACAGATTCGCCGGCGGCCGCACATCCTGGCCTCGCACGGCCAGCAGGTATTCTCCGGCTTTCACATCCACACCCGGCTCTGTAAGAGGTGACCGCAGTTCCGGATTCCAGTTCAGGCCACCGTACACCTTTTTGAACCGGTATCGTCCATTTTCGATTGAGTAGTCGGCCCCGAGCAGGCCGCCGGGAACGGTTTTCGGTTCTGTCAGAGAATCTCCACCTCCTACGAAATGATGTCCCACGGCAAGCTCGCTGCCCAGCCACTGGATCACGCGATTCAGGTCGCTGCGTGTTGCCAGGTGCGGGAGGAAGGCGGCATATTTTTTTCGCATTGCAGTCCAGTCGACGCCGTGCATGTTGGTGGCATAAAAATAATCGCGATTAATACGCCAGGCCTCATCGAACATCTGTGCCCATTCCGCTGGAGGGCCGATGCGAACCTCGATGCTGTCGATATTCAGCTTTCCCTGACCAGGCTGGATTTTTTCCTTGACGGCGACAATTCCCCAGTTGTCCCGGGAGCGGTAGAGAAGCTTTTTGTTGTCCGCCGAAAGCAAATACTGGCTGACATCGGAAAGCAGGGTTTCCTCTTTGCGCTGGCTCAGGTCAAAACGGCGCAGTGACGTCGTCCCGCCCGGCACCGGCCCGAATGCTGTCAGGCCTGTGGAGTTTTCCAGATAATAAATCTGCCCGGCAGCCCCGGCCTGCAGGTTCCAGTAACTCCCCGCGGTGACCGGTAGTGCAAGAATCCGGTTGCCCAGCCCGTCAAAATCGATCGAGAAGGGTTCGGACGGTTTGGGTGCAGCTTCTTTCGGTTTCTCCTCCCTGGGCTTCTCTTCCTTCTGTTCGGGCGGCGTTATTTTTTCCTCGTCGCTCTCCCTGGCCAGCGGAGATGGAAGATCTTTTCGCAATACCGCCAGATAAATTGAGCGCGTCACGCGCATGTCGTTATTGGACATGGCAAACCATTCTTTGACCGGGCCGGCGTCGGTGGAGCCCAGGAAATAAAGGTACTTGCCGCTGGCATCAAAAACGGGCTCGCCTACGTCGCTCAACCCATCGGTGATGGCGTGAGAGCGGTCCTGATCGATCGAGTAGGCATAAACGGTCTGGATATAGGCAGCCGTGTTGAGTGTGTAAGCAATCCACTTGGAATTGGGAGACCAGACGTGTTGGATGTTTTTGCCGCGATTCGGCCCGTACAGGTACTCGGATGCTATCTTCTTGGCGACGCCGGAATCCAGATCGAGCCAGTGGAGAGTCCACGAGTTATCGACGAAAGAAATCTTTCGGCTGTCCGGCGACCACACCGGATTGTCGTAGAAGCCGGTTCCCTGCAGTTTGATTTTTCTGGTTTCGCCTTTCCCTTCCTGGCTGCGGATGTGAAGCTCATACTCGCTCGATTCATCCGAAAAATAAGCGACTGACTTCCCGTCGGGCGACCAGACCGGCCACCGCTCGTGGACTGCGGGAGTGTTGGTCAGATTGCGGGGATCCCCCTTTTCAGCGGGAACTGTGACAATCTCTCCTCGAAATTCGAAAACTGCCCTGGCCCCGGTCGGCGACAGCGAGGCTCTTCGAACATAGCGCGCGCCCTTGACGTAACGCGGGCGTGTCTCGGCCAGATCGGCAGCCACACCGATGGTGAGCCTGGTGCTTTTTGAAGTGGAAGGATCCAGGATATGTAGATGGCCGGCCTGTTCATAGATGATCCTCCCCCCTCCACCGGAAGCGCGCAGCACGGGAAAATCATCCAGCCTGGTCAGTTGCTCGATGGCGCGCGATTTCAAATCAAAGGAAAAAATGTTGAACTCCCCGTTCCGGTCCGATCGGAAATAGATTTTGTCACCCATCCATATGGGATCTGTGTCATTGCAACGCCCTTCCGGCTGCGGGATTTTCTCTATGCTGTTATCGCTCAACCGGTACAGCCAGATAGTGGAGACGGTCCCGCCTCGGTAGTGTTTCCACTGGTTAAACGACTGGTAAAGCGGGTTGTAGGCGAGCCGGGCGCCATCAGGCGAATAAACGGCCTGGGAGGCGTTTGGAACCTTCAGGGCCTGTGGAAATCCTCCTTTGATCGGCACGGTGAACAACTGGGTGTAGCGCCCCGTGAATACTGCGCGCGGCGAAGTAAACAGCACCGCCGAGCCGTCGGGCGTGAAACACTGAACGATGTCGGGTCCGGGATGCCAGGTGAGGCGGGCAGGAACTCCTCCCTCGACAGGAACGACATAAACGTCGGTGTTGCCTTCGTATTGGGCGCTGAAGGCGATCAGAAGTCCATCGGGCGAAAAGGAAGGATTGCTTTCTGTGCCGCTGTCGGTGGTAAGCCGTCGCACGCCGCTTCCATCGGAGTTTGCCACCCAGAGATCGTTGGCGTACACAAAGGCTATGTGGGTCCTGCTGACGGCCGGCTGGCTCAATAATTTGGTGTCATGGATGTCAACCGCCATGACGATTCGGGGCGCAGGGACAAAGAGCAAAATTGTTGAGAGAAGAAACTTATTCATAGGAACCTCCGGGGCGTAACTTTCCTGCGGCCTTGTGTCAGCAGTGTCGGCTACGATATTAATTTGGATTCTAAGCCGTTAGATGCAACTCAGGTCAAGGAATCTTTGTAGTGGAGGGTTTCATGACATCAGCCGGAAAAGTTCTCCTTATCATCACTGTTTGGTTTTTCAGCGCCATCGGACCGCAGAGTCTTGCCGGCCCTGAATCGAGCCCCAAAGCTGTGATAGAGATTCGTAAGGTGCTGGACCGGCAGGTCGAAGCCTGGAACAAAGGCGATCTGGACGGATTCATGCAAGGCTACTGGCGGTCTTCAGAGCTGTCGTTCTTTTCCGGAGCCAGTAAGTTGAGCGGCTGGGACGCGACCCTGGATCGATACCGGAAAAGGTATCAGAGCGAAGGCCGTGAAATGGGGCAACTGCAGTTTTTGGAAATCGATGCGCGGCCGATGGGACCGTCTGACGCGTTCGTGCGGGGCCGATGGGAATTGCGCAGCCGGTCGGGCACCACGGGAGGGCTGTTTACATTGATCTTCCGTCGCTTCGATGACGGGTGGAAGATCATCCACGATCACACCTCCTCATCCTAGCCGGCCATAAGCCGCAACCAAGCTGCTCCGAAATGCGGAAGTCGGAATGCGGAATGCGGAATATATCCAACTTAGACCTTCGAAGCCGAGGCAGTCTACCCTATTCGCATTCCGCATTCCGCATTCCACAATCCGCATTCGCTTGGCGCTCTTGGCGTGCTTGGCGGTTCAATTTTTGGACTCGGAAACCGCCGGCAACGCGCTGCAAACGTATCGGGCACGCGTCGAGCGCGTGCTAGTCGATGTATCTGTTCAAGGCAATCCTGAAAGAGCTCTGCAGCGCGACGACTTCCGGCTGCTGGTAGACGGCGAGCCTCGCGAGATTGATTATTTCGGCAGGAACGAACTTCCACTGGCGATCGCCTTGGTGATCGACTGCAGCCAAAGCACTTCCCCGTTTCTTCCTGAGATAAAAAGAGCGACAGAACGATTCATCGAATCGCTCAAGCCGCAAGATACCGCAGCATTATACGTGTCAACCGTCCCACCGCTGCGTTTGTCGTCATTCCAATCGGACAGGCGCGCAGTGATGCAGAGTTTGTCGGAATTAAAGCCGATCGGGGGCTCAGCCATTCTGGATGCGCTGGATACCGTTGTAGCCGAGTTTACCGGGGCGGCATCTGAGAATCGTCGCATTATTTTAATCGTCAGCGACGACATAGATACCGTGTCAAAGACTCCCGACTACCGGCTTTCGCGCAAGCTGCTGGCCGAGGACATTGCTGTTTTCGAAATCAAGACAGCCTCTCTGATGCCCTTCCCCATGAAACTCCGCTCCATCGGCGGCAAGCAGGTCCCGCTGCCCGCGGCGGCTCGAAGCGCCGGTGATCTTGTGCAGCGAACGGGGGGTAAAACTATTTCGCTGCGCAACCGATTGAACGCCCGCTGGCAGGGCCGGTCGGTTGCCGAGGGATTCGAGGAGCTCCGCCACGTCCTGGCCAGACGCTACACGATCGGCTTTAAACCGGAACCACCTACCGCTTCCTTCCACCCGGTGCGCATTTCCCTGGCTAAAAAGCTGGGGAAATTCGAGTTGCGTTACCGAAAAGGCTATTGGGATTGATTACCGCATTGAGTAACGGACGTTACATTTTTGACACCCTTAGGGCGGGATAGAATGGACACATCAAAAGGCCAATTATGTACTCCGCCAAAGCAGCAAACCCCTGCGTCAAAAAAGTACGCTCGTTTATTTTCGTCCTTGTGTCATTCCCTGTCCGGCGGTTTCTGATGGCGTCGTGCTGTGCTGCTTTCTTATGTGTCTATTCGTCGGTCGAGCTTGCAACGGCTGCGGGCGGTCAACGAAATTCCGGCAGGTCAGCCGTCACAACTCCGCCGCCCGTCCGCCCGCGCCAGGAACCGATGTGGGTGGCGCCGGATGAAATGGAAAAGAAGCTGTTGCACCGGGTGGAACCGACGTACCCGCAGAGTTTTCATGCAGCCGCCGAAGGCACGCAGGTTGAGAAGAAAGATGTCCTAATTGGTTCCACAATCCCGGTTGCGCTCATCATTAATGAAGAAGGAGAAGTTTGGGACGCGCGAGTGATCGACTACAGCTCCTGGCGGGGAAGGAACAGCACGCCGTCATTTAAGGCTTATCCCAACGCGCCCGAGCGCGCCGCACTGCAGGCCGTGAAGCAATGGCGCTATGCCCCGACTTATGAAGACGGCGTTCCCCTTCCGGTCAAGACAATTGTCTGGCTGCAGAGAAATCCGGCGCCGATCAAACTTCGTCTGGCACTCGATCAGAAAGGACGGTTTGCTGAACAAGGACGCCGGTTGCAGAAAAACGAACTGTCTGAAAGGGTTGGAGGCCGGCCGGGCGCCATTGCCATTGATCCCGACTACGCCATCTCCTGGAAAGTCCTGCAGCACTCATTACAACATCTTGAAAGCCTCGGCGCCGCGGACATTCGGCTCTCCGGACCGTTTGTATTCCACAAACATCGCATCTTTTATGACCTGGCTGCCGCGGGGACCCTGGGACTGATCCCAAACGGCGTGGCTTTCAAATCTTCAGAGCTGTCCAAGGATCTCACCAGAAATGATCTGGAGCACGCGTTTGGAAAGCCGCTGCCTCCCAAAATCCAAAAACCGCTGATGGTGAGCTATAGATTCTTCTTTGATCACAAAGGGCAGGTGGTGGATCTGGAACGATGGAATGGACCGGAAATGCCGGATTTTGAATCAAAACTGCGCGCCATACACGCACTTCCGATCCGCCGCGGAAAAGAAGGGGTTCCTGTCTATGCCACTCTCCCATTCCGATTCAACACCATTATCCTGGGCGAGAACTAGTGGACTGTAACAGATGAATCGATAGTGGTAGGGTTGGTTGGCCGCAATTCGACTGTGCGCGTAACACAGTGTCTGCAAATCTGCCATCGTCATCCGTAAGAGTATGCGCACCTCTGAGACCGCTTCCAGCGGTCTTTCCCCGAAGGGTTTCAGCCCCGGCCTTTCCAGGCCGGGGGGGCAAGCGTGACCTAAAATTATCCCAAGCCGTTTTAACGGCCTTTTTTCGGCTCCCGCCGGCCTTAAGGACGGCCACGCGCTGCAGAGCAGCGCTCATCACCGCAATCCGTCGCGGCGCGACGGCTTGTCGAGTCATATGTCGCGCTGCTCCCATCTCCACACCCGCCACTCTGGCTCGCCGCAACCTTACGGATGCGGTACTGCGGTTAGCTTCGGCTCCACGGCCTCGGCATGTCGTGAGCATTCTGCTCGGTATGCCAGGTTAGGTGAAGAAGAATCTCTGCATAGGCTCTGCGGGCCACGACTATCTCCAATGAGACATAACTGCCCAGTGAAGAAATCTGCGAAAAAATGTTTGGTTGGCTAAAGCCGGCGTTGGGAAGGCCGGTGAACCGGCCTTCAGGCACGGCTGGAGGCGACCTTATTCCCCAGCCTGGGAAGGCCGGGGCTGGAACCCTTCGGGAAAGGCCGCTACAAGCGGCCTGAGAAGGACGAACAACACACCCGTTTCTTGACCAATTAATAATCTCGGAGCCAACCTATAATTAACCTTGGGCCATTGTGTCTTCGTGACTCTCTCCGAAGCTTACGGCTCGACATGATCTTATGCGCAGTCAACCCTTCCGATTAAGCGTGGTTGCATTCATCTTGATCCTGTTAGCCGCGATTACGCCATCGGCCCAGAGTACTTCTGGTACCACCACACAGAGCCAAGCACCTGTGCCGGCGGCCGGCAAGGTGGTTCGGATATCGGTCGAGGTAGTACAGGTAGATGCCGTCGTTACGGACAAAAAGGGACGGTATGTGACCGATTTGACAGCGAATGATTTCGAAGTCCTGGAAGACGGCAAGCCCCAGAAGATCACGAATTTTTCTTACGTCAGAATCTCAAGTAGTTCGGCTCCGCCCGTCCAGACGCCCTTGGCTCGGGGAATTCCTGTTCCTACCCCCACTCTTCAACTGCTCCCAACTCAGGTTCAGCGAACTATCGCGCTGGTGATCGATGATCTTGGTCTGTCGTTTGAGAGTGTCGCCTTTGTGCGTGATGCGCTTAAGAAATTCGTGCGCGAACAAATGCAAGCGGGAGATCTGGCGGCAATCATCCGGACCAGCGGAGGGATCGGAACGCTGCAGCAGTTCACCTTCGATCGGAGCCAGCTCCTGGCGTCAGTTGACCGCGTGCGCTGGTCTCCTTTCAGCCGCGCCGGCATCAGTTCATTCCCCTCAATCTCAGGCGCGGCGGAATCCGGCGAAGCAGTTGATGAAGAGTTCCGCACGCAGGTCTATTCGATCGGCACGCTGGGGTCTCTCAGTCATATTGTCCGCGGCCTTAGTGAGCTTCCCGGGCGCAAGTCGGTGGTGCTGTTTTCAGAGGGTTTTAATATTGACCCGGGGTCGGGAGAAGGCTCACGCGTTCTTGACGGACTGCGCCGCCTGGCCGATTTCGCCAACCGCGCTTCGGTGCTGTTTTATGCCATCGACCCCCGCGGGTTGCCGGTTCTGGGATTCACGGCGGCGGATAATCTCTCCGGCTACAGCCCTGACCAGTTGCCCGCGCTCCTTTCCTCCCTTCGCTCGCGCTATTTTCAATCCCAGTCCGGACTCGATTACTTATCGCGCGAAACAGGCGGCTTGTTTTTTCATGACAATAACGACCTTGCCGCTGGTGTTCGCCGGGCGATGGAAGATCAAGACGGCTATTATCTGCTTGGTTACACGCCGGCGCCTGAAACCTTCGCGCGCGATCGCGGCAACGCAAAGTTCCATCAAATAACGGTGCAGGTGAAACGAAGCGAATTGACTGTTCGATCTCGCAAGGGCTTTTACGGCATCGAAGACGCGCAACGTGCGCCACGAGCGCGAGCGCCTGAAGTACGGATGGTTGACGCGCTTACCTCTCCGTTCGGCATGGGTGATATCCAGTTGCGCCTGACTTCGCTCTTCGCAAATTCAGCCCAAGCCGGATCATTCCTGCGCTCGCTGCTTTACATCGACGCGCTGGACCTGACATTCGTCAAGGAAAACGACGGAAAAAGTAAGGCGAAGATGGATATCCTCGCCGTTGCCTTCGGAGATCAGGATGCCGTGGTGGGTCAGTTCAGCCGCAGCTATACGATCAGCGTCGACGAAAATGATTTGCAGCGCGTGCGCAAGCAGGGTTTTGTCTACACTATGGATCTTCGGCTAAAGAAGGGGGGCGCTTATCAGCTTCGGGCCGCCGTGCGCGATGCTTCGTCGCAAAAGATTGGATCGGCGCGGCAGTTCGTCCATGTCCCGGACGTGAACAAAGGGAAACTGGCATTGTCCGGTATTGTCGCCAGCGGTTTCACCCGGGAGGAGTGGAAGCAACATATGGAGCGGACCCAGGGTGTTCCATCCGAGGCGATAGCGGCGGAGAAATCGGCCAAAGGAGAGGCGCCGCCGGAATCGAAAGACCCGCAGGCAACCCCGGCGGTGCGTCGATTCAAGCGAGGCTTGGTGATGCAGTACGGGGTTTTCATTTACAACGCAAAGACCGACACCAAAACCGGGAAACCGCAGGTCGAAATGCAGAGCTTGCTGTATCGGGACGGCCGCCCTGTCTTTACCGGAAAGGTGGCGGTTTTTGAATCAAAAACCGGGCAGGATATGCGGCGCTTTCCAGCTGTCGGAGCCCTCACGCTTGGACAGGATCTCATTCCTGGAGATTACGTGCTGCAGGTTGTGGTCACGGATAAACTGGCCCACAAACACAATATGGCGAACCAGTGGATTGACTTTCAGATTGTGCCGTGAGTTTGGCAAGTGTTTCTACCTGGCATTAACGAACAGTGTCGCCTTCCCCGCCGCTTGCTTCCGCACGCGGCTCTGATGGCATAGCCCCTTTGCTCTTGCGCGTTTGACGTTGTAGACTTTCACCCGCTCTAATCTCCGGACAAAATGACTCTCATGCCTTCGCGGCGCGTATGCAAGATTGAACCTTCAGGAGGTTGACAAATGCACAAACAAATCATGCGGGGAAAGATTCTCATCGCCGTAGTATTCACATGCGTTATCTTCGCTGCCGCGACGCAAGATGCTAAGGGCATCCTGGAAACAACGCTGAAGAACCTGGGCGACGTCAGATCGATCCAATACGCCGGCAGCGGTGCTGTTTTCACGCTGGGGCAGAATGTGAGCCCTCCCTCGGCATGGCCGCGCGTTGAGATCAAGAGCTTTACCCGAACAGTGGATTACGAAAGGCAAGCGATGCGCACTGAAGCGGCAGGTGTGCAGGGTCCCGTGGCGATGCAGTTCCTGGCCGGCGGCAAAGCCTGGGGCCAGTCCGGCTCCAATATCACCCCCGCTTCGCCGGCCGCCACAGCCGACCGGCAGTTGCAGATTTGGCTTACGCCGCACGGTTTTCTAAAAGGAGCTCTGGCAAACAATGCCAGGGTCAAACGCGGCAAAGTCACACTGGTAACATTTACCGCGCCGGGCAACTACCGAGTCACCGGCACAATCTCCGCCGATCATCTGGTCGAGAAGGTCGAATCCGCGCTCGACAATCCTGTACTGGGCGACATGCGAGTGGAGACGATCTACTCGGACTACCGCGATTTTGGCGGCTTCCGGTTCCCTGCCAAAATGGTACAGAAGCAGGGCGGCTTTCCGGTGTTCGAATTCACAGTGACGGCCGCGCAGGCCAATGTTCCTCTTGACGTTACTATTCCAGACTCGGTGCGCCAGGCCGCGACCCCTCCCGTAAGCGTGGCGTCGCAAAAGCTGGCCGACGGCGTGTGGTATCTGACGGGCGGATCCCATCACAGCGTGGCGGTGGAATTTGCCGATCACGTGGCGGTGATTGAAGCGCCGCAGAATGAAGAGCGTTCCATCGCAGTGATCGCCGAAGTGAAGAAGCTGATCCCGGGGAAACCGATTCGCTACCTGATCAACACGCACCATCACTTCGATCATTCCGGCGGCCTGCGCACGTACGTGGCCGAAGGCGCGACGATCGTCACTCACCAGATCAACAAACCCTTCTATCAGAAAACCTTCAAGGCACCGCACACGATCGCCCCGGATCGGCAGTCGCGCGCAAGGAAAAACCCTAAGATCGTCACAGTCGGCGCAAAGCACGTGCTGTCTGACAAGACACGCACGCTGGAGATCCATCACATCCAGGGGAATTCTCACAACGAGGGAATCCTGATGGCCTGGCTGCCAAAAGAGAAGCTGCTGGTGGAAGTGGATGTCTACACGCCCCTGGCGCCAAATGCCCCGCCTCCGGCCACCCCCAGTCCGGCCGCGGTGAATCTCTACGAAAACATCGAGCGTCTTAACCTCGCCGTAGATCAGATCGCGCCGCTGCACGGGCGGCTGGTGACGCTGGCCGATCTCAAAAAGACGATCGGGAAATAGGTTTTTGGCCGCGACAGCGAAAATGCGGAATGCGGAATGCGGAATGCGGAATATATTCAACTTAAGTTTCCTAATCCTAGATCAAAATCAAACCTATTCCGCATTCCGCATTCCGAAATCCGCATTTGAAGGCGCGGTTACCGGCGCGGAAAAACTCCGATGGCTACCGGAACGCGGTTGGAGCCGTGTTCGATCAAAGGCGATGACCCTGGTTTTCTCAGCCACAGTTGGGTCGATGAGCCGCCGTCCAGGTTCAGGGCGGACTGGCAGCCGCGCTCGCGGAGTGTCTGAGCCAGTTCCTGCAGAGAAAGCGACGCGCCATCGCGCGTGACCAGCACCAGTAGGGTCTTTGGCCCCAGGATGCCGAGGGCGGTGCGCTGCGAGAGCTGAGGTTTGAATCGGAGGACGCGACGCTGTTCCACCAGGCGCGGGAATCCCTGGAGGGCGAATTGAGTATTAACAGAATGGCGATAAGTGCGGGGAGAAACGATATGAGCGCCCTGTCGATTGATAAAGAACACTGCCCACGGCTCCGAGCGGAGCAGGTTTTGATGAACTTTTCCTTCGGATACAACAATTCCTTTGGGGATTTCTCTTCCCTGATCGGATTCGTCGAAGAAGCTGCCGTTGAAGATCGCCAGAGCGCCGGGCGTTCGGCTGGCAAAGTCCTCCACGCGGAGCGCACTCGAGAAGTGGGGTGACATGAGAGGTTTCAGAGCTACCTGATTCAGGTCGACTCTCATAACGTGGACAGGGACGCTGCCCCGGGCAGTGACGGCGACGCTGGGAACGTATGCGAGGCCGGCTGCGATTCCTTCCCAGCTCGGTTGGACCGGTGAGGCCTGCACGTTGATTGTGACCGGCTGCGGAGGTATTGCGGCAGCGGACACGAGGACGACTGCGGTGATCAGCGCCAGGCGCAATGAGGCACGGGTCCTGGCGATTACCGGCGGTGGAGAGATGTCGCGCATCAACTTGAAATTAACCACGAAGACACGAAGGACACAAAAAAGATCGGCAAAAAACTTCAAACTGCTTTGTAGCTTCGCGCCTTGGCGGTAAATTTTGACAATTGAAAAGTGAAGAGATAATGCGTCCCCTGGCTGATTTGGATCCGATAGAAGTGCGTGTTCTCGGTGTTCTGATGGAAAAGGAGCAGACCACGCCGGAATATTACCCGATGACACTGAATGCGATACGAATGGCTTGCAATCAGAAGACCAATCGGGATCCCGTGATGGATCTTAATGAAGAGCAGGTTCAAAAGGCTCTCGACAGTCTCGACACGGAAAACCTCGTCGCGCGGGCCGGTGGCGCGCGCGCCGATCACTGGAAACACCGTGCAGATCTTGTGTGGAAGCTGAACCCGCGCACACAGGCTTTGCTGACGCTTCTATTGCTGCGCGGGCCCCAAACCCCGGGAGAGCTTCGCTCTCGCAGCGATCGAATGCATGCTTTCGCGTCGGTCGAAGAAGTCCAAGCCACGCTGGTGGAGCTCGCATCCCATCCTGAACCGCTGGCGCGGAACCTGGGGCGGAGGCCTGGCCAGAAAGAAACGCGCTGGAGCGCCTCCTGCTCCACTGAGCCGGCTGATCAACCCGTCTCGTCTGCGCAAAATGAGTCCGTGGTCATTCTCGAGGAAAGGGTCGCCCGGCTCGAGCGCACCGTAGAGCAGCTTGAGATCGAATTGAAGGATTTGAAGGCGCGGTCGTGACTTTGTGCCCTTTGTGTAACAAGTTGGCAACTTCTTGTTTTTTCGACAAGATTTTTCAGAAACGATAAAAGCCGATTACGTCAACGTGACGCCTGTCCAAATTAGTTCTTGGGATTGCGAGAAGGCGATTAGTTAAATAGCCGTGGATCACCAGCCCGCCGCCTTTTGGCGGGCGCCAGCCTGTAGCCCACGGCGCAGCGAAGCGCAGCCGTGGGAATTGCGGCTCTGTCATAAGATAAAGCCCGCCC
>DASXQR010000023.1:0-19513 GCA_036507075.1 Acidobacteriota bacterium | reverse complement strand
TCGTACTTTACTTCCGGAACTTCAACATGGATATCAATGCGGTCCATCAGCGGCCCGGAGATGCGAGACCGGTAGTGCTCCACCTGACCCAGCGTGCAGCGGCATTCCTTCAATCGAGAGCCTCGATAGCCACAAGGACATGGGTTCATCGCCGCAACCATCATGAACTTTGCCGGAAAGGTCAGACTCATGATGGCGCGGCTGATGGTGACCTGCTGATCTTCAAGGGGCTGGCGCAGGACCTCCAGCACATGTCTTTGAAACTCGGGGAGCTCGTCCAGAAACAGGACGCCGTTATGCGCCAGGCTCACTTCTCCGGGCCGTGGAATGCGGCCGCCGCCCACCAGTCCGGCGTGGCTGATGGTGTGATGCGGAGCGCGAAAGGGACGCTGCTCCACGATGCCGCATCCATTGAGCATTCCGCAGACACTGTGAATCTTGCTGGTTTCGAGCGCCTCGGGGAACGTCATGGCGGGAAGAACGGTGGGGATCCTTTTGGCCAGCATCGTCTTTCCCGAACCGGGCGGCCCCAGCATCAGCAGATTGTGTCCGCCTGCGGTGGCAACTTCCAGAGCGCGTTTGACATGGAGCTGTCCCTTTACTTCAGCAAAATCCACGCGCGCCCGCCTTTCGCCGGAAAGAAATCTCCGCCCGTCGACGATCGTAGGCTTGCCGCGCTCTTCGGACGGACAATTAAGCAGCTCGAGCGCGGCTCGCAGCGTCGGGACGGCATAGACGTCGATCCCTTCGACGACGGCCGCTTCACCGGCATTGTTCTCCGGTATCACCAGACGCGGAATTCCCGCCCCGCGCGCCGCCATGGCGATCGGCAGCGCGCCTTTGACCGGCCGCACTCTTCCGTCCAGCGAGAGTTCTCCTACCACCAGCCAGCCGGCCAGCCTGTCCTCCTTGAGCGAACCGTTGGTCCCGAGAATTCCCAGGGCCATCGGCAGCTCAAAGCCGCTGCCCTCCTTGCGAAATTCTGCCGGCGCCAGGTTGATGGTGGTTTTTCCGGCCAGCGGGCCGGGAAGTCCGCTGTTTCGAATGGCTGCCGCGATGCGCTCCGTGCTTTCTTTGACCACGGCGTCCGGAAGTCCCACTGTATGGAAGGCCTCCTTCAAGGCGGCGGTCACGTCCACCTCAACTTCCACAATCTGGGCATCGATTCCGAAGACGGCCGCAGACAAGATTTTGACGAGCATGCCGGACATAACCGGCCAGGTTGAAAATCTGCGAAAGTTTCTTCAGAAATCAGCAAAAAAATTCACCACAATTTTTCTATACGTTCCGACGCCGGCCGAGAACCGAACGGACGCGCCGCGGCGCTCTTGGGCTAAAATGGCTTCAGTCGAGGCCCATGATGATGAAGAAGGTCAAACTTAGGCTTGAGGCGGCGGCGTGCCTTGTTCTGCTGGTGATTTTCAGCCTGCGGGCGGCACTTCCTTCCGATCTGCCTGACTGGGATTTGGACCTGGAGCACAACATCCGCTTTCAGAGCGCTCTGGATGAGAATCTCCTGCTGGTCGGCACGGACCGCCATCTTTTCGGAGTGGACATGAAAGCCGGAAAACCGGTTTGGCGCTTCCGCAATATCCAGTTGGGACAGGAAGACGTGCTGGCCGTGCCCTGGTCCAACGTCGCCATCCTTAGCGAGGGCTGGGGGGGAGAGTACAAAGACAAGGAGAGTAACGTCCTGGCGATCAACACCCTGACCGGCGAGCGGTTGTGGGAGTCACCTACGATCAAAGAGCGCGTCCTGAACGTCGTCCCCGATCTGGAAAACAGACGCATCCTGATGGTCACAGCTAAAAAACCGCACGGAAAGGGGCGCGGAGACTTTGAGCGGGAACCGAGGCTCTATCTGATGGATACTTTGACCGGTAAGATTCTCTGGAGGGCCGACTTCGATCAGGAAATCCGCCTGACGCCGCTGCCTCAGACTCCCGACCAGAAGCAGCGCAAATATCACAGCTTTAACCTGTCTGCCTACCATCCGCCGCTATTCCATGGCGGCTCCGTGTTCGTCCTCTATGACGGGATCCGATGCTATGACACGCAAACGGGCCAATTGGTGTGGCACAGGAAGTTCGGGGTGTTCGAAGGAGACCTGGCCAAATCCTATGCCGAGCCCTGGTTTGACGAACAAAATGTTTACGTCGCCGGAGAAGGAAAGGTCTGCGCATTCCGGCTTGCAGACGGCGAACAGCTCTGGAAGACGGATGACTTTGGGATCGTTACCGAGCTGTACGCCGATGCCAATGTTCTGTACGGGAAGTTGGGGGGCCAGTTCTTTGACTTTGCGGGAAACGAATGGGACCGCAAGGGCCCGTTCGGCGCAGTGGCGCTCGATCCAAAGACCGGAAAGAAGCTGTGGAAATGGGATCACGGCGACAACGCAGTCACGAATCTCCTGATCTTCGGCGATCGGGTATATTTCGCTGATGGGGACGATTTGTTCGCGCTCTCTCGCGCCGGCGGCAAGAAACTGTACAAAAAGCCGCACCACTTCAGCAAACCTCCCAAATATCTCTCCTTCAACGAAGCGGACCAGCTCGTACTCATCGGCGAGGAGAACGCGGCCGGCTTCAGCTACGCCGACGGCCAGCGGCTTTGGTATTACGAGCTGAAACCGCCCGGCGTCGGGTTCTGGAAGCATCTGGCGGCCGGACTTCTGGTTTCCACAGGAGCGCTGGTGGCCGTGACATCGTACGCAGTGGCGTTGCACCGCGACCTTCTGCCGGCGGCACCGTCGCCGGTAAACCGCATTTTCAATTATCGGAACCGCTTGATCAAACTCGGCAAAGCAGCGGGTAAGGGAATGATAGGCGCCGGCGGTGACTTGCTGCACTTAACCCGGTACGCACAACTGGACGGCAACCATCAATACTTCTTCACCCGGCTGCCGAAGGGCAAAGGACTGGTCGGGGTGAATCTGACGCGCGGCATTATCGACCAGATGTTTCCGATGAAGGAGGAAAACATCGAACTGCTGGTCAGCGAAGTAAACAGAATGGTAATACAGGCCGAGGGCAGCCATCTACTGGCTTACTCGCTGCAACGGGAGGGTGTCCCCAAGTTTTAGAGCGATTTAAAGGGACAGTCCCCATTTAAGGAATTTAAATGGGGACTGTCCCTCTTTCAGGATTTTGAATTTGTAAACCGAATGAACATTACAGCGCCGCTTTTTCCGCTTCCCAACGTTGTATTCTTCCCCAGAACGAATCTGCCGTTACACATTTTCGAACCACGCTACAGACAACTGATGCGAGATGCCCTCAATTGCGACCGGCGTATGGCCATCGGTCTTTTGCGTCCCGGATGGGAATCGAGCTATTACGGCAATCCGCCGGTGTACGAAGTCTGCTGCATGGGGCGCATCGAAAACTTTGAAGAGCTGGAAGATGGAAAATTCAACCTAGTGCTTGCGGGTGAGGAAAAGATCCGGATTGACAGAGTGATCAGCGACGACCCCTACCGTACCGTGGCTGCCACGGTCCTGCAGGATCGCGTTCCGGCGGCCCTGGCACTTGCTGCGCAGCGAGAGCACCTGGTGAGCCTGGCCGGTGACTTCTTTAAACTGAGTTCGCGGGGGGAGTTGGATCTGTCAGCGCTCCAGGCCCTCGATTATGAAAGCCTGGTCAACTCGCTGGCTTCCCATCTCGGGTTGCCGCCCGAACACAAGCAGCAGTTACTGGAGTTGGATGATTTTGAGTTGAGAGGAAGACAGGTGGCACGTTTTCTGCAGAGCCAGATTCAGGAAAGCCAGGTGTTTCGTCAGTTCCAGCATCTCTCGCCAAAAGATCCCACGCGGAATTAGTACCTGATTACCTAAGTTCGTTTATCAATTTTCACCACAAAGACACAAAGGGCACAAAGCGAGACGTGTCCTTTGTGCCTTTGTGGTGAAAAAAATTCCTACTCGAATTTCTGATTTTTACCGTGCTCGACGGATGAAGAGCTCCAGCCTGGCTCGATTCTTCCGCCTTCCTCCGGAGGTCACGCCGGAATTTACGTCCACCCCATAGGGCTTCACTTCTAAGATCGCTCTTCGAACGTTTTCCGGAGAGAGCCCGCCAGCCAGAATAACCGGAATACTGACGGCACGAACAATCGCGCGGCTGATTCTCCAGTCATGCGTTTTCCCGGTGCCTCCGAGCGAACCGGCCGACTTGGTATCCATGAGCAAAGCGTCTGTAATCCGCTGCCAGCGCCGCGCTTCGTCAATGCTCGTGCGGTCGGTTACGTGAATGGTTTTGATGACCTTCAGACTTGGATGTTTTCTTTTCAGCCACAGCACAGCTTGGCGTTCAATCGGACCATGCAATTGCAGATGCGTGACAGGAACCCGCCGCAGCAAACCGTCGACCACCTTTGGCTCCCCTATAGTGGTGACCAGCACCGTTGAAATAAAGGGCGGAAGGGAAGCGATGATTTCCTGCGCCTTCCGGGGCGTAATATGACTTCGGACCGACGATGGAACCCCGCACAGAAACCCGAGGGCATCCGCCCCGCTGTCAACACTGATATTCGCATCGCGTGCGCTGCAAATACCGCAGATCTTTATTCTCATCGTCTGGCCGAAAACGAAGCAGCAGTTTAACACGGGGGCTGGGATGGAGGGATGGAGGGATGGAGATTTGTCGGCTCTCAGTCTCTCAGTCTCTCAGTCGCTCAGTGCCTCAATCCCTCAGTCCCTCATTCCCTCATTCCCTCAGTCTCTCAATCCCTCATTCCCTCAATCCCCACTCTCCCACTCTCCCGCTCAATGTAGTATGTTTCCCCAATGAACGCCGTCTTCATCCTTGTTCGACCTCAACACGCCGGGAATCTCGGTTCGGTGGCACGGGTGCTGAAGAATTTCGGGCAGAAAGAGCTTCGACTGGTGGCTCCGGCAGCGCGTTGGAACGAAGAGGCCAGGAGAATGGCCGTGGGCGCAGACGTTCTGGTGGAAAAGGCAAGGCGTTTTGGGAGCCTGAGCGCGGCAGTCGCAGATCTTCAGTGGGTTGCGGCGACGGCTTCCCTGCGCAACCGGCCGGGACTTGAAAACCTGACAGCCCGGGACGCAATCAAACGCGCGGTTCGGAAAGTCAGGAGCAATCGCATCGGTTTTGTCTTTGGACCGGAGGATTCAGGATTGACGGACCTGGAGATTTCCCTGTGCCACGAGCTGATTCACATTCCTACCGTTCCCGCATCTCCCACATTGAATCTGGCGCAGGCCGTCGCGCTGATTGCATATGAATGGTTCATTGCGTCCAAACTAGCCGCAAAATCCCGGATTCTGGCGCCAATCGAATCGCTGGAAGGCCTGTTCAGGCACCTGGAGAAAGCGCTTCTCGCCATCGGATTCCTGCATGAAAACAATCTCGAACACATGATGAAGGTTTTGCGCCGCGTTTTTCTTCGTTCCCAGTTGAGTGAGCGCGAGGTGACCGTAATGCGTGGAGTATGCCGCCAGATTCTCTGGGCCGCACGAAAAAAGACTGAGGGACTGAGGGATTGAGGGATTGAGGGATTGAGGGATTGAGGGATTGAGGGAATGAGGGTCGACGGCCGACTGAAGGGCGAGGGTCGAAAGTCTGAATGTCGAAGGTCGAAAGTCTGAATTCAGCTCGTAGCCGTTGTCAGTAGTTCGTTGTCCGCTGTCCGTTGTCCGTTGTGGTCAGTGGTCGCTTGTTCGTGGTTCGTGGTCCGTCGAAAGTCGAAAGTCAAAAGTCGAAGGCTGAAACTCGAAAGTATGAAAGCTGGAATGTTCGGAGTCAAACAGCCTCCAACTTTCGGCACTTTTGACCTTTGACCTTTGACCTTCGACCTTCGACTTTCGACCTTCGACCTTTGACCGGACAACGGACCACGGACAACTGACGATTCTCAGACTTTCGACAATGCTTCCCGGATTCGACGGATCCCCTCTGCCAGATTCTCCATCGATGTGGCATACGAGATGCGAAAATAGCCTTCCGCGCCGAAGGCAGAACCGGGAACCACGGCCACGCGCGCTTCCTGCAGCAGGAACCTGGCCATGGCTACCGAGTCGGGGATCTTGGGCCCGAGAAAGCGGCTAATGTTGGGGAAAAAGTAGAATGCCCCATCGGGCAGGTCGCAGGTGATGCCGGAAATCTTCACCAGCTCGGCATGCGCAAAATCACGCCGTTTCCTGTATTCCTCCTTCATCCGCTGCACCGACTTCTGATCTCCGTTGAGCGCTTCGACGGCAGCCATCTGGGATATTGACACGGGATTGGAGGTGGCATGACTTTGAATGTTAGCCGCAGCCGAAATTACCGCCTTCGGTCCTAATGCGTAACCGAGGCGCCAGCCTGTCATGGAATAGGTTTTTGAAACCGCGCTCACCACGACGAGATTCTCCCGCGCTTCATTCCATAACGCCGCAGTGGAAAAGGCCTGATCGCCCTGGTAACAAAAACGTTCATAAGTCTCATCTGAGATCAGCATCAGGTTGCGGGAGCGCGCCAGGGCCACCAGCTTACGAATCTCGGCTTCATGGATCACAGCGCCTGTAGGGTTGTTGGGAGAACAGATGATTACGGCGCGGGTGCTTTCAGTCAGCGAGGGCTCAAGCATCTCGGTTCTGAGAATGAACCGGTCCTTTTCGGGAACGTCCACAAATACCGGCCTGGCACCGGCGAGCCTCACCTGCTCAGGAAACGTGACCCAATAGGGGGCGGGAATGATGACCTCGTCGCCCGGCTCGAACAGTGTCAGAGCCAGATTGAACAAGGCCTGCTTTCCGCCGGCGCAAAGGATGATTTCATTCGGCTGAAACTCGGCGCCCCAGCTCGAGCGATAGCGTTCTGCCACGGCCTGCTTGAGCGCGGGAATTCCCGCAACTTCGGTGTATTTTGTGAAGTTCTGATCAATCGCTCGGTGGCCGGCCTGTTTGATGTTGTCAGGAGTGGCAAAATCCGGTTCTCCCGGTCCAAAATCAATCACCTCGATACCTTCGCGCTTCAGCCGGTTGGCCTCCTGCATCACCGCGGTGGTGGGAGATATCTCCAGATTTTGAACCCGCCGGGACAATTTCACCGCGGAGGGTCTTTCCGTTTTCAATTCACTCATCGTTGCTTCCTCTCAAAATAAGAAGAATATGGGAAAAAGCGAAAATCAAAAAGACAAAAACGACATGGTGCTGCCTGACCCGCACTCCAACACTGTTACAATGACGTGCCATGATCCATGGCAAAAAGGTACTCGTGGTGCTGCCCGCATACAATGCGGCTCGCACTTTGAAAGCAACCCACGACGAGCTGCCTTTGGAGATCGTCGATGAGGTTCTCCTGGTGGACGACGCCAGCACCGATGACACCGTCAAGCTGGCAAGAAGCCTCAATATCCGCACCTTTGTTCACCCGCAGAATCTCGGCTACGGCGGGAACCAAAAGACCTGCTACCGCCAGGCGCTGCAAACCGGTGCCGACATCGTGATCATGCTGCATCCGGATTACCAGTACAGCCCCAAATTGATCGGGGCCATGGCCGCAATGATTGCCAGCGGCCACTATGATGTAATTCTCGGCTCGCGCATTCTCGGCGGGGCAGCGCTGAAGGGCGGAATGCCGCCGTACAAGTACATCGCCAACCGATTCCTCACTGCATTTCAAAATCTTCTCCAGGGGGCCAAGCTTTCCGAGTATCACACCGGCTTCCGAGGCTTTACACGCCGCGTTTTAGAGACTTTGCCTCTCGAGGAAAACTCCGATGACTTCGTGTTTGACAACCAGATGCTGGCACAGGCCCTGGTGTTTGGATTCCACATCGGAGAAATCAGTTGCCCTGCGCGCTATTTTGCCGATGCCTCGTCGATCAATTTCCGAAGATCAGTGCGCTACGGTTTCGGCGTGTTGAAGACGTCGCTGGAGGTGTTCGGAAAACGCTGCGGGTTATGCGCCCCTCGTTATCTTGGCGAAGGCGGCCGCAAGTTGGGAGATGGGGACTCTGCCAGAGCTGCGGCACCGTCCGGCAGATGAGAGCGTGTTGCCAGACAGTTATGTGGGCGGAATCGGACGTTGCTGCGGCTCGGCAGCCCCAGTCATGCGGAAAGGCTCCAGAGAGCGTCTCACAACTAGCGGCGGTTTGTAGCGGAGGATCTCTGACCCAACAGTACCGCGATCCGTGAGGTCGCGGCGGGCCAGATAATATCCGTTTTCCGGGGCTGTGCCTCGGCGATTAACCTGATATGGCCGCACGACGCCGCTCTAACAGATGACAGGCGACGCCAGGACCCAAAAGCGGTAAAATAGGACTAGTAGTGTTGACAGAGCACGCGATCAGAGTAGCGATCGCGGACTACAAAAAGGAAAGGGCTCCAATAACGTGGCTATTGAGATTACTCCTAAAGCCGCCGCTCGCATCCGCGAGTTGTTGGAAAAGCAGGATGTTCCGGGTGGCGGTCTGCGGATCGGCGTCAAGGGTGGCGGATGCTCCGGATTGAGCTATGTGCTCAAAATTGAAGGCCAACAGCGTCCGGGCGACAAGGTTTTCGAGTTCGGCGGCGCCAGGCTTTTCTGCGATTTGAAGAGTTATCTGTATTTGAACAACATGATTCTGGACTACGCTGAAAGCCTGATGAAAAAAGGCTTCGTCTTCAACAACCCCAATGCCACCCGCACCTGCGGCTGCGGATCGTCTTTTTCGTAAGCAAGCCGACCCTCTAGTGTCATTGGTCATGAGTCATTAATTGTGCAATATGAGAATTCAGGAGCATGGTGCCTTGGTGGTGAAAAAATTGAACCACCAAGACACCAAGCCAGGGTTCCACAATGACTAATGACAAATGACCATCGACGGTCCGCTTGTTCACGCGCGCGGCTCGGATATCGGCGATGCTCACCCACTCCCCGCTCTACCACTCTCCCGCTCTCCCACTCTCCCCCTCTCCCAACTCCCGCTCTCATTCGTACCTCAGCGCCACCATGGGATCGACTTTAGTCGCGCGGCGGGCAGGAATGTAGCTGGCCGCGACCGCCACTCCGACCAGAAGCAGCGAAACGCCAATAAACGTGAGAGGATCGGTCGGCCCAATTCCATAAAGCAGGCTGGACAGGACTTGCGTTGTGCCGAGAGCGCAAGCCACTCCAATGACCAAGCCGATCAAAATCAGGGGCAGTCCTTCATGAATTACCAGCCTGATCAAGTCAACCGGCCCGGCACCCACGGCCATACGTATGCCGAATTCGCGGGTGCGTTGACTCACCGAGTATGCGACTGCACTGTAAAGGCCCACCAGAGCCAGCAGCAAGGCCAATCCTCCGAAGCCGCTCAGCAGGATCCCTGTCACACGGGCGCCAAACAACGGCACAGCCATGTATTCCTCCAGCGTCTCTGCCTGCAGGACCGGCAGATTGGGATCGAGTTCCCGGATAGCGCTCCGCACCGCAGGCAGCGATTGCTTCGGATCCGCCGCGGTGTGAACTACCAGCGTCGCACGAGGCCGGTAAGACTGGGAGAAAGACTCGTACATGAATGGCGCAGCATCGTCTCGCAAACTCCGGTACTTGCCAGTCTTCACGACCCCGATGATTTCCAGAGCCCTGGGATTGTCAAAACCAAAAGACACACGCCGGCCAATTGGATCCTGACCCGGCCAAAAACGCCGGGCCATTGCGTCGTTGATGATCACGACCTTCGGACTGTCGACGCTGTCCCGTGGGCCGAACTCGCGTCCACGCAACAGGGGAATTCCCATCGTTTTGAAATACCCGGGACCGACGGCGGTTGTGCCAACCGGGAAGCCGCGCTGCGGGGGCGGAGGTTGATGGCCCTCGACGACGACTTCCGCGCTTCGCCTGGTAAATCCCAGCGGCAAGTAATGAGCCAGGCTCGATGACACTACCCCGGGCAAGCCTGCGGTTCGATCCAGCAATTCCTGATAAAACCGCTCACCGCGGGCTTTCGAATAGCCCAATATTTGCAGATCGAAAGACACCGTAAGGCGGTTATTTATCTGAAATCCCGGGTCAATCGAATGCGCGTTGAATAAACTCCGCAGACATAAGCCCGCGCTGATCAGCAAAATCAGACACACGGCGACCTGGGCGACTACCAGGAAGCTCCGCAAACGTGATTTGTGGTATCCACCAAAGCTTGAGTCTTTGAGTTTCATTACTACATCGCCCGCTGAACCGTGAAGGGCGGGGCCCAGGCCGAAAATGAATCCTGTGAGCAGCGAGATCAACAACGTAAAACCCGCAATTCGCCAATCAAGAGAAAGATCAAGCGTGATGAAAGAGAGCATGGCCGGCTTCAAGTTGAGGAGAAGCGGCGCGGTCCAGAGAACCAGCAGCAAACTAACCGCGCCGGCCAGGAAAGCGAGCAGGACGCTTTCCGCAAGGACCTGACGCACAAGCCGGCCCCGGTTAGCTCCGAGCGCGGAGCGAATCGCCATTTCGCGCCCCCGACCGACCGCGCGAGACAGAAGAAGATTGGCAGCGTTGGCGCAGGCGATCAACAGCACCAGTCCGACCATCAACATCAGAAGGGCGGTAAACGGGACCACAAGCCCGCGGAATTCCGGAGGAACCCCGATCGCGGGCAGCACGGCGGCATCCCATCCCTTGTTGCTTTTCGGATGTGTTGCGGCAAGCTGGCCCGCCAAGACGCTGAAATCTGCCTGTGCCTGCGACACCGTGATGTCGGATTTCAGCCGGCCGACGGCAAATATCCAGTAGCTGGACTGGGTGGAAAGCATCTCTTCGCCGGGAATGATCAGAGGCTGCATCATGACAGGAGCCCACAGATCCGGAACCATCCCCGTTTCGATCCCGGTAAAGCCCTGCGGAGCAACACCGACAACGTTGAAGGCATGGCCGTTCAGAATCAACGTCTTTCCTGCGATGTTCGGATCGGAACCGAGACGCTGCTGCCAGAAAGCATGTTGAAGCACTACCACCGGATTCCTGCCCGGTATCTGATCTTCCTCCGGCAGAAACGCGCGCCCCAGCCCAGGCTTAACTCCCAAAACCGAAAAGTAGTTTCCCGAAACGAGGTGCGCGTAAATGATCTCGGTCTGCCCGGCCGCCCTCCAACTCACGCGGATCGGATCACTGCTGTAGCAGAGCAGTCCGGAGAACACGCGGTTGTGGTCCCGATAGTAGACATAATCCGGATAGCATTGCTGCATGTACCCGCCGTTGGGCAGACGGTTCCAAACCGCCATCAATCGATGCGAATCTTCAACGCCCGACGGCGGCCGCAAAAGGAGAGTGTTGATGAACGTGAAAATCGTGGTGTTGACGCCGATGCCAAGCGCAAGCGTCATCACGGTCACCGCCGTGAAAACTGGATTCTTGAGCAGCATGCGTGTCGCGTAGCGAACGTCCTGCAGTAAAGTTTCGATCATTGGGTTACTCCTCGGGAGCCGGGGGAGCGGGGGAGCGGGAGAGCGGGAGAGTGGAGGAGCGGGGAGCGGGAGAGTGGACGAGCATCACCGAGGTCCGAACCGCGCGCGTAAGCAAGCGGACTCTCCATTTAGCCCTCCGCATACGCCGAACTGCCGCTAAAGTTTCCATACTCAGTCGGTTTTCTTCGTCAGATCAAGTTTTGCTTTCATGGTTTTGCCGTCCCTCTCGGCGTGGGCTTCTCCCTTGAGGTGTTCGTCTACCAGACGAAGCTCAAATTTCATTAACGGGCCGTCCGACTGAACTTCAAATGTGATCTGGTCGCCGTCGATTTTCCCTTTCATGATTGGCCACTGCCGATTCTGATTGGGACCCGCAGTACCGGTGACCTCACTTCCATTCTGCTTCAGGTCCATATAGGCGGTAGATTGTTTCATCTCTCCATCAGGGCCGGTGGTGTCAAAGCTTCCGGTCCACTTACCGGTAAGGTCGGCGGCCGCCAGGCTCGCAAAAAGCAGAAAACTACAGAACAATTTGTTCATCATTACTCCTTAATCTTGAACGGGTGATTGGACCACCTACCACCCAAGCCCGTAAAACGTTAGCAAATACCATGCCGTCTTGCGGGTTAGAGAAACAATATCGATCCAACAGATATTTACGAGACGACGGACGATTCAAAATGTCCGCATTTGGGACAGAGGTGTTTCGGAATCGATCATGTCCTGGCATGCCGGCTGCGGAGAGACTTAAACGGCATCAATTTTTCTTAACCACCAAGGCACCAAGCCAGCTCAACCATCGGGCCTCTGACACTTACAGTTCTCATTTCTATACTCGGCGCCCTGTCTTTGGCATTTCCAATAGCCATTGACACACCGGAAAGCCTCCGTCAGTATTTCCCCACCTGCCGCGGAAAAAACGCACATGGACATGGAGAAGGATGTCGTTTTAGTAAGCTATTCGACTATCCGCGATGCCTGGAAAGGCGGAATGGGGGCGGCAAGCGGGGCTGCCATGCAGGCGCTCGCAGGCGACCCTCCGGAGAGCCAGGCCGCGTTGTTGGTGGCCTTCGGCCAGGCATTGCGGGCGATTGAGGCGGTGGACCGGGGGGATAGTGTCATGGCGTCGCCCGACCACCGGCTGGGATCCCTGCTCCAAAGCTTTCTGGTGGAGCGTGCAATTGCCGAAAGACCCGACAACATCGAACCGCTTCAGGGCGGTCTTTTCGAAGTGAAATTTGACCAACACGACTTCGCAGGTTGGATCGGCCAATTCTTCACCTGGTACAAGCGGCTTTCGTCCCACGCGTGGGTGGATGCGAACGAGAAACCTGAGCCTCTCAATCGCAACAACTTTCGGATGGCCGTGTTCGGAGACTGGGGAACCGGATGTTACGGGGCACCCGCCTGCCGCGAAAGTATCGAAAAATACAGAGGCAACTACCACATTGTGCTCCATCTGGGAGACGTCTATTACTCGGGGACCGATGGCGAGATCAAAGACCGATTTTTGAAGCACTGGCCCAGAAGAACGGGCGCGATTAACAGAGCCATTAACGGCAATCACGAAATGTACACCGGGGGTGAGGCCTACTTTAACGCCATCAATTCTCCATTGTTCGCTCAGGCGGCGAGTTACTTCGCCTTCGAAAATGATTACTGGATCCTGGCGGGCCTGGATTCCGCCTACAAGGACAAGACGCTGGCAGGGCGACAATTGGAATGGCTGTCGAGCATCATCAAGGAGGCGGCCAATCGCAAGATCCTGCTTTTCTCCCATCACCAGCCGTTCTCGCTGCTGAACAAGTTCGAAACGTCCGAGCTGAGCACCAGGCTTCAGGAATTCCTGGCTGCGGGTAAGATCTTTGCGTGGTACTGGGGACATGAGCATCGATGCGTGATTTATGAGCAACGCTCTGACTGGGGGATGTATGGGCGCTGCATCGGCCACGGAGGATATCCGCATTTCAATGATCATTTCGGTTCCCTGCCGCCGCTAAAACAGTACCTCTGGAGGAAGCTGGTGGGAAAGGGGGCTATCCCGGGTTGCCTCGTCCTGGACGGCCAGAATCCGTACGTTGAAGGGCACGAGAAGGACTATGCGCCCCACGGTTATGTCGCGCTGAAATTTGATGGTGCGCGACTGCACGAAACCTTCTATGCGCCCGACGGCATAAGGCTTAATGAATTTGAGCTGACCTGATCTGGCGTGCTACTTGCTGCGTTTGACTTGAACCCCGACTGATTGAAGTTTCCCCTGTAAAGGGAGCGGCGTTTTTTCAACAAAGACGCGAACCTGCTTTACCGGTTCATGGGACAGCACCACGCCGGCGACCGCCTCGGCAAAGGCTTCTACCAGATGGTATTCGCGCGCTTGTCCGATGTCGCGGACCTGGCGGCAGAGGAGTGCATAATCAACAGTTTTTTCTACCGAGTCGGTTTCTCCGGCCGATTTCAGATCGAGTTTCACTTCCAGATCCACGAGACAGATCTGCGGGTACTGCCGCTCGACGGCTTCCACTCCAATTCTCAGCTCACACTTCAATCCCCGTATAACGATGCGATCCATGGACTTGCAGGTTATCAGGGCAGACCCGGAGCTGTCACCTGAAAGTGCTGAACCGATTGGCCGGGAGAGAATTTTCTGCCACAAAAAATAATTGGGCGCCCCGAAGAGCGCCCAATCGTTAAGGAGGTGAGTACTAGTTCAGATGCAAGCAAAGCAGAAAAAGTTTCTTTTTTTTTCAATGGCGCTAATTTCAGTGATTAAAGAGTTTGTCGTGATTCAAAACAAAAAGAATCACCACAAAGACACAGCCCGGCCGTGGGCTGCAACCAAAGAGCCGTCCACGTCCACGAGCACGTGCACGTCAACGACTACGTCTCAGGTCCACGATCACGACGGCCTGGACGAACCGAGCGAAATCGTAAACGTAGTCGCGGACGTTGACGTGCACGTGCTCGTGAACGTAGACGGCTTTGAAAAAACTTTGCCAGAAAAACAAGAAGTTGCCAACGTGTTACACAAAGAGCACAAAGAGCCTTGCATCATTCTTTGCATCTTTGTGGTGATTCATTCGTCGGGATGGCGCAGTTCCAACTGAAGCTCACCCTGCAGTTCGGCCTCTTCACGAGGCTGGAGGGTTTCATCCGGAGGGGACGCCTGTTTGCGCTTGAAGAGAACCCGCCCAAGGATGCGGTCATAATGGGTAAACTCGCTGTCCCCGCGGTGCGCCCGGAGGACCCCCTGCAAATGGTTTACCTTCGCATCAAGATCGTCCAGATAGTGGAGAATCAGCGCTTCCAGAACCTTCGGCCGCTTCGGGCTACCCCAGTCGTAATCCCCCTGATGACTGAGAATTAGATGCTCAAGCAGCAGCAGGGTCTGTTCGGGGAAACCTTCGATTTTTGCTGCCTCCCGCCGGACCAGATCTCTGCCCAGCACGATGTGACCGATCAGGCGACCTGCTGTCGTATATTCAATGGCCGGGGCAGGCGTGAGCTCTTCCAGCTTGCCAATGTCGTGAAGAATCCCGCCTGCCACAAGAAGATTCTTGTCAGCGTCGGGGTAGTGGTTTGCAAAATAGACGCAGTTCTCTGTGACCGACAAGACATGCTCCAGAAACCCGCCGCGATATCCGTGGTGGATTTCCTGGGCAGCCGGGTAAGACTTAAAACTCACGGCGGTGCTTTCAAGGATATTCTTCAGCAGCGCAGACACGAAGGGATCCGTAACCTCGCGGTTCACCAGAGCAAGAAGCCTGCTCCACATCTCTTCTATCTCGTAAGGCGTGGAAATGATGCAATCGGACTCGTCGAAGCCCTGATCCCGATCGCTATCCGTGATCCTCCTTATTCTTTCCACCATCAGTTGAAGCCTGCCTTTGTAATCCTCCACGCGTGCCTTTACTTTGACGTAATCACCCGGGCGAAGCTGCCGCATCGAGTCCTCGATTTCCCAGACTCTGGCTTCGATGGCGCCGGTCCGATCCTGTAATTCCAGCGAAAGAAACTCCTCGCCGGTCTTGCGAACGCGCACTTGAACGGAGCGCATCATCGCGAAGGTGGTGAGAACTTCATTGACCTGGAAATCAGAGATGAATTTACGCTGCATCACACCTTCTGATACACGTTCCCGCCGCTCTCCTTGAACTCCTCGGATTTCTGCTCCAGCCCTTTTTGAATAGCCTCTTCAGGCGTGACGCCAATTTCCTTCGCGTACTGGCGCACGTCTTCGGTGATCTTCATTGAACAGAAGTGAGGGCCGCACATCGAGCAGAAATGAGCGAGTTTGGCGTTGTCTCCGGGAAGCGTTTCGTCATGGTAGGCACGCGCCCGCTCGGGATCGAGCGACAGATTAAACTGATCTTCCCATCGAAATTCAAACCGGGCTGCGGACAGCGCGTTATCACGCATCTGCGCTCCCGGATGGCCCTTGGCAAGATCGGCGGCATGCGCCGCGATCTTGTAGGTAATGACACCCTGGCGCACGTCCTCGCGGTCGGGCAGGCCCAGGTGCTCTTTAGGCGTCACATAACATAGCATTGCGGTTCCAAACCAGCCGATCATGGCGGCGCCGATGGCGCTGGTAATGTGGTCATAGCCGGGCGCAATGTCGGTGGTCAGAGGACCGAGCGTGTAGAAAGGAGCTTCGCGGCAGATTTCGAGCTGCCGGGTCATATTGACCTGGATCATGTGCATGGGAATGTGACCCGGACCCTCGATCATTGTCTGCACGTCATGCTTCCACGCAATCTCGGTCAATTCTCCGAGGGTGTCCAGTTCGGCAAATTGAGCCTGGTCGTTTGCGTCTGCGATGCAGCCCGGCCGCAACCCGTCACCGAGGCTGAATGAGACATCATAGGCCTTCATGATTTCGCAGATCTCTTCAAAATGAGTGTAGAGGAAGCTCTCGGCGTGATGCGCCAGACACCACTTTGCCATGATGGATCCGCCCCGGGACACGATCCCTGTAACTCGTTTTGCGGTGAGCGGAATGTAGCTGAGGCGAACGCCTGCGTGAACGGTAAAATAATCCACTCCCTGTTCGGCCTGTTCGATGAGCGTGTCACGATAGATTTCCCAGTTTAGCTCCTCGGCCTTTCCGTTCACTTTCTCAAGCGCCTGATAGATGGGAACCGTGCCGATGGGAACGGGGCTGTTTCGCAATATCCATTCGCGTGTTTCATGGATATTCTTTCCCGTGGAAAGGTCCATGACCGTGTCGGCGCCCCAGCGAATTGCCCACACCATTTTTTCGACTTCCTCTTCGATTGAGGAAGTGACGGCGGAATTTCCGATGTTCGCGTTAGTTTTCACCAGAAAATTTCGGCCGATAATCATCGGTTCCATCTCTGGATGATTTATGTTTGCGGGAATAATGGCACGGCCCCGCGTCACCTCTGACCGCACGAACTCAGGCGTGATCTGCCGAGGGATGGCGGCGCCCCAGGAGTCGCCCGGATGCTGCGCCTCATAGAGTTGCTGGCGCTGCTGATTTTCCCGAATGGCAACAAACTCCATTTCGGGCGTAATCATTCCGCGCCGCGCATAATGCATCTGTGTGACCGTCGTTTCGGCTCTGGCTTTCAAAGGGTGCCGCAGGTTTTTAAATCGCAGAGCGTCCAGCCTGGCATCCGCAAGCCGCAGTCTCCCGTATTCCGAGGTTACGGCCTGGAGTCGTTCTATGTCTCCGCGTTGCTCAATCCAGCTCGAACGAACAGGAGCAAGGCCACGGCGGACATCGATACATGCATCCTGATCCGTGTACGGACCGCTGGTGTCATAAACCGCCACCGGAGGATTTGGAATAGACGGGCCACTGTTTGTTCCGTGCTGTCGCGTAGCCGATTGGCTGATTTCTCGCAGCGGGACCCGGATGTGCGGGAAGAGCACTCCGGGTATGTAAATCTTGCGCGAAGCTGGAAGAGGACCCCGCGTTATCGTGTCGAGCCTGGACTGGTCGAGGTCCGCGGGTTCTGAAGAAGATTTTCTCTCTCCCTTTTCCGGAGCCCGCGTAAGTCTTGACATTTAATTCTCCTATAAACAATTGGCGAATTGCGAATTCGAGGTTTCAGGATTCCCGGTATTTAATTTTGAATGTTTTGAATTTTCCAATTCGTAAATTCTAATCATTGCCGATTGCACTCACAGGGCAGCTGAGCAGCGCTTCCAGGCACTGCCGTTCTTGCTCCGCGTTTTCAGGCTGCTTGTAAACAATATCGTGATCGCCGGCCAGACTTTCTCTGAAGTTGAAGGGCGCCATCTCCGCGCAAAGGCAACAGAGAATGCAGCTCCGATCGGTATAAAATCGGCCCTCAGAATTGTCATCCCACCGCAAGTTTCTTTCCGCCAAGCTCACCCGCTCTCATGATGCCGGATCTCCCAATGATAGCAGATTTTGCAGGCGGCTTTTTTGGTCGCCGGGTTTTTTCCGACAAGGGCTTGGGACAGCACACAGGCGAGGGCAACAGGCCAATTAGGGAACGGCACGCGAAGCACAGAGCCACGTCCCGCGAGGGCGTGGTGGGGACAGGGTGAGTCGGACCGCATGGGGAAATATCGTTCATCGCCCGTCGGTTTCACCTGGTTCGACTTGGTAGACATCATAAGCTCGGCGCCCGATTCCGGCAGAGCGCGCAAGCCGACTTACCTGACCCCCACCACGCCCTTGCGGGACGTGGCTCTGTGCTTCGCGTGCCAGCCCTTTGTGGGTGCTTCTTAACTACGGCTCGGCTTTTCTCTGACATTCAACATCGGCTTGAAAACAATTTTTGCTTTGTGAAAATTGCCGAACCGGCATCGGGAATTACACGCCTCAGGTGCCGCCGAAGCCGATGGTGATGCGGCCGCCCTCATCAATTACCGGGACGCGGCGATCCCCAGGAATCAGTTTCAACATCTCCTCGAGCCGCCTGCTGTCCTGCTTCACATCAAAGTAGTCGACCTGATAACCTCGCTTGGCATAGTCCTCACGGGCTGCCGTGGTATAGGGTCAGGTAGATTTTCCGTAGATTCGAATTCTCATCAGCCTCTCCTGATTCCTGCTTCTGAAAGTCCGCCCATGAAATCTTCAGCACAAAGGCACAAAGGTCACAAAAGCAACTATCAGACTCGGTTCCAATAAAACGCACTGAAATCCTGAACGTCGGTGAATTGATGGCGCAGATATAGTTGCCGAGCTCTCTTATTAGCTCCGGTGACACAAAGAAAGATTCGCTGGTAACCCATGCGCTTCAGGCAGCCGCAGGCATTTTCCAGGAGGCTGCCTCCGATACCCTTGCCTTCCAGGTCCGGGCGGACGCAAAGTTGCGGCACCAGCGCGGTTTTGGGCTCAATTCTGGTAATCAGGATAAATGCTCCCAGATTTCCACGGCCGTCGATATGTGCGGCACTGGCTGAAGGCAGGAAATCACCGCAGCCTGGCATCAAAACGAGGTTCCGCAGAAACTCCGAACAATTCCTGACGCTCTGATAGCAGGCTGAGATTTCACTGTCGAGATGGTCCTGATAAGTGCAAAAGAGCAGATTTGCAGCGGAGGGAAGATAGTGATTCTCCCAGGGCCGCAGCACAATCGAGCTTTGAATCGCACCGCGCGAAATATTCCTTCTCATGTAAATGCGCGGCCTGTGCTTCAGTGCCGTTGCCTGCAGAATATCGCCCCATGCGTGGGCCAGACTGAAGAGCTGACCTTCGATCCTCCAGCAATCGCTGTGGTCAATCATTTCTCCCAGCATTCTTGAGAAAATGAACTCACCTGCGGCCTCCGGCTCCGGGCAAGACTGGGAAGCGAAAATGTCGCCCACCGAGCCGAGCCCGTCGCGCATCATGTAATACCCGTAACCCCAGAGATGGCCGCGATGCAGCAGGCCCAGGCCCGGAATCACGCCGGCCTGCGCATATTCCCGAATCAAGTCGGCGGTTCGACTGTAATCCCAGTGAAGTTTGATCCTCCACGCTGCAACCTCTTCGGTGAGCAGCCTGTCTAATTGCTGCAGATTTGTCTTAGCCAGCGGAACAGATTCAAATTCCAGGTGCCCGCTCAGATCAGGTTTGTTTGCCAAGGGTCACCCCGACTCCCTTAATTTACATCTGCCAATTGGGGGAAGGAAGGGTTATGAAGGGGGATGAAGGGGGATGAAGGGAAGCGGTTA
>DASXQR010000022.1:0-7662 GCA_036507075.1 Acidobacteriota bacterium | reverse complement strand
GACTACCTCATCCATACCGGTGATTTTTCTGACCGCCAAAGCGATGCGATCCGAAGTCGAGCAATTGATGCAGAGCGGCGCAACCGGAGTTCTGACCAAGCCCTTTGATCCCATGACGCTCGCCTCCCAGGTGCGCGCCATCTTGAGCGAGAACGGACATTGAGAAGGAAACAAATGAATTTTCACCACAAAGACACGAAGATCACAAAAGGGACTTTACCTCTTTGTGTCTTTGTGTCTTTGTGGTCCAAAAAACTTCTGGCGGTGCTCCTCCTCGTTTTTGGCGTCGCTGCACTCGCCGGCGACCGCGCGCTTCCCGCCAAAAGCGTCATCACGATAGGTCGGGCAACAATCGATCCGGCAAGGGAGCAGAAGATCCTGGAGCCGCTTGCCGGCTACCTGGCTTCCAAACTGAAGGATGTGGGCATTACACGCGGCGACGTGGTGCTAGCCAGTGACAACCGCGACACCACCGTGATTCAGTACCTCAAAGAAGGAAAGCTCGACATCGTGCTGGAGGCTGGACTTGCAGCCTACCGATACAAGATCGCGGCCAATGCGACGCCAATTTTGCTCTCGCTGGCGGCTGGCGGTACTTCTTACTCCAGTTATATCTTCGTGCGGAAGGACAGCGGCATCGCAAGTCTGGAGCACCTCAAAGGCAAGGTCATTGCCTTCAACGATGGGCGCTCGGCGGGCGGCTACCTCCTTCCCAGGCTTTCGGCCGAGGCGCGGGGAATCAAATTCAGCCCATTGTCATCGCCCGATTCGCTGGTTCCACGCGGGACCATCGGCTACGTCTTCGCGGGACCCGACATTAATATCGCCACCTGGGTTTACTACCGAAAGGTCGACGCAGGGACGATGAGCAGCCTCTCCTGGTTTTCATCGGGCAAGAATCCTGACGTCTACAGGAGCCAGTCGGAAATTATTTATCAAACGGAAAAAATCCCGGCAATGGTTGTAATGATAAGAGACGGACTGGAAAGCAAACTTGTCGCGCGCACCAAAGAAGAGTTGTTGAAACTGCCCCAGACCCTGGAAGGCCGGGAGGTTTTGGAAAAGCTGAATGTGACCAGGTTTCTGGAGATTTCGGGAGGAGAATCCCCTTTGTTCAAGTCGACGGTCGGCCTGCTGAAGGGCTCCGGAGAAAAACGGCGCTAGCCATGGTCAAGTTCAGAACAGTTGCGGGAAAATTGGTATTCTTCAGCGTCGCTCTGGTTGTTTTCACGGCGGTAGTATTTGCAGTCACCCTGGCCGATTTGAACCGGCGCACGCTTTCCGGAGTCAAGGAAGTAAACCAGACGGTGTTGAAGGACGCCGTGCAGAAGGAGTGGGAAGAAAAGTGCCGTGACCTCACCAAACTGCTCGCCTACGAACTGACCCAACCCCTTCAGGATCTGAACGTAGCCGCCATTGACAACCACGTCAGTTCCGCTCTGCGTGAAAGGGACGTGCGATACCTTTACGTGCATGATGAGAACGGTGGCGTTCTGTTTGGCGCCGGAGAAGGCGCCGACGCCGTCGGCCAGGTCTTCACCGATGTAATATCCCGAAATGCTGTAGCCACGCGCGAGCTGCTGACACAAAAACAGATCGGGATCGTGGATATTGCGGCGCCTGTTTTCTTCGGCTCTCGCAAAGTGGGAACGGTGCGCGCAGGTTTTTCCACCGATCGCATTGAGAGCTCCACGGCCAAGCTGAACGCTGAGTTGAGAGGCAGGATCGGAGACGCCATGGCCGCCGCCCTGCGTATTACTCTGCTGGCCGTGCTGATTATTTCTGCCGGCACGGCGCTGGTCGGATCGATTTCTGTGCGCAGGCTTCTACAACCGGTGCGCATGCTCGCCCTGGGCACGCAGAAGCTTTCCTCCGGTGATCTTGGTTTTCGCCTGCCGGTGACTTCCCAGGACGAGATCGGACAACTGGCTCATTCCTTCAATCGAATGAGCGAGGACCTGCAGAAAACTACTGTTTCCCGGGAAGCGCTGCGAACCAGCGAGCTGCGAACACGGGCCGTTATCGACAACCTCCTTGAGGGATTGGCCACAATCAACGAAGCCGGCATCATTGAGACTGTCAATCCGGCTGCGGAAAAGATGTTCGGCTATCCGGCGCGGGAAATGATTGGACAGCCTCTGACCATGCTGTTTGCAGAGGAGCGCGCCAAGGACACCGTGGAGTTCATGAAATTCCTTCGCGAAACCGCCGTGGGCCATGCCGGTGAATGGGAAGCACAGCGGAGCGACAGCAGCACATTCCCGATTGAGCTCACGCTCAGCGAGTTTTCCGTCCTGCAGGATAAACACTTCATCGCAAACATTCGTGATCTCTCGGAGCGGCGTGAAGTCGACCGGCTAAAGCGGGAATTCGTATCTACCGTGAGTCACGAACTGCGCACCCCTCTCACCTCCATCCGCGGCTCGCTCAGCCTGCTTGCAGGCGGGGCACTCGGGAGAGTGCCTGACGAGGCTTCCGAAGTGATCGCACTGGCCGAGCGCAATACCATCCGGCTGATCACTTTGATCAATGACATGCTGGATTTGGAGCGGCTGGAAAGCGGCAAGCTGGAAATGAATTTTGAAACCATCCCGCTCAGCTCGGTGCTGCAGACTTCAGTAGAGTCGATTCAGAATTTTGCCGACCTGGAACAGGTTCGAATAGAGCTTCCTTCAAGCGAGGCGGAGATTTTCGCCGATCGCGCGCGCATTGTTCAGGTGATGGTCAATCTGCTTTCCAATGCCGTCAAGTTTTCCGAACGCGGCAGCACTGTTTGCCTGTCCACCAGGGAAGTTCCAGGGTGGGTGGAGATAAGCGTCGCGGATTCCGGACGGGGAATTGCGGCCGCCTACAAAAGAGTAATTTTTGAGCGGTTCCGACAGGTTGAATCGCATGATTCCCGGCAAAAGGGCGGAACAGGACTGGGGCTGACAATCTGCAAAGCGATCATCGAGCAGCATGGCGGCGCCATCGGAGTGGAGAGCGAAGAGGGTAAGGGAAGCACTTTCTGGATTCGCGTGCCTGCTGGTCTGAAAAAGCAGGATTTCGTGCAGCGTCAGGCGGGGGAAATCGCAAGAAAGCAGGCGCCTTCTCCAATCCTGGTGGGCGATCCGGATCCTGCCGCGCGCCGGCAAATTGAAAGCATCTTGAGGAAAGAAGGCCATCAGGTGGTGTTAGGTTCGTCTGCCGTTGAAACATGGGACATCCTTCGCAAAAGCGAGCTCTCCATGGCGATTCTCGACTCTATGCTGGTCGAAGATACCGACCAGGACCTGCTCGAAAAAGTGCTCGAGGATTCCAGGCTCCAGCATGTTCCTTTGATTATGGTCGGGGACAATCTTTCGCTCTCGCCCGACAGGCTGTCCCAAAATGTCGCCGTGTTCATTCCCAAACCGGTAAATGAAAACCAATTGCTGGAGGCGATCCGCGAGACGCTCAGAAGGTCCGGAATGCGGGACATCCTTTTGGTGGAAGACGATGAAGTGCTTTTGCAGGTGATGGCCCGCCAACTGGGTCAGGAAGGGATCTCGGTTCGAACCGCCACCACCGGCAGGCAGGCGATTGCCTTGGCGCTGCAATCGGCGCCGGGCTTGATGGTGCTTGATGTCGGCCTGCCCGACGGCGACGGATTTGATGTGGTCGATGCGCTGCGGCGCGAACCGGTGCTGAAGCGAATCCCGCTGCTGGTGTATACAGGACGCGACCTGACCGCCGAGCAGCGGGGACAACTGACGCTGGGCGCCACTCGATTCCTGACCAAGTCTGAAGCTACCGACGAACAGTTTCGCTCTCTGGTAGTGAGCCTGCTGCACAAGTCCATGGAAACCGCGCCGGAGGCGTGAGGAGAGTGGGGGGGCGGGAGAGGGGGAGAGTGGGAGAGCATCGCCTACAACCGAACCGCGCGCGTAAGCAAGCGGACCCTCCCGCTTCCCCCGCTACCCCCCGGCCGAATCAAACCTGATCTCCTTGACCGGTGCCATCGAAACCACCCGCTCGCCGGTTTCTATTCCGCTCAAAGAGCCTCCCACGTGGCACTTGCGAAACTCTACGTAGCGCCCTACCTGGATGCATGAGGCGAGCGTGGTAGCCGATTTTCCGCGATGGGTATGGATCGTGGCGTAATATTTTTCGTCATCCATGACCGTTTCGCGCTGATCCGCGTCGCGTAGATGAACTCGCAGCGTAATGTGAAAGATCGGATGACCGCTCAAGGCCGGCCCGCCTTCGCGCTGGATCCGGTAAAGATCCACATCAACCAGACTCCACACCCGGAACTGGGTCGGCTGGCAGGAGTACTCCAGGCGCGAGCGAAAACGTTCACCCTCATGCGTCCACTCCAACTCTTCAGTAATGATGGAAAAAGGCTGAGGATACTCGGGGATCCAGTAGGGTGGAGACAAAGCGGATTCGTCCCTTTTGCGGTGCGCGAAAAAGAGCGTGGAACCCAGAGCCGCGCCGCTCAAGAAAAGTCCCCCGATGCCGAGACCGATTTTTTTCCACTGCATAGCTCTTTGCCCGTGGTCGGTTGTCCGTTGTCAGTTGTCTGTTGTCCGTGGTCAGTTGTCAGTGGTCAGTTGTCCGTAGCAGTCCGTTGCCCGTTGTCATAATCTGGAGACGAATATGAGAAAAACGACGGTCAACTGACTACGGACAACGGACAACGGACAACTGACAACTGACAACTCAGACTTGCATAATCCTGATATTGTCCGCGATGTGGAGGCTTGCCTCGGTTTTCTTCTTGATGTCATCGGTCGAGACACCCGGCGCCACTTCGCGCAGCACCAGACCCTTGCGTGCTACCTCGATCACGCCTAACTCGGTGACGATGAGATTCACCACGCGCACGCCCGTGAGAGGCAGCCTGCACCGCTTGAGAATTTTCGGATCGCCCTCTTTGGTGGTGTGAGTCATGGCGACAACCACCTTGCGCGCTCCTGCGACAAGGTCCATGGCTCCTCCCATTCCCTTTACCATCTTGCCGGGGACCATCCAGTTGGCAATGTCTCCTTCCCCGGAAACTTCCATGGCGCCCAACACGGTGAGGTCGATATGCCCGCCGCGAATCATGGCGAAGGAATCGGCCGAGTTGAAAAAGGCGGCACCCGGCTGGTAGGTAATCGTTTCCTTTCCCGCGTTGATCAGATCCGGATCCTCATGTCCCGGCTCAGGGTAGGGTCCGACGCCGAGCAAGCCGTTTTCGGAATGCAGCACAACATCAATGCCACCTGGAATAAAGTTGGCCACCAGTGTCGGCATCCCGATGCCGAGATTGACATAGAAGCCGTCCTTCAGCTCCTTGGCCACTCGCCGGATAATCAGTTCCCTGGCATCCATTTCGCTATTTATCCTGGTTCGACGATACGGCCCCACAGTCCCGCTGGGTTCTGCGATCTCAGAGCGCGAACGAAGTGAGCGACCCTCCGGAGTAAGTCAGGATCGCAGTCCGACCTAGTGCCACTCTGAGGGACCCTCGCTGCGCTCGGGCTCTGATGTCCAGCCTCGCTGCTTTGCACCACCAAAGACGCGGCATGCCGCGTCGCTACGCCTGATGTGCTGATGGCGCGGTCGATGCCGCAACCGTGCGACGCTCAATCCTCTTTTCGTACTTCTCGCCCTGAAAGACGTGCTGCACGTAGATTCCGGGTGTGTGAATGAAGTTTGGATCCAGTTCCCCCGGCTCCAGCAATTCTTCCACTTCGGCGATGGTGGTTCTGCCGGCCGCCGCCATCATCGGATTAAAATTCTGGGCGGTCATTCGATAGATCAGATTTCCGGCGCGGTCTCCCTTCCACGCCTTTACAAAAGCGAAATCGGCCTTGAGCGGCTTTTCCAGCACATACATCTTGCCTTCGATTTCCCGGATCTCCTTGCCTTCAGCAATCACCGTGCCGTAACCGGTAGGGGTAAAGAAGCCGCCGATTCCGGCGCCCCCGGCACGGATGCGCTCGGAAAAAGTGCCCTGTGGCACCAGCTCGATTTCAAGCTCGCCGCTGAGAACCTGACTCTCAAAGAGCTTATTCTCTCCCACGTAGGTGGAGATCATCTTTTTGACCTGGCGCGTCTCCAGCAGCAGCCCGATTCCGAATCCATCCACCCCTGCGTTGTTGCTGATGATTGTCAAATTGCGCGTGCCCCGGTCCCGCAGCGCGGCAATCAGATTCTCGGGAATTCCGCACAGGCCAAACCCCCCCATCATGATGGTCGCTCCATCCGGAATCTTATCCACCGCTTCCCTGGCCGAGCCGATCACTTTGTTCATCCCGAGTCTCCGGCAAAAAAACAGAATCATAGCAGATTTCCGGGGAGTGAAGGTTCGGGGAGTCGGGAATGAAGAGAATGAAAGGGAATGAAGGATAATGAGGGGATGAAGGGGATGAAGGGGAATGAAGGGTGATGAGGCATTATAAAGGTTTTGAAAGCAGCTCTCTCCCATTGTCGCATCAACGCCGTCTTTGGAGGTGGTGCAAACCTGAGAAAAGCCCTTCGACGCAGCACCGCGCTGCGCCGTGTTGATCGTTCTGTCAGAAAACCACTGCCCGGGAGATCACGCTGCGCTCCAAGCATAAACTCGACCCTGAATCAAGGTTTATTGGTATAACCAATAATGCAGCCCCCCGCTTGACACCGTATTTTTCCAGCCTACATTTTTATTATCCTTCCCGGATGCATTACCAGCGGAGCAGTAAACAGGCATCCTCCAAAGTCAGGAGGTTTGTATGCGTCGCGTCTTTGTCTCCTTTCTCCTCGCCACTGCTGTATGTCCCGTTGCCCGAGGCCAGTCTTCGAGCTTCGATTCCGTTTATAGCTCGGTAATAAGCCGGCACGGGCCGGCGGTAACGCAGGCAGTCAACGCAAAACTAGAGGGAACGATCACCTACCCGCAGGCTGCCGCAGTGCCCTTTGCGATGACGCTGCAGAATCGCCAGCTCCGGTTCGACCTCTCCAGCGCGGAAGGCCTGTCGGTCGTTCGGGACGTTGATCTGGCTCAGGCGACACGCGCCGGGACCAAACGTCATTTTGCCGACCGATCGCCGCTTTACATATCGGGGATGAATCTGGGGCCCGTCCTGGCGTTGCTCTATTTTTACAATGACGCCGGTTATGCGCGGAGTCTTGTGCCGGGGACCGGCGGGACCAACATTTTGCGTTTTACCGAGACTCTTCCCGCCGGCTCGGTCGAGCCACCCTTGTTCCGCCGGCCAAAGCTTATGACGTCGTTTCTTGTAGCCGGCAGCAACGAGATTCAGAGCATTCTCCTACGAGGATAGCCAGCAAACGTTTTTGCCCGTGGTGTACAGCTACCTGTACGTGGACAGCGTGACCACGCCCTTTCTGCAGCCCAAGAACCTCGTTTGCCAATCGGGCTCCCAAGTTGTCTACTCCGCCCAGGTGACATCGGCGCAGTTGAACGTGACGGTTCCTGCCAACTTCTTCCGGATCGTCAGATAGGAGGCGATCATGAGAATACGCGGCCTGGTAGTGCTCGTCAGTATTTTGTCATTCTCCGCGGCGCTGGCGCAGACCACGCCGGAAAATTCCACCGGGATAGAGCCGATCTATCCGTACAAGGGCGGGCTGACCGAGGCGATTAACGTTTACGATGGGAACCTGAACGAGGGCGTTCCGCTGATTCGCTTTAAGGGCCGCGCAGGGCTGGAC
>DASXQR010000021.1:0-2652 GCA_036507075.1 Acidobacteriota bacterium | reverse complement strand
GACTACCTCATCCATACCGGTGATTTTTCTGACCGCCAAAGCGATGCGATCCGAAGTCGAGCAATTGATGCAGAGCGGCGCAACCGGAGTTCTGACCAAGCCCTTTGATCCCATGACGCTCGCCTCCCAGGTGCGCGCCATTTTGGAGTCCAAGTGATGTCTCCACGAGCGACCGGTAACACTGCGAGGACGTTTATGAAGAATACGGACAAACCGAAGCAAAAATTGATTCAGGAAGTCGAAGCGCTTCAGGGGAGAGTGGCCCAGCTTGAGCTGCTCGAGTCCCAGCGCAAAAAAACCGAAGAAGCGCTGCGGCACAGTGAGGCCATGTTCCGGGATCTGTACGATGACGCCCCTATCGGCTATCACGAAATTGACACGCAGGGCCGCATCACGCGCGTCAACAGGTCCGAGCTGGCCATGCTCGGATACTCGGCCGAAGAGATGTTGGGCCGTCCGGTGTGGAACTTCCTCCAGGAAAAGGGCGTATCCATCGACGCCATCGCGGCAAAAATCAGCGGCTCCAAGCCGCTCGTTTCCTTCGAACGCACCTTCATAAAGAAGAACGGAACGCCGGTGCCGGTGCTGCTGGAGGATCGATTGATACGCGATGCCGACCGCAACGTTATCGGCATCCGCACCACCGTTCAGGACATCAGCGCGAGAAAAAGGGTGGAAGAAGCGCTCCGTAACAGCGAAATGCGCACGCGCTCGGTCATCGAGCACATGCTGGAAGGACTGATCACCCTGAATGAAGAAGGAATTATTGAATCGATGAATTCTGCGGCCGAGCACATGTTCGGCTATAAGAGCGAAGAGCTGGTGAGCAAGCATCTGAAAACCCTTCTCTTCGAGCCGAATAATCTGAGCGACCGGGATTTTACCAAATCTGTGATCGACAAAGCACTGGGAAGAGTGAGCGAGTGGGAAGCCCGGCGCAAGGACGAAAGGACATTTCCGATCGAGCTGGTGCTTAGTGAATTCCATGTCCCGGAGGGACGCCGCTTTGTGGGAAATATCCGCGATGTTTCCGAACGCCGCGAAGTGGACCGGCTGAAGCGTGAGTTTGTCTCGACCGTAAGCCACGAGCTGCGCACTCCGCTTACTTCAATTCGGGGATCCTTGAGCCTGCTTGCCGGTGGCGCGCTCGGCAGACTGCCGGAGGAAGCAGCCGAGGTAGTGGCGCTCGCGGAAAGAAATACCATCCGCCTGATAACGTTGATCAACGACATTCTCGACCTGGAGCGGCTGGAAAGCGGAAAGCTGGAAATGCACTTTGACACCATTCCTCTGGAAACCGTGCTGAGGCGTTCCGCGGAAGCGGTCCACGCGTTTGCAGACCAGGAAGGAATCACACTGGAGATTCCTTCGAGCCCAAGCAAAGTCTTCGGCGACGGCGACAGACTGGTCCAGGTGCTGGTCAACCTGCTTTCCAATGGAATCAAGTTCTCTCCCAAGAGCAGCAGGGTCAGCATCGCAGTCCACGAAAGCACCGCCTGGGTTGAAATTCGTGTCACTGACAGGGGGCGCGGCATTCCGGCTTCGCACAAAAGGGTCATCTTCGAGAGATTTCGACAAGTCGAAGCGAGCGATTCACGACAAAAGGGCGGCACGGGTTTGGGTCTTGCCATTTGCAAAGCGATCGTCGAACAGCACGGGGGAACCATCGGCGTGGACAGTGAGGAAGGCGGCGGCAGCACGTTCTGGATCCGCATTCCTTCGGTGGTAAAGCGCAGAGAAATCGTCCAGAGAAAGGCCGAGATGGCGCACAAGTCGATCAGTCCGATTCTGATCGGCGACGACGATCCGGAAATGCAGCATTACTTCGAAGTGCTGCTCAGGAAAGAGGGCCACGCGGTAGTTTTTGGGAAATCGGCCGAGGAGACATGGGCGATTCTGCAGAGAAGCCAGGTCTCGCTTGCCATTCTCGATACCGTTCTGCTTGAAAACTCGGGAGCTGAAATTCTGGAAAAACTCCGCCGGGACCCCAGGTTCACAAATCTTCCGATCATCATAGTGGGCGACAAGGTCTTATTGTCGGCCGAGGAACTCTCCAACAATGTTGCCGTATTTTTGCCCAAGCCGATTCAGGAAGATCAATTGCTGGCGGCTATTCGGGACAGCCTGGCACGAGCCGGGGGTACAGACGTGCTGCTGGTGGAAGACGATCAAACTCTTCTCAACGTAATGGAGCGCCAGCTTTGCAGGGACGGCATTACAGTTCGTACCGCGACCACAGGAAGAGAAGCTATCCAACTGGCGCAGGACAGGCCACCCGGCCTGCTGGTGCTTGACGTCGGACTGCCGGAAGGAGACGGTTTTGACGTTGTGGATGCGCTGCGAAAGCAAAACCATCTCAAAAGAATACCATTGCTGGTTTATACGGGCCGCGATCTGACAGCCGAGCAGCGCGGGCTGTTAACGCTGGGAGCCACGCGGTTTCTCACCAAATCAGAAGCGACAGATGAAGAGTTCCAATCGCTGGTGGTGACTCTTCTTCAGAAATCCATTGAATCAGGGAGCCAAGTATGAAGGTTTTGATTATCGACGACGAAGAAGACATTCGGCGCATCGCGCATCTCAGCCTCGGCAAGGTCGGAGGTATGGATGTGCTGGATGCCGGCGGCGGATCCGAGGGCGTGCGCAAGGCGG
>DASXQR010000020.1:0-5859 GCA_036507075.1 Acidobacteriota bacterium | reverse complement strand
GCGGGGAAGGCCGCTACAAGCGGCCTGAATCGGATCGCGCTTTGCCACCCCGGCCTGGGAAGGCCGGGGCCTTAAGGCTTCTACGCCGAGTCTCTTAGATTCTCCCCGCCACCGGGGAGAAGGCGCCGCTGTGGGACCCTCCATGTAACAAAAGTTCCACTCGATTTCGCGGTAGTGGCGACATCGAGGGTCCGCTTGCTGACGCGCGCGGTTCGGTTATCGAGGAGATAATTGGGGACAGACCCATACAGACGCGGACGACGTAGCGGGCGGGGCGCCTGTTTGACTTTCGAATAGTACCGGTATAAATAGAAGGGCACTCGACGGATCTGAAGGCAAAGTTCACGGAAGTTTTTCCAGGGAGTCATCTCTTTCCTATGAAAGGAGTATTATGAGAGCAACAATTTCCCCAATCGCGAGCATTGCTGCAATTGCATTACTGGTGCCTGCCTTTGTTCAAGCACAGCTTGGTCCGTGCGCTGTTCCCATCGGGCCGAATCTCCCTGATTTAATCGTCGATTCGGGGCTGATGAAAGCGCAGATGTATATCACTGAGGAAACGTTCAGCGCAGCGGGGTGTACGGTCAGGGAAGGATGTGTCGATTCGCCTGGCACCCACTTGTTGCTGCGCTTCACCTCCAGCACGCCGAATATCGGCAAAGCGGATCTGTTTGTCGGCGATCCTAAGGACTGCCTGGGAGATCTGTTCCGGTTCAGCGAGTGTCACCAGCATCTGCACTTCCAGGAATACGCGGATTATCGGCTTTGGACGCTCGAGGGCTACGAAAGATGGGTGGCCGAGCGCGACTTGACTAAACCTACAAACTCGGGTCGCAATGCCAATCTGCTGGATCAGGCAAGACAGCGAGGAGACCTGATTGTCGGCCGAAAGCAGGGTTTTTGTGTGATCGATGTGGCGCCCTTTAAATTCGATAAAGTCGAACCCGGTCCTCCTTCGTATCAGTCTTGCGGCAGCAATCAGGGCATCAAAATCGCCTGGGCTGATCAATATGTCGCCCTGCTGTCGTGTCAGTTTATCCAGATGACGAACGTCCCTGAGGGCGACTACGTATTGGAGGATCAAGTCAATCCGGAACAGTTATTTCCCGAATCGGACTACACCAACAATACGGCGGCCGTGAAGTTTCACTTTGTGCCCAAACAGGGACGCTCGGGCCCCTCAGTTATTTTGCAGTAACGGATGGTGAGGTTGCGCTGGCGCTTTGTACCCCGGCCTGGGAAGGCCGGGGCTGCAACCCTCCGGGAAAGGCTGCTGGAAGCGGCCTTTCGCTGCTTCGCCGCGATATTGTAGAGACGCCCCAGGATGAGGCGTCTCCTGCAGCAATTTCTTGTTTTTTTAGCAAGATTCTCAACTAATGACCAATGACCGATGACGCGTTTGGTTGCGGTTCTGCCGGCTGCGTCTTTGTGGTAAAACCTCACCTAAAAACCGGTAAGCAGCTTTTCGTCCACTCCCTGCAATTTCCCCAACACGGCAAAGTCTATGTTCTTGACGTAGCGCTGCATCACAGAGCGAATCTGCTCGGGTTTTACCTGGCCGATGGCATCCAGGAACGCTTCGAGGCGTTTCCAACCGCCGCCAACAAGCTCGAACTCGCCCAGCAGGTTGGCCTGGTCCTCGGAAGCCTGCAGACGCTGCAACAACGATGTTCGAGCTTCATTGACCGTATTCTGCACGTCTCGTTCCGACAGCAGGTTGTTCTGGAACCATCGGACCTGATCGAAGATCACCGTGACTGCCTCGTTGGGTTTTGGAGTGCTGACATAGAGCTGCCCGATATTGGCGCTTCTTCTCCGCAGCGACGCGTTAGCGGCGTAAGAAAGATTCCGTTTGGTCCGGACCTCCTCGAACAGCCTGTTGGAGAGGGCCCGAACAGCAATGTACATCGGCGCAAAGTCCGCATGCTGCGGATTCGGCGCCGCAAATAACCCTTCTACATATACCGTCGGAAGGTCTCGTTGCTCCTTGCGCAGCGTGGCATTTTCACGGTTTGGAATATCCGGAACCACCGGCCTGCGGAATTCCCCTTTGGGCAGGTCGGCGATCGCCGGCCGTATTAGCTTTTCAAGCTCGGCGCGCGTGGTGTTGCCCACCACGACCAGCAACAATCGACTGCGACTGAGCGTGCTGTTATGGAGAGCCTGCAAGTCGGCTTCTGTCACGGCAGAGATCTTCTCCGGTGAACCAAGTATGTCGGCGGCAAAAGGATGGTTCCCGTAGCTGTTCTCAAGGGACAGTCGATCCAGACGTGAATCCGGATTTTCCTCCTGTTCGGCGATTGCCGTCTTGCGACGCTGCACAGCCAGGCCGACTTCATCCCTGGTGAACGATGGCCGCACCAGAGCATCCATGAACAACGGCATGCTCTGCGTGAAATTTCGCTGGATGCTCTTGAGCGTGAAGACAGAGAAATCGGCAAAGCTGTCCCCGCTCAAGCTCGAGCCCAGCCGGCTCAGTTCTCGAGCCATTACGTCTTTCGGGTACTGGCGGCTTTGCCTGGCTGCAACCTGAAGCATCAGCAGCTCGACCCCGGCCCGGTCTTTGCCCGAAAACGCAAGGCCTCCGTCCAGAAAAGCCTTCGCAGTGACGACCTCAGATGCCGGGTTGCGGCGCAGCAGGACGCGCAGGCCGTCGACGTCGAACAATTCCGTATCGCGCTCCTGCTTTTCGGATGCCAGCGCCGTCGCCGAACTTCCTTTTTTTGGCCGCACGACTTCCGCCTGCTTCAACAACTGGGCTTTTGGAAGGTCCTGTTCCGATATCAGCACTCCGGTGACGTTCGGCTTGCCCGTAACATACCGCCGAACATAGGTGTTGATGTCCCCGCGCGAAACCTTGCGTAAATTGTCCAGGTAGTTTTCAAAATAATTGAGGCCGCCCGTGGCCCACCAGAACGATATCGTGTGAGCGAAGCCACTGGTCCGTTCACGGTCGTATATTTCCGAAAACTCCAGTTGGTTCTTGGCAAACGCCAGCTCCTCGTCGGTGTAATAGTCAGCGTCGGTAAGGTGCTGAAGCTCGCTTCGGAGGGCGGCCAGTGCCTTGTCCACCCGGTCTGCCGATGTTGTTCCGGAAACCTGGATCGGTCCGGTGTGAACCTGAGAGAAGTATGCCAGTCCGACGCGGTCGAAGAGCCCCGAGTCCACCAATGCCTTGTAAAACTTCGAAGTGGGCTGATCGACGATGAAGCTCAGCACGTCTGCGGCGAACGTGGATGGCGTGTCCTTTACCATTCCGGGCCCGTGCCAGGACATTTGCACCTGGACCGCGCGCACCGGATAGGCCACCGCCAGAAGCGAACTCTGAGTGAGCGGTGGATGTTCCGGGACCGGATAAAGCTTGTGCGGGTCTGCCCCTCGCGCCCAACTGCCGAGCGTTTCCTCGGCCAGCGCGAACGCTTCGGAAGGATTCAGGTCCCCGGCCAGAATAATCGCGCTGTTGTTGGGAAGATAATAGCGCTCTTTCAACGTGACCATCTTCTCGCGAGTGGCCGTGGTGATCACATCGCGGTCCCCGATCGGCTGCTTGCGGGAGAAATATTGATACCAGAGTTTGCGATCGACTTCGCGCGCCAGGTGAAAGAATGGATTTCCTTCCCCGCGGTCGAATTCGCCCAGTACTACCACCCTTTCGCGTTCCAGCTCTTTCTGCTGGAAGAGAGGGTAGAGCAGGGCGTCGCGCATGAAGGCGGCGCCTTCGCGAAGATTCTGGCTGGGCAGTGTGATGTAGTAATTGACCAATTCGGTCGATGTAGTCCCGTTGAAAGTCGCGCCCAGTTCTCTGAGACGTTCCAGATATTTTTCCTGGCTGGGAATCACCCTGTTGCCTTTGAAAAACATGTGCTCGTAAAGATGAGACAGACCGGCAAACTCCGGTGACTCCACAAAGCCTCCGCTCTTGACGGCAATCTCCAGAGTAACCAGAGGAACGGAATGGTTCTCAACCACGATCACTTCCAACCCGTTCGACAGTTTCCTGGATGTGACTCCCGGAAGCGTTGCGGCTTCCAACAGCGTGGCCAGTAAAAATAAAGGAAGAATGCGCATTGACCTTGCGAAGGAAAGCAGATCGCGGCGTGTTTGACAGCGGAAAATGTTCATGGTCCACCCACCTTTGGTTTTCGAAGTGTGGTTTGCACCAGTTTAGCAGATCGGCGCAGGGATTCCGGAATGACCCGACGTAAGAGCAGTGATCCAATCGGACGCCACCGGTCTTGCCCCGGTGGTGAACGCGATTCTTCACTAGACCGCCGTCCCCACTATACCTTGGTAAACTGGTGGGTCAGGGACGGCTTTAGTGAAGAATCGTACTCACCACCGGGGCAAGCCCGGTGGCGTCGATTTTTCACACCTTCTGAAGCCTGCGGTACTGTCGTGAGTGATCACTCGAGTCGCCCGGTGAATCATCCCGGAATCAGAAACATTACATTCACGCTTTCGTACCCGGAATAGGAATGGGTTCAGTTTCCGGCCGATTTCGATTTCGACAAGCTGCCGATCCTGGACTGGGAGTAGACTACAGTCCTATCTGAAAGGAACATGGCTATGTATTCGAGAAGAGAGTTCGGGGAACTTGCTCTTGCCGGCCTGCCGCTTTCGATGGCGCTGGCCAAAATCAACTCCAAATTAAGTGGCGTTCGGATAGGGGTTCAGTCCTACAGCTTCCGCGACCTTTCGCTGGACGATGCCATCAAGGCCATGGTCGACATCGGGATCGGCGAATGCGAACTCTATTCCGGCCATGTCGAACCCAAACCTCCGTCGGGCCCCGGCGGCAGGAGTGCCCCGGCAGGCGCGCGACCGCCGCAGACGGAAGCCGGGACGCCAAGACCGGCCGCAGGCGGACCACCCGCGGGCGGGCAAGCTCCGCGAGGCGCGGGCGGAGGAGGTCGTGGCGGTCAAAACCCGGCCGCCCGCGAAGAACTTCGCAAGTGGCGATTAACGGTCCCGTTGGACCATTTCAAAGCAATCCGCAAGAAGTTCGACAATGCTGGCGTCAGGCTGCAGGCTTACAATCTCAGCTTCAACGACAGTTTCAGCGACGAGGAGATCGACCGGGGCTTCAAAATGGCTAAGGCTCTCGGCGTCAAGACCATCACCGCGTCCTCCACCGTGAGCGCTTCCAAGAGAGTGGCTCCATTTGCCGAAAAGCACAAAATCATTGTCGGCATGCACGGGCATTCCAACATCACCGATCCCAATGAATTCGCCAAGCCCGAAAGCTTCGCCCAGGCCATGGCCCTTTCTAAATACATCGGAGTCAATCTCGACATCGGCCATTTCTTTGCCGCCGGCTATGATCCGGTCGCCTACATCGAGGCGCACCACGACCGCATTACCAACCTGCACGTGAAGGATCGCAAGAAGGACAACGGCCCAAATACCCCCTGGGGGCAGGGCGATACGCCGATCAAGGAAGTGCTGCAGCTTCTGAAGCGGAAAAAGTACAACATCCCTGCCAATATCGAATACGAATACAGAGGCGAGGACACGGTGACCGAAGTGAGAAAGTGCTTGCAGTACTGCAAAGAGGCGCTGGCGGGTTGAGTTTGCACCACAGAGGCGCAGCGCGGCAGAGCCGCAACCAAACGCGTCATCGGTCATCAGTCATCACTACTGTCCGGTTAAAAGTTGAATAGAGAGAATTGTTTACAAAGGGTCGATTCCTCAAATTTGAAATCTGATTCAGTAAGTGTTTGATTGAGCGGGATTTTTTCGAAAAGGCTCACGCTCAAGATTTGCAAAATTGTGTAGAGACTGAGGTCTGATTTCAGTTGCTTTTTGACAATCGCGACTAGCACATAAATGGAGACGGCGATCCAGAGTTGAGTTTTGACT
>DASXQR010000019.1:0-19442 GCA_036507075.1 Acidobacteriota bacterium | reverse complement strand
AATGAACCACCAAGACACCAAGCCAGCCCGTGATAGATGGATGCCGAACGTGGCAGCTTAGTTAATTGGATTAGAGCCATTGGAGTCTTGGCGTTCTTCGCGCGCTTGGCGGTTCCGTTTTTCCGCTACATTATCACGACGCCTTTTACATAATCAGGTCTTCGGTGCTCGCCTGAAAAGGCGCGTGGGACCGATTCAAGTTTTTCGTAGCGATGCGTGATCAGCGAAGCCGCCTCTATCTTGCCTTCTTCAATCAGACGAAGCGCGCGAAGATAAGTCAGGGGGCGCTGCTCTTCGTTGAAACCGCCCGAACCTCCGGCGGGCAGCAAGAAGGTAGGTTCGTGGAAATGGATGCCGTTGAGCAGTCCCAGATCGCCTCCATAGTATCCATACGCGTAAAGCAGGATCGTCGCCTGTTTGCAGATCAGCGCCTGGATCTGAGAAAACACCGCCGAGGATCCGGAAGCCTCGATTACAAGCTCCGCCCGCCGGCCCTTTGTTCTTCGGTCGACAAAGTCCACCAGGTCCTCTGAAGCGGGATTGATGGCTTCGGCCCCGAATCGGGCGGCCGATTCACGCCTGCCTTGATTCGGTTCGCTCACGATGAGCAAGCCTTCATATCCCAGAACTCTCCGAAGGTACTGTGTGAACAGGAGTCCCGCCGGTCCGGCTCCCAGAATCACAACCGACTGGACGCGCGTTCCATTCTGTGCGCCGATGCTGAAACGGGCGCCGGCGCGCTGGCAAAGATCCATCGCCCTGACAATACAGGCGAGCGGCTCGGTCAAGGCTGCGCTTGTCGCTTCCAAGCTGGACCGGATCGGGAGAACATTAGTGGCGGCGATTGAAACGTATTGCGCAAATCCGCCGGGAAGACCTGTGATCCCGAGTTCGCGGTAATAGCGGCACTGGTGGGAACTGCCGCTGGCGCAGTACTCGCAAATCTCCGATCTTCGCGAACTGCGGCAGTTCAGACCCTGATCGAGGACCGCGGCGGTGCCTTCCTTCAGGTCCCGCACGTCGCGGCCGACCTCCCGCACCACTCCCACGATCTCGTGCCCGAGAATCTGAGGATGTGCTGCAAGCGGAATCGGCCTGCCGCGCGCATCGAGATTGTAATTGGCTTCGCCGGAGTAAATGTGAAAGTCCGTGCCGCAGAGGCCCACCGCAGAAATCTCGACCAGTACCTCATGCGAACCCGGAACGGGCCGCGGCACGTCGCGCAGCTCGAATTTTTTTACGTCGGATAAAACGGCTGCCAGCATTGAACCTTCCAAATGCGGAATGTGGAATGCGGAATGCGGAATATTAAAATGCAAAATGCGGAATGCGGAATGCGGAATAGATTAATGACCCACGATCAGAAGTTCTAATCATAACCAACAAGATTCATTCCGCATTCCACATTCCGCATTCCACATTTCGCATTCTGCATTCCGCATTCTACATTCCGCATTCTGCATTCTTCATTCTGCCGCAGCACGCGTTCTTGATCTCCGCCGTTTCCCACTGTGTTAAAAGAGTTTGTTACAAAGAGACGGTTTGCTCGGCCCAGACCTGAAATTCGCGATGCTTGTTTTCTTCCGCCTTTGCAGGCACCTGGCCGCTTGCCACGCGCAGCATGTGTTCGAACACGCGGGCGCCTACTTCGTCAATACTCTCGGTTCCGTCGATTACTCCGCCCGCCGACAGGTCCAGATCACGCGACATGCGTTGAAACACCGGAGTGTTCGATGCCAGCTTCACCACAGGAGTGATGGCATTGCCGATGGTTGTACCCCGGCCGGTGGTAAATACCACTACCGTGGAACCCGCGGCCACCAGGCCCGGTGTGGATTCCTGATCGTATCCCGGTCCCTGCATCAGATACAGGCCGTTGCCGGAGGGCGGCTCGGCGTACTCGACAACTCCTTCCACCCGTGTGGTGCCGGCTTTGGCAATGGCGCCCAGCGACTTGATCGTGATGTTCAGCAGACCACCTTCGACGTTGCCTGGGCTTGGATTTTCACCAAGGACGGTTCCGAACTTCGAAGCGAAATCTTTGTACCAATCGACCATGCGATAAACGGCGTGACCCGTTTCGGCATCTCTGGAACGTTGTGCAAGGATGTGTTCCGCTCCGCAGAATTCCGGGACCTCGGTAATCAGCACCGTTCCGCCCCAACGGACCAGCAGATCGGCGGCCCGTCCCAGGCTGGGATTGGCGGACAGCCCGGAAAATCCATCCGAGCCGCCACACTTGACGCCCAAAATCAGATCACTGATGGGCGCGGGCGCGCGCTTTGCCTGGTTCACTTCGGGCAGCATTTTGGAAACTTCCTCCAGGCCGCGGGCGATGGCCGCTTGTGTGCCGCCTACTTCCTGAATTCCAAACTTTGCCACTGGCTTCTGGAACTCGCGACGTCGCTTGAAAAGATAGCGGTCAATCTTGGAAAGATTGGTTTTCTCGCATCCGAGATCAATCAGTACCGCCCCGCCGACGTTGGGATGATCCGCATAATTGGCCAAGGTGCGCATCAAAACTTCCACTGTCGAACCGTCGGCACATCCGCATCCTTTGTTATGAGGAATGGCGACCACTCCGTCGATGTTGGGATATTTTTCGCGACTGTAAAGTGTGTACTCCGCAATCATCGCCACCTGCTGAGCCTCATGGCTGGCGCACATGCTGGTCGGCACGATCAGAATGTAGTTGCGCGTCCCCACCCGCCCGTCGGCGCGGCGATATCCCATAAAAGTCGGACGTTCGCGAACAGGAAAATAGTCGGGTGGCGGGGTGGAGAGATTCGGGTCCAAATCGCGCACTACCGGCACTTCATTGGACATGTTGGTATGAGATATCAGATCCCCCCTCTTGATCCCCATGGAAGTTCCGATGGGCTGGCCGTACTGGAGCACATAATCGCCGTGGGGAACGTCGCGCGTGGCAAAGCGATGTCCCGGATTGACGGCGGCGGAAAGTCTTACTGCTTCGCCATTTTCCAGTCTCACCTGAGTCCCGGCTGTGACCCTGGTTTTCACCACGGCCACATTGTCTTTCGGATCGACCACGATAGCGTACTCTCTGACCGGCGCGATCAATTCTGCAGGATTAGGCATGGGGCTATTTTAACAGGAAACCGTGGATTAATGGTCACTTAGTGTCGTTGTGACCGCCAAAAAGCGCGCACGACCCTGCCGATCAGTACCGCGGTGCGTCAGCCCGTGGCGCGCGCATCGACCGACCTTGAGGATAAGCGGCGCCCCGATCAATCAGATTACGGTGATGCGCGCGCCGCGGGCTGACGCACCGCGGTACTGTTGAGGCGAGATGGGGACTGTCCCCATTAAACCGAAAAAAGGGGACTGTCCCCCATTAACCGGAAAAAGGGGACTGTCCCTATTTTCAATTCATATTTTCACTATTTTCAATTCTCCCTATTTTCAATTCAGAAGAGCCGACAAACATTGTCCGCCGCGCCCTGACGGGACGCGGTACTGATTTTCACTAAGTTTCCAGGTCGCTCGTGTCCAGTCTTCCTTCCTCCCGAAGCTGTTGGAAACGCTCGATTGTCTCGCGAATGCCGGTGCTGAGGGGAGTGGAGGGCAGTGGTCCGACGGCCGCCCGGATTGCCTCGTCTCGCAACTCAGGAGCGATCGGAATGGGAGGGCCGCCAAAAGTGACCAGTTCGCGACTTCCCATGGGGAGATGACGGCGGATAGTCTCCACGATGGTGGCCACCTGGATGGTTTCCCCGTGCAGGTTGAACACGTGCGCGCCGGCCTGGCAACGGTCGGCAGAGGCGATAAAAGCGGCCGCCGTGTCGGCGACATACTGAAAATCAGTCGCTCCGCCAAAACGGATGTGAAAGGGGCGGCCCAGCACGGCAGCCTTCATCGCCTTGGTCGGATCGCTGGTCATCCCGGTATCGCGCCCGACTCCGTAGACGGTGTAAGGACGAAGTCCGGCGCTCGAGAGTTTATGGTCCAGGAAATAAACGCGCGCGTTGCCTTCGTTGGCATGCTTGAAAACGCCGTAATGCGTGCCGGGTTCCGGCCGCACCGATTCGTCGAGCGGTCTGCCGTCGTCGCTCATACCGAAAACGGCAGCCGAGCTGGCATAGACGACCCTTTCAAGGCCGGCGGTTTTGGCCGCCTGAAAAACGTTCAGGGTCCCGATTACGTTGATCTTTGCGCCCAGAAGCGGATCCGCCTTGCACGCAGGAACCTGGACCCCAGCCAGATGAATGATTTTATTCGCCTTGGATTCCTGCACCGACCTTCTGACGACATCCGCGTCAGTGATATCGCCGAGCATGAATTGGGCGCGGTCAAGCCACTTTTCCGGAATAATGGCTTTCAACCGCCTTGAATCACTGCTGCTGTCGAAAATAACAGGGGTGTCTCCGCGCTCCAGCAGCGCTTTGACAATCCAGGCGCCGATGAAACCCTGGGCTCCGGTAATGAAGTATTTCTCGGACATTTATTACGATTGCAGAATCGTGCTTTGTGCTGTTTGTGCCTTTGTGGTGAAAAGTTCCAACCACCAAGGCACCAAGCCAGCTTAATTTACTTCAGCGTGATCCACTGCTGCTTTGCGGAGGATTCGTAGACGGCGCATACCAGTTCCAGCGACCGGCGTCCTTCCGTGCCGTCCACCAGCGGCTTTCGATTTTCCCGGATGGAGATGATGAAGTCCTCGATCAGTCGCCGATGCGTTTCCCAGCCGATGTTCCCCGGATCGCTGCTCCCATCATCCAGCCCGGCGCGGTGGAAGAGCTTGATCGCATCTGGGATGTTGGTGATTTCGGCAAATTCTACAGCATCGGGAGTAATCGTAATGGAACCCTTTTCCCCGGTGATTTCCAGGCGCATGGCAAAACCGGGATAAACACAGGTTGTGGCCTCGATCAGTCCCGCAGCTCCGTTTGAGAATTCCAGCACTGCCAGCGCCGTATCCTCGGCTTCAATCTTATGGAGCAGAGTACGCGTTCGGGCGGCAACGCTCCGAACAGGACCGCCGATCCAGAGAAGCCAGTCCACGGCGTGGATGCCCTGATTAATCAGCGCCCCTCCTCCATCTAACGCTTTAGTGCCGTGCCAGCTCCCGGCGTAGTAGCCTGGTTTTCGATACCATTTGATAAAAGCGTCCACCACCAGCAGCCGTCCGAGTTTTCCCGCATCAACCATTTCCTTGACCTGCCTGACGTGGTCAAGGCAGCGCCTCTGAAAACAGGTGGCCAGTTTCACTCCTGCTTCGCGGCAGGCGGAGATGAGCGCATCAGCCCGCTCCAGGCTGATATCGATCGGCTTCTCCACCAGCACGTGCTTGCCATTGCGGGCCGCCTGAATTCCAAGGTCCGCATGCGTTCCGCTGGGGGTGCAGATGACAACGGCTTCGACCTCTTTGGACCTGAATAGATCGCCGGCTTCTCGAAACGGCGAACCTCCAAAACGGGAGCAGAACTGTTGCGTACGCTCGAAATTCCGCCCCCAGGCGGCCGACACGCGGCAGCCCGATATGTTGCGAATCGCCTCAGCGTGGATGTCGGCGATCAGCCCGGTTCCGATTAATCCAAAATCCATTGCAAGTCACAAGTTAACAGGAGCATGAGTTACCAGTTGTCGACATTGTCCAGAATGGAAAGTTAACTAGAAGGCGGCAAAGCCTTGCAAGTGGAAACTGCATATTCGTCGGGTGACGGAATGGTGCCTTGGTGTCTTGGTGGTTAAAAAAATGAAACCACCAAGGCACCAAGCCAGGTTTTGTGCCAGGTGCTCGCTGTCAGACTGCTGCTCGAATTTTTCACGGCGTTTTTGGCACTTGATGATATTTTTGTGCGTCGCCCTATGGATTCCCGGCACTGGTAATTACTGCCGGCGCTCATTTGAATGTATTCAAAACTCAGTTTGACAGACAAAGTAGCTGTGGTGCTTGGCGGCACCAGCGGAATAGGAAAGGCCATTGCCCTGGGATTTGCAGACGCCGGCGCCAGTGTCGTTCCTGCCAGTCGCCGCCAGGAGCAGGTAGATGCCACGGCCGCCGACATTGAAGCCAAAGGCAGGCGGACGCTGCGCGCCACAGGCGACGTCGACGATCGTGCTTCGCTGCAGAAGCTGCACGACCGCGTGACAACAGAGTTCGGGCGCGTGGACATTCTGGTCAATTCTGCGGGGCGCACAAAGCGCGTTCCCACACTGGAGATGACAGAAGACGACTGGAATGCCATTTTGAACACGAATCTGACCGGGACGCTGCGCTCCTGCCAGATTTTCGGCAAGGGAATGATCGCGCGCGGCTACGGCCGCATCATTAACATTGGATCGCTGGCTTCGTTTGTGAGCCTGCATGAAACTTCGGCCTATTCGGCTTCTAAAGCCGGAGTGGCGATGCTCACCAAGAGTCTGGGATGCGAGTGGTGCAAGTATGGAGTGAATGTGAACGCGATTGCGCCCGGCGTGTTTCGGACCCCGTTGAACACCGCGTTGCTGGATGGCACCGAGCGGGGAAGGGAATTCAAGCTGCGCACTCCCATGGGTCGCTTCGGACAGGTGGAAGAACTGGTCGGCGCCGCGATTTTCCTCGCCTCAGAGTCGGCCAGCTACGTGACGGGAGAAATTCTGGTGGTAGACGGCGGGTTGCTGGCCTCGGGCGTAAACCAGTAAATCAAAACCGTGGGGGCGGCCTGACATGGCCGCCCGCATGGTTGCCGCTGGTCAAATCGGCGAATCGGGCGGCCATGTCAGGCCGCCCCTACATCGCGTATACTAATTTGATGCACACAAAATGGACCGGCGGAATCGGTGGAGCCGAAGTTGATCTGGACTCGACCGCGATCCGAGCCATCGTTAAAGAGACCTTTGCTTCCTGCAGGCCTGGGCGAACGATCCTGGCGATCGTGCCCGACAAAACCCGCGATGACTTGACCGATGTGCTTTTCCCCATCCTGTGTGAGGAGCTTCCCGAAACAGTCGGCCGTATTGATGTATTGATCGCGCAGGGAACCCACCCTCCAATGACCGGGTCGGAAAAGCGAGCGAAGATCGGCGCTGGCCTGCATACATCGTTGCGCAAGCTGGGAACGATCTTTGATCATCACTGGGATGACCCGGCTCACCTGACCGCGATCGGCAGAATAAGCGCGCAAAGGGTTATTGAACTTACCGATGGTCTGTATGCGCAGGAGGTGAACCTGCGAATCAACCGGCTGCTGGGTCCGGGGCTGTATGACACTGTTTTTGTGATTGGCGGGACGACGCCGCACGAGGTGGCTGGTTTTTCAGGAGGAACGAAATATTTCTTTCCGGGCGTCGGCGGACCTGACGTCACCCATGCCACCCATTGGGTAGGGGCCCTGGCTACTATCGAAAACACCATTGGCAACCTTGATACTCCCATCCGGCGCCTTTTGAATGAGGCCTCAAGGTCCATCATTCAACAGGTGATCTCATTTAATTCTGTTTCCACGCGTGCTGACGACGGGCGGTTGCGCACCCATGCGCTGTTTACCGGAAACATCATCGGCGCGTTTGAAAGGGCGGCAGCGGTCAGCTCGCGGGTACACGTTCGTTTCGTGACGCGTCGCTTCAAGCGCGTGGTCGCCATGCTGGATCCGCACTACGATGAACTTTGGACAGGAGGCAAGGCAAGCTACCGGATCGGCGCCGTTATCCAGCCGGGCGGCGAGCTGTTGATCGTGGCGCCGCACCTGCGCCACATTTCATTAACTCACGGCGATTTGATTCGACGTTACGGGTATCACGTCCTCGGAAGGGTCAAGGAAATGGTCAGCCGGAACGAGGATTTGCAAAAAAACCTGTGCGTAGCCGCGCATCTCACACATGTGCGTTATGCAGGTGAGTGGAAGGATGGCGTCGAAACGCCCCGTTTTCAAATCACTCTTGCTTCGCAGGTTCCCAGGGAGGAATGTCACCAGGTGAATCTGCAGTATCAGGACCCGGGCCGCGTCGACCCCGATCAAATTCGAGATGCGGATTCTCTCGTGATTGAGAACGCAGGCCGGGATCTTTATCTGTACCGGCGAAATTGAGATTGAGCTGCAACAGAACCGAGATCGCGTTCACCGCAGAGCCGCAAAGTGCGCCAAGTTTCGCAGAGGACTCTATCTCACAGTGAATAACCGACAACGGACAACGGACGACGGACAAACGACAGCTTTATTCCGCATTCCGCATTCCGAATTCCGCATTCGGCTTCAATTCCACTCTGATGCCGCCGATTGAGCCTTCCTCGGCTGTCGACCCGCTGGTCGTGGCGCTGGATGTAGGAACTTCTTCCACGCGAGCCATCCTTTATGATGCGCGCGCCCGGCAGATTGCCGGCATGGACTCAACTGTTTCCCATAAACTGCACAACACGGCAGACGGCGGCGTCGAACTGGATACGACCGAACTGGTGGATTCCGTGGTGCTTTGCCTCCAGGAGTTGTATCGCAAGACCGGCACGCTCGCCAGGAGAGTGGGTGCGGTCGCAACCTGCACTTTCTGGCACAGCCTGGTGGGCGTCAATTCCAGCGGCAATGCGGTTACTCCGGTTTATCTCTGGGCGGATGTGAGAAGCCGTCAGGCGGCCGCCGCGCTGCGCGCCCGCCTGGACGAACAGCAATACCACGCGCGCACCGGCTGCATGTTCCACCACAGCTATGTGCCTCCCAAGCTTGTATGGCTGCGCCATTCGCGTCCTGATCTGCTGGAGCGGGCGGCGCGCTGGCTGTCCTTTGGAGAGTATCTCTATCGGCAATTGCTCGGTACCGATCACTGCAGCGTGTCTATGGCCTCGGCCAGCGGCCTGTTCAACCAACACACGCAGGACTGGGACAACGAGACGCTGCGTGAACTGCCGATTGAACGCTCGCAGTTGCCCCTTCTGGTGGGCCTTCAGGAAGAACTTCCACCGCTGGCTCCTACTTTTGCGGCGCGCTGGTCGAGTTGGAAGACGACCCGCTGGATTCCTGCGGTGGGCGATGGCGCAACCAGTAATATTGGATGCGGCTGCGTCGACGAGAACCGGCTGGCGCTGATGGTTGGAACGTCGGGAGCGATGCGCGTCTGCTGGCAGCCGGCCTCGTTTGAGATCGTGCCGGGACTCTGGTGTTATCGCGCAGACCGGAAACGGATTCTAATGGGAGGCGCTCTTTCAAACGGCGGGATTCTGATACCCTGGCTGCGCGAAACATTTAATCTCCCGCCGGCGCCGCAGTTGGAAAATCTCATTTCCAAACTCAAACCGGATTCGCACGGGCTGACCGTGCTTCCTTTTCTACTGGGTGAGCGGAGTCCCGAATGGGCCGATCATGCCCGGGGCGCGATCTCAGGCTTTACTCTGCAGACTACGCCCGTACAGGTGGCGCAGGCCTTTCTGGAGGCGGTTGCCTGCAGGTTTGCCCTGATCGAGCAACTGTTGAAGGGAATCGTCGCCAGAAAAGCGCAGGTGATTGCGACCGGCGGCGCGCTGCTGGCTTCAAATGTCTGGAAGCAAATGATGGCCGATGCACTCGGCCGCCCCATTCTGGCTTCGGAAGAGACGGAGGCTTCCAGCCGTGGCGCCGCGCTGCTGGCGTTGCGCGCACTGGGCGTGATCGACCAGTTTGAAGATCTTCCGGCTGCGATCGGAAGGGAATATCGGCCCAACTGGGATAATCACGAAATCTATCAAAAGGCTCTGGATCGTCAGAAGAAAATGTTTCGGGAATTGGTGGGAGGTTAATCGTTTCACCACAAAGACACAAAGGACACCAAATCGGACGAGGGACAGACAGAGTCCCGTCAGGTCTCAAAGTGAATTGTGGCAACGTGTTCTGGGATGACCGGACTCTGCCTGCCCCTCGTCCGATTTGGTGATCTTTGTGTCTTTGTGGTGGAAAAATGCAATTAGGTACTAACTTTGAGTGAGAACTTTTCCGGTTTGCGGTTTTATGTCGTATTCCACTACCTTGGTAAGGAAGGTCTTATAGCTGACCTTTAGCTCTTTAGCCGCCCTCCATTTATTCCAATTGGTCTGGGCAAGCGTCTTGATGATCATATTCTTTTCAGCGACAGCGCTGGCCTTTTTTGCAATTTCCTTGAGATCCAGGCTCTCCTCGTTCTTTCCCTTATCGATAATGTCATCCAACGTCTGGCTGGATATTTTGGCCTCCAGCTCCATTCGAAGAGCTTCCTCATCCTGCATGACTAGATAACGTTTGATGGAATTTTCCAATTCGCGGACGTTTCCACGCCATTGATAAGCATGAAAAAGCTTGGATAGCACTTCCGGAATCTTCTTAAGATTCCCGTTCTGCTCGCTGAATTTTGAAAGGAAATGGTCGCAAAGGAGAGGGATGTCTTCCTTTCGCTCTCGCAGAGGAGGGATTTCAATGTTCACTACGTTTAAGCGATAGTACAAATCTTCTCGAAAAGTCCCTTTTTCTATCGCGTCGTCCAGTTTTTGGTTGGTTGCGGCAATGACTCGAACATCAACCTGGATCTCCTGATTACTGCCGAGGCGTGTGAATTTTCCATCTTGAAGCACTTGTAAAAGCTTGGCCTGAGTGGCGGGAGTGAATTCGGTGATTTCATCGAGAAAGATAGTGCCGCCATTTGCAAACTCGAACTTGCCAGGCCGGTCAATGTAAGCGCCGGTAAAGGCGCCCTTTTCATAACCGAAGAGCTCGCTTTCGGCAAGTTCGGCCGGTACCGCCGCGCAGTTGACCTTGACGAACGGCCGGCGTGACCATTTGGAACACCGATGGACCAGCCGCGCGATAACCTCTTTGCCGACACCGCTTTCCCCTTGTAATAACAACGGAATCCGTTCGTTGGCGATCTGGACGACGGTGTCATGGATCTGTTTCATTTTGGGGCTGCTGAAGACAAATCCATCGTCGGCAGCTTTCGCGCGAAGTGGAGCAGGTTCAAGCTTTGCCCTTTTCCTGATGATAATTTCGTCGATGGTTCGCTGAAGTTCTTTAAGATCAAACGGTTTGCAGATGTAATCCTGAGCTCCAAGGCGAAGAGCCTTAAGGATGGTTTTAGGATCTCTCGATGCGGACAGCACCACGATGGGAGTGTGTGAAACTTGAGAACAGATATCCTTCAGGTCCTCAAAGTTCCCATTTGACAGCGGCTCGACAAATACAATTTCCGGTTGCACTTTTTCCTTTTCTATCAGGCTCTTGGCCTCATGCCAGTGCCCGACAGTGATTACGTGATAGCCGATCTGACCCAGGTTCCTGGTCACGAATTTCTGAAAGGATTCCTGATCGTCAATAAACAAGAGTTGGGGTAATGGCTGCGCTGACGTGTGCATACTTCTCGTCGCTCCAACGGGCTGTCATTCTTAAAAGGGTAAAAAGGGTGGCGAAAAATATAGTGTGCCGCAGAATTTCAGTGGGCAGGCCCGATTATTAGAAAATTCACCGCAAGGGCCCGGTCTTGGCGGCTAAGTTTTCTTAAATGGTTCGGGCTAGGTGATCGTACGAACGACGGAGATAACCTGGAATATTTGGAAGGCCAAGGAGAGCGGTACCAACGCTTTGAACGGAAATGTGCGATCCACTACGCAAAAGCTGCTAGTTTTTCTACAGCATTTTTGACATTCATCGAGAAACTCCCGGAGTGGTTGGAGCCGGAGTTGAAAATCGTTGTTCTTAAAGAGCGGAATGTTGTGCACTTTTGTGTCGGTGTTGTTAAAAAGCTCCGGTTTGTCCGTGCTGGATTATCTTTGGCAATAATCTTGCTTCGGTCACACATAGCATGAGCCTGACTGCAATGAATTTTAAACAGAGGTCCGGAGAATTGCTGCGAGCTTTCCAACCAGATCGTCCATGCCTGAACAGCGAACTCTTCTTTCATTCTTTAGAAGAAGAATTAGCGCGTGCCCTCAGGTATCAATTCTTTGTCGCCCTTCTCCTGTTTAGAATTCCAAAAGACCAGGATGCGCTTTTTGCGAATCTGGCCCGTTTCTTGAGGGCCTGCGTCCGACAGAACGACGGCGTGGGGACGTTAAGTAACAGAACGCTGGCGGTTATTCTCTTAAATTCGAAGGCCGAAAATTGTCTCTCAGTGCTCCAACGTCTGAAATCAGACTTCCTGCTTTCCGTATCAAAAGAGCACAAAGCTGTGTCGCTGAAGGCATCCTGTGCGGTATATCCCAGTGAAGCAGAAAATCTGACATCGCTGTATAACATCGCCCTCAAGCGCCTGCGCGCCCAAAAATACACTAACCTTACGATTTCTTGATGCCTCCTCCGCCTTCAACGGACGGCTGCTTGTAGATCCCGTTTCTCATTGAACAAATAACTATTACCTGTGGAGGTTGCTTCCTATAACTGGAAGATCCATGCACCGCTTTCCCACCGGACTACCCTCAGCACAGTCTCATAACTTGTTCTAAAGCTTAAACTTGATTGTATGACGCCACACCCCACCCTTTTGGCACATCTCTTGCCTACTCCCCTCATGGCAGAGCGATTATACGGCAGAGCAATTATAGGGAAGCGATTCCTATCGGACACCCAGGGAAGGATGGGCTGAAGGAATCGCCAACGCGGTTGCCAAAACATTAACCTGGGAGGTTAAATCACGATGAAAAAAAAGAGCCAGCAACACTTTCTAAAATGTAGTTTTTCCGTCTGCCTCGGCCTTGCCCTTGTGGCGGCCTGTTTTTCTGTAGCTGAGGCTGGTACCTATACGGGCCGCGCCTTTGGCGCCTACGTGAACGTCCCGTCACTGGGTGCTGGTCCCTTGTACCTTACAGATACAGGTCAGCTACCTTCAACCGGGGGATGGGAAGCTGCGGGGAACGTGACCGCAGGAGTTCCCGGAGTCTTGAGCGCTAACGTGCCCAACAGCGCTACCAGCGCAGGTACCGGTCTGGTAAACAGCTCCAGTTCTTTGGCCGGCGTCGTTGTTCTTGCCGGACAGGCCGCAGAACTCACTGTTTCGTTCGTGCGAGCCCAGGCCAGAGCTACCGAACTTGGTTCAGGGGGCTCCACTGAAATCGACAGTCTCACTTTTGGGGGCATTCCCATCGCAGTAACCGGCCTTCCCAACCAGACGGTCAGCATCCCTGGCGTAGCAACTCTCATTATCAATGAGCAGTCCGCATCTGGCGCTGGTTCCCAGGGAATCACGGTGAATGCCCTTCACCTCACCCTCGCGACTGGCGGTGAGGTTATCCTGGCGAGTGTCGGAAGCTCGGTCAGTTCGGGAACCACGATACTTCCGGTCAGCTACAAGACTGTGTACAAGAACTCCCTTGACGCCAACCTGACGATGGCGGCGCTTAAATGGGTGGCGGGCAGATCGCTCGGCGTGCCATTTCTGCAATTTGTGTGGGACCAAGCACCGGGACCGTGCTTCGATTTTGTCACCGGCGGCGGTCATTTTCAACCGCGATGCCCCGCGCCTCCGGGACCGCCACTCGAGTGTCCGGCCGGGCGAGTCAGCTGGGGCTTTAATGCCGGTGCAAGGAGTGAGAACAATACGGAGATTAAGGGACACTTTAATCTGGTCGATCACAATGACCAGACCCACATTAAGGGGGTCGACGTTGATGTTTACAACGCAGTTGCGTCAGATCCCTGCCACTGTCGGTTGTTCGAAGGCAATGCCGAGCTCACAGGAGGTGCTGCGCAATTAGCTGCCCAGATTGCTGCGTCAAAAGGCTGTGTAGCGCCGACGCAGTTTCGCTACAGGGCGGTGGTTTGTGACTACGGTGAACCTGGCCGGGACGACCGCATCCAGGTACTGGTTAAAAACGTCACGCCTGGCTCTTGCCAAGGGGATGTTGTTTACTTTGCCGACAACTTGAAACCCAGCAAAATCTGTCCTGCCGGCGAGCCGGAATGCGGCGATCTGGATCCCACTGACGACGATAATGACGGCGGCAACATTCAGCTTCACAAGCCATGTGATCAGCCAGGCTGCCCGACAGACAGCAAGAAGGACACTGTCAATGCCGGCACCGCTCCTCCAGCCCTTGCGGAAAAAATTCCGCACTGGAGTGCGTATATAAGGTCAAGCGGGAGGTTCAGACCGATAATTTAGCCCGCGTCGACGGATGTGAGCATGGGTTACGTTCAAGGAGGCAAGTTTCCGGGAGCAGGAGTTGCCCAGTTAAACATTAGCGAAAAAGAAACTGGTAGCTCTTGCCGCCGCAAACTTGCCACCTGAACGCTGCTACGGCACCATTCGATGGATCCTCATTCTAACCAAACTTTATCTCTGCTGCTTTCACTAATCAAGCTTCTGAACCGCCCGCTTAAAGCGGTAGCCGATTATGCGTGTAATCTGCGCCTAGTGCAGTGGCAAAAATTCGTACATGAGTTTACGGCAACTAAGTAGTACTTTCGATTCGTAAATGAATTCGAGTAGGCCGATTCTTACGTTGAAGTCCGACGCTGAGGTGAATGCCGTCTCCGCTCAATGGCATCCTTTTTGCCGACAGGTCTAAGTCCGCGGATAAAGTCTTCGTAGGAATACTGAGGAGTTAGGGGGATTGTAGCTTCACCCAAAATGCCAGCATGTGGGAAACCCCAAAATGCATGTGCGGGTACGTTCCACGTCACTACCGTCCCTGCCTTGATAACTGCGCCCTCCTCAATCCTCACATTCGGGAGAATTAAGCAATGCGGGCCTATAAAGACGTCCTTCTCGATTACCACTGCATGATTGCTTTTTGATTTTCTGGGTCCGCGGTAAAAATGGGTGAGGATAGAAGTTCTAAGCCCAATTGAACAGTTTTCACCAATTGAAATCGCCTCAGGATGAGATTCATCTATGTAAACGAACTGGCCAATCCAAACGTTCTTCCCGATCTTGGCTCCTCGCATTCGATGAAGCCATGGTCTTAGGCTACTTCCTCCTGGCGCTATATAAGCCAATTTGCCCAGGAATCTCTTAAAAACCCCTGAAAAAGAACTTACAATGTTCATTTCACTCGATACGCCGTCTCGCCGGTTGGTAGACTTCGCCCCTTCTCTCTTTTCGCCACAAATTCTGCGATCTTGGCAACTGATTTCAGATCATCAAGCTCAAGCGCTTCGATCCTAATCTGAATGCCGAATCTCTGTTCCAATTGCAAGAGCAACTCGACAAAGCCCAAGGAATCCAGAAAGCCGGACCCTATCAGGTCGGTATCGGGAGAAGGAAGATGCAGGTTTAGTTGTTCGACGAGAATGCGCTGAACCTGCTGCTGGATGCCATTATCGAACATCCGCTGAGAGACTTCCTCTGTATCCCCGGTGTCTGGTTTCAGTCTCATTGTGTGCAAATTCTTCCCTTAGGAAACGGCAATCAATCTTTCCGTTTGCAGTTCTGGGGAGCTGACTAAACTCTCGAAATCGACTTGGAATCATATATGGAGGAAGAAGCGTCGATAGCCGTTTCCGAAGGAAAAGCGGAGTGACTTCTTTCCCCTCCTGTGCAACGTAGGCGCAACAAATTTGATGACTCTCGAACCCGCCGGTGGGAATTGCAACAACGGCGGATTCCCGCAATTCCTCGAATGAGTGCAATCCGGCTTCAATTTCTCCGAGCTCGATTCGATATCCCCTGCTCTTTATCTGGGCATCACAGCGACCCACATAATAAATCAGCCCCTCTTCATCGACTTTCGCTAGATCCCCTGTTTTGTAGATCATATCGTTGGCTTCCGGTTTGAGAGGATTCTTCAAGAAAACCTTGGCGGTTGTGTCCGGATTCTTCCAATACCCTGTGCTGAGCCCGACGCCACAAATGTAGAGGTCTCCGGTCTCTCCAGGAGCAACTGAACACATCTTTTCGTCGAGAACGAACAATTCCTCATCGGGACACGGACGTCCGATGGGAATTTCAACCTTGTCGTGTGGAGGACAGACGGGTACGGTGTAATAGCTGCTCGCAATCGTAGTCTCCGTTGGCCCATAAAGATTCGTGAAGGTGACCCTGGGAAGCTTTTGCATCCAGTACCGGAGAGATGGCGTTGGAAATGCCTCCCCGCACCAGAGGATGCGTCTTAGCGAGGGGAAGTCATTGGCCTTCACCACGTCGAACTTAGCCATGTAGTTGAGAACGGAGGGCACGGAAAACCACTTCGTCAATTCGTGGTCTCGGATAAACTCGGCTAGCTTATGGGGCAGCAGGTTCAATTCCGGCCGGACCGGATAAAGGCTGGCTCCAGACGCAAAGGTTCCGTAAATGTCATAAGTGGAAAGATCGAAGAACAACGGTGAATGCCCTGAGTTCCTGTCCTCAGAGGATGAGGTGAAATACGTATTCGCCCACTGGACGAAATGGAGCACGCTGGCATGTGAAATAATCACACCTTTAGGACTGCCCGTGGATCCGGAGGTAAACAGAATGTGTGCAGGCTCATCAGGTCTAACGCGGACGTTTGGGCTTTCCTCGCTGTACGCGTCAAGGTCATGCCTCGTGACATCATGTTTTATTCCGTTCTGACTTAATTCTCCTTCTCTCAACCAGCTTATGATCGTCAACTTTTCGCGATCGGGGGAAGGAATAGGGGTGAGAACCTCAGCCAAAGACCCCGTGGTTAAGATAGATGCTGGCTGGCATGAATCCAGGACTTTTCCTATCCTGGCAGCAGGGCTAGACGGATCGATCGGCACGTAAATGCAGCCTGCTTTCAATATTCCAATCATGCTGAGAATCGCTTCTGTGGATTTGGGCATTAACAAGACCACTCGGTCTCCTTTCGCGCATCCCATATCCCTGAGAAGCCAGGCCAACTGATTGCTCTTCTTTTCCAGTTCTCCGTAAGTGACGGCTTTTTCTTCAAAAACCAGAGCGACTGACTCAGGGCGAGTTTTTGCCTGTTCAGTCACGAAGTCCTGCAATAGGATTGCCATTGACTTGATTCCTCTACAGCCTTTGTAAAGACTATCCCAGCGGTTTGCAGGTCCCGCTTTTCTGCCGGGATGTCGAGGATGAAGTTCTTGAATCCGGCCTTGATGTATTTTGCAAGTTCCTCAGAGACCTTCTTGTAACTGCCTACTAGATACGGACAGAACGTCTTGTAGTTCTTGAAAGGCCAGAGCCAGTAACAAGTCTCTTGCCCCTGGATTTCCTGATCCAGTTCGGACAATTGCTTGTGCCAGAGTGAATCCGAGGCCTTCATCGCCATCATATGAGTGATCTGACCTTTTCGGTCCGGCGGGAATCGCTCATGCGCCAGTTGCCACGCGGTGGTTTCATCTTCAGCAGCGATGATGCCTATCCGGATGCCAGAATTGGTATGATCGCCGGCTTCCCTAGCAGCGTATTCCTCTCCCGATCTGGGATACTCGATAGCTGTCGCGCCTAAAGCTCGTGCCGTCGCCATCCCAGCCTCGGAGGACCCTGAAATGAAAATCCCCGGGAGTAAATGAGGCGGAAGCGCGGGTTTCAAATGCAAATTTTCAACCCGATAGAACTTTCCCGAAAATGTTACGGCCGATCTGTTAGACAGGAGTTCTTTGATGATCGTGGTATATTCGCGCAGCCGCTCATACCGCATATCGTGAGGTGTCTCATCACATAATGCGAGCAGGTCATTGCAAAACCCCCCTGCCACCATATTGAGGTAAATCTGCCTTTCATACATGAACGCCAAAGAGGAAACCATTTTCGCTACCGAATACGGATGCATATAGATCGGCTGGATCGCGACGAGCGGGCGCAAACTCTGCGTGCTCTGAATTACTATCTGCGCAACGAGCCAGGGATCTACCAGTCGATTATCCGTGTAGATAAGGATTCCCTTGCACCCGGCCTCTTCGCTCCACCGGGCAACATTGACCACTTTCTGAATGTAAGCTTCCGGCGTCGCGTCGGCCGATTGTGGCGCTGTGGAAAATACATCCACCGGCGGATCATATTTCTTATACTCCATGGTCTGTTCTCAACAGGCTTTCAAACAATTTTGAATTTGAGGACCATGAAGAAACTCGGGAAGGCACAGTCTGCCGTCCAATTCCGGTCAAAATGCATCCTCGTTTTGCAGGACTGGCGTCTGCAATGTGCTTGATGTCATCGGCACTCGACACTTCGTGGGAAAACCCCAAGGCACAGCGTCGCAACTGAAATCCGGATGAATTGCCGTTAAAGCATGATAATGCTCCGCCACGATAGGGACGGGCTGATACCAATCCGCCGCCTAAGTTCGAATTCATGACCTCCGGTACCTTGGACAAGCAAGAATCAATCCATCAGAGAGAGAGCCGGTAATCAATTGTAACTAAAAGGTTTATATGAACGAGCCGATCTGAGACGCTGCCAGTCACTTACCTACATTATGTAATTGCGGAAATAGTGGACGCGAAACCTGAGGTTTCCAAGGTGGAACACCCTTGGAGCGTTAAGCCCGAATCTCAAGAAAACTTAAAACGCGAAGAACGCTATCCTTGGCGCTCTTTGGTGGCCTTTGCGATGAAGATTCTTGATAATCCAGCCCTAGGTAATCGATTTTGTCTGGCTGAGCTCGCAACGCATACCCTGTGAGGCGTCGGGTCGGTGCCGCGCCTTTGACTGTTGAGGCGCCGAACCCGGTTCTCCTCGCAAGCTTAGAATCTGGTTTTTTACGACAAAAATCACCGGCAAGTCATTGCTCTCACGGCGCTTCGCTGGGCTGTAATCGCTCTCACTTCATTTGGACAGGGATGCGTCTATGCTCGGCGCAGCTAATCACACTTAGTTAGGATTGACGAAGGAAGCCCCCTCGGATGCCGCTGCATCCGAGGGGAGCGCACCACTGCAGCCTGTGCAAAGGAGCACTGCAATGGCCACGAGATTCTATCAAAGATTTTTTGCTATTTCTAAGTCCGATTCACGTTCAGTCGCAGACGCTACTGACCCCCTCGAAATTCCGGCTGCATTTACCAACTTCGCCGCGACCGGTCCCGGTCTTACCATTAGAAGTTCAATAGGTTTTGTCGCGGCCATTTCTGAAGTCGCCGGAATGCCTCGCATCGGCCGCCACAATCGCGGCACGATCACACATCCCTCTCCCCTTCTATCACATTATCCAAGCACGTTCTGTGCCAGTAGCCCCAGAGCGGATTCACCAACTACTTACAGACGCGAGTGTCAAAAAAAAGACACTCATTCCTCCCTGGGCGTCAATAAAAACGCGGCGAACTCCATTCACCTGCCTCTGCGTTTAGAGCTTGAGAGGTACCAATATGCGAATCTATAAGCCTACCTTCACATGTGTCTTCCTACTTCTGCTTTTGGTGACGTCAAATAGCGTCGCCTTTGGTGTAAGTCGTTATGTTCGGGAAGGCGCAACTGGAAACCAGACCGGTTCGGATTGGACAAATGCCTACACGCAGTTGCCGGCAGTCCTGGTGCGGGGAGATGTCTACTACGTTGCAGATGGCAACTATTCCGGCTATACGTTTGACGATCCGGTATCGGGCAGCAGTCTGATAACGATCAAGAAAGCAACCCAAAGTGACCATGGGGCCGACACAGGCTGGAGTAGT
>DASXQR010000018.1:0-12878 GCA_036507075.1 Acidobacteriota bacterium | reverse complement strand
TCTGGCACCCTTTCAGGGTGCGCCGGTTTGGGGAAGCTCACCGGGGGCGGCGCGCAAAAAACGCGCTTGCCCCCGGCTACTCTATTTGACGCTTTCAGCGTCCAGACCGGCAATTCAATGCTCTGAGTCTCCTTTTTGGTTATGGCCTTACGGCCACTGTAGGCTCGTAGACGTGGACGGTTTTGAAAAACTTTGCCAAAATAACAAAAAAAAAAGTTGAGATGACTGGTCATTTGACCAGTCATCTGTTAGTATTCGGACATGACTGGCCCAAAAACCATGACCGTGACCGAGTTCAAGGCCAAGTGTCTGAAGATTCTTGACGAACTCGATGCCCAGGGCCTCATCGTAACCAAACGGGGTAAGCCGATCGCCAGGGTGGCGCCCATATTGGCTGAGCAGAATCGCAGCCTGATCGGGTCGATGAAGACGAAGATCAAGGTGAAGGGAAACATCTTCAGCACAGGCGCAAAATGGAATGTTAAATCTTGACACTCACATTCTGATCGCCCTGCTGGCCGGGGAGCTGACGCCGCGCGAGGAAAAGCACATCGTGACAGAAACACTGGCAATCTCCGACATCGTGCTCTGGGAGCTTGCAAAGCTTTCACAGATGCGACGCCTGCAGATCGATTTTGACAGCAGCGAATTCCGCCAGGCGCTTCGCTCAATTTCAGTTGTTCCAATCACTCTGGAGATCGCCCGGATAAGCACCCAGCTCGATTTCAAATCCGGCCCCGAAGACGAAATCATTGCAGCCACCAGCATTGTCGAAAAACTACCCCTGCTTACCCGCGACCGCTCCATTCTTCGCTCCAGGATCGTACCGTTTGCCCGCTGAAAAAAAATCCACTGCCGACAGCGTCACTGGTAACTCTTTCCCGGTTCCTTGGGAGGTTCGATCTGCGGCGGCGGATCGACGCGGGCAGTTCTCAAAATCTTTTCGATGCGCGCTGCAACGTCGGGATGGTCGGCGGCGACATTGCGCTTCTCCCCCGGGTCGGCCTTCAGGTCGTACAGCTCCAGAGCGACGCCGGGACGCGTGCGAACGCCCTTCCAGTCCCCCGCACGCACCGCCTGCGCCAGCTTTGCCGCATCACCGAATTCCCAGTAGTAAAAGGAGTGCTGCTTCTGCTGCTTGTCAAGAATCGTGGGAAGGAGCGATATGCCGTCGACATTGGAAGGCGCTCGTGAGCCGGCCACTTCTGCCGCCGTCGGCATGAAATCCCAGTGTGCCCATATCTGATCGGTCATGCGCCCGGGGCGCACACGTCCGGGCCAGCGGATGATCATCGGCACCCTGATTCCACCTTCATAGAAATCCTGTTTGTACCCTCGAAACAGTCCGGTCGCTTTGAAAAAGTCCGGATCGGTAGCATATCCATTTTGTGCGCCGTTGTCGGAAGTAAAGAACACGATGGTGTTCTTGTCCAGATTCAGTTCCTCCAGCAGGGACATCAGTTGACCCACCCCCCGGTCGAGCCGAGTGATCATTCCCGCAATGGCGGCGTGGGGCGTCGCCTGATCGGCGTAGTGGCCCCGCGGATCGTGGAACGGAGTCTCAGGGAATCGTCCGCGATATTCGTCCAGTGAATCTTCCGGCACCAAAAGCTCCAGATGCGGAATCGTGGGCGCCAGATAAAGAAAGAACGGGCGATCCCGGTGTGCGCGCACAAAGTCCAGCGCCTCGCTGACGATTAGATCGTGAGAGTACCGTCCTCGCTTGCCGCCGGAGTTTTCCTGCAAAATAAATTTCGCCCCATTCTTCCAGAGGTAGTCCGGATAGTAAAAATGAGCGTGCACCTGGTGCAGATAACCGAACGACTCATCGAAGCCGTGTTTTTCGGGAACGCCCGTGGTGCGGGCGTCACCCAGTCCCCATTTGCCGAAAATTCCGGTGGCGTAGCCTGCCTTCTTGAGCACCTCGGCAACAGTGATGTCGGAGGCACGCAGTGGAATCCCGCCGGGATTGAGACGCACCGGCGTATGTCCCATGTGCAGGCCTGTCATTAATGTGCTGCGTGATGGTGCGCAAACCGTGCAACCGGCGTATGCCTGCGCAAAACGCAGTCCTTGCTGCGCGAGACGGTCGATGTTCGGGGTGCGTATCCGTGTCTGGCCGTAGCATCCCAGGTGCCCCACACCCAGATCATCTGCCATGATGAAAATGATATTGGGCCTGGCCGAGCGCGCACGCTCCGCCGAAGGTGGCTGTTGCCTGCCAACAGTAGCCGCAATTGGCACTCTCGTCGCAAGAGGAACACAACCAACAGCGATGATACAGAGCAGCGCCGCGCGGCGGCCTCGGAGAATCGATCTGCGCTTCATGACCGGTGATTGTAGCAGGCTTGCAACAGCATCCCTGCAGATTAAATTCCTGAGCCGCGCTGACGCCGCATCAGTACCGCATCCGTAAGGTTGCGGCAAGCCAGAGTGGCGGGTCTGGAGATGGCACCTGGCGAGGCTTGGAATGAGACTCGACCGGTTGGCGCGCCGCGACCTAACGGATCGCGGTACTGTAGCGCTGCTCGGCCGGCGTGTCGTATGCTTGGCTCGGGTTGGAATCGGCGAGGCACCTATGGCGATTGACCAGCGCAGGATTAACTGATGCAGCAAGAGGCCGGAACACTGCCGACACGCCATGGCGAGCTTCCCCCCTGGGAAGTAGACGAACTGCCCGCGCCGCCGCATTTCAATTTCAGAAACCTGCTGCGGGTCATAGGACCCGGCGCCGTGCTGGCGGCGGCGTCCATCGGCGGAGGTGAATGGCTGGTCGGTCCCGCTGCCGCGGTGAAATATTCGTCGTCCATTTTTCTCATCGTTACGGTTTCAATTTTGCTGCAGGTGATTTTCAACCTTGAAGCGGTGCGCTATACGCTCTACACGGGAGAGCCGATCTATGGCGGCATCATGCGGCTTAAACCCGGTCCCAGATTCTGGGCGGTCTTTTACACCATCGTCGGTTTTTTTCAACTGGGATGGCCTGCTCTGGCTGGATCAGCAGCGACAACTTTGTTCAGCGCCTGGACGGGCAGGCTTCCTTCCTCCCGCGCCGATGCCGGGGACGTAGCATGGATTGCGACCGGCTTGATTTTTGTGGTGGTGGGAATTCTCTCTTTCGGCGGGACGATTGAGAAAATGCTCGAATACTTTGCCTGGACCATGCTGGCCGGCGTGTTCAGTTTTCTGGTGTTCGTCAACCTGGCCTACGTTCCGTTGACGCACTGGTGGCAAACATTCCTCGGTTTTTTTCAGTTCTCGGGCATACCTCACCCGATCGACTGGTTATTGATCGGAGCTCTGGCCGCAACTGCGGGTTCGGGCGGGATCGGGAACCTGACTGTTTCCAATTGGGTCCGCGACAAAGGTTTCGGCATGGGAGCGAAAGTCGGAGCAATTCCAAGCGCCGTCGGGGGGCATGAGATAAAGCTGTCTCACGTAGGGAAGGTCTTCGCAGTGAACGAATCCAGCCTGCGCCACTGGAACGAATGGATGCGTTATATCCATGCCGATCAGATCTGGGTCTGGGGGTTGTTTTGCTTCTTTGGCATGTACCTGAACGTGAACCTTGCCACCAGTCTTATCCCGCACGGAACCGATCTTCAGGGATTGGCCGCCGGGGCTTATCAGGCAAAGTACCTCGCAGAAAAGGCCTGGGTCGGATTCTGGTTTCTCACACTCTTTAACGGGTTCTGGACATTGTTCAAGACCCAGTTGGGCAACACCGACATTCTTGTCAGGACCGTCACTGACGCATTGTGGATGTCCAGTCCGCGCCTGCGCGACTGGCGGGGCGGCAGTATTCGCCGGATCTATTACGGTATTCTTGCGGCCTTCTCTATCTGGGGTGTCATTGCCATCAGAAGCGCTTCACCCATGAAACTCTTTACGATCCTTGCCAACATAGCCGGAATGGTCCTCGTGATTGGAGGCATTCAGATCTTTCTGGTGAATCGTCGCTTTCTTCCGCGCGCCGTTCGCCCTCCTCTGTGGCGTGAATTGATGCTGCTTGTCTGTGCAGGTTTTTATGCCTTTTTCTCCTTTTTCGTAATCCGCAATTTGCTGCAGTCGTGGTTGGGGAGTTGAGCACGAATTTTCACGAATGGCACGAATTTCACGAATCTTTCAAATAGGTTCGTGAAATTCGTGTCAATTCGTGCTCCTCAGAAATTCAATTTCCAAGACCTCACGCCGCGCGCACTTCGCAGAAATTGGATTAACGAAGTCTCATAGTCCAATTTTCTGGATCACGCTGCCCCGATCGATAGAGTGCATTCCAGAAGAATCTGGAAAAGAGGTTTTTACTCTCTCCATCCTCTTGCCTCTTCTTCCTTCCGCAGTACGATTCAAATATTAACGTAACAATAGGGCGACCGAAGGAGGTCCTTGATAATGTTCCTACACACCACTGTGCGAAGTTTTCTCTATTACATCACCGCCGGATTTCCTCTCCTTCAGCGAGGCGCGAAGGTTGTCAGGGCCGGTCTGCTTCTTATTACCGCAGGCGCCATGCTGCTCATGGTGAATCCGGCAGTGAGCGCGCAGGATCCCGCGCCGACGTTGACCGTTCCAGACTTGAGTTTGCGAACCGTAATTTCCGGCCTCAAGACCCCGATCAGCATGGCCTTTCTCGGACCAAATGATTTTTTTCTACTGGAGAAAGATACCGGAAAGGTTCTGCGAATCGTAAACGGCGCCGTTCAAAGCACGGTGCTGGATCTTGCGGTTAATTTCGCGTCGGAACGCGGCTTGCTTGGAATTGCATTGCATCCGGACTTTCCGGTCAACCCTCGAGTTTATCTTTTCTGGTCATGCCGAACGGCGACAGCGCCGCCAAACGCGTTTTTCCCGCAGGAACTCGCCTGCCTGGATTTTGACTTGATCCTGAAAAATCGTGATTCTGACGAAACTCTGCAAAGTAATCTCTTCGGGGCCGACACGGATAACATGTTGGCAACGCCCCTGCTGGGAAACCGCATCGACAGCTTTCTGTGGAACGGCTCCACACTCACGCTCGAAAAGAACCTGATCTTCTTGCGCTCATTTCAAAATGACGGCGCGCCCGTTCCTCCAAATCAGGACGACGAAAATCAGCTGCCCCGGGGAAACCATGACGGCGGTGTACTCGCATTTGGTCCTGACCGCAAGTTATACGCCTTCTTCGGAGACGCCGGACGCCGCGGACAAATGCAGAATCTTCCATCGGGACCTACCGCAACCGGGTTAGGGCCCACCGTTGCCGATGATCAGTTCGGCGGCCCTGCACCTGATCTCACTCATTTTTCCGGAATTATTCTAAGACTCAATGACGACGGGACTGCACCCGCCGACAACCCCTTCTTCACGCACGGCCAGTCAGTGGGTGGCGACGTGGGATTCAACCTGCGCAGAGTATGGGCATACGGTGTTCGTAACGGCTTCGGCATGGCTTTCGATCCTGTATCGGGCAATCTCTGGGATGAGGAAAATGGAGAAGATGCCTTCGACGAGATCAACCGGATCGAGCGCGGAATGAACAGCGGATGGATTCAGATTATCGGTCCCATGGAGCGTGTGTCACAGTACAAGGCCATCGAAACAACTTCCCTGCACCACGAGGATTTCCCGAATCTCCAGCAGTTTCGCTGGGGGCCCAGCCGCATCGCGGATACTCCGCAGGAGGCGTTAGCCCGACTCTTCGTGCTGCCGGGGTCTGTCTATCGCGATCCCGAATTCAGTTGGAAGCACGTGCTCGCTCCTGCGGGAATTGGTTTTGTCGGCTCGCAGGCACTCGGGTCGCAATACTTCGGGGATTTGCTCGTCGGTTTTGCCGTGCCGGAACCGCTCGGCGGCCCGCTGTTTCGGTTTAAGCTTTCCGCTGACCGCAAGAAGCTTTCATTCAGCGATTCACGGCTTCAGGATCTGGTTGCCGATAACGCAACGTTTCACGACATGGGCGAAAGCGAGAGCCTGCTGATCGGAAAAGACTTTGGTGTGATCACCGACATTAAAACAAGTCCCGGTGGCGGTGTCTATATCGTTTCGCTCACAAACGGCGCAATTTATGAGCTCAACGGGCGAGCGGCCGGACTAAAGTCTTTTGATCGAGATGCCAGGAAGTAAAAAAGAAAGACGCAAAAAGCCGCGAGTCTGCGCGCGAAGCGCAGAGCCATGACCCACAAGGGCACAGCGAGGCAAACGAAATCGGGGCACGAATCACCCATTCCGGCAAGCCGGCTCAGATCGCTTCCGCCACGCCCTTGCGTTGCGGGACGTGGCTTTGCGCTTCGCCGGTCTGACGCCGGTGGAAGTAGTTTGATTCTCCCTGCGCGGGTGACGCCCGCGTCTGACCCAGGTAGGAGAGGGGACGGCGCAAACTTCATGAATGATCCGGGCCAGGTCATACATAAACCAGAAGTGTTACATCGAGAGTCCGCTTGCTTACGCGCGCGGTTCGGTTGGGTGGGCCTGCCTCCCGCCTCCCGCCTCCTGCCTCCCGCCTCCTGCCTTCCGCCTTCCGCCTTCCGCTTTGATACGGAGCGGTGTTATACTCCGCGAAATTTCTAACTTAGGCCGGACGGCTCTTTTGTGCAGATGCGCTCAAGATCATGGAAAACCCTCAAAGTGGTCATCGTGTCGGGTGCGCTTTGCGCGGCGCTTGTTTGGTCTGCCCTGCGTTGGCCAGGTCTGCTGACCATTCCGGGCGCGCCGGCCTACCTTCCATCGCCGGCACTTGACACTCCTCCGCCACTGTACCCTTTTTTGGAAGTGCTCAAGCTGGTGGTCGCCGCATTACTGGGCGTCATGATCACGGCCGTCCATAAGCACTACCATCGCGAAAAACTGCTGAGCCGCTCCATGGAACAGGCTGAAATCCTGCTGACAGTTGCCGGAGCCTTGATGATGATTATCATCGGCGGCTCCCTGCCGCGGGCCTTCGGCGTGCTGGGAGCCGCCAGCATCATTCGCTTCCGCACGCCGATAGAGGACCCGAAAGATACCACCATCCTTTTTCTCCTGCTGGGAGTGGGGATGGCGTGCGGGCTGGCGTCGTTTGGCGTGGCGGGCCTGGCCACAGTTTTTATCTGCTTGTTCCTCGCTGTTCTCGATCACATCGGCGAGCAGAAGCCAAGGGCCATGATGCTCGAGTTGGTGGCCGAGGGACGCGAGCTCCCCACACGGCATATCCAGAATATCTTTGCAGCCTATGGTCTGGTCTATGAACCCCGCGAGGTATCTCATGGCGACGGAGCAACAATCAAATACCACGTTTTGCTCGAGCCCAACACATCTTTGGAATACATGAGCGAGCAATTGATAAGCGGCGGATATTCCGGCATCAAATCGGTGACGTGGGAATTGCCAAAGAAGAGCAACTGAGGGCAATGGCTTCTCAAGCCGAGCCAGAACAGGATGCATTCGGACAATCGCGCCAAGAGCGGACCATCCTGGAACCGGACAAGCGGCGAGAGACGCTGCTGAGTTTCATCCGCGGAGCACGGCATCGGCTGCTGCTCTCTGTGTTCCGCTGCGATGACTTCAAAGTGCTGGACGCTCTGCCTGAAGCCCTGCGGCGCGGCGTTCGGGTAGAAGTCCTTCTTACCTCACGCGCCAAAGGCGGCAAGAAGCGCCTGAAGGAACTGTGGGAGTATCTGGAAAGCCTGGGCGCGCAGGTCCACCGCTACAGCGACCCGGTTGTCAAATATCATGCCAAGTATGTGGTGGCAGATGACGGTCCGGCTCTTGTTGCATCGTTGAATTTCACACGGAAGTGTTTCGAGAGAACCTGCGATTTCATTCACATCACTCACGACCGGCAAGTGGTCTCGGGGCTAAAGAGACTTTTTGAAGCGGATTGCCGCCCATCACATTCGTCCTTGCCCGAAGGTCTGTCGAATCGATTGATCGTCGGCCCCGAGCTGGCCCGCGGGCAGCTCACGGCGCTGCTGCAGCAGGCACGCCGAAGCATCCGCATCATTGACCACAAGTTGACCGATCCAACCATGATAACCCTGCTTGAAGCAAGGAGAGCCGAGGGCGTTGCCGTCGAAATCCTGGGTGGGCGAAACATGGGAAGCTTATTGAGTCACGGTAAGATGATTCTGATAGACCAGGCAGCGGCAACGATCGGCAGCATTTCTCTGTCGGCGCTAAGCCTTGGCTTCCGCCGGGAGCTGGCCCTGCTGGTGCAAGACCCGGTTTGCGTCAGCCAGTTGAATGCATTCTTCCAGCAACTCCGTGAAGGGGAACCCGGAAGCGAGAGCGGCCAGGAGTCTTCTGAGGATGAAGACGAGGAGGAGTGAGGCGTTGGTCATTGGTTCATTAGTCATTCGTCATTACCGCGAAGGCGCGAAGGCGCGAAAGCAAAATTGCTCTGGTTTTTCTGAGTGACCAGAACCGCAGACATCGCAGTGTTTAGTTCCAATTGGTTAGTCAAGAGACCTCATTCATTTAGCGCCTTCGCGCCTTCGCGGCTCCGGCTTTTTGCTGAAGGAAAATGCCTGCTCCGCATTTTCCTGCCGGGCGTGTTGTTGTTCTCGCTGCTGCACGTGAGTGAAGTGCCGTTATTAGCGCAAGCCGCCGTCATTGCCGACAATAACCAAGGTATTTCTTCCGGCAAAAAGAAATCCGGCACGTCTGCCGAGAAAGCGAAGAAGAAGGGCGGTTCCGGCAAAAAGAAATCCGACGCGGCGGCCGAGGAAGAGAAAAAGAAAGAGGGTGCCGGGAAAAAGAAAGGTTCGGCGGCCGGGAAAAAGAAAACAGACCCTTCAGATGCGCAATCTCAGGATGAAAATACTAAAGACTCGGCCGGTTTGAAGTTCAAAATGAAGGATTACCCTTCGCTTCGTTTTGGCAAGGCGCTGCGCGTCGATTTCCATGCGAAAGCGCAGGGCGACTTCCGCACTTTCTGGCCCGAACGGAAGATCGAAGAGGGAGTGTTCGATCTGCACCGTGCGCGCATTGGCGTGGAAGGCCGGTTTCTCAAACATTTCGAATTCGAGATCGAACGCGAATTGCGTGATACCTTTCGCCGGTTCTACGAGGACCTCGATGAAGCCGGGAGGACTGACAATCCCTGGCGCGACGTCTACGTGAATTTTCGCTACTTCCCGGATTTTCAGATCAAAGTGGGGAAGTTCAAACTGCCCTTTGGCATGGACCAACCGCAGGGCGCGACCAAGCTGGACTTTATCATGCGCTCGCGGATCGGTGATCTCCTGGCGCCTGCCCGGGACAAAGGCATCATGGCCCACGGGCGCCTCTTTGAGCGTGGATTGAGCTATCAGGCGGGCTATTTCCTTCAGGATGGCGAGAATGCCCGCACCAGCGACAACGAGCACACGGGCGGCCACACCCTGGCGGGTCGCGTGTTGGTGCGGCCGCTTCGTTTGATTCCCTCCCCTGCGGTGACGAAAAATATCGAACTCGGCATGGCATTCACCTCCAGCAATGTTTCCGAAGGACTCAAAGGCCTGCGTGGACGCACCCTCGCTAAAGAGACCTTTTTCCGCCATATGTTTGTCAATGGACGAAGGCTGCGAGTGGGAACGGAAATGAACTGGAGGCCGGGGCCTTTTTCACTCCAGGGCGAATTCATTCATGTTCAAGAGCAGCGCAAGAAGCAAAGCCTGCTCGGCCAGGATCTGCCCGACCTGATTTCACGTGGCTGGTACCTGACCGGTACCTGGGCGGTGACCGGGGAGCAGAAAGCAGACGAGATCAAACCGCGCAGAGAATTTTTACGCGAGCGGGGCTTCGGCGCCCTGGAACTTGCGGCTCGCTGCGAGCAGATTCGTTTCGGCAGCAGCGAGCATCCCGGGATACCCTCTCGCGGCACGCGGGCAGCCAACATATTGGGTAACAGTGATCGCGTTTGGACCTTCGGAATCAACTGGTACCTCAACCGCTGGGTGAAAATCCAAGCCAACGCGGTCCGTGAAAGAATCGAAGACACAGCGCGCAGCCCGATTCCCGGTCGAAGTCGATTCTGGGGCCGGTGGTTTCGGCTGCAATTCGTGCTTTAGACCTTAGCTCGGAAATTCGTTCATGAGATTTTCACCACAAAGGCACAAAGGGGGCAGAGGACCTTTGTGGCTTTTGTGTCTTTGTGGTGAAAAATGGGTCCACCCCCTCACAGCGATTCCAGCGCTCCTGATAATGTTGTCGGCCCCGGCCAGAGCCCAGACTGCCGACAACTTTTTCGATGACACGATACTCCATGAGATAAGGCTCGACATCCATCCGAACGACTGGCAGGTCCTGCGTAACAACTTCCGGAGCAATGCCTACTACGATTGCAATTTTCGATGGCGCTATCAAGATCGCGATTTGTTGGTCGAGAACGTGGCCATCCGCTCGCGTGGAGGAGGCACCCGCAGTGCGGCCAAGCCCGGACTGCGTGTGGACTTCAATCGCAACGTGCCGGGGCAAACGTTTCTGGGACTGAAATCGGTCATCCTGGACAACATGACGCAGGATGCGTCCATGCTCAGAGAGCGATTGAGCATGCTCTTCTTTCAACAGATGGGGCTGCCTGCTTCGCGCGAAGCGCACGCTCGCTTGTTCATCAACAACCAGTACTTCGGCCTTTACGCAATTGTGGAATCCGTCGACAAGGATTTCCTGAAGCGTAATTTTGGTGAGGACAATGGCTATCTTTTTGAGTACTCGTGGAAGTACGCATATTACCTCACCTATTTAGGCCAGGATCTTTCCCGTTATGCAGAGATATTTGATCCAACAACTCACGAGAATGATTCCGCTTCCGCACTCTACGGCCCTATCGAGGCGATGACTCGGATTATTAATCAAACTCCTGCCGCAGATTTTGAGCGGGCCGCAGCGGAATTCCTGGATTTAAAGCTATTCGTCGCCCATGTGGCCGTGGAGAATTTCCTTGCCGAGTCGGATGGCATCCTTGGGTACGCAGGAATCAACAACTTCTACTTCTACCGGTTCCAGGGAAAGAGCCTCTCGCAGTTCATCGCCTGGGACAAGGACAACACATTTAGCGCCATCGAGCACCCTATCTTATTGAGAATAGAGGAGAATGAGCTGATGCGGCGGGCAATGGCGGTTGCCGATCTTCGCAAGTTTTACCTGGAAACGCTGGCACGTTGCGCATTGCGCGCCGGGGGGCCGTATGGATCACTAGAATTGGAAATCGACCGCCAGTATAATCAGATTCACGAGGCCGCTCTTGAGGATCCCAACAAACAGTGCCCCGACGGGGTAGGGGGCTTGAAGCCCTGTTCTAATCAAGAGTTTGAAGACGGGATCGAATTTCTGAGGCAGTTTGCACGCCAGCGCAGTTACTTTGTACTGCGCGAATTGGGATTAGACCTGCCACGCAGCAGGCGACGGCCTTGAAGTGGAACACGGATTTCACGAACTCTTTTTTGATTCGTGAGTAATCCGGGGGGGTTGGGAATTAATTTGAATGGCGAGCAATCGTCGTAACTTTCTTCGATCTTTGTCGGCAGGAACGGTCGGCCTGCTGGGAGGCGCGCGTTCCAAGGGAATAGCTGCTCTCTTGCAACTGCCGCCGCCGCTGCGTTACCCGTATCTGCAGAACTTACGCGGGGATCGAGTTACCATTCTCTGGACCACGGTGGAAAATCGCTATGCCGTGGTTCAGTATTCCACGGACCGAAGTTTTTCCACCAGCGTCGAAGCCGACGTGCAGGAGTATCTGGCGCCTTACACCGGACTGAACTTCCGCTTTTATCAATACCGGGCGGAACTGGGCGGCCTGAGCCCGGGCACAGATTATTCCTATCGTGTGATTCTGGACGACAGGAACCTTACCCCGCTTGATGAACTCCATTTTCGTACACCCGGCCCCGGACCCTTTCGTTTTCTGGTTTTCGGCGACAGCGGTGAGGATACGGCAGGACAATCTTCAGTGGCGCGACGCATGATTGAGGAAGATCCGGCGCTGGTGTTACATACCGGCGATCTTGTTTATCCCAGCTGCACGTTCGATCAAATCGACCGGAATTACTTCCGCTATTATCGCGACCTCATGAGACTGGTGCCGTTTTTTCCCACCCCCGGAAATCACGAGTATGAAAGCAACAATGCCGCTACGTACCTGGCCGTTCATGCCGTGCCTGTCGATGATGTTCCGGTTCGAGGGCGGGGCCGCTATTACTCGTTCGACTGGGGCAATGTGCATTTTATTTCGCTGGACTCAAACGCCTCGCTTGTTGAAGCGGCTAACGGAACGGGCCAAATGTTGCAATGGCTGGAAAGCGACCTGCAAAAAACGAGGCAATTATGGCGGGTTGTCTATTTTCACCATCCGCCATACTCCACCGGGCTCAATCAGAACGATCCGCTATCGGCCCTGGTACGTGATCGAGTGGTGCCGATTCTCGAGCGCTATAACGTGCAGCTGGTGATCAACGGACATGAACACAGCTATCAGCGGAGTAAGCCGATCAAAGGAGGTGTGCCTGTCGACAGCGGCGCCGGTACGGTGTACCTCACCTCCGGCGGCGGGGGCGCGTCGCTGTACCCTACCTACAGCAGTCCGCTGAACGCCGTTAGATGGTCGGCACACCACTACTTGCGCGCTGATGTGGAACAGACCCGCATCACGCTGCGCGCCATCCGCGATGATGGAGTCGAGATCGACGCCGTCACGCTCGGCGCTTCCCCCAGCCACTCCCGCCGCCGCCCGTAGCACCTCAGGAAGCGCTTTTTCACCACAAAGACAAAGCGCAGCCGCAGGCCGCAACCAAAGAAAAAGCCACCCACGTGCTACCGAACCGTGAGTTCTGGTTTTTTTAACCACATTTTTCATTGCACGTTAGGAAGCGGAGAGACGGCCTGAGGGCCGTCTCCAGACCGCGAAGCGGTCAAGGAGAGTAGCCGGGGGCAAGCGCGTCTTTTGC